>NZ_JAVRBU020000010.1:0-359305 GCF_034531135.2 Nostoc sp. CmiVER01
CCATCAACCTAAGAAACCCAGCCTTCAGATGGAATGGCTTTTACCTCAATCTGCTTAACCCGAACTCAGGTTAATTACGAATTACGAATTACGAATTACGAATTATTAAAGTTATGGCAACAAAGCAGACAGATAAGGTCAAGAAACAAAGGTTAGAAACTGAGCAAGTTAATGTAGTAAAAACTCTTACTCCTTTTGAAGACATTATCCATTTAGCTGGGGTTTGCGATGTTGCTTTGGGAGGGAGAAAAGGGATAGGAGCATTAATTCTCAAAAATGGGGAATCGATTCAAATCAAATTCTGTTTTGATTGTGTTGGAATTCATTCTAACTTAGCCTCTGAGCAAATTCTTCCAATCTTTGAGAGTATAGAGGCAGGTTTAAAAGAGATCCCATCAGCAGAGTCATTAACCATACATTTAGGTTCCTTTACAGACGATTATTCGAGGCAATCAGAATTAGAGTCTATCGAAACCAATTGTGATATTGAGCAATTGAAATTACTAATTAGGAGTGAAAGGTTACGAATCAAAGAACTAACCCACTCGGGAGTCAGGAAGAACAAGTTTTTAAGATTATGGTGTACTTATACAGCGTTAGCTGAGTCAGAAATCAGCCAAGACATTGTAGAATCGGCAATCAGAAAGTTAGAGAAAGTTTGGTTTAAATTCACCGGAGAAATTCACGCTTTTAATAATAGCAGGATTGAAAATATTCTTAAGAACTCATTTAGCGACGGTTTTTTGCAGTGGGAATCGTTGCTAAGTAACAAAATGAAACTAGGGATCAGAGTTTTGAGCGCTGAAGATATTTGGAAAGTCTTATGGCATCAATTTAATCTGACATCACCAACGGCGATTCCTAATCCCTTAGTGATTAGTCAAACCCAAGGATTAGTAGAAACTCAAACAAGCGATTTTCATATTCGGCATCATTTATTGGAAAATGAAGAATCTGTTCCATTCTTGGATCGCCAATGGGTAAAGATTCAAGATAAATATATTGGGGTGATGAACTTTAGCCAAAAACCAGGGGGGTGGTTAAATGAACGCTCTCAATTACGATATCTTTGGGAATTGATTTCTAAAGAAAGTATCTCAGATACAGAAATTATCTGTCAAATCACTAAAGCTAATCAAGCAATTACCAAAACTAATTTACAACGCCTTACTAAACAGTCAATTACATCAACAGCCTTATCAACAAGTAAAGGAAACATCGATGTTAAAGCTGGAATAAATATTGAAGAATCTGTAGAGGCACAACGAACCATTTACAAAGGAAGCGTTGTCGTTTATACCGGAGTAGCTTTTCTTGTCCATAGAAAATCAACAAGAGAACTCAATGAGGCTTGCAAATACTTAGCTTCCTACTTTTTAAGGCCGGCAGCAGTAGATCGAGAAAAAGAATACGCCTGGAAGACATGGTTGCAATGTTGTCCATTTGTTTGGGAGCCACTGCTGGCAAAACCTTTTAACCGCAGATTACCTTATTTCAGTTCCGAAGCACCAGGGCTGATGCCTTTGATTCGTACAGCTACAGGAGATCGGACTGGCTTTGAGTTAATTGCCGAAGAGGGAGGTACACCAGTACACATGGATTTGTACAAACATCATAAAAATATAGCAGTTTTTGGTGCAACTCGTTCGGGTAAATCAGTACTGGTGGCAGGAATTTTAACACCTGCACTTGCTCAAGATATACCAGTAGTAGCGTTAGATTACCCCAAACCAGACGGGACATCGACATTTAGTGACTACACTAATTTGCTAGGTAAGGATGGTGCATACTTTGATATTTCCAAAGAGTCGAATAATTTGTTTGAGTTACCTAATTTGAGGGGGATGGATCAAGAAATCATTAATGAAAGATTGAATGATTTTAAGGAATTCTTGAAATCAGTGTTAATGACAATGGTGATTGGAACTAGCGTGATTGGCGTTAGCTCTTCCATGATTACTAATATTGAATCAATCATTGCCCTAGCCTTGAAAACGTTTTTTAATGATGATGAAATCAAAGTCCGGTATAAGTTGGCATTAGCCGCAGGAGTTGGCACTAAAGCTTGGCTGGACACTCCGACATTACAAGATTTTTTGAATTATTGTTCGCCAGCATTTCTTAAGATAGATTCTATAGCCAGCAATAGCCAGGAAATTTTATCAGCTTTAGAGCAAATCAGGTTGAGATTAAAGTACTGGCTCTCAACAAGAGTTGGAGAATCAATTAGTCGTCCCTCAACTTTCCGAACTGATGCTAAGTTGCTGGTATTTGCACTGCGGAATTTATCAAGTGAGGCAGATGCAGCTATCTTAGCTCTGAGCGCTTATGCCGCAGCCCTTCGAC
This sequence comes from Nostoc sp. CmiVER01, assembly GCF_034531135.2. NCBI lineage: Bacteria > Bacillati > Cyanobacteriota > Cyanophyceae > Nostocales > Nostocaceae > Nostoc > Nostoc sp. CmiVER01. The sequence continues at coordinate 2,347 of NZ_JAVRBU020000010.1, forward strand.
GTGCTTTATCTTCTAAAGCCAGTATCTTCTTTCTGGATGAAGCGCCGATTTTATTTCAATTTGATGCGATCGCCGAGTTAATAGGAAGGCTTTGTGCCAATGGTGCAAAAGCAGGGATACGGGTGATTCTCTCAGCTCAAGAACCAGAAAGTATTTACCAAAGCAAAGCCGCTGCGAAAATCTTCGCCAATATTACAACCCGATTGATCGGGAGAATCCAATCTTCGGCAGTAGATTCCTTTGTTGATAGATTTAAATATCCTTACGAAATCATTCAAACCAATAGTACAGAGGCTTTCTATCCAACAAAATCCGGCATTTACTCACAGTGGTTATTGGATGATTCAGGCAAACTTACATTCTGTCGTTATTATCCAGCACATTGTTTATTGTCCGCAGTCGCTAACAATCCTTATGAACAAGAATTACGAACTCTATTCTTGAAAAAATATCAAGATAATCCAATACTAGCACAAGTCAAGTTTTCTGAAGATTATATCAGAATGGTTCGGGGAGAGCCGTTATCTTCAACAGCCCAAGAATTGCTTAGGAGTTTAACTTCTAAAACTTTAGTAATTAAAGGGCATAACTCCTAATTAATCAAGACTTAATTCGTCTGGTAACTAAATTATGAATTTTCTATTCAAACTGAAAAAAGGGGAGTATCCCAGCATGAACCAACTCAAAAAAATTAGTCTAGCTGCCATTATATCTAGTGGAGTTACGAGTCTATTAATTGCTGCACCGAGTTATGGAATATCACTAGACCTAAATACTTTTTTGGCTTCAATTAGGAATCAGATTCAGAGCGAAATGAGCCAAATTAGCAGTATAGCTTCAGATAAAATTAATAATTTCTGGGCAGCAACCCAAGAGGATGCTAATTCTGCAATTAATGGTGCTACTGGTGTGATGGGTGCGCCAGATCCAGTTGAAAGTGGTCAGCGTTTGAAAGTATCCTTAGCATCGGACTCTGATTGGGCAGGAGCATCAACACAAGCACAAGACTTACAGCGAGAAATTACCAAAGCATCAGTCTCTGGTGTATTAGGGCAACTTGGTCAGCAAGATACTGCCAACAAAATTGATCAAACTACACAAACGGCTCAAGATGCTTCAAACCTGGGACATCTTGCACAAGAGATGAATGCCTCACAGAATATTTTAAAAGTAATAGCAGCCCAAAATAGTCTGGTGGTTTCAATGCTGGCACAACAGCGCACTGATTCATTGCAATCACGCTCTGATACCGCACAGTCTAATATGATGCTGACGCAGATTGCAGAACAATTAACAGCAAATCGTCAAAAAGAGGATATTCGAGAAGAAGGATTAATTTCTCTTAATCTCGAAGTTGCTGCTATGTCTGTACTAGATCCTACTTACTCACCCTGAAGAAAGTGTGTTTGCAATTCGCAATTCGCAGTTCGCAATTCGCAATTGTGTGTGAATGCAATTGAATAATTGATTCATTCGGGATGTCAGCCCATAATTTTAATTATGAAAGAAAACAAAATATATAGTATCAATATTCAACCCACAATTTTAGTTATGGGGTAATAATTGCGAATTGCGAATTGCGAATTGCGAATTGCGAATTGCGAATTGCGAATTGCAAACCACTCCCTTAGACCTCTTATGCAAAGGAAAGGATTCTTATATGTATTTTTTAGCGCAACAAGCGATTGGTGGTGATTTAGCCAGACAAGCATCTCAAACTTCTGCATCAATATCAGCCGGATTTGATGATTTGTGGAATAAAACTTTAGCTGGGGAACTATACAACAATATATGTACGGTAGGAGCATTATTTGCGGTTGCAACATTAACTTTTTTCATGATTGAGTGGACAAAGCAAATGATCAATGGTGATGAGCAACGAGCTTTCACCGATTTTATCTGGCCGTTGATTGTGGTGGTGTTGTTGTCAAATCAAGGCAAAGTGCTAGGAAACTCAACATTAGGGATTAGGAACTACATCAACAATGTAAATAATATGGTGTTGATACAAACGGCTGATGGGCTAGATTTAAGAGTCGCATTTCAAAAAGCAGCAGGGGTATCAGTAGCTCGAAGTGCTATCGGATTAGCAATTGAAAGATGTCGGAGTTCTTCATTACAGCCTATTGAAGCAATTAATTGTTTACAACAGGCTAAAAAAGATTTAAGCCAAAAATACCCAGATGCTTTCGATCAAAATAGTGGCCCCTTCAAATGGCTTATGGATGGGATAGATAAAGTCGTTGACGCTCCGATTGATGCAATTAAAAATAACAGAAATCCACTTCAGATATTATTTTCTTCCATTAGTGGTTTTATTGGTTCCGGTGTGACTTCAACAATTTCATTGGTCATGCTGTCAATGAATGGCTCATATCAATGGACAATTGAATTAACAATGTTAGTTACAGCCTTTTTAGGGCCACTAGCTGTTGGAGGTTCTTTATTACCTTATGGAGCGAAATCAATTTACACTTGGCTAATTGGTTATTTCAGTATTGGAATATGTAAACTCTCTTTTAACATGATTGTTGGTTTTGCTGGACAACTAATCTCTGATTCTCAAGCAGATCAACCAATGTTCTTCCTGTTTACAATTGGCACTTGTGCTCCCTTCTTGGCTACGGGATTAGCCGCAGGCGGTGGTTTAGCCCTGCTACAACAAATTAATAAGGCCTCAGAAACTTATGGTGTGATTGCCGCAGAAGTAGGCATTGCAATAATCACTAGAGGTGTTAGTTTGGCGAAGTCTAGGAAATAAAAGGAGGTGTAGGGAATGTGGGAGGGGTGGGGAGTGTGGGGAGTGTGGAAAGTGTAGAGAGTGAAGTTTGATTAAAGTTTGCGGTGAAATGCCATTACCTCATATTTGAACAACAAGCAAGAGAACTCTGCACTCGTTATAATCAAGCCTTTAGTGGATTAGTCAAAAAGATTACCCATCCAGATGATTGGTTACTGGATTAACTTCCTACACTCCTCACCCCTCCTACACCTCCCACACTCCCTACACTCATTTTCAAGAGATATGGTAAACACGAAAAACCGAAAATCAGAGCCATTACAGCTACTGCAATTTAATAAATCAGTCCCGACAAGAATTGGAATAATTTCATTAGTAGGATTTTCTTTTGCAATATTTTCATTACTATTGCAATTTCTCAATTATGGAGCAATCAGAGGATTAAGCAAAAAGCAATTAGCTTTAGTACAGTTAGATGATGGCAAAACTATTACTGCTAAATCAGTAGACCAAAATCAACGTTCGCCAGAAGTAATCAAGAAGTTTGTTGGTGATACGTTCATTAAAATGTTTAGCTGGGATGGGTTAGTGAAAATTGACAACGATAAGGGAGAAGTAATTACCAAGCAAGACAAAGGGATAGATATTGATGCAGCAAGTGGAAAAAAGAAAGTTACAACTAAGGCTTATGAAGCTGCTTTTGCAATTAGTGAAAATCAGAACTTTCGAGCAGCCTTTTTACAAAAGCTGGCAGAACTTACCCCCAGCAGAATATTTGAAGGAAATATGCAAGCGTCTTTAATTCCTCGTTATATTGGAGAGCCGCGATTAATTAGAGATGGCGTATGGCAAGTAGATATCGTCGCAACTATTGTGACTTTTACAACTTCTGATAATACTGGACAGGGAATTACCTTCAATAAGACTGTGACTGTAGAAGCAGTGAATACGCCACAAGAAATTCCTGCTCTCACTGAACTTTCTCGGAAAATCTATGAAGCTCGGAGCGCTGGTTTAGAAATTACACAAATCAATGATTTGAAACCTTAATAATTATGTCACTAAAAAACGAACACCAGAATTTGACTATAGATCAAATCTTGAGATTTTCAGAGGATACAAATGATGGACAAAGCAGAGAAAAGCCTAACCGGGAAGACTCCGAAGAATTTCCATTGATTACCAGGCACACTGTCAGTACTTCTCCTTGGTCAAGATTAGGGATAATCGCTATTCCTTTTGGCTTAGGGTTTTTAGCGATATTTTATTTTCTTAATGGCATTTTCAATCCTGGTAGAAGTCCAGAAGCGATAACTGCTAAAGCTGATAAAACCTCCCCAGCCTTGGAGAAAGTTGATAACAAAGATGGTGATGTCTATGCCAAATTAGCCTTGAATAAACAAGAAGATGAATTAGAAAAAATTAATCAGAATCAACGGGAAGTTAAAGTTAATAATAAACCTGTAAATGTTGCAGCTTCTCCACCAACACCAACAGCTAGACCTGTAGCACAAACACAAAGTCCTAGTCCTAGACGATATTACGTTCCGAATAGAACTCAACTCCAGATTTCATCACCACGTAATCAAACATTACCGAGAATTACTAATCCTGTTAGGACTAGGACTGTTAGGACTGTTACGCCGAAAACAGAAACGCCAACAGACGTGATAGCTGAATTTAATCGACTTCGCAGCTTAGGATCTTACGGAAAAATCGCTTATACACCTACTTCAAATAACCAGCAGATATCAACAGAGGCAACATCCTTTCAAACGCCGAATACAACACGAATTCAAGTACAGCCAACCAATAGTGCTTATACAACACAGCAAACACGCCCTAACTTTTTCAACAGTACACCCACAGAAATTGAGAAAATTCGCCCTCGTTGGTCAGCCGATTCTAAATCTGATAAACAAATAGCAGATGGTAATTACTTGCCTCAAGAAAACCAAATTCTGCAACAGCGTAAAACTCGCTATTTAGTTGTTGGGGAATTCGCAAATGGTGTTTTAGTGACTTCAGTCGTCAAGCAGCAAAGCGAAAATCGCTTCCAACAACAGCAAAATCCAGATGATACTAAACGCTATGTTGCTAGATTAACGGCTGATTTGCATGACAACTATGGAAATGTGGCAATTCATAAAGGCACTTTATTAGCCGTTGAACCCCTACAGGTTAATGGTGGCTCTTATGTAAGTGTGCAAGTCACCAGCATTATCAAAGATAACACTGAGTACCCAATTAGTAGCGGTGCAATTTCTGTATTAGGAGAAGGCGGCAAACCCTTGTTAGCTAAACAGTTCCAAGATAAGAAAGGGGGAGGTTCTGACTTGACTGTGGGATTAGTCAGTGGTTTGGGTCAAGTAGGAGCAATCCTGAATCAATCTGATTCCAGTAGCAGTGTAGTTAACTCTGCTACTGGGACATTTAGCTCTAGCACGACTTCAAACAGCCAGCGCAATATTGGCGGGGCATTCTTGCAAGGTGCTTTTGGCAAGCTTAGTGACATTATTACTCGTCGTGCAGAAACTTCTAACCAACAAATCACCCCTCGTCCCAATGTTTGGTATATCCCACAGGGGACGAAGATTATCTTTTTGGTGAACCGTTCTCTGGAGTTGCCATGAAGAAGTTAAAACTCGTGACAGCGTTCCAGCTTGGGGTTGCTGCTTTTTTGGCAGTGTGTCTAGTTCCAGTCAAAACCTATGCTCAAAGTACAGTCCGCACCATAAAGCAATCTCAGGTTAGTGGCAGTACTGCCAAGCTACAAAAAATTCAAGTCTGGAATGGCTCAGGCGTATCAATTTCGTTTTATGAAGTCTTAGAAATGGTAAAGCGGGTGTGGATTGACGATCCCTCCCAAGTTCTGATTGACACTGATGGTTGTTTGGAGGGAATCGACCAGAACTGTCAAAACAGTAGTGCTGGACTACTTCACTTACGCCGGATCAAAAAGCTTTCGGTTCCAGGACTGCCGCAAACAAGTGCAACTTTGCTTACAGTCATTACTCAAACTGCTTCTGGTTCGCGCAAAGTTTACCATTTTCAAGTTACCCCATCTAATTCCCGTCCTGAATACAGTCAAGTGTCAATTATTTCGGACAAGCCATCTTCAACAGTAACTCGACCCTTATTATCCCCTCTAGTACAAACTATCAACACCACAAAACAAATCAGAGCAGGGATCAGGGTAGCGATTAGTAATGGTTTGCTCTCCTCATCTGATGAACTTCACAATCGGATTGAGCAATTCTTGACTCATTTTCAAGCTGGAGAGCAAATGCCTACTGCGGCAGATAAGGCTGGTGTTTCACTGAAATTAGTTAACAAATTAATCGAGCTTGGACAAATATGAAATCATCAAAGCGTTCGCCCCAAATTACTTTTGATATGATTCGCTATTTAATATTGTTTGGATTGCTAGGAGGATTGTTTATTCACAGTTTTTGGAAATATGGAATTATGAATCAGGTAATTGGATTTTTATTGCCAAAAGCATCAGCACAAGTCCCATTTGTCACTAGCAACAATGGCTTGATTCCAGACTGGTCAAAAATGAAGTTTCAAGACATGATTGTATCTGAATCTGGTAATGTGACTTACCCATCCGTGAAAGGTAATCAGACTAGAACTTGGCAAGCTGGACAAAGTATTGGCGATTTTATGGAGCTTGGGGATTTTGAAGATGCCAATTTGAATCTTGAAAAGCTTAATCTCAGAGCAATATCTCAGGCATTAGCTATTGATTTAGATGGTTTAACGCTTGACGATTTTGGAGTCATCAAAACTCAAACCCTTAGCGATTTAGTCAAGGCTATACCTGAATTAGCTAATCAATTAGCCAGGAGTGTAGCACCAATCGCTGACTTTTTTCGCCAAATGGGTATCAGCACTAATCAAAGAATTGGTAATGTCGCTAATTATTACAACTTAGACAATATCCCTCTCGGCAGTAAAATTGATTTATCTAAATACAAGCTGACATCGATTCCGGGAATTGAAAACTCATCATTTGATGAATTTGCTAATTGGCAAGATACTCTCATTTCAGACATCCCCGGATTGAAAGATTTATCTTGGAATAATTTTCCTAGTGTACCAGAGCCGGATCTTTCTTTTATTGGTCAAGTAGATTTGCCATTGGGAGATATAGAATCCAACCGGATTCGCAGCATTTCTGGCAGTTATCAAGAGGGTTTTAATGTCCCTTGCAAGTCCCATAATTGCGCCCATTTTGAAGCTTCAGGTCTTGGTCAGACCACTGGAGCGCAATGGATTTCGGGAAAAGTCCAGAAAGTTAAAGGTGGCTATGGAATTTTAGCTGTTGCTAATGGTGGTCTTGAGCCAACTGGTCGTCATCCCTTTGGCAAATCATTTAAACAAGTGATGTGGGACATAGATGAATCAAGCGGTTCCGTTAACACTGCTATGTTTTTCCGTTTCTGCAAGAATATTCCTTTTGTTGGTCGCACTTGTACTCCCTACTTTATCGGGCCAGTGCCATTCATTACTTACCATGAAAAAGACCCCATTATTTTTGGTAGTCCTTCTACTGTTCCTAATTAACTATTCTTATTCCTAACCTTTTACGTGATGAGCAATAATTTGACTACTTCAAGTAATCAACCTTTTCGATTCGAGCAGCTTCAAAATCCTCATGACAGCATTGGCAAGTATACCAATGCTTTGTTTACACCAAATGGACTGACAGTTTTAGCAATGGTGGCTGCTTACATTTTAATGAGAATATGTTTTGGGGATGGCAGTAGTAAAAATAAGATTGCTACTAGCTATTGGGGAGGAAGAAAGGAGAGTAATACAGCTAAGAAAAAAGCATTGCAACAGATACAATCTCCCCGGTGTGATAGTGTTGCTTTGTATATTGGTAGACATCAATTCAAAGGGACAAAAAAACAAATTGGTAGTCCAGGAGTACCGATTTATGTCCCAGAAGTACAAAGGGGAACTGCTGCCATTGGCGCACCCGGAAGTGGCAAAACTTTCAGTGCTATTAACCCCATGTTGTTTTCCGCAATTGACCAAGGCTTCCCTATTTTACTCTATGACTTTAAGTACCCTTCTCAGGCGAAAATCGCTGCTTATGCTAAAGCCCTTGGTTACGATGTTCATATTTTTGCCCCTGGTTTTCCCGAATCAGAAGTTTGTAACCCATTGGACTTTTTAAGAGATTCTTCTGACGCTGAAAACGCTCGTCAAATTGCCACGGTCATCAATAAAAACTTCCGCATTCTGAATAATTCTAATGAAGATGGATTTTTCGGACCCTCTGGGGATCAGTTAACCCAAGCTGTCTTGATGTTAACCAAAGAGTTTGGAAAAAGAGCAGATGTCATGACCAGTGCTGCCATCTTGTCTAGTGAGCAGATGATTGCCCGGTTAATGTCTGCTAATCTCAACCCTTGGGTCAAGATTGCCTTTGGTCAGTTGTTCAGTTCCGCCGCAAGTGAGAAAACTGTTGCCGGGATTGTTGCCACAGCTAGTATCATGTTTACCCGCTTCATGGCCAAGAACACACTCGGTTGCTTTATTGGTAAAACGACTTTACCACTCTCAATTCAGGGTAAACAAATGATTATCTTTGGTTTAGACAGAGAGCGCCGCGATGCTGTTGCACCGTTGATGACTAGCGTTCTCCACATGACTATCGCCCGAAATATTGCCAAAAAAAGGCAAGACCCTTTGATAGTTGCGTTAGATGAATTGCCTTCTCTTTATTTACCTGATTTATTCAGATGGCTTAATGAATCCCGAAGTGAGGGTTTTTGCGGCATCCTCGGCTGGCAGAATATGGGGCAACTTGAGAAAAACTATGGACGCGAAGTTGCTAAGACTATCCTTGGTGCTTGCAGTACAAAATTTATTTTCAACCCTGGGGAGAACGAGTCTGCACAACTGTTTTCTTCCTTTCTGGGGGATGAAGAAATTAGGTACAAGCATAAATCAAGATCCACAGGTGGTGGAAAGAGCAATAATACCATTAGCGATCAAGAAAAAACTAAAAAGCTCTTTGAGTCCGCCCAGTTTTTGAAGCTCCCAGCCGGGAAGTGTGTTTTTATCAATCCTGCATACTCCAATAGAAAAGAGGGGTCTGTTCCTCAGTTAAAAAGCATCAATATTCCTCAATTTCTCCGCGATATCGACAGATACAACGAAAAAAAATGGAAGCCAGTTGTCAGTAGATTAGCTCGCAGAAGTACCCAAAGATATCCGACTCAGCACGACTTAGATTTGAGAGTAGATGATGTCAATAACCGTTTCCCTTTACCTGTCAAACAAGACAACAATCCTAATAATAAAGTTTTAAGTGTTGGAGAAATCAAATCAATTCTAGACAAAGATACTGAGATCCCAATTCCAAGGATAGTAAACAATGAGAATGATGATTAAGGAATATGCTCTCTCTGATTTTTATATCATTAACCAATTAATGCAGACATTGACCATTAACTCCGGTAATCTTGTTAACATTCATGCTCCTACTTGGATAATTAATACTTATCAAGTTTTAAGTAAGCAAAGACCAAGATTAAAAAAGGTCGGAATTTATGTTCATATTACTTTGAAAAGTTTCCCAATTACTTTATCATCAGATGTTTCTGAACAAATTCTCAATGAATATATCCAAGGCATCGGCTGGGATGATTTGCAATATGTCACTTTTCTGAAATCTCATCAAGACTCTTTAGAATTCCATCTTATTTTTAATCGGGTGATGGCATCGGGGGAAGTGATTGACTTAAATTGTCTCGGTGCTAAATCGCAGCAGTATGATGTTTTACAAAAATCTTTAATAAATATTATCAAGTCAGACACGAAGCAGGAGGTAGAAGTCAGAAGTCAGAATGGCCTAAACGCCCATTCTGACTCCAGCAAGAACTGCCTCCTTCAATAAAACAACATGGGAACTGAGGTGAAATATGTTTGATGAACGGCATTTACAACTGGTTTCCAATTATGCTAAAAGCAGCGATTATTTTGCCAGAAATGTCATAGCACCTTTAATAAAATATGTTTGCGCTGACACTGTAGAACAATGGAATAAAAGAGCAAGAATTGAACTCGGAAAAGATACTTATGCTCTTAACCTTGATGAAGGTGGAGGTTATTCTTGGACAAAAGTTGATCCGAAAACTAATAACTTTGTAACAGTAGACCCAGAAGAAGCTAAAGAAGTTGAAAAAATTGTCGAACAATCTTTAGCAAATACAAACGCTCCTCAGCATTCGCCAGCTTCTACAGAATCATTATCAACGAATACATCTATAACCGACTCCAGGACAAACAATTCTTTAATCTCTGATGATTCTCGCTCCCAAATAGAGTTCTAATATGGATGAATTCGTTAATTTACGCCCAAATCATATCGAGCCTAAACACTGGCATGAACTGGTAGTTGATAGCGCCATTCATCCGATTATTGCTTCTGCCAATTTTAAGTCTTTATATTATGATTCCATAGAACAATCCCATGAATCTTGGGAATACTTAATGTATAGTGACCAGATTGAGCGTAAAAATGCTGGTCGCTTAGGTGATAAAACTCTACAAACTTACGCATATCTTGATTCTACTGATGGTTGGTGGTGTAATGCTGGAGTTGACCCCCGCACTTTTTGTGATTTACAACCTGGGGACAAACCAAAAGAGAAACTTTGGGGCTGTTACAAGCCTGATTCTCCTAGACCAGATCCTCAAAAACCTGGGAAATTTATAAAATATGAACATCCTTACAAAGTTGAACTTAGTATCTTCTTATTAGAAGTACCAAAAGAAATTGCTGAACTGATTTACTTCAAAGCTGGCGTTAATCCAAGCGCCAGCGATCGCCAATCAGGTTTCTGGTTTTCTGTGTGGAAACACAATATACCAGTAACCATTGCTGAAGGAGCTAAGAAAGCTGCTAGTATTTTGACTCAAGGCGATGCTGCCATCGGCTTGCCAGGGGTAAATGCTGCATATCGCTCTAAAGATGACCAGGGTAATCCAATTGAGAGCAAATTACGCTCAGAAATTGCGATGTTTGCGACTCCAGACAGAGAAATGAGAATCTGCTTTGACCATGATTCCAAAAGTAAAACTCAAGTCAACGTCGGCAAAGCTTTGATTAAAACTAGTCAACTTTTGGTCAATCATGGGGCTAAAGTCATTGTCATCACTTTACCCGGGCCAGAAAAAGGTGTTGACGATTTGATTGCCGCACAAGGCGCAGCTGCTTATGAAAAGCTTAAAGCCTTAGCGGTTTCTTTTGAAGATTGGCAGCAAAATAACCCTTTACCTGACCTGCGACAATTTATTTTTCTCAAAAATGGACAAGAGTTAAAGCTTAAGAGTGGGGAGAGTGTGGGGAGTGTAGGGAGAAGTGAGATTCTCCTCCATCCAAGCACTCTTCCATGCCTCCTTACACCTCCCACACTCCCCACACCTCCCCTACCTCCTCTATCTCCCCTGCCTCCCCTACTTCCTTTATCCCGTACTCGCCCTCTGTATGCTGCTATTATCAAATCCATACGAATAAAACAAGCATTATTAACCCAACAGATAGAGTCAAAAATTGCGCCTCTTTTGCAAACTAATTCCCAAACAAATAATCAAGTAATTATTCCCGAAGCCCCTCAATCTCAAGTTAGTCCGCCTTCAGAACAGAACAGCACTCAGAACTCACAAAACACCGAATCAATATCAGTCGATGAATTAGACGAATTAGATGAATTAGACCTATTGAAACGCCGTCGTCGCCAATCCGAAATTATTTCTGACACCATAGAGGATAACAAAACTTTTGTTGAAAAACCCTCTAGTGTTAACAAGGATTCTTTTGAATCTAGCAGCATACCTACTGGTAACAGTTGGGTCAATATCAAACAGGTAACAGTTTATAAACAAACAATCCCTCGAAGCTTTTTAGAAGCTAAACAAAATCAAGACATTGCTTTTGCTGCTAGAGAGCTTGTCAAGAATTATGGCGTTCAACAGGATGATGGCTCTACAGTTTATCGTGCCGATGCTTTTCTTATTAAAAAAAATAAATCTACTTATAGTATTCATCGTCGTCAGACGACAAACTTAGATAATCCAATTATGGAGTTTGAAACCTTACAATATCATATTAATATTACTCAAAAACCTTTAGATAAGTTTTTACCTATAGAACGCCAGGAGTTTTTAACGGTTGCAGATACCTTAAAGCAAGGTAAAGAGCTACCCTCCCTTGATGAAGACCCCAGGAAAATTGCTAACAGTTTAAGCTCTCTTTCTCCTGATGGCACTCATAAAATACTTGAAAGTTTTAAATCTTTAGAAGTCTTAAAAATACTTACAAGTACCCTAGAAGCCTTTGACTCTCACGATTTAGAACTAGGTAATTATCGCATTACTTATACTCCTAATGATGAAAATAGCGGTGATATCAAGCTTTTAAAAACTGAATATAACGGAACTACTAGAGTTGCTGTACACATAGAATTGAGCCGTACTGATGAACAAATGAGTCATCAAGTTCACTCTATGGCTATTAACTCATTAGAAATTGACAAACTCAGGCTTCTGGCAACTAAACTTCAAATTCCAACAATTAATTCTGCTGCTAATGCTCATGCTACTCGTGATATCCCTTTGCCACTTCATCCTGCATTAGCTGAAATTTGGAACTTACTGGAGAGTTCTGTCAAATGGACATCTGGAGCGAACCAGGGTAATGAAGGTTTTCGTGAGCGATTTCAAAAAGACCCTAATGCTAAACTAACTTTAGGTGAGCAGTCACAACTTTATTTTAAATTTTTAATTCAAACTAAAGAAGAGATTATTCTTTATGGAAAAACTGATATTATTTTGCCACCACTTAGCGAAATTACAGAGGATTTAAAATTGTTACGTGAACAATCTATTAATAATTTTTATAGCTCGAACATTTCCGCAAATGCCGAAACACAGAAGCCAACTCAGGAAAAACCTCACAACCCAGAACCTCAATTAAACAACTTGGAATTTTAGTATGCAATCCACAGATGTTAGAGAAACTATCGCCTCCATTAATCGTGGGAGCGGAATCTCGAATAATATGATGGCTTATCGACTGGCTCTCATGATGGAGAAAGTGCCACAGACTACAGTGCAATCACCCATTGAATTAGATTCCCAATCACGTCAAAATATTGAAGATAATCTCAGAGGTATTTTGACCAAAAGCACTCAAAATATTGAAGATTATAGGCAACAACTTAAAAATCAATATCTCGCTGAATATTCTCAAAAGTTTGGTGTATCTCAACCCGAAAAAATTGTGACTGAGCAGCCTCATAATTTCTCTAGAGTTGAAAATCTAATTACCCAAAGAAAGCATATATTCCTCCAAAAAATGATGGCTCAAGGGGAAGCAAACACTAATTTAACTCCTTCCACACCAGCAAATCAAGAGGTTAACAAACAACATCAAGGCGATGACTTTAGCAAAAAGTCCCTGATTCCTGCCGTTGTTCAAACTATCATTGCTAAAGGCCAAGATACTAAAAATGAAGGTCGCGTTTATGAAGGAGTTCTTTATAGACTTCAATTACTGATTCAAGAAGGTATACAGTTTATCAATGTTAACCGCAAAACTCAATCCAATCAAAATGCTTTTGCTGCATATAAAGACCACACTAACGAGTTTACAATTACCTCAAATAACCTCTCAACTGAAGAAGCACAAAAAATCGTTGCTTTTAATCAGCAGCGAATTGCAAAAGAACAATCTCAATCATTACCTATTCAAACTGATAAAACTCAGCAATTTACATTTGATAAAGATGATCGTTCCGAGCTAGGAGATTAGGCATATTTAACTAAAATACCCCATCACTAATCCAAATATAAATCCACTGATTAAGAGATACCGTCTTAATATTGGATTTATTTTCACAAAAGGAGCAATTATTGTTGCAAGAAATATGTAAAATGTGGCTTCAAATATATCAGTGCTAAATGTGATAATGGCAGCGATAAACAGCCCACCAAATATCAAACATCCAACTACATACTCTATCTTGTCCCATAGCTTAGTGTCGTCCAGGTAGCGCATGAGTTAATCTCGACTTTTTCGGGATTGTAGCATCTACTCCATAAGAATTGTTTACTTGATAGGGAAATTTTATTGTAAATATCGTTCCCTTACCGACAACAGAATCTACAGACAGTTTCAGCCCATGAGAATAAGCTACCATCATTGCAATATACAATCCTAACCCGGAGCCAGGTGAAGAAATAGTCCCACGATAAAAAGGTAGAAAGATATTCGCCAAATCCTCTGATCCAATACCAATGCCCGTGTCTTCAATTAAAACTACCAAGTCATCACCCTGGTTCAACAATCGCAAGAATATATCACCTGTCTCTGTATATGAGAGGGCGTTTTGAAGTAGATTTGAACACATTCTGTAAAGATGTGTTGCATCTCCTTTCACCCTAGTTCCATGTACATATTTTGTACAAGTCTTGTAGTGCAATTTTAAACCCCGATTAATAGCTTTTGGCATATACTCTTGATATAAATTATTCAATAAGTCGCCAAAATCAAATTCATGAATCAAGGATGGATTTAAACCAATAAGTCTATCTCTTGATTGATGATTTCGATACATGTCTATCAGTTGAATCACTCTGTTATTAGTCTGCCATAAGGATATTAGGATTGTTTTTATCTCTTGGAGATTGCTTCCGTACTCTCCATCTATCATTTGCTTTAAAACAATTGATTCATTAACCACTGCATTGGATACGTCATGTACCAAGGCAGAAATATTAATTTTATTTCTTAATTCTCTTTGGGACATATAAACAAACACTCCTTATCAGGATATAAGTTATTCTATTACACTGCTTTTTAGTAAAACTTATTATTTATAATTATAGCGGATGTCCCTGATATATACCTTAATTACTTTTAGTTTAATCCAGTTATTTAGAAATGTTTTTACTCCCCTACTTTGGGAATATACTAGAATATATATACTTAGATTTTACTGCTTTTATTCAAACATTTATGATATAAAAATAGGAGAAGTTAAAGATTAACTCTTGGTGCAAATATGAGTATCATGACAATTCGGGTAGTAGTAATTGAAGACCAAGAACTGTGTAGACTTGGCATTAGAACGGCGATCGCACAAGAATCAGACATGGAACTGTGCGGTGAGGCTAGCTGCGGATTGGAGGGGTTAGAGTTAGTCAACTCAACAAATCCTGATATTGTCTTACTTGATATTGGGCTACCAGATATCAACGGACTGGAGATGACAACCAGGATTAAGAAGGACACTTTATCCAAAGTTATTATCCTCAGCGCTTATTCTAGTCAAAATGTGATTAACGAAGCTTTTGCCTGTGGTGCTGATTCATATTTCTTAAAGACAACCAAGATCGAGTCGATTAAAAACGCTATCCGTAGTATCTATCGAAACGAAGAATATCTTGACCAAGCGATTATCAAGAGATTTCTGGAATTGAACCATCGTCAGAGTACAAAAATTAAAGGCAAAAGATATAATGAGTTGCCTACAACTCAAGAAATTGAAATTCTCAAATTAATTGCTAGTGGCTGCTCCAATAAGGAAATCGCTAATCAACTATTTATCAGTATTAGCACAGTCAAATCCCACACTGGCAACCTTTTTCTCAAGTTGGGAGCTAGGGATCGGGTCAATGCCATTCTTAAAGCTCAAAGTTTTGGCTATCTAGAACCTTCGCCGCAAGACTGGAGAGCTATTGGGTAGTTCATTATTTCTTGTTCTTTTGCATTTGAATCAAGCAATATCCTTTCAAGCGATTTTCTTCTTGACAAGCAGCCAGAGTTTGTTGATTCTCAACAAAGAGCTTATAAGTTTGCTTCCCTTCGCTAGATTTTACCCATTGTAAAATCTTCAGGTCGTTGTTTGACAACATGACTGATTGGTTTTGACCCAAGTTAGTTATCACGTTCCAAGTTGTAAATGAAGCAAGCATCGCACCGGCTGCTGTCACTCCTCCTACCAGAGCGCAGATAGACCAAAAACGCATCTGAGAATTTCCTGTAGATAATCGCATCTCTTTTGGTGGCGATGATGTCGAGGATGTCGAGGATGCAGATGATGTTGATGCTTGTATCAGCTTCGGTATTTGTTCACTTAAGACATCACGCACAGCATTACTGACTACAGTGTTGTTCATTGATTGGGCTGTTTTAGAAGTATTCGCCACTTTCTCTTCGACTGTTAGTACCCAAGCTTCAATCATTGCCTCCATTCGTGCTTGCAGTGAAATCATTGTCTCTTCATATCTGCCAAGTGTTGCCATGACTTGAAACATCGGGTCATCTTCTGCTAACCCCAGTTGCTGCGCTGTTTCAACAATCCTCTGTTGTTCGGCCTCAGAATACCCCTGCAATATTTCTGATGTTCTCACCTGCTGATACTCCTAAGTAAATACTTGCGACTTGATTATTTTTTACAGTCTCAAAGAAATTTTTTAGCCAGTGATAAATATATGAGCGATACAACACATATAGGGATTGCTCATGAAAACATTGTGAGTAAGGTTTGGCTAAATCCTCCATTGCTTGATAATGATCTCTGTGCAAGGCTGTTAATATAATTTCTGTGCCCCCAACCAATGGCAATTTTTGCTGGATTAATTGCTTATACTCTTTAAACCTCGTATCAAAATGTTGATTTTTGACTATGACATAATTAGCATTGTCCGTTGCAAAATCTAATAGCTGCAAGAAATATTCCATGCAATCACTTCTATGGGAAATTGGCTGTAAGAATGTTAGTTTCCAGTTGAGTTCAGCCAAAACAGTAAAAAAATCAGCCTCATATATGTAGTTACATATTTCTTGAATATATTGTCCCGGCATATCTACAAAAAGCACATCTAATGAGTCATTGAGTAAATCGTCTAATACCAAATCTGGATTGTCTGTGAAAAAATTTAAGCTTTCGATTGGCACTATTCCTCCATAAGCTTTGAACTTATTACGGTTGTCATGGTTATAAATCTTAACCGCTTGATGTTGGCTAAGGAATAGTTCAATCAATAACTTGATAACTGTAGACTTTCCCACACGCGAGTCACCTACAGTCATAACTACACGTCTACAAACGGGGGACATTTTCTAATCCTAAAATGCTTTTTGCCAACCAAACTTGTTCCTTAAATTTGCTAATCCAAGTACTTACCCTTCCTTTCACTGATGGCTTTTCTTTTTGCTCTATTCCTTGATTAAATGTCAAGCTATTTTTGTCTAAATAATCATAAGCGTGTTCTATTAAATCTGGCATCGTTATTTCTAAAAACGGAATATTACTTTCTATTAATATATCCTTCATTGCTGTTATGTCTGAGGATTCTTTATATCTGACAAAGTTTTCTGGCGAACCGAAGAACAAATTTTTTACTACGACATAATCTACTTGATCTTGACAAAAATCATATAAAGTTATTAACTGCTTTACCGAATCCATTACTCGACTAATTACAACTACAATTGTTACTCGCATATCATATAATTCATCAACTGTAGATAAAAATTTCATTTGTTGTACAACATCTTTTAAGATTCTCATGGACTGTGGTGGTAATTCCAATAAGAATAAAGACTTTCCTCTTATAACTGCCCCTTCTGTGTCCAGACTATCCTCTATTAACTCTTTCAAATCATCTAGAAAAATGTCTACATTCCCTTCTGTAAAAAAATCTAATTCTCTCACTAAACATTTATCCCCATAAAATCTGCTTAAATGAGAATTAGATATGTCCGCATCAAAAGCCAAAAATTCTTTTTTCATATCCAAATATGTTTGCGCTAATCCTCTGGCGAAAGTACTTTTTCCTACTCCCCCTTTATCTCCTGTCACTATCACTAATCTCCGACTCCAGTGTTTTTTATTGGTGACTGCGGTTTTTGTTTGTGGCAGGACTGTATTTCCTGCTTCTGCTTTTTCACCTAGCCCCATTGTGGCGGCGTGTGGGGTATAGGGTGCAAGGTCTAGAGAAGAAGAGACAGCCCCAACAGCCAAGGGGTTAGAAGCCTCAGACAACGCATTCATCCCTACACCCCCAAGGGAGCGCACTTCATCTGTGGCTACTGCTTCTGGCTGCTGTACATCTTCTGTGCTTTCTGCTGTGCTTTCTGTTTCTGTTGTTTCATCTATTTTCAAAAGTAATTCTTCTGCTCCGCCAAGGATCTCTGCTTTATCGTTTAAAATATTTGCCATCTGATTTTTTCCTCTATTTCATGTTTAGTCAGTCTCAGAATTTAGTCCAGTGCTAGCATCTCTGCTGAAAAGTAGTTTAATAGATTTAAATACATTGGTTTTAAATCCTTGAAATTCTCAATTGATTTATTAACCATTGTCCCCAGAGCTTGTAGTATTAATCCTTGTTCTAGTACCTGATTTAAATCCAAATCATTTAATTTATTTAAATGATAATAAACTAACAAATCTAATGATTGAGCTATCAATAAATTTTCCGAGCGGATCACCAAATCTTCATAAACATATTCATAACTGCTCACTGACCTAAGTACTGTTTTTAATACTTGAAAATACTTAGTTCTGAAGTCAATCCCATTTAAATCAATAGTCTGAGGACAGCTAGCTGGCAATGGAAGCTTTTTAACAATGAACTTTAAATATAAATCAATACTATTTGATGACCAAGACTCACTATTCTGAAAATACAAATACTTTATCAAAGAATCTTTCTGAGAGTAATCTATTTCTTGAAATAAGTATTTGGGTTGCTCGACGGCAATCAGACTGACATCATTTTTAAATACTGGCATCACATTTGTTCTTACCCATTGCATAAATTGCCTGACTACATTGTGTTCTACTACACTTGTTCGTGATATTAATGAGTGAATCGATAGAGCGCTGAGTGTTGATACCAAACTCACTTGATTATTCTCCATCATCACTAATCGTTTCTGAACTTCAATTGACCTCACGAAATTATCATTTAAAATTGGAGCTACTATTTGCAATACATCCACTGCAAATAACTCTAGCCCTGTTGGTGTTGCTATCACTCTTACTGCATAACTTGATGGATGCTCAAATTCCCAATATCGCCAAACTTCTACCATTTCTCCACTAACTTTTTTGTTCTCCCTCCTCTTACTGCAAAAGCTAGCTTTTTACCATAAGAAGATACATTAAATACATCAAAATTCACTCCGTCAGAATTCTGGAGTCACAATAAATCAATGGGAAATTCAGATCCATCACTGATTTAAGACCACTAAATTTTCTTGTTTTGTGGGGGTTTTAAACCCCTTGATTCATCCGCCATTCGTATAGAATTCATACCTGAATTCTTACTCCTGACGGAGTGAATTCTGCTTTGATCAGAATTCACTTTGCCTGAATGAGTGTTGCCCATGCTGAATTCTTACTTAGACACTATGGCATATTCCCCCACTTTAAAGGAATCGCTCAAAGTCTAAAAAAATATCGTACTTCTGGCTATTGCTTTTTGTTGACATCCTGTTATAAAATTACCGCTTTCACCTGAAAGAAAATAGAAACATCACAAAAATTCAAGTTTTTTAATAGTTAATTCCTGTTTTTAGCTTGCTATTTAAAATCGAATTATTATATATTATTTAGGATAAAGTTTAGCTCCTATTTATTTCATAAATACATAAAGTTAGTTTTCCGAATTGAGCTAGATTTAGCTTTTTTACTATCCAGTTTTTCCGACAATAACTAGTTAGCTATTAAGCGAGAATAGTATGCTTTTCAAAACTTCAAAAATCGCCATTGCTTTAGCTTTGCTCGTCGGTGGTGGTATCATCTCTTGCCAGAGTAAAACGCCTGAACAGATTGCCCGCGAAACAGAACTTGAGTTGATTGCAGCAAAGGAGAAAGCAGAAGCAGATGAAGTTAAAAAATTTGTTGACAGTACTCCCGATCTGTATAGAGTTAATTGGAAAGTTTGTAGTGACGGTTTTCTCGATCGATACAACAACGGCTGTAACGAAAGTCGAGATGTCCGTACTAAAGGTTTTTCTGAAGCCGTCCTTGTTTGGGGGCCTGTTCAAGAGGTGAAGTTTGTCACTAAGCGTCATTTCAGTCCCAATATGCAGAGTGTTGGTTTGTTCGTCAAATCTAAAGGTTGTCTCTTATTGGGTAAACCCGAAGCAGGAGATCAGTTTTACAAAATACACGAATTTTCACTTACAAAAGGTTCTGCCCTTCCAAATCCTGACAGCGCTAAAATTGATAAACTTTCTCCAGAAGATAAAACCAAAGCTATAGGAGTAGCCATTAACAATGCCGAAGACGAAATTGCTTCTTTAAACAATTTCGGTGTTTCTTCCAGTGGATTTATACCTACTACTGCAAAACAACCTTGTCTCACCCTTGAAAAATGGAAAAACTTTTGAAGAAGAATTCAGCTATTCTGAATTCAGGAGTCAGAATCAATCAGTCGGGAATTCAGACCGGCGCAGGTCTTGTTGACCACCAAATCTACGATTTAGTGGGGGTTTTAAACCCTATTATTCATCCGCTTTTTCGGTCAGAATACCAAACTGAATTCTGACGACTGACGCATGTATTCTGTTGGATAAATTCACAACTGCTTAAATAAGTAAAATTCGACGAGTGCAGTTCCTCCCATAACACCAAGGGGGAATGCACTCCATTGCTTTATCGGTAGCGCGATCCTCTTGTAGTATGAATCACTTTGACAACATGAAAAGCAGAGCGGAGCTTTAACTTGCTCAAATACTTTACAATAGATGTGAAACTGTCAATTCTTTTCCAATTCACTCGATGTCGTTTCATAACTATATGAGTGTCGCAAGGTATATTTAACTCTAAACTTGATGAATAGCCCCTTTCCTTTAGAGCCTCCCCAAAAAGCAATCGAGTCATTATTAGCATTGCGGGATTACTACGCACCTCTTGTAGAAGATTACGAAAAATTATATACCCTAGCCAAAGCAAATCTCACTCATGTAGAAGCTCTATTATCTAACTGGTCTTTGACTGAGGAGGTAGATAATGATAATGAAGAATTCACCTCTGAAAAAGGAAAAAACTTCTTCTTATTCTTAAGTGAGGAATCTGTTAATGACGATGTTGAACCTATTACCCATCTTGAGCTAGACGATTCACAGGATACATCAACAGTCGCAACACAATTGCTTGAGTCCACTCAACAAAACATATTCACACTTATACAAGCTTGGTCAGGTGAAGAATCTGATGCAGCTACAGATACTCCAGTACTCCTAGAGCCACCGATAGAAACATCAACTCAACAGCAAGCGCTCTATGGAACCGAGACGGCCATGCTGCCTATTTTCCAATCCCTGTCTCGCCCGGAAGCTATTGAACAGGTTTTGGCAGAACACATTGGCACAATTGTTCACATCGATTTTATTGTCAAAATGCTCTATGGAGAATTAGAGCCAGAAGTCTTTAAAGTGCTTAAACACAGAGTTAAATCATCCCTCACTAAAGGCAGGGAAACTAACAAATGGTTCAGTGTCCCAGGATCACCCGGATATTATACTCTCTCTTTAACTTTGCTACCAAAACCTGAGACGAAGAATTCGTCCACCAGAGTCAAAGGCAAAAATAAGAAACAAGTTTTGCCGCCCCAGCACAAAGACATACCAATGCTCGAAGAATTTCAGGGTCAGTTTTTAATTGATGCACTATCTGCTTTTTTAGAAGGGAATGCTCCCAAGCCTTTCCATATTGATGAAATTATCAATGGAATTTATGGAAAACTTGATGCAGCTGATTTTAAACAGGTAAAAGTCAAGGCACAGAATGAATTGTCACGAGGGCATCGCACAGGAAGATTTTATAGAGTACCTAACAAACTCGGATTTTATACCTGGTAGGTCTACATGCCTGCCCAAACCTTTGATGCCGTAGGGCGTTGAGCATAGTACTTCAGTCTGTAACACCATATTCACGCTCAATCAAACCCAACAGCTTCTCTTCCACAGCAGTAAGATAAAGCCGATTCACCTTCCCCAACGACTGCAACAGACTTTTGACTGTCTCCTCCAGTGAGTCGTAATATATTCGCTCAATGCGTAGGCGTAGCCCGCCGCAGGCATCGCAAACCTGTCGCATCTGCTCACACTCAGCAGGTAAGTAGTTGAAGGGCTTCAGGTGTTGTAAAGACACCGTGTACTCCCCATCCCAAGTTCTTACAGTACAGCTGAATTGCTTGAGCCGTCGCATCCAACCAGACTATTGCTTAACTTACACTTTTAACATTTATGGCTATTCCAGCAACACAGTTAAAGATCGGGCAATCGGTGAAGTATCTAATCGGCACTCGAAGCGGTATGAGTGCGGCAATAACCGATATCACCAAATCATCTCTTAGTCTCAAAAATACTCATATTGTTACTTTGACCTTTGATGATGATTCACTACCAAATCACTTAAAAACACAACAACTAACTGTTTATGACGAATTGCTTGAAGGTTGTGAAATAATCACATTTTAAAAAATTCAAATTGGCAACAGCAGAACGCACATCCGCCGCTACAAGTTGGAATTAATCAAAATACTAACTTGCCGGCTGATATAATCCCGTATTTTCGTTAAATTCCCACCCCAACCCTGCTCTATCCTTCCCCTTACACCATGCTACAAAAAGCGGTGGGGGAAGATTAATTCGCTCCTTGCGTACACTTTCTTCACTTACACCAAGTCTCTTGGCTAAACCTTCTTCAGTTAACGGTTGCATTCTAGGAGTATGCGCTTTGAAGGATGAATTGTTGTTGTACGATTTTTGGCCCCGCTTTTGTTGGTTGTTGAGATAGTCTTGTATTTTAATGATCGCCTCAGCCAACTGTGTCATTCGGGCTGTCATCTTTTCAATTTTTTGTTCTAAATTGGCGAGATTATCAATTGCTGTGGTTTGGTTGCTATTAGATTCATTTGAAAACTCTGACTCGAGCTTATCAAGTCTTTCGCAAATAGCTCTTATCGTTTCATTAGTCGGACTGCTGTGATTTTTATTACTCTCAACCAAGTACTTCTCTACACTTGCCTTAATCTTTGAATCTAGGCGTTCGTCTAAATCGTTACCACCTATTGCATCAACCTGATCTTGGGAATCGCCTAAGTAGAGATCGATAAATTCGAGCAGCGTGGCTGTTGCTGTTGTGCCTTTCGAGTTGCAACAGGCGATAAACTGCTCCCACTTCCTTTGGTCACAGTTGAAAGATGCCAATTTTTTTTTACGCCCTGTATTGCTCATGTTCACGTATCATCTAGGTAAACTTGGACTCTCCACGCTTATTAAATCGTGTAATTCATCATGATGAATTACCTTGATGCTATCATCGCCAAATGTGTCAACGCATTCTTCAGCCGATGCCTTCTACGAAGAGACGCTACCGCCAACACCACTGACTCATAGCGGTTACGCTGGGAGCAAATTAATATAGACATCACCCCGTAGCAATTTCAGCATCAACCATCTTCGCAAGAAACTGGGTATTAAATATCCTCAGTGATTTTGCTAATTGCTGAAAATACCCATGCAGATGACTAAACCGAAAAGAAGAGCGATCGCATTTCAGAGCCAGGAACGTATAGAAAAAGTGTAGAAACTACATCAATAGAGGAGATTTCTTCCTCTGTCCTGGAATAGTCAACTTTTGGACAGCACGGCGTTTAGTTTGTTCACCGCGACGGTCATATCTGGCAGTCTGGTCACTGTTTGCGTGTCCAGCTAACCTTTGGACTGTAGAAATGTCTTCACCAGCATCGAGCAACTCCGAGATGAAAGTCCGCCGGAAATCATGAGCGGAGAAATTAGTTACTCCCGCCTCTAAACCACGTTTTTGCAAGATGAACAGCACTGCTTGAGAGGTAAGCCGTCGTCGCACTATCCTTGAGCCTCTGTTGACATGACACAGCAAAGGCCCTGCCTCGTAGCCTCGAAGCGATAACCAGTCCAAGACGACAGTAAGAGCAGCATCGGGTAAGTACACAGTCCGGTCTTTACCACCTTTGCCACCGCGCACTTCTATTGCCCCAGTATTCTCTTCAAGGTTGCTCAAGTCTAAATTCACCACTTCAGAGCGGCGGACTCCAGAACCCCGGAGTATTGCAAATATTGCAGCATCTCTGTAACCAGTGGGGGTAGGGTCATCAAAGCAGGTTTGCATCAATTGGGCGATTTCTTCTGCCGTGAGAACACGTCCCCGCAATTGCTTGGTGACTTTAACGTTGGGAATATCTACAGCACGAGCAAAATCAACAGCATCCATTATCTCTAACCGCAAGGCTTCTTTTAAAACTCGCCGCAAAGCACACAGCACTTTGTTGACATAAGCTGGTGCATATTTTTCGCTCAACACAGAGCGGACTGCCGCCGTATGTTTGTAGCGCAGTGCTGCCCAGTTCAGGGTCATCGCATCACAACTTGAGTTGGTTAACAATCGCGCGATCGCATTGAGAGCTTGGCGCATTGTGGGGCGGGAACCAGGGGAAAGGGTTGCCAAATAGACCGCAGCGGGATGTTCGATTAGCGGGATGGGAGAAGGCAGAGCGAGAGGAGAAGGTGTGCTGTTTTCAAGGGTTTGATGCATTTACTTATCGGAACATATATTCTTATAAGCAAGATTCTGATAAGTAATTGTCTCATTATTAGCGCTAAGGCGATCGCTCTTCTTTATCCCTCCATCGGCAACACTTCTTCACTTAGCAAGGCGTAAAATTCTGGTACTGCCGACTCAAGCTTACGCAGTTCATTTGCCGCGATCGCCTCAAGTTCCAGTACCGTCTCCCAGCGCAAATCACTCTGCCATCGCTTGAGAATGCCTTTAATCGCGTCAACCCCCTGCTTAATACCAGAGCGAAGTATTTCTACGCAGTGGAGTAGAGTAATGCGATCGGTTGGAGGCGACTCAAATTCGGTAGTATCCTCCCCTTGGCAATGGGAGTTCCCTATAGCATCAGGGGGGGGTGTGGATACCAATTCGCAATTGTCAATTCGCTGCTTTTCGCAATTTCTTGAAGTTAATTGCGAACTGCGAACTGCGAACTGCGAATTGCTCATTGGAGCTTTTTGATTACGCTTTTCCACGCGATGAGCAATTACATGCATTGCAAATTCTAATTCTGACTTTGATAGCGAATAAAGTTTCACCTGTTGACCGCGTTTACCCTGCTTACGGAAGGTCAACTTTAGCCCCAGCTGCTCTAGCATTGTGGCTAGCAACCAAATAGGTTTACAATCACCCGGAATAGTAAACCCAAGAATTGCTTTGACCTGAGCTGCACAATGTATAGCGATCTCCCTCATCTTGAGTAAGGTGGAATCGTCGGCGGTAACTTCATCACCCCTCATTAAACTTAAGAGAATTTGATGCAGTCCCAGGTTAAATCTAGCCAGCCAGCGTGCGGAATAATTGCCCCAGTCGATGCACAAAGGGAGATTGTCCCGTTCGGTGCGGTCTTTTTGGGTGACAATTGTTGGTGGGGTAGGATAACTTCGCCCAGTTTTGGGGTCAGTAAACGATTCTTCGGGTGGGGCTAAAATTGCCTCAAGTCCGGCGATCGCTCTAATTAAGCGGCCACCTTTATCTATTTCTACGAGTGATTCGGTTACTTCGATGCCGTAAGAATCAGAAATGCGGAACTTTTCACATTCAAAAATTTCATTAGGGTCAAGGTAATCTTTGCTCTGACGGGCGCGGTACTCACTCAAAGTAATATTCTTAGCCTTAGCAACAGCCGAATTGTGGGCACGATCCAAAGCTTGCGCTGCTGCTTTAAGACTTTCTCTTGATTGAGGATCTGAATCATTTCCCACATATATAAATGTATTGCCCATTTCTGTGAGCAGCGATCGTAAATCATCACGCAGATTATTGAGAGAATAGTGGCGGTTAGCCATAATTTGGCAATAAGCCTCAAGCGCCCAATCTTTCTCTGCGCCCCGCTTACCCGTTTCTCTGTCAATCCGCAACAGAAAAGCGGTCATTTCATTGGTTTGGAGCAAGCGTTCTTTAATCTTGGATGCGTTTGTATCCTTGTAACCAAAGGGGGGACGCGGGGCCACCCAAATATGAAACGGAACTTTCGGGCGATAGCGGTACAGTTGTTGGGCACACTCAGTAGCAGTTTGGGAAACGCCGTGAAACACGCCAAATACTAAGTCAAAATGATACTGGGAAATATCGACACCAGTACCGAGACTGGGAGAGGTGAACAAGGCATCAAAGTTTTTGACGGCGTTGGTGATATCTTTGATGAAAGCGACATTCTCATCACTGCCAGAATTGTCAGAGTGAACAGACCAGATACGCCATGAAGCCCTACGGACTGGGCAAGGGGTAAGGGGTAAGGGGGAAAGGGTGGAGGAATCTGTTAATTCTTCCTTTACCCGGTTACTGAGCGCAGTCGAAGTATCCCCTTTACCATGCACCCCTTCTCCTGCCTTTTCGTACTTGATAGTAAAGGATTTGTCGAGTTTTTTGATAAAACGCTTACTGTCGCTGGCAACCATAACTTTTTCTCCAAGCATCAGCGCTGCTGAGATTTGGGCGACTAAGGCGCTCTCATTATCCCCCTCGTACCAATAAATTGTGCGTGAACCATTTCGCCACTCGTTTTTAATGATGTAAGGTACTTCACCTTTGGGTCGCATTGCAAGAAAGAAGTTTACCGTTAAATCATCCATGTGTGCATCGGCAATTACCACCAGTGGCGCGTTGTATACTATATATTCCAGTACCTCCAAGATTGCTGCACGGTGCTGTTTGCAAGTATTACTGTGTAGTAAGTGTGTGAGGTATTGGCAGGCTTCATCTATAAATATGCAGCCGTAGGTGAGAGACTGGGTATTCAGTTTATGCAAGCTGTCAATAGTAATACTAAGGGCTTGGGCCTGGGCTAAACCTGTGTAACCCAAGTCTGAATACATCGCCGTCTGCAAGCGTTCGGCAAGATTTTTCAGCAAATTTACGCGATGTCCATTGTTGAGGAACCGTGCGTCGGGGTTTTGGTCACGCCACCAGCGCATGAGTTGGGTTTTACCAGTGCCCATATCGCTCCAGAGTACAACCAGTCCTGATTTTGGGAAATTGAAGGTAGGGGATTTCTTCGATTTGGATGAATCAACTCCGCCAGAATCGGTAGACTCCTTGTTTGGAGGATGTCCTTTAATAGATGGCGTGAAAAGTTGTTCCTTTTCAAGATCATAAAGCTCAGGCACTCTCAAGCATTTTTCTTCAAGTTCAGGAATGCACAAAGCCTCAGAGAGATACTTAACGTTAACAGTGACATCCGGCTGGTACTTGCTTAACCCCCATTTTTTAGCCCGATACGAGCGCTGGTAATCTTTGAGTGATTTAGCATCATCGATGATTGCGGTCAGTAAAGCGTTAGCATCTTCGCCTCGCGCCACAACAAAATCATCAACACCTTTTTCTGGCCCCGGCAGCAATGCAACTTCACATTCAGAACCTGCCGATTCGATTGCTTTTGCAGTGCGAACAGTGGCTTGAAACACCGACCACCTGGTTTTAGAAGAAGTTTCGTAGTCAAAAAGAATTATGAACTTGCGTCCCGCCTGAGCCATTGGTACTAAGTCAGGATGCAACCGTTCATCAAAATCTTGTTTGCCCACGCGCCCGTTCCAAATTCCCGGAAGTGCGATCGCTACAAACCCCAGACTCAGCAAGCAAGCAGCCTTTTTTTCCCCTTCGCATAAGATAATGGGAATCTCTGGATGCTGTTTCACCCACTCCCAAAATATTAGCGGATTGAGTTGATCCAGCAAGCGTAGCGCCAAAAGCGAGTGATAGCGCTTAATTAAATAACGCTTTGCAACTTTGTCCCAAATACAGTTGCGAATATCGAAATAGGTAACGCGGTTTGCTGTCTTGGGTGGCGACTCGTATTTGACGGGTTTCCCTTTTTGCCAATCAATGCGAGGAAAGTTGGGCTTGATCCTGCCCCACTCCATTGGTTGCCAGTTTTTAAAGGGGTCAAGTGATTGAATCCAGGTTCCGCCCAGTAATAGATGCTGATATTGCCTTATGTATCCATCTGTTACCCGACCCGCATTCTTGCGTGGGATCTTATCAGATATGAACAGGTAGTCGTAGATTGTTTCCCCTTCAATGTGGAAGAAGTTGCGCTCAACCAGTGCCGGATGAATCGCACTACCAACTGTCATCTCATGGTATTCGTGATCAGTGAGATTGTTTGGATATTCAATTGTCGGGCTATTCATCGGTTCTCTCCTTGGAACTCCTTGGAGAGAGATGGGTTTAATCTCAAAGTAATATCAGTGCCCAAACTTTTCCCACTTACCAACACAATGCCCAAAAGCAACGCTCTTGAAATCAGCAGCAACAAATCTGTTGCTCTAGTAGTTAGCCAAGTTCCCTTGGCTGGGTAAAGAGAAACGGGTAAAGGGGAAAGGTATTTTGTCCCTTTCCCTTTAACCTTTAACCTTTCCCTAATCCTCATCCAGCATTTTTGGGTTAATAGACCACTAGGCAGGATATTCCTGAAATTACCCGACGCTACAGCACAAAGTTGCCGTACAAAAGCTGCACTTTCTGATCCCAAGGACTGAACTACTGTGCTCTTGGGTTTGCTATTTATCACAATATTTTCCCCTGATAACTCGGTTTATAAGCTTCAGAGGGGGTTGTTGCGCTGCTAAGGATTTTTAACTACGAAATTCGGGTCTTTTCTTAATCAAACTTAATATATCGCCCCTTTGAGAAATTTCAACAGCCAAAACTGCCACACAAAACTGGTGCGTTTCGTGTGGCTTCTCGTATAATATGAGAAGCAGCGCGGATTTAATCTCTTCTGACCGTCAGTGGATAAAAGCGGCCAAACTTTCCATACCACTGGCTCGGTTCTCGTGAGATAACCCCGCTCTGAAATTATTCTGTTTTGCTACTGGGCAAAGCGTCACTAATTAATGACTCTTTGTCCTTTAAATTTTTGCTGCTTTTGTGTATCTCCCTCCATTTTCTGTTCGTTTTGATCTTACAGAACTTTTGGTCGTCTGGTATATAGCGTAGTTTTTATTTTTACTTTTAGACCTCCGTATTTATTAACGATTGTTTTAGTTATGGGTAATCAGAGGTTTGGTGACACTCTATGTAGGTAGATTACCCTGTGGTAAAAGCTCTTGCTCAAGATGCATTTGCTAATTTTGGTAAAGCATGAGATATACGTACTAATCCTTGCGGATCTTTCATGATATATTTTTTTATTGCTGGTTGAAGAGTAAAACTGATTTCTTTTGTAACTGGGTCTTTATTACTTTCAATCAATGACTGTCTTTCAAGTTTTTCTAATGCACTTATCAATTCTGAAGTTGACACAAATGCTTGTTGCTTCTGATTTAGATCATTGATTATTTCAACAAATTTAATAGGTCTAAAAGTTAAAGCTATTTTATCTGCTAAATAAATCATAATTTGCTTCTGAATCTCATTTAATACTTGACCAAACGCTTCATCAAGCATTGCTTGAAGTTCATTGCTAAAAAATGTAGTTTTGTGTTGAAAGAATATTTTTGTACTACCACCAAAGAAGTGGTTAATTCGATCTGCTACTGTTTTAAGTTCTAAAGGATTACCGCGATAGGTGTTGATCAACTCGTTGCATTTTTGCGTATCAGTTAATCCTTGAGTAGCCAAAAAATGCATTGCGGCATCTGCGTCTAACCCTTCGACTCTAACCCACTCAATGTGCCGTTTAGCGCTTAATAAACTATCAAATTCATCAGGTAAAACTCTACTAGTTAACAGTAAGCGGCTCTGATGTTGTTCTTCTACCAAACGACGAAATAATATTCTATAGTCTAGCCTCTGCTCGAAGTTATTTTTCTGGAATAATGCATCAAATTCATCCAATACAAGTAAACATCTACGCGATTTTAATTGCTTAACCAGTTCTGTAATCATTGTCTGGGTGATCTCTGGCAAGCTTAAGGATGTTTCCGAAGGTTGGATTAGTTGTATTAGTTCTGCTACTAAGTCTTGAACTTTCGGTGCATAAGCAACTGATTTCCAAATTAAACAATCAAAATCAGATGGAGATATACTAAGCTCTGCTAACAGTTTTGCAGCTAATGCAGTTTTACCGACTCCCGCCACACCTATCAACGATACACAGCGCTGCTTTATTATTAATTCTTTTAAATTGATTAGTTCCTGTGTCCGTCCATAAAAATTAGATAAGTCAGGTAATTCGCCTCGAATGCCTTGTACAAAGTCACTAAGGGGAAGTACTTGCTCTTTGTTTAGTGCAGATGAAACAGAAGAATACTTTTTGGTCGCTTGTTCTAAGAAATATCGTAGGTTCCTCTTTCCTACCCGTTCTTCATTTCCAATAGTTTCAGAGAGTAGATCCCATAACTGAGGAGCTAAACGCCGTTGTAAATAATTAGCACTATACGGAGAGTTCTCTGCTATCTCCACAAACTCCCTGTTATTCCACCCTCCTCTCAGAATTCTAATCTCTGCATCAGATAGGGGTTTACCCCTTTTTGCAAACACTAAGTTATTCACTACGACCAAAGCTTCTTCAAAAGCTACTGTTTCTGAAATTCTTTGCTCTGGAAGCTCCCCTGCTGTTGTAACAACGGAGGAGAGGGAGATATCTGAAAACCTTAGTCCTTGCTCCGCACTAAAATCCATATCTGTAGTTGATCCTGTCGGTTTAGTAAAGTCCTGGCAAGGGACGTTTAATTATGGTTAATAGTAAATGGTTAATGGTAGAGGTGTGTTAGATTAAACTTAATAATACTAGCTTTTTCTGCTTATATTTGCTTGATTTGACAAAAGTAACATATAAATATCTAATAGGTTACTTAAAACTGTAAATGCATCAACTAGTCTATTTTCTGTTAAATCAATAGGATTGTTCTACTCAAAACTTAGACTAAAACAGTCATATAATATACAAGATTTTTTTGTATACTGAGCAAAATTTACTAGAATAGTCTATTTAGTACAGTATTGGAGCAATAAAACTTAGATTCAAAATAGGTGATGTTTAGTTGATTAATGCCTAGTAACCATTGTCAGCTGCATTGGTATAAGTTTTTAAAATATGTCATGCTACTGTATTAATCCCCTTTGCAATCAACGTCAGAATCCCGACAATATTGAAAACTGTCTCTCTTGTGGCACTTCGCTGCTGATTAATGACCGCATCCGCTTAATTAAGCCGTTGAGAGCGCTTACTCAAGAATTGTTCACTTATATGGAAGTTTTTGAAGTAGAGGACGCTGGTACTCAGTGGAATCCTGTACGTGAGCAGCGAGTTATGAAAGTTCTGAGATGGGGCTCGCCTAAGATGGTTGAGTTAATAGAGCAAGAAGCTCTAACTTTACAGCTAATTCATCATCCAAGAATCCCTAAAAGTACCTTAGATGATTTTTTCACCTTTGTTCCTAATGATACTCAACTGACACTGCGTTGTTTAGTTATGGATAAAGTTGAGGGACAGAACCTAGAGCAGTGGATAGAATTTAATGAGAAAATTTCACAATCTTTAGTATTGGAATGGTTCAGACAATTAATTGAAATTCTTCATGATGTACACCGCTCCAATTTTTTTCATCGAGACATTAAACCTTCTAATATAATTCTTCAGCCAAATGGGCAACTGTCATTAATTGATTTTGGGGTGGCGCGACGGGTGACTGATACCTACCTAGCAAAAATTAGTGGAAGCGGAGGAACTAATACGGGGAGGGGAGGGCGATATGAAATTACGTCTGTAGTTACGCCTGGTTACACTTCACTAGAACAAATTGAAGGGCGGGCAGTCCCACAGTCAGATTTTTTTGCTTTAGGTCGGACTTTTGTACATTTAGTCACTGCTACTCCACCTACTGATTTGTCTAAAGATGCAAAAACAGGGAACTTGCTTTGGAGAGATAAAGCACCGCAGATTGACAAACCTGTTGCTGATTTCATTGATGAATTAATGGCTTTCCTTCCAGGGCAGCGGCCGCAAACGACTGAAGTAATTTTGCAGAGGTTAGAAAAACTGCCTAAGCAAATTAAAAATTATAGATTAGCTAATTCTAAAGTTTTTAAATATAGCAAATATACATTGATGATTTTGGGAATTATTGGAGGTGTCTTTCTATTTATACGTCTAGCAGCTAACTATTTAGTAACTCAAGGACAAAAGTTAGAAGCAGCAAATAATTCTCAGGGAGCACAAGAGTCTTTTGACTCAGCTATAAAAATCTATCCTGAAGTCAAAAATTCTATTTTCAAGTTTTATTTTGATAAAGCATCACGTAGTACTCAAAACCTGCGTTCTGCAAAAAAGTATTATGAATTATCAATAAAATATAATAACCAAGATGTAGACACTTATAATAATTTAGCATTTGTTTGCCAGTTATTAAATGAGTTTGAATGTGTAACAACTAATTATGAGAAAGCTTTGAAGTTGAAGCCTGATAGTTGGTCAGGACATTATGGACTAGGAACCTTTTATGATGATCAAGGAAAAAAAGATTTAGCAGAGCAGCAGTATCAGTTGGCGATAAAAATTAATAGTCAAGCAATTCCAGTTATTAATAATCTATCGAGATTGAAAAATCTAAAAGGTGACTATAATGCGGCGATTGCTCTAGCACTACAAGGGTTACAAAAAACTAAAGAACCAAAATTACAAGCTGCATTGTATAAAAACTTAGGTTGGGCGCTTTTTGAGCAGAACAAAGTGGGTCAAGCAAAGGAATATTTAGAAAAAGCCGGAGAATTAGATCCTCAAAGAGCAGACACTTACTGTTTGCTGGCACAAGTTCAAGAAGCTTCGGGTGATAACGATGATTCCTGGCTTAATTGGGAAGCCTGCTTGATACTTGAGTCGAAAGTGCCAGAAGTCTTTCGTTGGCGGGGGGATGTATTACAAAGAATTAGGCTTAAGCCTAATTCTCGACAGGTCAGGACAAATCCATAACAGGCTTTGACGCTATCAACTAAATTTTATGCTTTATTTATTTTCTACTTAGATTAAACTACAAAAAAGTAACTAGCTTTTTAAGAAGTTGTAATGCTTACCGTACCTAGCCCAATTAAAAAAGTCTTTGCAGTCCGACTTATAACCCTAGTATCAATACCAACACTAATACTTTTGTTGGCTAGCAGTGCATGGGGACAGCAACGAATATTACTTCATAATTTATGTGATGAACCAAGTGGTCGAATTTATAGCACGGGCGATCGCTTCCTAAAAACAGGAAGATATTTGTGTTTGGGAGAGCGGATCAATCCTGTTAACGGAAGCGTGGTCAAAGTTCTCTGTTTCTTAAATCGAAAAATTCTGTATTTAAAGCAGAGCACTGTTTTTAATACACAAATATGTGCGCCACCACCTAACGAAGCTGTACAGTGTTCAGTATTAAATATAGTTCCTTGTCCACATGACTATAAGGGACCAGATGATGAAAAAAATGCGCCGATTGTAACTAGTCCTTACGGCAGTTCAATTATAGATAATAAACCAGAAATTTCTTGGCGCTCAGTGGCAGGCGCTGATAGCTATACAGTAGTAGTAAAAGGCAATGGTATTAACTGGAAAAAGGATATAGTAAATGCTACTCATCTATCATATCCGCAAGAGCAAAAAGAATTACAGTATGGCAATACGTACACAATCACTGTAATTAGTAACTATGGCGACCAGCCCCTGAATTATAGTCCCTTAGTAGTCCATCTTCTATCTCTTGATGATGTTCAGCAGATTAGACATGAAGTCAAGCAAATTAAAGACTTGGGATTGTCGCCTGATGAAGCCGCTTTCCGAGATTTGGATGCTATATATATGTCAAAGCTTCTTTTAGATGAATCAATTAAGACATTAATTGCACGAGTCGTGGCAGGTAGTCAAAATCCAACTTTATACAGAGTACTAGGCGATCGCTATTTAGGAGCATTGTTACCAGATCAAGCGGAGCAGACTTACACTATAGCAGCTCAATTAGCTTTGAGCAGTGGTAAAACATCTGAATTAGAAAAGGTACAATCAGGTTTGAAAATGGTGAAATGGTTGAAAAAACCTGGTTCTTGCTCATTAAATTATAGCCAACCCCCAATAAGTAAAAATGCTGCCCAGTGGGAAGGGTGTTGATATTGAGGGTTTAATATCAGTTGCAATTGTGCAACACGTAGTGCCTCGACTTTAGTCAAACCATCTTTCAATCCTTGATAAAATACTTTCATTAGTAAAGCGCTGGAATCAGCATCTACTTGCCAGAGAGTGGCTATGGTACTTCTGGCTCCGGCTTGTACTGCCACTCCAGCCATTCCTAGAGTTGATCTCTTATTACCTTTGGCAGTTTGGCAAGCACTCAAAACTAATAACTCAATTCCTTCTTGGCTAGACTGAGTTTTTTGTTTGAGTAAATCATTAAATTCGGAAACAGTAATTGGTTTATCCCAAGCAAAAATCATTGTTCGGTCAGGAACAGAACTAAATTGAGCGTGAGTAGTTAGGTGAATTATTGAAAAATCATCTGTACTCAATTCTTTATCTAGCATTGGGCTAACAAAATCTTCATTTAACAATACTTTTGAAGAAGTAATTCCTTTTTTTACATTTGCTATTTCTACTTCCACCCCTGGCAATACTTTGAGTCCTTTGGGAGCATTTGGAGCGTAAAAACTAGGGCTAATCTTGCTGAGTCCAGCAATGAAAGCTCTTAACTGCTTCTGTTTTAAAAGTTTAGGTGGTTGCATTCGAGAACCTAAAGTACCTGTAATACCGTAGCGCTCAATTAGATAATTTTTCCCATCATGAAATAAACCCATCGGTAAACTTTGCAAAGATGCATCTAAAGTAAATACTAGTGTTCCTGATGTTGGTAAATATTTGATAGGTGCAATCAATAAATTATAAAGTGCTTGTGAATGCTCAAGAATCACATCTGCATCAACATAAGCAAGATTCTTATCTTGTAAAGTATCTACAAGATTATTAATATGCCCTCTAATTAGTTGAGATTCAATAGAGTGGTGATGAAGAGGTTGTTTAGGAGATTGAGAGATTACTTCTACACTATCAACTAAGTCGATTATATGAATAATTGTTGGGCTAGTATCTAAGTTTTCAATTTCATTGAATGTCGCAAGATTAAGCTTGCGACATTGAAGATAATTTTCCAGTTCTGCTATTTGCAGCCTTTCATTAGTCTGAATTATTTCTGGCAAATTAGGGTTAGAATCTGTTAAGAGCAATCGCATATAGTCACGATACAAAGGCTCCACTTTTTCATGGAACGAAAACTGTAAATCTGTATTAGTTGACAAAAGATTGTTGCGAACTAAAGTAACATTTTCAATTGCTGCACTATATGCTTGTAGAGCTTCTTTATATTTTCCCTGAGCCTTATACAAAATTCCTAATTCCTGCTGCCATTGATAGGCAAGATCCCATGCGTGAACTGATTGAGCCAATCCCAAAGCCTCTTCAAAATATGCTTGTGATTTCTCTGGTTTTAACTTCCCTAAAGTGCCTAAACTTTCTGACTGTAATCTCTGACTATTAGTACTTTTAGCAGTTTGTAAAGCAGATTCAGCATATTCAATAGCTAGTGAATGGAACTGTTGGGCTGGAATTTTATTTAGACTTTTAGAAAAGTTCAGCTTGGCATAAACAGAATAGCTGGCTGGTAATCGAGAAAATGTCGAGTGATTTTTTAAAAGCAGATATACAGCAGGCTGTATTTGTTGAGTAATTATAGTACGAAAGGAGGCTAATTTTTTATTACCTAATTTTGACTCTACTGCTAACCATTGCTCAAAGTCTAACATTAAGCTCAAGTGATGTAATTGAGCTTGCAATTGTACTTCCTTTGGAGTATTTAAGCTGTTAATCAATTGTTGATAAATATTAAGTGAGTCAAATGCTTGTTTTTGAATCAAATTGACAAATTCTTTCTGAAAAACAGGTTCTTCTATTTCTAAATATTGATTTCGTGCTTGCTTGTAAGTATCCTGACTAGTACTACCTAATGAAAGCAGAATACCGCTAGTGTCAATAGAAGGTATCGACTTAGCAGCAGATAATATTTCTGACAAGACTTTTTTTGATTCATCAAGCTTGCCCAACCGACGCAAGACTTCCCCAAAGTTGTGCAATGCGAGTAATTTTACGGGTGAAAGAGTTTGCTTATTAATGGTTGCCGTCAGCAGTTTTTCCATCTTATCAGTAGGTTGCTGTGGCTTAGTGGTGCAAAGAGAAGTATTTGCGTCTAACTTCAAAGCTGACAAAAGCGTATTACAAGCCCGATGATGTAAGCCCAGCGCTTGTAGAGCAAGATTCTGGTTGATTAAACTCCCAGTAATACCATCCTCATAGCGGAGTTTCTGATAAATTTTTGTAGCTTTTTGCCAAGTTTCAAAAGCCGACTCTGCTTGGCCAAGATCCAATTGCTTTTGACCTCTTTGAGTGAGTAAATCCGCCTCTTTCTGTTGTTGCGCTTCTTTATTTACAGTTTGAGCGGAGGTAAGAAATGGTTGGCTCACAACTATAGATAACACGAAAATAACTAGCAACAAGTACTTGAACCAATATCGGAGTCTAATCATCCTTGTGAGTGGTTTTCGTCACTGGTAAGATTTTTGATACATGAGATTCTTGAGAACATGAGATGGCAGACAACGAAGCATTAGGAACGACACTATTGGGTTGTTTTGCCGTTAAAATAAAATTCCCATTAGAATCTTGTATCAAGGCTTGTGCTTCTATGATTTGTGTTGGTTCTTCGCTTGAGTATGACTTTGGTTCCTCTGAATTATAAAAAGCTTCATTTGGAACTAAGTTACTCTGCCAACTCAAATTGCTAGCTTGCAGGTCGTTAAAACTAGTTGGAAGACCATTAGTACCAGTAATGACCAATTTACTCCTAGCTACTGCCCCCGATCGTCCCTGACAAACCGATACAATCTCAGGAGTTGCACGAATTGCTTCTGGTTCTGTTTTAGCCTGCACAGGATTAGTAAATAAGGTATTAATCTGAATCGTACCATCCAAACCGAATCGTGAACTAGCTGTAATTTTGCTATCAGGAGAAAGGAATAGTCCTTTGGTATCGATTCTAATATTACCGCCTTGCCCTTCAAAAGCATTCGCTGTAATGCTGCTATTTTTTATTGCAACTAAGATATCTGTGTTGATGACGATGTTGCCGCCGTCACCATTAGTACCTTGTTGTCCAGCAGTCGCAGAAATACTCGCATTGTTTAATTGAACATATTTTGAGTTAACAGCAATATTTCCACCTTGGCCAACAGCAGTAGTAGCGCTAAGACCTCCGTTATTTGAAATGTTGATTGTATCAGCATTGATATTAATTATCCCAGCATTGCCAGAACCATCATTCTTGACACTAATTAATGCGCCATCTCCAATATTTAACTTTTTAGTATTAATCGTTACACTTCCCGAATCTCCTCTTAATTCTGAAGGCAACAGATATAGCTCTTGAAAATTTTTATTGGAATCAATAACAGATGAATTGATAAGACTGGGATTTACAGCGCCCGGAACTCTACCTATTACATCGATAGAATCAGAAGCATTAATGATAAGGCTATCAGCTTTCCCAGTTGAGCGAGTAGAAGTATTAATTATTCCGCCATCTCTAACTGTTAACTTTTTTGTATTAACTATTAATTTACCACTATTCCCACTGCTATAAGTTGCAGTAGCCAAAGAGCTTGGGGTAAAGACATTTGGTACTACTCCAATAAGTTCTACAAAGTTTTCAGAATTTACAGTTACATCCCCTCCAGAGCCAGTTCCAAGAGATAAAGAACCAATAATACCTCCATCTTTGGCACTTAAAATTCCTGTTGAAAGGATTAGATTGCCTGCATTACCAGAACCAGAAGCTCTAGTAAGAATAGTACTAGAAAGCTGTGAAGCCCCCAATAAGTAACCAATTACTTGAGTAGATTCAGGAGTATTCACTGTTAAGTTACCACCTTTGCCAGTCCCAAAAGTTGAAGTTAGGATTTCTCCACCACCTTCTACAGATAAATTTTTCGTAACTAGAGTAAGATTGCCACTATTTCCAGAGCCAAAGGTTGAAGTAATGATATTACTAGGTAGTTGAACAACGGAAGAGGAACCGTCCGCAACTTGAGTGAATTCGGAAGCATTCACGAAGATATTGCCCCCCCTACCTACACCATAAGTTTTAGCAGCTATTGCTGCTCCATCTTGAAGAATTAGATTTTTAGTTGAAATTTCGATTTTTCCTCCATCTCCAACTAAAGTTTCATTAACCAAGCTACTAGGGATTGTTCCATTCCGAGAAGTTCCTACTATTCTCAATTGTTCAGAGGCATTTACAATAATGTCATCTGATAATTTCTCTCCTTGGTTTTGAATTAAAAATATTGAGCCATCAACTAGTTCCACATCAGCAGCTTGTGCTTGAATAGAACCACTACCAAAGCCACTAACATCTGCTATTGACTTTTGAGATAGTTGAATATTTTTGAAGCTAACGGCATCTTCATAACTCAAATTCCAACCATTAGAAGCTGGATTAATGTGTACTATTCCTTTATCAACACTACCTAACTCAATTCGCCCTTCACTTGCCTCAAGCTTTCCTCCCTCTAAAGTTACGTCACCACCCACTAAAGCTAAAGTCTTTTCTGGTTTGACACGTAAGCCATTTGAGCTAATGGTTCTAATAAATGGTGAAAATGGGCTATTGAGAGTCAGATTGTGTCCTGTACCTTGAGCTTGAATTACGCCTGGATTTCCATCAAATCCTAAGCCAAGAGGTGCGCTCACTGTTAATAAGGGTTGATTTTGTGGAGTTTTTGCGCTGAATTGGCTGCCATCAGCAAAGTTAATCCTGTTAGCAGTGCTAGCTAAGAACGAGCCACCGATATTTAGGACAGCATTGGGGCCAAGAATAATCCCATTAGGATTAATTAGAAACAGGTTAGCGCTGCCGTTAGCTTTCAGTAAACCATTAATGTTAGAGATAGATAAACCAGTTACTCGACTAATAATGTTTTGAACATTTGAGGCATTATTAAAGTAAGCAGTGCTACCTATCGATACAGAAAATTGCTCGAAGCTGTGAAATAAGTTGTTTCCGGCTTGCGTTCCTCCAGTAATATTGCTGGTATTGCCTTGTGGCGTAACTATAGAATTGGTAGGTAATGTATTATCTGGAATAACCTGTGCCATCGCAGATGAAGATAATAACACATAAGATATCGAAACTAAATGCTGGCAAAAAGTAAAAGAAATGTTTGAAAAGATTTTCATCTAAACTTTCAATTATGCTTAGAATTAACTCCAGTGAGCAAAACTTCTCTGTTAGGACTAAATTGAAGGCCTTACTTCACGACGAAATACAAATAAATTATCTGTTGCCCCTCGTCCTATCCTTATTTCTTGATCTAAGTAGGAGGTTATCCATAAAGCCTCTTTTTGTAGGAATTCTAATACTGGTATTTTTAGCTCAGGAAAACTCCAATTAGATAACCCAAAGGGTTTTGTTGCTTGGATGGAAAATGAGTCAAAGGACACTGTGGCAGTTTTCTCATCTGTGCCCCATTTCCAATGTCCATTAGCTTGTAACTGCCACTCACCTAAAATAGGTAATTCAAGCTGGGCGCTGTTAGAGGCTAAGATGTTTCTGGTATTGCTACCACTAGCCAATGTTTGCCACACTCGTTTAATTTTGATTGCACCCCAAAAATCTGGAATTGATGCGATCTGGCGTGTGACAATTGTCCCTTGAGATGCATACACTAATTGCCAGTTACCAAATAGAGAAGGAAGATAGTTAGCCTGAAGTGCATGTGGAATCGGATTTATACTTTCCAACTGTCGCACCAGTTTATCAATAGATTCATCAGGAATTGGAAATAGACTTTGCTGTAATCCTAATTTATCTATGCATTGCAGAAGCTCAGATTTTAAGGCAAGTCTCGTTGCGTTATCCTCTACCATATCTTGATTCATTTGATTCATTTAAATGGGATTGTATAAATTGCTGCCAATACCAAACGCTAGTAATCAATGATTTTCGTATCTCATACAAGTAAGTTTGGTTATTTATTTTTATGAGTTATATAGCCCACGTTCCATGCTGAACTACAACAATAGGACTGTTAAAAACTTCCCAATTTGAGAATTAGCATCTGTTATGACTAAACTTATTATGCGGTATTAATAAAGAACTTTAGTAATTATACCTGTATTGTAGAATTATAATAGTAGTAAATAAAAATGTTAAGTATTTATAAAAAGTGATGTATAAGTTAAGTCCCTGATTCAACAGTGGGCTTTTTCTACTGAAACTATTGACAGTTGAATTGTATAATTTGTTATGTGTTTATTCGCTGGTTTACCATATTTACCGTAATAACGATATATATCTACAGATGCATATAGACAAAACAGTTGTACTAGATTAAAGCTGCTCCATGTCTATATTTGGAAGTTCCAGTATTACGACCTGTAATTAGCATATTAGGACTTCCAAACAATATAACTTATGTGAGATAGGGTATGCCCCGTCTTAAGAATGATTAGCGTGATAGTAATCGGGGCAGAGAGCAAAAAGCTCATACCAATTCTTTATGAAGATGCATAGAATTAAAAACGAAACGCCAAGAACGCCAAGAATAGAGGCTTAATCATTTTGTGCAGCTTCACATTAAATTGGTATCAGAAGTAAGCTAGCAATAATGGCAAGAAACCAATAGCGACCGAGATAACCCAGGCGAAATTCTAACAACGACTCTTGTACTCCAAACAAAGTCATCCAAAATGCAATACCCGCTGTCAAATAATCAAGCTTTAGCCGTTGTTTTATCCATGTGTTGAAGAAAGTATTTTCTAGAATAAGCTGAAACTAAATTCAGGCTCCTGACTTATGAAGTATTTCTGGTTAACTGTGGTATTGGACTGATTTTCGTCAAAGTATTCTTCCATCAGTGCAAAATATAAAAAGCAATGAAAAACCTTAACCTATTTGAAGGATGGGGGTATAAATAAAAAACTCTATTTTCATGATGACACAACTCAATATTGCTACGAGCCAATTTGTCTTGGAGGTAGCACAATGAACAAACTACCATCCAGACGCAAGAAAGCTACCTCTGCGGCATCTGTTGAACCAAAGCCAGCTACGGACTTTGCTCCCGAAAACACTTCTGCCCAAGATAAGCCAGCCTCAGCAACCATTGAGGTTGTGGCTGTTGAAATTATAGAGTTGACCGAAGAAGAACAAAGCTTACGCTTGCAATTGGAACGTCAGGTAGAAAGGGCATTTTTGTCAGCAGGTCAGGCGCTGATGGAGTTGATGGACAGACGGCTGTACCGTTCCACGCACCGGACTTTTGAGGAGTATTGCCGCGAACGCTTCAATTATAGTCGTGATGCGGCGTACTTGAAGATTTCGGCTACTGTCGTTTATGAGAATCTTCAAAAGTTTTTGCCGACCAATGGTCGGCAAATTCCAATGCCGACCAACGAAAGACAATTGCGTTTTTTGGCGAAAGCCGAGTTGGAACCGGCTGTACAAGCGGATGTATGGCAGCAGGCAGTGGAGCAAGCTGGTAATAAGATTCCATCCGGTCGCATAGTGAAAGATGTTGTGGATAGGATACGCGAAAGCACGAAAGTACCCAATCCTTATCATATTGGGGAAATATGCCTTCTGTTGCCGAAGGATAATCCAGATTTGAGAGGAAAAGCGGGTTATTGGGGTGTGGTAACTCATGCTGGAGAATACAGTTGTACAGTCCAGACCTGGGACGGCGACTACACCGTGAAAATTGAACACCTGAAGTTACTGGAATTGCTTGATGAAGATTGCCAATTCATGCAGCAGTTATGTGTGAGGTTACGGCAGTTGCATCAAGTGGCTAACCGTGACTCTTCTGTGGATTGGCTGTTGCAGGGCTTGGGGAAACAAGCTAAACCTTATCTGTCATCCTTGCAGGCAAAGCTGCTGGCGGCTGTTGAAAGAGAGTACAACCTTGTTTGGAAGCAGCAGAAGTGACGAGACAGCTAGTAAACAAGAGGTTAATCCAACAAAGACACGATGCAACAATCCAATAAATAACCCATGTATGAAAGCGGTAAGCGATCGCGGAGTGTCTGGTAGAGAAGACGTTGCCGGAATGGCTTATCGCTTCAAGAAGGAATCTGAGGAGGGAGTGGCAGTGTCCTTTTATAGCCGCCATAACTGGACAGTCTACTACGCTGCGATCACCTACGGTGGGGATACTGTTGGCGAATGTAATACACAGTGTATTTTACCGCGCCCACTCCTCAATAAAATGTTCTAGAACCGGAATCTAAGTCTCCCAATTTATCGAGGAATTTAGGAGGTTATAGAACTTTTTGATACCTACAATAGAACTTTTCAAACATCTTGAAGGAGGAACTCAAGAGCTAGTGTATTTGTTGGAAATCCCTAAAGAGTAATCCAACAAGCACACTAGCTATGTTGAGCAACGCCAAAAAAGGCAATTTCCTCAACATTCAATACATTCAACGTGAACTGATCGCGCTTAATAGTGTAATTGTTCGAGCTGCCTAGAATAGTGTAATCACTTTTGAAATCAGGCAAAATTAGCTTATCCGATCCCGAACCACCATCGATCGTAGCATTACCGTAACCAACATCAAATGTGTCGGCTCCAGATCCACCCTTAATCACGACATCTGCAATAGCCCCCCCTTGGTCTGAAACGGCATTACTGCTATCATCAATTAGACGGGCTTTGAAGTAATCGTTACCGTTTCCGCCATCAATTGTGCCACCTTGGATGCCAATTTTGGCACCATATCCAGTAAGACTATCATCTCCTGCCCCTCCACAGATGATGCCATTAGTATTAACAATACCTATGCCTTTACTAATGCCAGTACCGACAAGGGTATCGTTGCCATCGCCTAAACTGATGCTGCCACTGTTAACAATGCCTGTACCTACACCAGGTTCATAATTCCCAAAAGGACTATTGTCCCCTCCACCGCCGGTGCCTGTGCCAGAGATGAAGTCGTTTCCCTGCCCTCCACTGATCGTGCTACCCTTACTGTTAGAGATACCTATACCGTTACCGGCAGGGGTATTTAATCTATCGGGCGATGCTAACGCGTTACCGCCCTTGCCGATACCAGTAATAGAATCGTTTCCAAGACCTCCACTAATAACGCTACCATCACTGTTGAAGATGCCTGTACCATCTCCTCCAAAATAATCACCAGTTCCAGTTCCCTTGATGGAATCCTTCCCTTCTCCTCCATTAATATTGCTGCCACCACTGTTGAAGATTCCTATACCAGCAAATCCAGATTGTCCATTTCCAGTTCCCTCGATGGAGTCGTCCCCTTTTGCTCCATCAATGCGGCTATCCTGAGTATTATTGATGCCTTTAGCCAAGTCGCCTCTGTTTCCGGTTCCAGAGATCAAATCTTTTCCGTCTCCTCCATTAATGTAGCCGCCATTCGTGTTAGAGATACCTATACCAGGTGCAGAGCCTATATAGTCGAAACCGCCAGTGCCTGTGCCAGAGATAGTATCATCTCCTTTCCCTGCATTGATGATGCCACTGTTAGCAATGCCTGTGCCAGTGCCTGGGCCCTTATTGCTGGAGAAATCAAAATCGCTACCAGTGGCACTACCCTTGATAGTGTCATTACCTCCTCTAGTATCGATGACTCCGTTTTTTAGAACCTCAATTCCAATTGCTGGGAATGCATTATCCTCTTGTCCCACCACTAGATCGGAACCAGAAGTGCTTTCTAATGGGGGCAAAGAAACAATTAGTCTGGACATAATATAATTTTCCGCTGTGTGTGATGTGTGTAACTTTTGGCAAGCCGTAACTTTGGGTATGCGCTTAAGCGCTGCACACTGTTTGTTTAATTTGCCATTTTCTCTGTACGTGCAATAACACCTTTAGAACAGCTCCTTCCTTATTTCATGGGAATGAAGTATTCTTATGCAAATCTCCCGATCTTTTTTACAGGATGTTGAAAAGAGGTCATTCAGGCATCACCAATCAACCCCGTAGCCTCTGATGTGCTGTGGGGTCTTTGGATTTGTGGGGGGCTATTTCTCGTCAACTCCTGAAACTGCGTTAAAAGAGGTTAGGGACTGGGTTGGCGCAGATATTAAGCGCACACAGATAAGTCTTTTTTGTCTGCCGTTATTATTCCCGCATATTGGCAGGGAAATGTTTGTGAGCCACAACAGAATGGGGAAGAAAAACCTGAAGAGAACTTAATAATCTAGATTAAATAATGTTTCAGCCCCCAAAGAAGAGATTGACTGGCAATTTTGGCAGGTAAGCCGGGGTCAAATTGGGGACTGGGGAAGAGTCGGCGATCGCTAATCATAGATTTATTCAATATAGTTGACTAAATCAGCATTAAAAATCCAATAGATAAAACAGCTGTTATGTGTGAGGACAGCGATCGCTTTTCCCAAATTGGGAAAAATTCGTGCCTGCGTTACTCTCCATTATTAAGGTTTTTTGATTGGGGCGATCGCTTTTCCCTGATCGCAACTAAGGGAATTGATGAACATAGAAAGGAGAGCTTTTCACCCAGACATTATGGTTGTGATAAAAATCACCACGCTGTTCTAATGTAAACCCACCCAGCAATAATCCCAACCATACTTCTACCATCGGCATTTGCAACACACGTTGCAGTTTAACTAAAGAAATCTCATCTTTGACATTTATCAGGTAGTTAGCGATCGCATTTTGCCATTTTGGCACATCTTCATCTGATGCCAGATTATGGACATCCTCTAAACTCGTCACCTCATCGAGCATTGCCAAAACATTCGCTTTCTCAACGGGTGCTACTACAGAATCACCCTCCTGGTTAGGATATGAAAATTGGTGTGGGCCATGTGGTTTAAAGGTTTGTGGTGTTCGCGGTTCAATCAAATCATCTAAATCTAGGTGCATTGTTGTCCGCACTAGACCAGCAAAGAGATCGGTACTAACAATTGGCCCCTTTGGGCTATTGAGATCGCGGGTATCTTGCAACAGCACTTCGGCACGAGACTTGAGAATATCCGCAATTTGAGTGAAGGCAAGCGCTGCGGTTAATAACTGTGCCTCCAAGGGTAATTTTTCTAGCTCCGCATCTAAACATTCCCACATCGGTACAAGTGAGGATGTCGCTGGAGATTCGGACAACTC
The DNA here is from genome assembly GCF_034531135.2 of Nostoc sp. CmiVER01. Taxonomy (NCBI): domain Bacteria; kingdom Bacillati; phylum Cyanobacteriota; class Cyanophyceae; order Nostocales; family Nostocaceae; genus Nostoc; species Nostoc sp. CmiVER01. The sequence goes on from NZ_JAVRBU020000010.1 coordinate 47,338, forward strand.
ATCTAATACATCCCAGATGGTTAATTGACGGTATGTAGTCATTGAAGAAATTCAGGATTTAACGGGCAGGGTCGCACTGGGCAATGAGATGGACTAATCTCGAACATATCTTTTTGACACAAATTTAGAAATCTTCTAAATTAACTTTATCGTCAATGAGATAGACTAATCTCGAACATATCTTTTTGACACTCCCCCATCTTGAGACGCGGAGACTCTAAGCGGAAACTATGCAACGGGCTAAAACCTCGTTACCCCGTTTCTTCTTAGCTGTCACCCAGATATAGATCCGGGTGGGGGTAGTCAATGACCCCCTAGACACTCCACTTAAGTTTAAACTAAGTGTTGTGCTTACTTTGCGGATGATATTGGCTGCTCCGTTGCAATCTGCATTAATATACCAATTCTGGCTCGTGCGGAACAATCCGCGTTTTACTCTACGACCAGAAGATTTCCACCCATCGGGTTTTTCACCGTGTTTGTGTATGATTCTTCCGAGCAAAGAATCGATTCGACAATTGCAGTCAAAAGTTTGAGGTTGGTTTCAGTAGCAGCACCTTCTTTATGGAGCCATTCAATTGTTTCTATTAGCTGTTTTTTAGCAGAAGCAGCAGTAGATTCAGGTAATGCGGCAACGGTAATAAAACCTGTTAGTTGTTTCATATTTGATTGGCTCAAAAATTATCTAGTTCTGCAACACCTTCATCAGTTACTACTTTGCGCTGAGATTTGGCTTTGGTAATTTGGAATTCGTTTGCTTTAATCACGGGCATTGCTGCCTCTTTAACTGCTGCTTTTGCTTGGTAATAAAGAAATTGAACTACGCCTGAAGCATCTTCTTCATCCTCGACCTGCGCCCATAAAGAACAACCTAATTCGATTGATTCGTAGTTGCCCAAGTTAAACTTTCTCGAATAGTTAATTGAGACAGTACCGATTTTCATTACTCGTTTTTGCTGCTAATTTATGTAGTGGCGACTCAAAGGTGAATCGCCGTTGTAGTACCTAATTACCGCTTGTTACCTTGTGGCATAACTGTCTGATTCTGTCCTTGCAGAGATGCCCTCACTTCAGTCTCCGAAACCGGGGGCAATGCTGGTGCAGTGACAGCATTACTAGCCCAGCGTTCATACGTTTCATTCGTTACCCAATGAACTGTTGCCCCAGATTCCGCACCACTACGAATCATTTCGGCTGCTTCGAGAGCGCCTTTTTCAAAGTCAGACTGTGGGTTACGGTACGACCATTGGATGAACCAGTACGTTCCCAGCGCTCCTTCCACCTTTTGGAACTCCGCACAGAAGATGTAGTTTTTCAGTACCGAAGCGATCGCCTGATAACAGAACTCCTTTGGATCTCCGGGCATCCCTTCCTCACACCATGATTGAAATGCGCGATGGGCGAAGTGATTGTACAATCCAGCAAAATTGTCTTTACTGCGGCGGTGGATCAGGAAAGAAAGCAGCATGGAGGCTGGCCCCTTAAACTGGTCTTTGAGTCCTCCTGCCACTGGAATTACCCACAGTTCAGTAAATGGTTCGTTGGTGAAGTTCTCGTTGATGGTCAATGCACGGTCAGGGCGGGAGATTGCGATTGCAAAATCAGCCTTGTTACCTTTGAGATATCCACCAGCTTGTGCTTCTAAAATCGTCAACTTTGGAGGGCAATCTAAAAGGAATTGCCCGTACTCTTTAGCGCAATTGGCTTGCAGTTTAGGTTGGCTGGGTGGGATGAGAAAAACGCTGTTGTTGATTTTGATGGTTTCCATGATGGTGTTGTATTTGTTGTGTTTGTTTTAGTAAGTTAATGGGTTTAGTTAGTCGGCAATTTGTCAGAATCTTGTGTAATTGTCAGTAAAAAACCGTGTTTGGTATTCTGCACTCGTACTAGTTCTCTATCGAGTAATGATTGGATTACTGTTCGTGAGAAATTAATGCTGTGCAAAGGAGCAGAACCACCATAGCGGCGCAAGAAAAGCAGCAAGCTAGCAGCCGTGAGGTCAGAGCAGTTTTTAGGCGATTTAGCCATCAGCTATGCCTCCAGGAATTGCTTTTAATTCGTACTTAAGCAGTTCAAGTTGGCGTAGACATTTTTCTATTTCAGCCTGAATCTCTGCTCTCAATTCCTGCGGTGTCAGTAATTTAATCTCGTTCTCTAAGTGATTTCCTTCATCAATAGAATTGATATCAGGCATGACGATGTAGCGCCAGCCTTCGCCATATTCGTATGCTAAAAGACTATTGCTTAGGTAATACTTGATGCCGATGATAATTCCCTGCTCTGTACGTTGTCCGTAAGGATTCAGGTCATACCAAAATCGCTACAACCTTTTCCTGATAATAGTTTCCATGAATTAGGCATGATTTTTTATTCTCAATAAGTTTTATGTAATGCCTACGTTTTCGTTCCTTATTGCGACTTAAGGTATGTTAATAAACAAAATTAAATTTTGAAACTCGCTCTGTGACTCGGTTTCAAACACCTGAATCCTTACCGTTGTCCTAAAGTAAAACGAGGGTATTTCCAACCGTGTGGAATTGATATTGTTGGTTCCATTGTTCTAATTGGTGAATAGTTAGGGAGAATTCAGAAGCCAGAAGTCAGAATTCAGTATTTTCTGACTCCTGATACCAATTCACTAAAATAATGAAACAGATGTAAATCCTGAAAGCCTTGCTGTATCTAAGTTTTGTAATTGCGAATTGCGAATTGCGAATTGCGAATTGGTATGAGTTGTGGTTTACGCTGCAACAGTCTTGTCAATACTTGTAGTTTTGAGAAAATTCTCTAGTGCGATTACTGCATTCAATGCCTGGGTATAGCGGATCTCGTCTACCTCGTTTGACCAATGGGTTATATGTTGAAAAACCAAACCAAGCATTGAGTCGGCTTTGTAAACGCGGTAATACTTGGGACAAGCACCATTGCAATACACCAGCTTGTAAACGGAAATTTTTATGACCTCTGCGTTTGGATCTGTTGGTGGCAGCAGTATTTTTTCGCAGTGTTCATCCCAATCTGGTGTTTTAGGTGAGAGTGTAGTTATTGCGACGTGTGCCATGATTAAGCCATTTCGTGGTGAAGTAGCAAGCGATTGCACTTGTTTTGGTTGCAATCGCCTTTTCTAGATTCGGTATTTACGCTGCTACTGCTTGCCTGATTCCGAGTGATGCGATGGCAGCATCAATGCTGTCAGATGTATGGCTGCCCCCCAGTTGAGTACGTCGGCTGTACCATTGATTTGCTCTGTTGTACCCGACGAAGCCAACACGGTGGCGATTCATATATAGAGTCGTGCTGAAGGAAAGCCAGTCAATCTGTCCGTAAGTTAAACCGAATTTGATGCAAGCTGTTTCTAGTTCATCGCTTAGGCGTTCGTTGCGTTCCAGAGGTGTTTCTGGGAGTGTTGCTTTGACCTGTTGCACTCTTTTAGCAAACCAGTCCCTATCGAAGGGTAGTCGTCCACCATCAAAGAATTGCACCCATACGGTGATTCCGCCTTCGATCCAGATGGTGCGAACTGATTCGGGTTGGACTTCGATAATCTCAGCAATGATGTGGCGATCGCGAGATGTCAGAAAGTCTTGGGTTGGGGCTACAGCTTCGGCTTGGGATTCGAGGTGGGTGTACAGTTCCGCTTGGGCTGCGGCTTGTTCGTCTATTGTGTTGCAGTGAAAGCTTCTTGGGGCTTGCTGTGAATAAGCAAAGTAGTTCATAATAATAGTCTCCTTTTTAGGAACAAAGGCGATCGCACTGCTTACCAGGCTTGGGGCGATCGCTTTTTGTTATTCTGTATTTACTTTAACCTTTAAATCAATACTTGTTAATACATTACGATACATATTATTCAATACCTTGCAATACAAGTTTGAGCAAGAGTAAATTTAGGGTGTAAGGACTGAAGAAGTGTATGGCTAATTTAAAAAAACAAAGAACTTTTATCTCGTTTGAAATAGACCCTGAGATTAGGGAAGCGTTTAGTCAACAACTGAAATCTGAAGGTAGAACAGTGTCAGCTGTTCTTAAACAGTTTATTGAGGATTACTTGAAGTCCACTGAAAAACCGCAAGACCTAACAGAGGTAATCAAGCGATTGGAAGAAGTTGAGAGAAAAGTTGGCATTGAGAACAATCGACTAGTGGGGGAATCAGCCGCCTAAGAGAGGAGAACGAATCTCTTAGGCAAACTCACGCTCAACTATTAGAACTACTCAACAAAGACAAACCCGCCAATGATCAGGCGGGTTAAGTCTTTTTTAGGGGATATATAGCTTTTACAATACAAGTATTGTAAAATCGATACAAAAGAGAGGCGATTCCCCTAGCATGGAGAAAGAGAATGGATCAAGATAGACGGCTAGAGCGAATAGAAGTGACATTAGACCAAGCAATATTAGATTGCCTTGTCAGGCAATTCGGCAATGGAGTAGAAAACGAGCAGTTTGATTAACTATTACACTGCCGCATACTAAAAGCGATCGCCGCCGGCAAAGCACTGCGATCGCTTGCTCAAGTCGTGAACTACAAAGTGAGCTAATTACGATGTTGACATATTTTTGGTCTGATCCCAAATCAGCCAACTGCTCACTTTGCTGCTAATTGCACTCTCTGGTTGATACAGGACAAGCATTTACCAAACGTGGGTAACAATCATGCTGACACTAGAACCCGAAACCACATCAGCACTCGATTACAATCTTCTCAACACCAGCATTCAAGACACTTTCACCGCCATTAACCGTTTTGAATGGCAAGCAATAGAAGAGTTGCGAGTGATGTGGGAAAAATGCTATTACCTCGATGCTGGCTACAAAAGCTTTGAAGATTATTGTGAAAAGGAGCTAATCAAATACGGTGGGTATCGTCGGGTGAGAGATTTGCTATCTGCCTCAGAGGTAAGAGATACCCTACCAGAGTCACTCAAAGACAAGATTACCAAACCCTCTCAAACTCGCTCCTTGTTCAGACTGGTCAAAACTCCCGATAAGTTAGAGCAAGCTGTTGCGATCGCAGTTAAAGAAAAACCTTTCCCTACTGCCGCAGACTTCGCTAAAGCAGTGCAGCAAGGGGAGCAACGCGATTTTGTGAGGTGCTGAAACCTGGGACGTATATAGCTTGTTTCAGGATGCGATCGCAACTAAAAAACCAGGTTTTGTTGAGAATATAGGGGTGTAATTGAGAACCAAACCCCGATCTCACTTTTTCGCGTTGCTCCCATTCTGATCAGCCTAATACCAATTTTGTATGAAGTTGCATAGAATCAAAGAGTTAGAGACTATGCTTGGCAACCATTCCAGCTTTCTATAGTTTCATGCGGCTTCACAATAATTTGGTATAAGTAACTTTACGTCTATGTTACTAAAATAGTTGTTATAAAAATATCTCCTTTCGTAAAATTAAGAGTTTAATATGTGAAATTTTATTTCTTGAAAACACTTATTTTTTAACTAGAATGTGATGCGATTGTTGATATCAAATCCTTCAATATTGATAATGCTACAGCGAGTAGGGTTTCTTGAACCACTGTTCAACTTACCTATTGAAATCAATGTCACTGATTTTCTTTATGAGCGTGAATTAAAAGATTACGACGGACAAAAATTACTGAAGCTAGGTTTACAAATTCAATCACTTGAACCAGAAATGGCAACTTTTGCAATTCAGTACTGTCGAAGCCACACAACTCTATGCCAGGATGAAGGTTATGCATTTGCCTTAGCTCAAAAGTGTGAATTCATTCTTTTAATAATTAATCCTGAGTTAGCAAGATTAGCTAAAATAAAGCGTATCAAACATTACTCATTAAGCTTGTTATTTAAGTTGATGCTTGACCGTCAAGTGATTAGCCAAGACCTTCTCCAACAGGGATTGTCCAGTATTACTGCAATGACTCGTTGTCATTTGTTAAGGAAGGAAGCAGAAGATTGCTTATCTAAAATCATTTGACTCAAATACGTAAATACATAATCTTAAACAATACAAAATGCTATTGAGCAAGCACTAACTAATTGGAAACGCGATCGCGTTTGGCAGGATATTCAGAACTTCATCAAAATCAAAGTTTATGCCCGTAAGTTGGGTGTTTAATTACCACCTGTCAGGCTTTCAGAGCAAAAGCGAGTTTGGGGAACCTGCGGAAAAGATGGAGTGATTCGCATCAATTGGCAGTTAATTGATGCGCCTTTGTCAGTCTTGGAGTACGTAGTAGCCTATGAGATTGTTCACTTGCTGCACCGCAATTATGGTAATGGTTTTTGGGAAGCTCTCTCATGCGTCATGCCGGGCTGGAGGACGCGGAAGGGTCAAAACTGGAATCTTGGGAAGTATGAATGTGAGTGAGGCTAGAGCGATCGCTTGTATGACGATCAGTCAGGGTGCAGGGGACAAGGACGCACTGGACAATGTGTTGGTGCAATCTCGAACAGATCCTTATATTGATATAATGAAACACCGTATTGAGATGCAAAAGCCTGTAACACCTGATCTGTATAGGCGCGGATCTTGCCAGCCGTTAGCCCAAAACAGTGAATTGGTTCTAGGCGGCAAATTGGTTTTTGCCCTAGCCAGAGTTCTGCGCCCAAGGCGTGCAATGGCTTATCCCCTGGTTCTTTATACAAATACAGCACTGCAAAATATGTTGCTGGTGGTTCGACTACGATTGCATCAATTTCTGCTGAATGACTTTCACTCCGGTGACGATAGAATGAGCGGCGATTATGGCAGACTTTTGGATTCCAACACCCGTCCCCTTGTGGGCCATGCAGTAGTTTTGCTTGAGTTGTTGGTAGTTTGGAGCATAGCTGACATTTGGGATCGAGTGGCTTTGGCATACCTTACTCCACTTCTTCACCGATTGCACGATAGTAAGCAGCGATCGCAGCTTCTTGTTCGCTGCGGAGGGTATACCGCCGAAACGCTTTCTCACTTTGATGTCCCGTCAGCTTCCGCGCATGACTGGGATCAACTCTCAAGAGCAATAAGTCAGTAGCGTAAGTATGGCGAAAGGAATGAGGATGTAAATCCTCAATGTGAGCTATTTCACCAATTTTTTCTACAGCAAAGTAAATGCCGTGATAACTCAAGCGTTCACCTTTGTATGAAGCATGGTGTGAAATCATCAGTGGAGAGTCGCTGTTTAACACCTCTCCTTGCTGTGAGCGCAATTGCAAATACTCTGCTAAAACTTCCCGACTCTCTTTTTTTAGTGGCACTAAGCGCGGTTCATTGGTTTTAGTGTCTGATAAAAACAGCAGCTTGCCATCAAATGAGCCAACATTTAGCTGCACAACTTCCCCAGCCCGAAGTCCATGACTAAGGATGTGGACAAGTACTGTATCTCGTTGCTTTGTTTCTCCCAATAACTCCAACGCTGACCACACCCGCTCCATTTCTTCAAGGGTCAAACTTTGGGCTGGTGGCAGTGGCACTTTTTCCAGTTTTATACCCAATGTGGGTAAGGTAGAAATAATTTCAGGATACGTGTAGGACATCCATTTGAAAAAGCTTTTGAGTGCCGCAATTGAGGCATTGATGCTGCTTTTTGAAAGCGGTTTACCTGCATCAGTCCGCAGTTCATCCCGCAGATACTCTTTATATAGTGCGAAATGACGCGGGCGTAGCTCATGATAGTGCAGCTCACTCCATGCCAAAAACCTTTTGAGTTCGCGTTCGTAAAGTTTGCGGCTGTTGGGTGCGAGATTGTTGCTGCGTAAAAACTCCAGTACCTTTACCCACCGGATATCAGTGGGTGGTCTTGTAACTCTAGTACGCCCAGAGAGCGATGCATTTTCAGCGTCCAGAGGAATAAGTTTAATTGGAGGCAACGAATCTGCGTTATGGTTCATTCTCTTCTTCAAAAGTCTTCAGAAGTCGGAAGTCGGAAGTCGGAAGTCGGAAGTAAGAATGTGTAACCTAGCTAGGGGGTATCGCTTTCGAGTTCACAGTATTTGTAAATTCTGAGTGCTTATCTCTTGCAACCACTATCTTTTTACTGCGAAGTTTATTGCCATTTAATCTCTCTTTAATTTTGCGTGTAGAGGCTACGAGTATCTTTACTATCTCATCAGCTTCCTGAAGTAAAGAAGAAAATTTAGCTTTTTCTACAACTTCAGACTCAATTAAAATTTCTAGCCAATACTCAGTTTCACGCGCTTCCTTTAAAGCGATCTCCATCTTGTGCAAAAAGTCTTTATCAGACTGAGCCGAACGTGACTCTCTTATATTTGCACCAACACTTGTTCCAGAACGCAACAGTTGCTTTGATAGCGTGCGGCAAATACCCGGTTTTTCATCAAGAAAGCTGCAAGCTTTGATGATTCTAATTGCAAACGCCTTACTCCTGTCAGCAATCCCAACATTTTTATCCACAACTGCACCTACTCCACTTCCATATTCTTACTTCCGACTTCCGACCTCCGACTTCCGACTTGAAGATAATATACCACGTTCAACACAAAATAAGAAACCCTTATCTTTTATCCGACATAAAATACGATTAAAATCACTTCTCCAAATATCTCAGTAACTAAAGTATAAAATAATACTTTATATTTGTAGGCTCAGTGAAATTTTGCCGCAGACTAAGATTCTGTCGTTAGTTTTGATAGCGTGAAAGCGTTATTCTTTCGTCAAAGTAATCAAATTTGAGTCCTTAACCCGAACTGACGTTATTAAAAACGCACTTTTGAGCGATGGGCTTACCTCTGACCTTTTTGCGATCGCCTCCGGCGGGCGGTTACGCCATCGCTCACTCCAACTATAGATAGTCAAGCAACTTTCTTATAGAATATTAAAGAATTAGGTATAAATTATTATCAGCACTGTACAGGATAACGTTAATTTCTGGGATTAGATACAAAATTTCACTTTATGCACGAATTGGCTGGCTAGCTAAAAGCCTTGTCTGACAAGTAATTTCACTGTATCTGCAAATTGCTGTGGCTGAAATACCTATAAGTTCGTTGCCGCAATTTCACTTTATCTGCGAACCCCCACTTATTATTTATTACGTTGAAAAAATTTCACTAAGGAAGCAAACTCACAATACAAACAATGTCAGCACAATTCGCAATTCGCAATTAATGCCCCAGGATTTATTCGGAGGCTTGAACCCTGCATTGTTTAAAACTTATCTATCCATAAATGAATTTAGGGGCTTGTACCATCAAGGAAGAATTGGTCACGAGAGCAAACTATAACAAAGTTCTAAATGGTGCCGAAAGTAATACCCTGTTGTTTGAGCAACTGACGGTATGCAATAGAATAGCGATCGCTCGGTAAATGTACTTCTGCTTGCAAATCTAAAGGTAAGCGTCGGGGTTGCTGGGAATTGACAATGGCGATATCTTGACTAGCAACAAGATTTTGAATATTTAGATAGACTTCAACTGGAATTTCACGGGCGCTGTTTACCATTAACCAATATTGGGCCACGCACTCATCTTCATCGACTGGGGTAATTGTATAGAAGACATTTAGACGATGCTCTCCAGGTCCGAGTTTATCGATAAAATTTTCCAACGCCCGCAGGGGGCTAGAGTGATAGTGGTAGGGGCCACAGAAAATTTTGCGATAAACCGGATCGTCCCACTCAGAAAATGGAGCTATATCCTGTTTTGGTGTTCCTAAACAGACCCAGAGCAAATCATAACGCTCAAGAAGTTGGTAAGTTTTAACACAAGCTCGTGCGGGAGGCGATTGGTCTGGATTAGCTGGAGCTAGTATACATTTACCTTCGCTGTTAAAGGCTAAACCGTGGTACGAACATACAAGGGTCTGTTTATTGACATATCCCAAAGAAAGACGAGCGCCACGATGAGGGCAAAGGTCTTGCCAAGCTAGAACTTTGTCGCCATTATGCCAGAGTACTAAATCTGAGCCTAATAAACGCTTGTGCTGTACTGTTCCAGGTTGGAGGTCTTGCGAGCGGGCTATTACATGCCAATCATTCAGCAAAATCTGGTCTTGCACCATGAGTATCGACACCCTTGAGGTCAAATACCTATATCTTAATCAGAGTGAACATGAAACTTGAACTTGATTTTGGCAGCGATCTGGTACGCTGGGCGCTTGCTTTTCGCTACCATCAACTACAGAAATCATCTACCCGAATATCCCGCCAGACATCAGAAACCTGCCAGCCGGAATTACCCACAGATTGTACTGGAGGATTGTCAAGCAATGGAATATAGTCAGGAACTCTAGGCTCTGAAATCGCTACTGTTTTCTCCTCAACCTCAACCACAGGGGCAGTAGAATTGTCAGTATTAGCTTGAAGAAGTTGGTCTTCAGCCTCCTCGATTAGTTTCATCTGTCTCAGGGTAAGCTTGTCGGATTTTTTGATGATTTTTTTTGTATCTATATCATTAGAAGTTTTCATTGGCTGTTCCCTCGAAGGCATTGGCTTAAAATTTGGATGGGTAAATTTGGGAGAAGTTAGGTATTAATAATTGCACGGAATTAACACTCTACTGCAAAACTATGGAAAATACGAGTCCCAAATTGTAAGAATTTATCTTTTTCAGTACAAATCTGTTTTCGGGTAGATGCCCCAGCATAATCTATTGCACAGATGCAAGTATTAGGCGATCGCTTCTTCATCACGACTGTAGGTCAAAAATGTGATTGCGTTTTTGACTCCCAATAAACAGATAATGGATGATTGAGAGTTCTCGCTCATTAGGAACAGTGTTGAGAAACTTATCAGGTGAAAAAGGCACAATTTTAGTAGTAGATGACGAAGCCAGCATCCGCCGAATTTTGCAGACGCGTCTAGAAATGATTGGCTACAGTGTAGTTACAGCTAGTGATGGTGAAGAAGCGTTGTCAGCTTTTCGCTTGTTGACCCCTGATTTGATAGTTCTGGATGTAATGATGCCAAAGCTGGATGGCTACGGTGTGTGCCAAGAATTACGGAAAGAGTCAGATGTACCAATCATTATGCTCACAGCTTTGGGAGATGTAGCAGACCGAATCACTGGGCTAGAACTTGGTGCTGATGACTACATGACAAAACCTTTCTCCCCTAAAGAACTAGAAGCTCGAATTGCCTGTGTATTAAAACGGCGTTTCCACAAAACCAATATCAATGCTATTTCTAACTCTCTTATAATCCATGTGGGCAATCTCAAAATCGATATTAATAAGCGGCAAGTTCATAAAAATGAGCAACGCATTCGGTTGACAGGTATAGAATTTAGCTTATTAGAGTTGTTAGTGAATCATTCGGGAAAGATCTTTTCAAGGGTCGAAATATTACAGCAATTGTGGGGCTTTGTACCAGAGATGAATACAGACACCCGTGTAGTAGATGTGCATATTTCACGATTGCGAACAAAGGTAGAATCCGACCCCAACGACCCAGAATTCATTATTACAGCAAGAGGTAGTGGTTATTTTTTCCCGCGAATTGTTGAATCAGAGCAAGAATAACAGAAAAATATGAGTAAGCTCATCTTAATTACAGGCATAAGTAAAGGTCTAGGTTATGCAATGACCGAGGGTTTTATTGAACAGGGACATACTGTTATTGGTTGTGCCCGTTCATCAGATGCTATCGATAAAATACGTCAAAAGTTTAGTACGCCCAATGATTTCACATCTGTAGATGTGGCGAATGAACAATTTGTAAAAAAATGGGCACTCTTTCGTACTTCAAAAATATTCACCGCCAGATATAGTGATAAATAATGCGGCAATTACTAATTACCCAGCACCTTTGTGGGAAATACCATCTGAAGAATTTTCTGATCTTATAGATATCAATATCAAAGGAGTGGCGAATATAATTCGCCATTTCGTACCAGCAATGGTGAAAAACAAACGGGGTATTATTGTTAACTTTAGTTCTGGCTGGGGACGTTCGACTTCAGCCCAAGTTGCACCATATTGTGCTTCTAAGTGGGCAATCGAAGGATTAACTCGTTCTTTGGCACAAGAATTGCCAAGTGGTATGGCAGCCATACCCCTTAATCCAGGGATTATTCGTACAGATATGCTTTCTATTAGCTTTGGAGAAGAAGCTGCTAATTATACACCCGTGTCCGATTGGGTATTGAAAGCTGTTCCGTTTATTCTCAAGTTGCAACCCAAAGATAACGGGATTCCCTTAACTATACATTAAAGAGTGAATCTCAATTGCGCTCGTTGCCCTGCGGTGCTGACAGTTGAATCACCTCAGAAAAACGTGAATACTTAACCGCATCAGTAGGGGGATAATCTGCCGACACTGCAATTAACCCAATTTTGATATCCTCGAAATAAATCACACCCCCAATACGTCCTTCGAGAAAGGAAAGCTCCATGAAATAAATGATATGGAGCGATGTAGATCAGCAAAAAATCACTAATGTTTATTGCACTGTCAAACATCTGCTGACAAGTTTTTTGAAGAACAGCATTTAGGTATTCATTATCGGCAGGTTCGCCCATATCAGTAAATTCTGAATGATCCGCAAAATGATCCATGTAAAATAGCCAGATATCCGACAAGTCTGCGTCATTTGTGAGTTTTCGCTTAAGTTCTTGCAATCGGTCTGTATTCATATTGTGAATATTGAGTAGATAGGATAAACAGACAGTTAAAAAGTATCAATAGTCAACTCTCTACGATTTTTGAGTTGAGATAGCCAAAGCACAGTTTGAGCCACGCTTGCTGAAGAACCGCAGCATCAGGCTACTGGGCATTTCCTTGTCCAACGGTTGCTGCTTGTGTGGTGTGCCAATTAGAAGCCAGAGAGCGGATTTTTTGAAGTTCCGATGGAGAGAGGCGTTCCAAGTTACGCAGTATTTGAGTCATACGTGGCTGCTCTTTTAGCGAGTCATAATGACGAGCCAGAAAGTCCCAATAAAAAAAGTTGAAAGGACAAGCATTATCCGTACTGCGCTGGCGATGGTTATAAGCACAATTTTTACAATAGTCGCTCATGTTGTTGATGTAGTTAGCAGATGCAGTATAAGGCTTAGATGCAATCATTCCACCATCAGCAAACTGCCCCATGCCAATGACATTGGTTTGCATTACCCAATCGTAGCCATCAATAAAAGCAGCATGAAACCAGTCTTCAAGTTCTTGGGGGGAGATACCTGCAATCATTGCAAAGTTGTTCAACACCATCAACCGTTGAATATGATGAGCATAACCTATTTGTTTAACCTGAGTTAGAATTTGGTGCAGACAATTCATCTGTGTATCGCCAGTCCAATAAAAAGCAGGTAGTGGATGAGTGTGGTTAAACCAGTTACGTTCTGAATAGTCATCATCTAGGTAAACATAAACACCGTGCATATACTCTCGCCAGCCAAGCACCTGACGGATAAAGCCTTCAATGCTGTTTAGCTCCCAGTCGCTGCTGTTGTCTAAATATGCAAGTTGTGCCGCCTGAACAACTTCCAAGGGATGAAGCAATCCAATATTGAGATAGGGAGAAAGCATCGCGTGCCACATTGTCTGTTCGCCAGTCACCATCGCGTCCTGGTATGGCCCGAATGAAGACAAACGTGTTTTGATAAAAAACTCAAGTACAAGTAATGCTTGCTGTCGCGTTACTCCCCAACGAAATGGCTCAATGAGCCAGTGAGAGCGACTCTGATCAAATACCTCAGATTGCTTAATGAAGTTAATTACATCTTGTGTAATCGAGTCTGGTTCAAACCATAAAGCTTCGGGTAAGGGCAGCTTGCCCTTGGGTGGTTTGCGATTCTGCTTGTCAAAGTTCCATCGTCCACCGACAGGTTGATTACTGTCCATGAGAATGTTGAACTTCTGTCGTCCCTGGCGGTAAAAGTCCTCCATGATTAGGCGTTTGCGTCCACCTGCCCAGTCAATGAACTCCTGATCACTCCAGATAAAACGGTTATTTGGTGTAAAAGTGACTTGAATTGTCAAGTTTAACTTTTGAATTAATCTAGCAAAAGGGCGATCTGTGGGAGTCATCACCCGCAGTTCGGTAATTTGGTATTGTTCAATCCATTGAAGTAAAGGTGTATTGAAATCTTGGCTTTGAGCGTATGTTACTGGGAAGCCAAGCGATCGCAATTCAGCAGCAAAGTGACGCATGGCTGACCAGACCAATACCACTTTTTGCAAGTGATAAGGAAGTTGCCCTGCATGGGCAAGAGATTCGATAAAAATCACAGGAGTCTGTTGGTGTTGTTGTAGGCAACTCTCTAGCGCTGACTGCCCAGCCCAAAGTTGATCTCCGAGAACCCAAACACCAATAGTCATGCCCTTGCTTCCTCTTAATCCGTGCGTTGGCAACGTGATGACAAAATGCTACTCAATCAAGTGTAACGTTATTGTTACAAAAACTTTCTCAATGAAAAAGCTTATGAAAGCCCAAAATCTCTAGTGCTAATGTACTATTGTGGTGAGAAATTTCTCAAATATCCAGATTGAATCATAAATTGTAGAGAAACTGCCGATTGAAAAGTTTCACGGCATTGGAGAAGTTACGGCGGCGAAGATGCACTCGCTCGGCATTCATACTGGGGCGGATTTGAAAGGGCGATCGCTCTTGGAGCTAACACACCACTTTGGTAAAGCTGGTCATTATTACTACAAAATTGCCAGGGCGGAAGATGACCGTCCAGTTGAGGCAAATCGGGTTCGCAAGTCCATTGGTGCAGAAACCTCGTTTTCACAAGACTTAAACGATATCAGCCAGATGTTGCAAGAACTCGAACAGATTGCCCTTTCTTGTCGAGCAACGGTTGGAGCAGCATGAAACGCGAGTCCGCACATTAACCCTGAGTGCGATTCGTTCAGTCTAAACCGAGTAATCGGGGGATGACTGGCTTTGATTGAGTAACCCATAAAGGGTGGAGTTCGCACTTTAAGCCTCAATCAATGACAACTCACTATCCATGTAGGTGTGGAAATCTAGCCGAGCCAACAGCTAAGAAAGCTAGAAGAGAAAGGGAAAGATTGAAGTTACCAACTTGAATTATAACCCAATCAAAATACACCAAGTCCTACTGTCCCGGTGCGGGATTAAAAGCACACAAACTACCAGAATTATGGTAGCCCCTACATCCGAGACTGATTATCAAAGGTGTAAAGCGGGGGTGAAAGCAGAAATAAGTGGTAATTGCTGAAAGCACCTACTGCAAGCAAGAGTCTATGGGTAGAACAAGCAAAGTGTCATCTGAACCATCGTCATAATGTACCAAGGGTTATAAAGCTAGTGGCATAAACCACCCTACTTGGAACGGGAAAATCCGACAAAGGTAGAGACTATCAGGATTTCAGAACCGCGATAGCGCACCTCTCACAACCTCGGTGGATAGACACGCCCTAAAGACTCAATTATGGATACTGGGAACGAAACAACCCTTCATGCTCTCCTGAAATTGGTAACAGGTAGGTATCAGCCATAAGACATGAAGGCGCAGGATGACTCAAGAAGCAAATGCCTAACCCGAATTAACGGGGTAATGCCTTAAAAAGGGATGGCGTAATTGCCGGGATAAGCAGACGTGAGCCGCAGTGTGGGAAAACTAGAGGTAACAGTAGCAATGCAAAAGCCTAATTTGGATTCAGAACAACTGAATACCGAGGGATGGAAAGACATCAATTGGCGACAAGCCGAAAGATATGTTTTTAAGTTGCAAAAACGCATCTACGCTGCTTCCCGCCGTGGCGATGTCAAGCAATGCCGTAAACTCCAAAAGACGCTGATGAGGTCTTGGTCTAACAGGGTGTTAGCGGTACGACGGGTTACACAGGACAACCAAGGTAAAAAGACGGCAGGTGTGGATGGACTAAAATCACTGTCCCCAAAAGCACGTCTTGAACTTGCAGGGCAATTAAAACTAACTGGAAAGTCCAAACCCACCCGTAGAGTATGGATTCCAAAACCAGGAAGAGAAGAAAAACGCCCACTAGGAATACCGACGGTGTATCCATATTGCACCTTGATTCAATGAAGTTTAGGGATATTCTCTCCTTTATGATTATTCTCCACTCAATGAGCCTGCAATTGGGTACAGATTTTCTCACAAGCGATCATGAAAAACAAAGCAATCAGAAATAGAGGTGAACTTACCACTGAGGGTAGTGAGCTACAAGTGAGTCACCAATAGGGTAGTTTAGAGTATTCTCTTTTTGGACACAGATTTTTGCCAACAAGGGAGCCTTCCAAAGAGAGGAGCTTGGCTAATGTGAAAAACATTAGTGAAGAGTGAGCTATAAGTGAGCTACTCATAGGGTAGGCTAGAGTTGTATCAACTGTGGAAGTCTACCAACAATGGCAACAAAAAATCCCCGTATAGCGGCCTACCCACCACCCAAAGTCTATGAACTGTTAGTTGAATTTAAGCGCTCTCAAGGATTAAAGTCAGATTCTGCCGCTATCGTGGCAATTCTGGAGACTTACCTATGCGGTAGCATACCCAATGTGCTACCAAGTGAGCTATCAAGTACACCAAAGCGAATTGAGGATTTAGAGGTGAAGGTAAGTAGTCTGCTTTCTGATGTAGCGGTACTTAAGCAGGCAATAAGTCAGTATACTTGTCAAGCATCTGGTGAAGACTTATCGCACAACGAATGTCTGCATCAACCTGATAACTACGAGGCATTAAGTGAGCTACCAAACGAATTACCCAACATAATCCTTGACTTGACAAACGAAGCTGTAGTTACCTCCGAGAGTATATCTAGAAGTGAGCTACAAATAACTGGAGCAGATGTTGACACTGAATTATTGAAGTCATCTATTACTGAAACCGTATCCGCCGACAGTGAGCTATCAAATGAGTCACTATTGGTCACGCCAACTGCCGAATCTATCTTAAACTATACATTAGTTGAGGAGAACACGCCTCCCCATAATGAGTTACTAAGTGAGCTACCATCAAGAGACTCACTGGAATCGGTCAATAGTGAATCACTTACTGACTCACTTGATGGTCTACCACTGTCCGCAGAAAATAATCATCCCAAAGTATCATCGGGCAATAGTGAGCTACTTAATGACTTACAAGATAGCTCACTAGAGCTAGACGAAAGTCAAAATTCCCTGCAAATTCTATCTCACCTGACTGGTGCAGCTTTAGCCAGAAGACTAAATGTTTCTCCCAGCACCCTTCGTCATAAGAAGAATACTCCCAATTTTGGGCAATGGACTTCTGTTCATGATCCAGATGGAATTGCTTGGCATTTTGATGGTGAAAAATTTATCAAAAAGCCCTCACCCGATATACAGTAAAACCCCTGGAGTAGAAAATTACTCAAAGGGGTTAACAGTATTCAAGCTATTGTTTTCAGCTCACTATCAAACTGGTATTATTCAGATTTAACTGGCACACGGCGGATTTTTTCACGTAAAGTCTCTAAAACTTCGGGTGTAACTATATGCCACCAAGGGCTTTTGGGAGTTTCTTGGAAACCCTGAATAATTCCTTTTTCTCGCCAGTAATGAATGGTATGAATTCCAACACCCAGTTTTACAGCAAGAGCACTGGTGGAATAGTAACCTTGCGGACTGATCCCTGATTTGGCAACATTTGGATCACTTAAAGGCTTATCAATACCAAATTTCCAACGAATCCATGCTATACCTTTTTTGGTAAAAGCTCGCCCAGTAGCATTCACTAAACCCCGACGATTCAGTTCTGCGGCAATTTCGGTATCAGTTCGACCTGGAGTTAATTCGTCAATGAGCTGAATTATTTGCTTGGGTGTTCGGAATTTTTCTGCATTTGTTGGGCGTGTCGCAATCAATTCGCTTGTAACTCCTGTATGCCAGAGTATTTGGATACGAGTAGAGCGTTCTGGAGTATCTATTGGGGTGATAGCAACTTGTTTTACTAACAACCCTAGTATTTGTTTACGCTCAAGGTTAGTCGTAGTACTGGCGTGCCAAAGTGTGGGAATATCGTTGGCTAACTGTAAAATTTGTTGCCGTTGCCCTGCTGTTAATTCCAGCCTTTCTACTTGATGGGCTTTTTGGTATGCCTCTTCTAATTCCGCTAGCTGTTGTAGTTTTTCATTCCAGCGCCTTTCTAGTGTACGTGCGACTAAACGATTCTCTGGCTCGGTAGCATCATATTGACGAAAAGCTCTGTCAGCTTCGTAATGTGCCCTTTCAAGTCTTAGTTGCCATGTTTTATCTGCCTCATGTGCTTGATTTTCAAGCTCAGATAGCACTGCAAGGGAAATGTCTAGTTGCTCGTCCGTAAAAGCTGACAGCACATGAGTCGTAACGGCTGTATCAATTGCGGCTCCCGCAACGCTCCAGCAAGCACCGACGCTACCATCAAGTTTACGAGCTTGGGTACATTCATAAGCTGCTCTACAACCACCATTACCGTGGTAGCGAGGACTCATTTTTCGACCGCATTTACCACAAATTACTAAACCTTGAAGAAGAGCAAAGCCTTCCCTTGGTGTTCCTGGACATCCATCAGACATAAAAATTGGGCAATTGCGTCTGAGTTGCTCACAATTAGATTCATACTCTGACCAACTAATATAAGCCTCGTGAGTGTTGTGAATTACCACTTTCCACTCCTGTTGGGGTAGTAGTTGGGTTTTTACCTTGGTTATTTGTCCATTCTCAATCACGTTAAGACTGCGTCGTCTACCATACACATAGGTTCCTGTATAAGTAGGATTACGCAGTAGGGCAGTTATACGGCTAAGATTGGCTGGCCCCCAATGAAGTGTACCAATATCCCCAGGTCGCCAACGTCTTCTTGGGAAAGGAATTTGGTTCACACAAAAGTAGCGCATCACCTTAAACGCCGTTCTAAATTCGCGGAACTTTTGAAAGGCTAACTGTATTGCGGCAACTACACCTTCATCTGGGTCTAGCACCAATTTTCCTTCTGGGTCGTAGACATAGCCAGTAGGTGGAGAGCAGCGCAGTTCTCCTTTTTTCGCCTTGTTGAGTTTGGCTCCTTGTAAGCGTAGACGCATACCGTGTAGTTCTGTGTGGCTCCAAGTTCCTTTAAACCCCAGTATCACTCGG
This sequence comes from Nostoc sp. CmiVER01, assembly GCF_034531135.2. Taxonomy (NCBI): domain Bacteria; kingdom Bacillati; phylum Cyanobacteriota; class Cyanophyceae; order Nostocales; family Nostocaceae; genus Nostoc; species Nostoc sp. CmiVER01. Next base: position 66,305 of record NZ_JAVRBU020000010.1, read on the forward strand.
TCGTTAAAATCATTTGGGTCATAAATTCCGTCGTGGTCGATAACCAAGGTATCTGTAAGGGCACAGATATCTAAAAGCTTATGCCAATCTGCTTGGGAACGAGAAAATCTTGAGGCTTCCAGAGCCAAAACAGCCCCTACCTCCCCTAAACCAACAGCAGCGATTAGTCGATGAAAATCTTCGCGTCCGGTTGTAGTTTGACCACTTTTACCAAGGTCACTATCCAATACGGATATTTGACTCTTGTCCCAACCCAAGGTTAATGCACGGTCGGCTAGAGCATATTGTCTTTCAGTACTTTCACGGTTAAATTCTACCTGCGTGGGTGTTGACTGTCTTAAATACACAACAGCACGGCGTTCCAGATGGGTTGAACTAATTTTATTATTCATCTGGTTCACTCCTAGTTATCGCGTTCTGTGTCTGTTGAGTGGAGAGGATTTTGTCCACTAACCTTGCTGTTAGCTTTATGAGGCGATTTAGCCTTTCTGAGTTTTTGGCTTGAGCGGTTGCTAGTAGATGCTTTTTTCTCATTTTTTTTCTTGTGTTCGACTTCAATATCATCAAGAACACAAGAAGATTCGGACGTTATAATTTGCGATCGCGCTGCTACCCATTCACTCAATCGCAGTAGTTTTTCAGGTAAAAACTTCTCAACTCTTTGGGTTGTGAAAACTTGTTGTGTCCATAGGTCAGTTTCCGTTGCTGGTAGAGATAAAAATCCTCCCAATGGACTTTCCACAGTTACTTTCATCTCAATCCCTACTTTGCGGATTTGCCGTACTACAACGGACTGACCATACAGTGGATGAATGGGATTGGTGATGGTGACACAACTTCCCAAAAGTGACTTGAGGTTATGTGCAGTCTTATTATATTGTGCCGACAATGTACGACCGCGCACTACAAGCCGTAGTAAAAGCTGCGCTTGAGCCAGAATGGGAGGCAATTTTTGAACCAAACTCCTATGGCTTTAGACCCGGAAGGTCATGCCGCGATGCGATAAAACAAATTAAAAACTGTATTCAAGGCAAGGCTAAATACGTGTTAGACGCGGATATAGCCAAATGTTTTGACCGCATCAACCATGAAGCACTGCTCCAAAAGTTGAACATCTTGGGCAAAGTCAGGCAACAAATTAAAGCCTGGTTAAAATCCGGGGTGATAGACAAAGGAGCATTTACTGCCACATTTGAGGGTACGCCGCAAGGTGGGGTCATCTCTCCACTATTGGCAAACATAGCCCTCCACGGTTTAGAAAATCACCTGATAAAATATGCCGAAACATTACCTGGAAGAAAGCGGGAGAACCGCGATAATCTTGGATTTATAAGGTACGCAGATGATTTTGTGGTTCTCCACAAAGATAAAGCCGTTGTCCAAAGATGTCGAGAAATTATCTCGGAATGGTTAGCTGGTATAGGACTTGAATTAAAACCTGAAAAAACCAGGCTAACTCACACATTCCTACCGGAATTAAGCGAGGATGGTAAAGCCGGATTCGACTTTTTGGGTCATCACATCCGACAATACCCTGCCGGGAAATACCGGAGCAATATAAACTCAAAAGGTACAATATTAGGTTTTAACACACTCATCACCCCATCCGCGAAGGCAAGTAAGGCTCATACTGAGGAAATCGGAAAGATCATCAAAAAACATAGGTCAACTCCCCAAGCAGTTCTCATAAAAGACCTTAACCCTGTCATAAGGGGATGGACTTCTTTCTACACAAAATCCGATGTCAAAAACGTTGGAGAATTATCTAAACAAGATTACCTCACATACCTGAAACTTCGACGATGGGCAAAACGCCGATGTGGAACAGCAAAAGCAGGTTCAGATAAATACTGGACTTCCATAGATGGTGATAACTGGGTATTCGCAACCAGGGAGGGGACAGCGAACCCCCTCCGGTTATTAAAACACAGTCAGTTTGAATGCAGTAGCACTGATTATGTAAAAGTTAAAAGCGATAAAAGCCCCTACGATGGCGACACAGTTTACTGGAGTAAAAGACTAGGGATACACCCCCAAATGCCTAATCGTAAGGCTAAGTTACTTAAGCTACAATTGGGTAAATGTCCTTGGTGCAGCTTAAGCTTCCAAGAATGGGATGTTTTAGAAGTAGACCACATCATCCCCAGAGCCATTGGCGGCAAGGATGAGTACAAAAATCTGCAATTATTACATCGGCACTGTCACGACGAAAAGACCGCACTTGACTTAATAGAAATTCGGAAAAAAGACCACTCAAAATTCCGCGAGAAACTTTCTCAATTTTGGAATAAATCTAACTGGGAGTGGATATATGATATTCCTAATTTCATAGGTCAAAAGGTGAGGGAGTCCGACTTGACAAATGGATAACACACTGAGTAGCCGTGTGCGGTGAAAATCGCAAGCACGGTTCCGAATGGGAGGGGTGATGCAGTAATGCACACCTCGACCCTACCAAGTTAAGTTCTCTGACTATCAGCAGCTAACCCGCAGTAAGACAATGCTTGCTCCCATTAGTGAACTCTCTACGATTTTTGAGATAGCCAAAACACTGTTTGAGTCGATTGATATGGAAAACCGCAGTATTAGGTTGCTGGGGATTTCGTTGTCTAATCTTGATAACGCTAAACAAACCCAAGCCATTCAACTGCCACTATTTCAAAATACAGGCATTATATTTTAGCGTAGGCGTAGCCCACGCTTATATATACTTCAACTGCTCTCAGTATAAGAAGCTCAGTTACCGCCGTAAGCATTTCACAAGCTCATCAGTGACTGCAATTGTGTGTCTGAATTATCTCCCAATTCTTGTTGTAATTGGGATAGTTGATTTTCTAACGCTTCAGCAGTCTGAATAAGATTCGATTCTTGAGCTATTTTTAGCTGAGTTTCTTTAATAGAGATTTTTCTCACTAGTTCATTCACTGCATCGAGTGAATCATCATTTTCAGTAATCATAGCTGAATTACAGCTCCTCTAAATTCTATTTTGAGATTAGTACTCTGCTTCAATTTGATAGAGTGCGGGATTAGCTTCAACAGGTAATTGTTGTTCAAAAATCTCATTTTGAGAAATACGTTTAGAGAATGCCGATTGCCACGCTTCTTTACTAGACCATTTTGCAATATTAATAAATTGAAATCTCTCTGTTGGGTCAAGACTGCGATGTAACTTTGTATCGATAAACCCTGGTTCATTTTTCATCAACTGAGCAGTCTGATTCCATTTGCGAAGAAACTCATCTTCCAAACCTTGAGGAACAGAGAAGACATTGATCAGTACCACAGGTGAATCCATAAAGGCAGCTCTCTAAACTCTGTCATGCTAGACAATAGCATTTTCAAACAGAAGCTGGGATGTACCTATAGTAGGATTATACAAGTTTTAGATGCTGCTCACCGACAGAAATCATCGACCCTCAACTCGCGCCACATATCAGACGGTTGCCACCCAGAGTTACCAAGCTGACCTAAAGATTCCTGAAAGACTCGAAGGTACTGCCGATGGTTTCAGTGGAGTGGCCAGACGGTAGCATATATGAGCAGGGGATGGCACTGATCAAGAGATGGTACTGGCAAGGGCATTTCCCGATTTAAAACCAGATGAGCGGTTAAACTACATAAGTAAAATCTTCGACAATGCAGAAACGCTCTTGCGTCTGTAGCGAATTGTTACAATTGGTTCCCTTTCCCCTTTCCGCTCTTTTCATTGAAATTGTATGAGTACACAGCATCAGCCAGAAAATGAACACACTCCTGACGAGGGTTCACGAAGTGTGCCGCTCTTATCGCTACAACAGTTATCATTGTTTATTTTAGCCGGAATTGCCGCTTTAATTGCAAAGGGTGAATTTCATCAAAGTCAAGAAGTACAGGCAGGTACAAGAATAGAACGAATTGGAGTTACAGCTGTGCAGAACTTTCAATTTATTGAAATTGAAGCATTATTGGCCACGCAAGCTGGACAAGAATTACAAGAAATAGTTAAAGATGGTCGTCTATTAGAAGAATATCCAGCAGCAAGTCTAGAGGTAGCTTTACAAACAATTCTTGACAACATTCATGAGCAGAATCAACTAAAAGGTCATACTAATTATGTTTTTAGCGCGAGTTTTAGTCCAGATGGAAAACGCATTGTCACCGCATCTTGGGACAATACAGCGCGGGTGTGGGACATAACAGGAAAAGAAATTGCCTTGCTCAAAGGGCATACCCAAGGTGTTTGGAGCGCCAATTTTAGTCCAGATGGAAAACGTATTGTCACTGCATCTGCTGACAATACAGCGAGGGTGTGGGACATAACAGGAAAAGAAATTGCCTCACTTAAAGGACATACCCAAAATGTTTTTAGCGCGAGTTTTAGTCCAGATGGAAAACGCATTGTCACCGCATCCTGGGACAATACAGCGAGGGTGTGGGACATAACAGGAAAAGAAATTGCCTCACTTAAAGGGCATACTAATTATGTTATTAGCGCCGATTTTAGTCCAGATGGAAAACGCATTGTTACTGCATCTGCTGACAATACAGCGAGGGTGTGGGACATAACAGGAAAAGAAATTGCTTTACTTAAAGGGCATACCCAACCTCTTGCTAGCGCGAGTTTTAGTCCAGATGGAAAACGTATTGTCACTGCATCTGCTGACAATACAGCGAGGGTGTGGGACATAACAGGAAAAGAAATTGCTTTACTTAAAGGGCATACCAATGCTATCAGGAGCGCAAGTTTTAGTCGGGATGGAAAACGCATTGTCACTGCAAGTTTAGACAATACAGCGAGGGTGTGGGACATAACAGGAAAAGAAATTGCCTTACTTAAAGGGCATACCCAACCTCTTGTTAGCGCGAGTTTTAGTCGGGATGGAAAACGCATTGTCACTGCAAGTTTAGATAATACAGCGAGGGTGTGGGAAATAACAGGAAAAGAAATTGCTTTACTTAAAGGGCATACCCAACCTCTTACTAGCGCGAGTTTTAGTCCAGATGGAAAACGCGTTGTCACTGCATCTGCTGACAATACAGCCAGGGTATGGCGAATTGACGATTTAGATGTTTCGTTATCTCGCAGTTGCCGATGCCTGAACGATTACTAAGTAATCAATCTAAAGGAGCAATAGCAGACTTTGAGGCGTATATTGTTCAGCTTGACAAAGAAATTAAATTATCTCAAGGAGATGAATTAAAACAGCTTAAAGCTGATAAAGCACAACGTCAAAGCTGGGTGAAAGAGTTACGCGCTGGCAAGAATCCGTTTACAGATGCAGTGCTTGAGAAACTGAGATCGCGGCAATAGCTTTGATAGGTAATATTTTAACAAAGTGGAGCAACAGTCTTTGCTGCCGCAACATCACCCATGACAACAGAACCAAGCAAGCGAAGCGATCGCGGTAAAACGCCTTTTGCAATCCTGACAGCACATTCAAAACTCCTAATTCTGACCATACGCCCATCTGACATAAACCTGTTCAAGCAGATTGACCAGCAGGGGCGGGATTGGTTGATCCCAAGGTGTGGAGATGTACCAGCACCGTTCTTAGTTTTGGACAAGGTTAGTCATACAGTCACTCCTAATAATTTGCTCTGTGCAGATATAAATAGTTTTTTTGCGAAACTGGGAGGGACAGAATAGCCGATGATTGACCCAGCCGTAGCAGTTTCGTTAGGGAATTCGTACCAACTGGGAAACCCTTGCAAGATTGCAGCCCCTTCAATAAACAAAGATTTAACTATCCCATCCGGCAACCAAATATCAGCGAATTTACTCTGGTTGCGACCCTTGTGATCCGTAAAATGCGATCATAAGATAGTGTTACAGGGCGAATGTCCAGGTTTATACTTGGACTGTAAACGTCCCCCAACTCTTTGTATTAGCAATGGTGTTGGCACGTTTCCGGCTAAAAATTTCTCCAAAGCTTGTTGCTGTTTGGGCAACAGTTGTGAATCAGCCATCGTGGGAATGAGATGGGCGATCGCCGAGTACCAACCGATAGGTTTAGATGTGGATGGTAGTGAAACAGCAAAACCTCGACTTACAATCAGAACTAACCGCCGGCCGCGCCTGGGGCAGTCCAAAGTCAGCCATGTTGACCACACTATAATTAATCAAGTATCTATAACTTTCGAGAGTTTCCAAAATAGCAGCGAAACTCTCACTTTCTTGATAGTGTGGGACATTCTCTAGCGTAAACACCCGTGGCTGTAACTGTCGGATGGCTTCTGCTACTGCGATGGCGCGAGCGCCCGCCGGAGGCGATCGCAGCCGTCATATCATCAGCCGTTTCCATGCCTTTTCCCGCCTTAGCTGTGTGAGCTTGGCTGAAGTTGGCACACACTGGGGAGGCATGAAGGTAGTCGGGGCGGCGGGGAAAACCTAGAAATTTTAACCGTGCTACTTCTTGAACTGTTAGCTGGATTATTCTACAGCCGTACTCGCTAAAGTTGCGGTGATGGGTTTTGGCGATCGCCCGACTTAGTTCTGGTTTTGTGGGGTCGAATTCCACCGCGATGACTGGACGAATTCCGGCTTCGACCATCCCCGCTTCAATGCCGCCGCCACCCGCGAAAAGTACTACAGCGATCGCTGCATCATTTGAAAGAACTGGTTTTAATTTTGTGTTATCAAAATTTTTGCAGACATCTGATTTTGGTGATGTCTTTTTGGTTTTCGCTTTTTTGATGAAGGCGATGATATTCTCTCGTGTTGCCCTCTCTTGTTGCAGTGTCCGAAGCTGAGTCAGCTTATTATCCTCAAATTGTTTTGAAACTATGGCATTTGAATTCGATCATCTGTTTATATGTACTGATATTAATGCTTGGGAAGCTGAAGCTTTAGTATCCTTTGGTTTAGTTGAGGGTTCATCTAACCCACATCCTGGGCAAGGCACAGCTAATCGTCGTTTCTTCTTCCACAACGCCATGTTGGAATTTTTGTGGGTACATAATCCCGAACAAGCAAAGTCTGGTGTAGAGCTATGATGGTCGGTTCGCATATCGAAAAATATTTGCCGACCATTGGTCGGCAAATAGGTGAAAAAATCCTTACACAATAAGACTTTTGAGCTTAAGCTGGTAAGAATTCAAATGATTCTCATACCCCTAACCTGACTGCCAGATACTGGTTGTAGCGCCTCATGACTTCCATGCGAAGCGCACCTCCTATAGCCAGTTCCAATCCTGCTTCTGGTTCTACTTCAACGATTGGGACGATCGCATTGTTCAGCCAGCCTAAACCATGTTTCTCATCTACTTCTATATGGTCGTAAAAATATTCGCATTTTACCCGTGCATCCGAATATAGGCGTTCTAAACCAGCAACAACTGAACGATTACGATTTGGGTCGAAAATTTCGGGCATTCCTAAACTTCCAATTCCCTTAAAATAGTGTCTCCGGTTCAAACCGAAGCAAAAGTACAGGTTGTGACCTGCGTAGGGCCGCCAGTCTTGCCAAATGGGGAGTGTTGGTTGCTCTAAACCAAGGGAAGCAAGCATCTGCGTGAACTGCCTACCGTGTGACTTCTCTGCTACTCCATGACCACATTCATCCCACATATTATGAACGATTTCAGCTTTCACTGTCTCTGAAAAGTGGAGTTGTGCTAAAGCTAAGGCATCGCAAAAACGATAGTTTAAAGTCGCATCTGAGAGTATAAATATATTGAATTGCTCAATAGATGCTTGGTTTTTTAAAAAGTTTAACAAGCATTTATCGAGATCCGATTCTGTGTGTGCCTGTTGAACAAACCAATCACGAAGTAATTTTGGGTGTTTTGCTTCAGACGGAGATGGTAATTGTTTTTGAATACGTGGCAGTTCATAATTAAGCCATGCATTTTCAATTTGATTACGAATTGTTAATAGCCAAGGGCTATGTTCGTGTATACAAATTGGTGATAGGGGGTGGCTAAGACTTACTTCATAGATATTATAAAGACTTTTATGAACTTCCAAAAGTGCTACAGATTCTTCATCAGTAAATGCTGAATGCAAAATTATTGGCAAATCTTGATATAAGGTGTTAAGGATTGTCTCAGCTTCTGGAAGCATCTGGTGAGTATTAGAAAGAAGATAGACAATTTTTTCTGATAATGTACGTGCCTTTTCTGTAGATTGAGGAGTTATAGAAGAAGGTTTTAAGTTAATTACTCGGTCAGTTGATGAATTTAATAGCATTTAAGTTAGAGAATTTTCTTAAGGTTAATATCAATGAAGGAAGAGTTTTTGGAAATCAAAGAAATATGTAAAACCTAATTTGTCAATCAAAGAATAGACAAATTTCATAGAATTTTTGGTAAAAATAATGTTTCCAAAACTTCTTCACGCACTTGAAAAGTAACAATGCAATCTGTTTGAAGTAAACAGTCTATTAGCAGCTTATTTACATAATAATAATCTTTAAGGCTTTGTTGATCTTCTTCGTTAAAATCTTTAAAACTAACTCCTAACAATTGATCGCCTAATAGTTTTTTACTTGCAACTTCTCTGACTTTATCTGCACCGTGCTTTAATCTCTCTTCATTTTCTTGCATAGTATTATTTACTTCAAAAAAATCACTCATTATCCTCTCTAGTTCTTCTCGATTATCTTGGCGTATTTTTTTAGATTTTATACCATAATTAACAGCAATTTTCATAATTTCATCAGCAGAAGCTGCATTAATTACTTTTATACTTGCTTCATCAGTCATGTCGTCATATTTTTGAGCATGAATAATACCTTCTTCCAAGCTATTAATCTCTTTAAGTATACGAGTAAAACAATTACCACAAGTTAAGTACTTTGTTCGTGGTTCCAACAAAAAGCAAAGCTGTCTATCTGGGTCAATGTCATAATCAATGTCAAAATAAAATGCACGAATAGCAGCAGAAAATTTCTTTGCTTCTAGATTATCTTTTATCTGAAATAGTTGAAGTAGAGATTGAGATTTTTTATTTACAAGCTTCAGATATTTCTGTAGATTATCTTTCCCCTCTAAGATTTGATCGGCTTTCTCCTTCATCAATCTAAAAAGGTTACTAGCATCTAATAATATCTCTGCTACTAAAAGGAAAATCTCCCTCCATTTACGGTCTTTTAGATGTTTAACTAGCTTTTGTAATTCTTCTTGATCTTTTTGTAATTTCTGATTACTTATTAATTTGTTATTAGCTTCCGAATTTAAGAACTTATCATTATTTTTAAAGTCCTCATCCTGATGTAATTCTTCATCTGATGTTTGTGGAATTAAGCTAACAATTCTTTTAGCAACAAAATACTCATGAAAAGTGAGGTGAGAAAATGAATAAATACCTTTAGCTCGCTCAATTATAATCCCATGTTGAGCTTCCATAGCTTTCAAAAGCTCTTCAATATCACCCTGTGAAACATTTGACTCACTATCAAAATTTGATATTTTCTCGATATATTTTTTCAGAATGAGCTTGACTTCTAATGGGGTAAAAAAATACTTCTCCTTTTCAAAAGTACTGTAGGCAATTTGACGGAGTAAATCTTTTTTGCGTGGAAGTGATAATTTTTGATAAATTTGATCTCGATGAATTCCACGTTTGGCATCCCATTTTTTTAGTAAAACATCTAATCCTTCATGATAACTTTCCGAACGACTATTTGGTAGACTAGCAGATTCTTCAAATACTAAGCATAGAAGAGTTAGCAACAGAGGAGTGACGGCTAATTGATAGATACGATTATTCTTATTTAGGTACTTAATAAACTTCTCTGATTTGACTGATTTATTTTTGAACCAATTGTTGGCAAATTCATTAATTTGTTTATTATCAAAATCAGCTATCTCTACTTCTGTGAATTTATCAAAGGTATACTCCCATGCCGCAATTCGACAAGCAATAACAAAATGATTGTCAAAATATATCCGAGAAAAACTTCTAACTTCTTTTAAAGTATGCTCTTGATATTCGGCGCTAACTTCATCTAATCCGTCCAGTAAAATCAGAGCAGAACCCTGTTTAAATAATTCGACAAGCTCTTCTTCTGTTACATCACACCCAGAGTACTGCTGCCTAATATATTCTAATAAACTAGGTTGAGTTGGATCTTCCGCAAAATATTTTAAAGGGATAAAAATAGGTACAAGGTGAGGTTGAAAACTACCTTGATTGCACTGAACTGCTAGATATCTTAAGAAGGTAGTTTTACCAGATCCTGGCTTTCCTAGTACAATTAATTTCTTATATTTTTCAACTGCTTTTACGCCAAGAACCCGCTTTTCTACAACTTTACCTAACCCAAATCTGTCAAAATCCTCATATCCACATTCTTTAAGTAATTCATCAATTGTTTTACGTCGGAGTGCTATTAGCTTCTCCAAAATATTCACATCGGTATAGATTTGACTCAACTCAATCGGTTGCGTCATATCTAATATACGCATCGTTCCGCACAACTCTTGGGTTAGTTCTTTTATCTGAGTACGCACCTTTCCAACTAAATCTTGAGCTGAAGGTGCCAAATATCCATACACAATCTCTTGGTAATCAATTTCTAACGCTTCACAAATGGTGGTAAAGTACTTTTCCCAAACGTTCTCGCCGTTAAAAAACTTACTGATAACAGAACGATTGCAACCCAGTTGAGCAGCTAGAGACTCTTGCGTGAATTCTCGCTTGGTAAAAGCCTCATGTGCTTGCTGGAGTCCTTTTGGAGATGCTTTCAAAGAGGGTTTTGCCATTGCTGTTACAGTTAGGTACATACATTCTAGCAATTATAGCCTTAATAAAACAACATAGCAGTTTTATGCAAAAGCTTTAAATAAAAATAAATAGACAATAGCTAAAAATAAGTAAACATACTTGCAAAATAAATCATTGTAAGTTAATGTACTTATAAGCCAAAAGAGCGAGTCATAGTCGCTCTAGCAGGAGTAGACCTATGACTCATCATGACTTTACGGGATTTTCACTAAGAGAGTGCCTAGACAGTCTGCCCAGGTTTATTGGGACAGAAAGTCCATATTATGCTTCTCTCAAAAGAGTTGGGAAAGATAACCAAAGAATTACTTTTCCGAATAGACATTCAATCACCTGTCCTTATGAGGAGCTAATTGATGTAGCTAAGGAGTACGGTCTTACCCCATCACCCTTGGGGATGACCACTTTGTTGTCGCAGCAACCTCCTAATAGCGCGATTGATTTTTTTCGTTCCAGGGTTATTGTTGTGGCAATAATCAGTGGTTTTGGGATGGTTAGAGTGGAATTCCCCGACTCTAGGTCATTTATTGGCAAAGTGGAAATATTTTATAGAGGGCAGCAAATAAAGACTCGCTAATAGTTTTTGAGTGGTGAAGGAAAAATAAATTCTGTCCTCCTAGTTTTTACACACTTCATTTAGAGCAGCTGGTACAGCTGACACTTACTAACAATTAAATATCTACTCGTTAATATCCAACTAGCCTTGAGGATTAGATACTAATCACATGCTGTTTCAAGTGTAAACCCACATGAACAGCTTTTTTGTTGGAATTTACATACAACATACAGGGCTGTTGTATTTGTCAATAGCTTGTTGTAACCGAAGGTGTATTTATCCCAAATTTCACTCTTAAAAAAGGGCAAAAGTATGAAACATCATCTAACTGACGACGGTAATTTCTTATTCAACTCGGCTTGTAAAGTACTGAAATTTTTTCTGCTGAGTTTGTTTGGTTTTGTGATTGCGTATGTCATCTCTCAAGTTTTTGGAGTTAACATAATTGTTCAAATGCTATTATCTCCGAGCCTATGGGAGTGGCTTGGACGTATCGCAGTGTTTATCTTCTGCTTATTTGCAGTTGCCATTATTTATGAGTCTTCTCATTAATTGTCTATCGACATTATTGAGTCAGGTAGGAGTTAGTGGATAGTTCAAGAGAGAGGAAAACTGCCCGACGCTTTCTAAGAGACGATCTTGCTAGCTAAATCTTTGTAGGAGTATGTGGACTCGCTCTCCGTGGCGCTATCTGTTTCAGTAAAGCGACAGACGACGGGTCTTGGGTTTAAGGCCCCGATTGTTGCCTCAACTTCCCCTTTCATTACGGCAGTCAGCATGGCTCCTTTCTCAGTAGGGAGCGAATCCCCTACTGAGCAAAGCTCCTCCAGCATACCTGCCTCCTTCAATTTGTAATCCATGCGGTATCGGATTAGATTATCGTCATGAATAAAGTTTTTTTGAATATTTATTTGGTAGCTATTACATTGCTACCGCTTGGTTTAGCCGTTATGGACTCTAGTTATATACCTTTAGCTACTGGCATTATTCCTACATCCATAACTTGTTTGTTGCAGCTGAATTCCAGTAAGACTACAAAACCCCAAATTGAAGAGAGTGAAGATTCAGACTGACTTAGTATAATCTAACTCTAATTTTGATAGATTATACACTTGTGCTGATAGGGAAATTAATGTTTGACGACTTTGAACAATAAGGAGCGCTGGTTGCATCAGTACTCAAGGACCCAAGTGCTTATGGGTATATTGTCATACCCACTGCCTCTCTAAATCGTAGCTGATCGCTCGTGCGATGGGCGATCGCATTTGAAGAAGGCGAAAGATAGCAACTATCCTTCTAGGTTGTGACAAGGTTAATCATGCTTATGCCTGATTATGAGCGAGAAGATTCCACAAATAATCAATCCGTTTCCAAGCGATCGCAGCTTGCCGTGGAGAACAACTCAATCCATAAGCACGACGGGCATCATAATTACCCTTGATTCCCTTGGCTACTCCAATGGGAACCCCAGAAGCCACCTCACGAATGCCGGGTTCAAAGCTTCGGTCTTCATGAGAGAGCCGTACTTGCGTAATCTGATTTCCAATTTGGTCTGCCCAGGGGGTCAAACCAATTCGCAATTCGCAATTCGCAATTAATTGAGCTTGTTGATTTTCTCTTTCACCTTTTGAGTAGATGAAACCAGAATCTTTCCAATTTCTCTAGTTTCTTGCAGCAATGAGTCAAACTTACTTTTATCAACCAGTTCTGACTCTATTAATATTTCTAACCAGTATTCAGTCTCTCTTTCTTCCTTAAGCGCAATTTCTAATTTGCTTAGAAAGTCTTTATCAGATTGGGCAGATTGAGCTTCTTTAACATTGGCACCTATAGAAGTACCACTTCGGAGTAACTGTTTTGATAATATTCGACAAACTCCAGGCTTTTCATCTAGGAAAGTACAAGCTTTAACTATTCTTATTGCCAAAGCTTTGGTTCTATCAGCAATACTAAGTTGTTGATTCATCTATTTTACTCCTAGTTAATAATTGCGAATTGCGAATTGCGAATTGATTCTTGGCAATGGTAGTTGGTAATATCTGCGTGGATTGGAATTCCTGGTTGTTCATGGCGCAATTGTGATTGAGAATAAGGGGAGATTTCGACAAATTGCTGGACTCGGAATTTGTGGGATAGACCTGCGGCTGATATTCCGTGGTGGCAGAGTCCGCCGATGCCGGAGAAAAGCGAAAGGACTGATTTCATAAGGCGATCGCACTCCTGACCAATTCATCGGGTACTTCAAAAATGCCCAACCGCCCAATGTAAGGAATCGGCGTAATTTCTCGCGGATTCTCCAGCTTCCAGTGATATTGCATGGGCATTCCCCAGCCAGAAGCAACTTGTGAGAACCGACAATCTACTATTGTGACAATGCCAATAACTTGACCGCGACGTAAAGAGATTAGTTCTGGGATTACTATCCCTATCCCTTGGCAAAATTCTCTCGCTAGCTGGTACTCTTTCTTGATACAGGTTTTTGCAGCGTGAATCAGAATGTCGCCGCGATAATGAATGGGCCAGCCTCGGTTTTCAACATTTTTGAGAGCATAAATAATTGCCCATGCCCAAGGCTGACGGACTGAAAGTGCTTTCACGGTGTTTTAAAACTCCAATAATTGAGGTCATATCTGGTTGGAAGCAATGCCTCCGGCAACGTCAAGGACGAATGCTATTGGAGTCATACAGCAATTGCTTCTCTCAGCAAATCATCGGTTACTTGAAAATTCCCAGTTATGCCTAAAATTGCCGATGACGCACTAAGTTTTTGAACTTGGTAAACTGGTTATCAAATAGCAGTTTGACTGTACCAGTAGGGCCATTTCTTTGCTTGCGGACAATTAACTCGGAAATGCCACGGTCAGGAGAATCGGGATTATGAACCTCGTCACGGTAGAGCATAATCACAACATCACTGTCTTGTTCCACTGCCCCACTGTCTCTAAGATCACTCAGTATAGGGCGCTTGTCATTACGGTGTTCGACTTCCCTGCTTAACTGAGACAAGGCTAGGACTGGAACATCAAGATCCTTAGCTAATTTCTTCAGTCCTCGGCTGATTTGACCGACTCTCTGGGTCATGTTCATTCTTGAATCAGTACCCTCGGACATCAACTGTAAATAATCTACAATAACCAGCCCGACACCGCCATGTGTGGCTGAGATTTTTCGGACTTGGCTACGAATCTCATTCATTGTGGGGCAGGAATTATCATTGATAAAAATCCCTTGTTCGGAAAGTTGTGCTACGGCCTGACTCAGGGGTTGCCACTGATTGTTAGAGAGCCGCCCGGTTTCGAGTAAGCTGTTCTCAATACCGGACTCACTTGATAAGAATCTCTGCACATATTCTTCGCGGCTCATTTCCAAACTGAAAACAGCTACAGGTAATCTTTGGGATTGAGCGACATTAAGAGCTAAGTTACCAGCAAGGGCAGACTTACCCACAGATGGACGAGCAGCGAGTATATACAGGCGTTTGGGGCGAAAGCCACCACCGAGTAAACCATCTAGGTCATAAAATCCGGTAGAAATGGCGGGACTAGATGTACCAGCGTAACGCGACTCGATTTCTTGGTAAGCGTCAACCAAACAATCAGAAATATGAATCAGATCATCATGAGAGCGCTGTTGTGTAACGCTGAAAACTTTTTCCTCAGCAGCGTCAAGAATCAGTGGTAGTTCAGTATCAGTTTCATAACCGAGATGTAGAATCTCATTTGCCGCTTTGATTAATTGTCGGCGGTGGTATTTTTCCATTACCAATTCTGCCAGAGCGTCAATGTTGATGGCTGAAACTGTACGGTCAATGAGTGTAGCCAATTTATCTCGACCACCAACACGAAACAAAAGCCCATTATCAGTTAGCCAACTGGTTACAGACAGTAAATCTGTGGGTCTGCTTTGTGTATGGAGGCGCAGCGCAGCCTGGTAAATGTCTTTGTGGGAGGAGATGTAAAATGCTTCGGGGATTAAGCGATCTACTATTCTGCTCATTGCTTCTGGATCAAGCATAATCCCACCAAGTATTACTTCTTCTGCCTCAATGTTTTGTGGGGGTAAGCGGTCTACAGTGGTGGATTGAAAATTCAATTGTTCTGTCATACATCCTCGTTATGCGGCTTGTTGATGATATAAATGGGCATATATTTGGGGATAATTGAGGGATAGCCAATTTAACCAACCATCAGTAGCTCCTGTACTTTCTTGGTCATAGCGGGTACGGAAAGAGGCGATCGCCTGCTCTGCTCCTTGGCGATCTCCAAGGTCAAGTAATTCGCAGAATGTGGCTTTATGCCAATCAAGAGAACGGTTAGCGAAATAGCCGATGGGTTGTTTTTCATCGAGTTTTTCTTGTTTTGTTGGTGATGATGTGGTTTCTGGTTGAAAAACTTGTGACCAATAGCCCATTAATTCTTCTAGCCCGGCTTTAGAGCTTTCTAAGTTACCAATTGACTTGAGAACTGTGGGGATTTTCTCTTGCCAAGATTCACTCTGACTCCATTTAGCCCTGTGTTTGGCGATTAACTCCACCAGTCGGCGATCGCAAGTTTGGTAAATCTTGTCCCTGGTAGTAGTACGCCAGGGGAAGCGCCAACTACGCATTTTGATTTCTGTTTTGTACACAGCAGGCAACGAGTCAGTTGCCATGATGCTTGGATCTACTAAAACCATGTCAATAAAGTCTTCAATCGACTGGAATTTTGGTTTATTAGACTTGTTGGATTGTTCGTTTTTATCGAACGACCCCACCGCAATAGTTGGTCTACAAGAGGGGTTATCGGTTTGTAGCGAAGACTCGGATTTATTTAACAACGAAGTGGGTTGTTGTGGGGTTGATTCTTCTAAGCTTGATTTTTCTGGAGTTGGTTCTTCAAGTTCAATTTCTTTGGTTGTTAAATCAAGTTCTTCTTTTTCACACACACTCTCTTGGGTGGGGGGCGCGGGTAGCGGAGCTAGGGGCGCATTGTGTGTAATCTCTGAAGTAATCTCTGTATATATAGATATATTGCCCCGATCTGGCATTACAGTATGTCCTTCTGGGGCAATATAGCCTGTCATATTGGAGCATTCTGTATTGGATGAAGAGGGCAATATATATTGCTCTTGAGGGGCATTATATATTGCACTTGATGGGCATTCTATATTGGACAAATTGGGCATTATACTGGGTTTTTGGTCGCCATCATCCTGAGATTTTTTTGTTTTTCGAGTCCAAGATGAAGTAATTTCTTGAATTGGTAGCTCAATATTGTTCATGAAAGCTGACCAACGTTGATTAAGAGCGTCTTTATCCAACCAAAACTCTAAGCGTCTGGGACATCCTTTGAACTGCTCTTTGAGTAAACCCCTAGCTTTGAGAGATTTTCGGGCCGATTCTTGTTCCTTCCTAGTGAGTCCAGTTTCTTGTTCAATTTCTATTTGAGTTTTGTAAATCCAACCCTGATCATCTTTCTGTTTGCCCAACCAATAATACATTTGGCATAAAAAAAGGTTTGGTAACACACCCCCAGTAACAGCAACCAGCTTTGGGTAATAAGCAACTGGGTTTCCGAGGTCTTTTAAGAAATCTGTTAGTCTCATAACTTTCCCTTTATAAAGCGGTGGGATGTACTAGGATTTTGCTTTAATTACGCACTGGGAAAGGAAATTCTTGCAATTTTAGATGTTGGGGAAATTCTTCGATTTCGCCACCCTTACGATCACGGGTTTTAAATCGCTGTCCCTGGTAGTAAGCATTCGCCCCCAACTGCTTGACAAAGACAGGGGTTTTTGACTCACTGCACTGTTTGACGATAGACTCAATCCATTCGATGTGGCATGGCCTAGAGTCTGGCCCTGATTCACCACCGACAATAAGCCACTGGGCATCATTCAAATATTGGCTAATATCGCCCAAATCTTTTAGTAATGGCTCAACTGACCAAAACCTAACACTAGCTGGAATTTGGGCAATGAATTGACTACGTTCTTCAAGAGTGCGACGATTCTCTATAGAAGTTCCAACCCAAATATTAGAGGGTAATTCCTCTAGCCCATGATTAGAGAGCCATTCATTTATAGATGACAACATAATTTCTGGGCGCTTGGTGAGGATTTGAAATATTTGCTTTGGCGCTACGAACATTCCATTTAGCATTTCATGTTGCCAAAAACGTGGAACCCATTCACCAAAAATATCGGTCATAGAAGCGACAAAATGCCTTCTACTTTTCCTTTGAAAGCCCCATTTCCGAATAGCTTCTGTATCAAGTGTTAGTTCTGGTGGTTGCCCAGAGTAGGGCAGTTTGTTTCCACCGAAGAAAGAATTTTGATTCAGCTTTTCGCTATAGCAATTTTTACACCCCTCTGAGATTTTTTGACACCACCAACCGCCGACTTTAGCACGGATGATATTATCTGTTAAGTCTGTCCATTCTATGTTTGTTGGCATAAACACCTCTGAAATTTGAAATTAGACAATACATTTGAAAATGGCAAATAAAACACCTCTTACTGAATACGATTCTCCTTGGAAGCAGATACTACAGTTGTATTTCAAAGATTTCATGTTGTTCTTTTTTCCCCAAGCGCACAGTGAAATTGATTGGAGTAGAGGTTTTGATTTTCTTGATCAGGAGTTACAGCAAGTAGTCCGTGATGCGGAGTTAGGAAAGCGATTAATTGACAAATTGGTGAAAATTTACTGCATTGGGGGTGAAGAGTCTTGGCTATTGATCCATGTCGAAGTTCAAAGCCAAGAAGAAACAGATTTTCCAAAACGTATGTTTGTTTATAACTATCGAATTTTTGACCGTTATGATCGCTCTGTTGCATCATGCGCGGTACTGGGAGATGAAAACTTCAACTGGCGACCAAATCAATTTGGTTATGAATTGTTTGGCTGTACGGTTGATTTTCAGTTTCCTGTAATTAAGCTGCTAGACTATCAACAAAGGTTCTTGGAGCTAGAAGCCAGTCGTAATCCGTTTGCTACGGTGGTCATGGCTCATTTGGCAGCAATACAAACCCGTGGTGACAGGTTACAACGCAAGCAGCAGAAATTAGCTTTAGCGCGTAGGTTGTACGAGCAGGGGTTTGAGCGTGAAGCTATTCTGAATTTGTTAGGTTTTATTGATTGGATGTTGACATTACCATTAGATTTAGAACGAGAATTTAAAAGGGAAGTAGAACAACTGGAGGCGCAACAATCTATGCAGTACATGACATCATTTGAGCGAATTGCCAGAATGGAATCTTTATTAGAAGGGATTGCAGTTGGTTTAAAACTAAAATTTGGTACTGAGGGTTTAAGCCTATTACCAGAAATTTCCACAATTGAAGATGTCGAGCAATTAAGAGCAGTTCTTACAGGACTAGAGACGGCTAGTAACTTAGAACAATTGCGCTCCTTGTATCAGCCAACAACCGACGCTCCCATAGAAAATTAGTATTTAAGAGCTTGGTATTGGATTTTCCAGATGAGCGTAGACTTTTAGTGCCTAAATTATTCCTTAGTTAGGCAGTTAAGGAAATATCTTGCTGACTCTGCTCAACAGGCTTGATCAAACTTCAGAGCCTCATCACCCCAACAATCCCAGCCAACTCTAGACGAACGTGCGAACATTTCCAGCTTGGTCATATTAGGACACAGCTTTTCTACAAGTTCAAAAAACTGTTCGGGCTTACGTGAATGCTCACGCCTGGGAGAGTGCAGGATGGTGGACTCGTTTGTGAGTGTTCGTCCAGAGAAAGCTTTGACATTCCCACGAACAGCCAAAGCGCAATGTTCGGTCGAGTTTCGCAGCCAATGACCAACACCTAGATGTGTTTTAGTGCCATCTTTGGTGACTTTTTCCCAAGTCAAAATAGTCTTGAGTTCAAATCCCCATGTTTGCAAGCATTGAGCAGCTTCTACCATGTGATTATTTGTGTACCAAAGCCAAAGAACTGACCCAGTGGGATGGCTTAAGTCTGGAACAGGAAGTGACAGTATTTCTTCTATGTGCATTGGCTTGTAGTTAATGCGGTTTCGGTGAGTTTTATCCTGATTTCTCAACCGATAGAACCAGGGAGGGTCAATCACGATGCACTGGTATTGACCTTCTAATATTGTTAGTCTCATGTTTAACTCCTGTTATTTTTAATGTTAGTTTCAGACTTGTTCTGAAAATTCGATGTGGCTTAAAGTTTGGAGTTCAACAGCGAGTCCACTTAAGAAATTTTGGAGTTCGACTGTTGCCAATTCTTTGGATATCTCTTTTTCTGATGTGTAAATAAGTTGCTTAAAATTCCCCAAGTAAGCTTCTGTAAGAGTCAAGTTTTGCTCTGTGTCAGTTAACAGAGTCAAAGTAAATCTTCCCAGTTTGCAGAAGTAATACTGACGGTGATCACAAGGGTTGCCTTGATGCCAAGTAATATAAGGTTTTGAATCAATATGAGCGCTAATAGATTCAAAATCAACGTGGAAAATGTTCATCTCGGTTAGCATTTCGCCACTGTTATAGCGGTCTGTTATATGCTGCTTAATTGCTGTTACTGCTAAACCGTCAGGAATATTAAAAACAAGTCGCAAGTGACAAGTCGCAAGTCGCAAGTAAGTTTTGTAATGGGAATTTAGACCCCGCAAACACTTGCGGCTTGATAGAAGCCGGGGACTTAAACCCACCGAATTTTGTTCTTCACTTGCGACTTGCGACTTGCGAGTTGCGACTTGGTTAATGTGAGCTTCCGATGTGATTTTTTCAACTACTGTAACTATGGCTTTCATTGTTGTTACTCTAGAGATGCAATGAGTGTTTTAGTGTGGCGGTTGTTACTTATAAAAGTGATAATCGCTTTTATTTTGACTGTTGGAAATCCTGGAATTACTAGACTTTCTCCATCTGTGCAGCATTTGCAAAATCAGCCATACTTATAAAAAATGATGTCAAGATATTGCTAGTTGCTTGACTAAATTTGCTAACTCAATTTACTTCCTGAAATAACTGCGTCACGCTTGTCAGCCATCGCAGCTGAAATACAGTCTGGTTTGAACCTTTGGCTACTGCTGAAACCATCCGCCCCCATTGCTTACCTGAGTCGGTTGGGCGGTAGGGAATTTTTTTATCATTAGTACGGTACTGTAAACCCGCATGGACTAACCAGTTGTTTACAGCTACTGCACTCATTCCAACTTTCTCACCAATATCTGTAGGCTTGAGATATGCATCATCGCTGACGTTGGTGCAAGCGATCGCAGTCTTGAGTTCATCGGCTGCTGGCTTGAGTGCGGGGTTGACTCTGGTGGCGGCGTTAACAGCTAACTGCGCGGTGAGGGATTTCTCTAATCCGGCAAATTCACCCACCAGCAGGGCTAACTGTGCAGCTTCATGGGATGGGACTAATTTATGTGGTGATTCTTGCTGTTGTACTGGCTCTACTTGGGTTGTGAGCATTACTTTCATTAAGGTTCTGTTAGCCCAGATGCGGAACTCTACAGACACCCACCGAGCTAAATCAATGGCGATTTCTGGATGAACCCAAGTGCCTTGGGAGTTAGCGCGTCCAGATATTTCGATTACAAGTGACGATATGGGGATTCCCATATCGTAGCTAAGAGCTTGCAAATACTCGGTTGTAGACTTAAGCCTAACGTAATCAGCCAATAATTTCTTATTAGCTTTAGCCATCTGGGTTGCATTCACGTAGCCCTTTGGGATACTGTATTTACCTATTTCCCCATCTTGGGGCATTTGCTGAATTTCTGAGTTGCGCCATGAGTGTGTCAACATAATTCATTACCTGTTTATTGAACAAAATAGTGAACTGATTCAGGCATTTATTCGCACTAAACTTTTTTCACCGACCAGCGAAAAGCGATTAAGTATAGTAGGTGTTTCGCTCAATGTTGGCGATACCAACTCGACAAGATAAAACCAGGATTTGTCTACAAGTACAACCCCTAGAATCAGGCGTTGTTTTGTGTTATCTCCATAAGAACAAAGGATTACTTTCTGCCCTAAAACGAAAACAGGTTTTTGCACGCTGATGGTTTCTAATTGCCCAGTACCGATGATTTGGTATTCTGTAGCATGGACAATTTCATCACCACAGATGACTGTATAAAGCCAACATTCATGTTTCCACTGCACACCAGAGCAATAGCCGAATGTTCTGGTAGTTTTCAGGTAGACTCTTTCTAATAAATTGACCTCAACAGGCGGGATTGTTTGACCCCAAGGTGGGGAAATATACCAACTGGTTTTCAGAGCGTTAACGTAGTCAATCATGTTTCTCTCGTTAATTTCAATAAGGTCAACAACCTAAAAATCCTCGGCAATCTCCAACAAAAAGCCCCGCCCTGTGTTCTGCACTTGCACTAGTTCTTTATCCAGCAGAGTTTGAATAACTGAATCTGAGAATTGGAATTGCAAACGATGCAGAGGAACACAACCGCCACAAAACTGAAGCACATGCAGTAAATGATTAGCCCTGCGGTCAAACTCGTTGTTTGCTTCCTTAGCCATTGTTTGCACCCTTAGTTAATACGGTTAACTGTCGGTTAAGAATGTTTATCTGCTGTTGATAAAAGTCAATCTCTGCGGTAATTTGCGTGAACAATTCTTGTGGAGATAGCGGTTGGATTTGATTCTCTTGCAAGTACGATATCTCGTCAGAATTCTTATTAGGCATCAGTACATAACGCCATCCCTCATCAAATTCATTAGCCAGTTCTGTACCAGAGGGATAGTAGTAAAGTCCAAGAATCGTGCCTTGTTGTGTACGCTGATCCAAAGCAAAGCGAAGGTAGCCCCAGTGTTGTGGGATTGATATTGTGGGTTGCATAGTGATTGATGAATGAATTATTAGGGGAAGGGGGAAAGGGCAATATCAATTCCCAATTCGCAATTAAACTGCGAATTGGGAATTGGAATTACGCTGCTACCAGTTCCAAGTACGGCTCATATTCCCGTAACCGTTCCCAGTCCTGGGAGGTCAGTTCATCAACAGGGCGGTCTAAAAACTGCTCACAGTTAGCTACTTCTGCATTTAGTAACTGCTGTAATTCGTCAGTAGTCAGCTGTTGCAATGGGCGATGCTGCAAGTATTCAGGAGTGGGTTCAGTTGCAAATGAAGTATCTGCCATCGACAGCGTTCGCACAGCATCAAGCACGGAGTTAGAATACTGCTGCTGGACTGAATAACGCCTCTTCACCCACCAGTTCCCGTCAGTGCATCCGACTTGCCCCAGTTTCACGCCCTTGTTGTTGTAAATGCCATCATCGAGAACTTCAAACCCGTAATTCTGGCACTCGTTGAAGATATGCGCCATAATTCGGTTTTCGGTCGTGGGGGGTGTTGCTTCTTTATCCTGCACAGGTAATGAACCGTCTTTGTAGTGAGTGCAGATGAAGCGATCGCAACGCATTAGAGTGTTGGCACGAAATACTTCTTTATCGTTAATCATGACTACCCAACGTTGTGTTAAGTGGTCATCCTCATGGCTGATGGTGGCTATCAGCTGATTACCAGCGTAATATTCGTGGTGGTCAAAAGAGATTTCAACTATCGTCAGTTCTTCAGGAGCGATCGCTTGGGCTTGGTTGGTGATGTACCTGTCAAGTTCGGCTTGGGCTGTGGTTTGTTCGTCAAGGGCAGCCTGGGCGATTTTCTGAGCTTGGGTGGATTGATAATCAACGATGGCACTAATCCAGGCATCCTTACAGCGTTTGTCGTTTACTTCAACTGTGCAGGCGATTTCGCTGTAGATTTGCTTGAGTCGGGCAATGGATTTCAGTTGCAGCTGTTGATGGCTGTAGATTTGGTATGTCATGATTGATAAAGTCTTAATGGACATAGAGAAGCGCTTCAGATTGGTAGTCGGGCGCTTTCTCTATTTTTATTATCTAACCGTTTAGATTAGTTATCAATCATTACGATTAGAATATTGATATATCGGTTAGTAAAAGCTAATCTAGGTTTAGATTCCATCCGTTAAAGGGTAATTTTAAAGATGCAGTGCAGCGCATTATTCCCAATGACGATTAAGTGGAACTTGGCCTATCTCATGCTTGAACGTGATATTAAAACTGGAGAACTGGCAGAAATTACAGGACTTCATCCAAACACAATTTCAAAGCTAAAGGCATACCGTGATATGCCCAAGAGATTGGATAGAGAAACACTTAATCAACTTTGTAAAGCACTCAACTGTAATCCAGGCGATTTATTGAAGTTCGAGCCAGATTAAAATATGCAAAGCTAAGTAGTGAAACAAAATTAATTACACAAAATTCAGACATGGAACCCTTATCTAGGCTAGAAACTCTTATGTAAATAATTCTGTGCGGTTACTTAGCAATACCTACTTAGACTAGGCAAGCACTAGATAACCACATTTTAAAGCTGACTAGATTTGTGCCACTGTCGCAGTAAGCATTGGGGCAAACACAAGGAGGTGTAAGTTAGATATGGTGATACCAATAGAAGAATCAATGCCGATCAAGTGGCGCTTGGCTGTATTAATGGCTGATAGAGAAATCGACTATAAAAAGCTTGCCCAGATGACAGGAGGGAGCAATGCGATTTTGTGAGGTCGGCTAAAAAGGGTGCGATCGCTAATCCGATTCCTCAATAAAAAATATATATTAATTAAGCTGAGTTCGGGTTAATTTTCGGATGAGAGCATTCCTATAATGAATGACAATTAACTATTAACTTATGCATTCCAGAACGGCTCACCATCAGCAACGCCAACAGCCGAGCCGATTGTGGAGACTAGCTGATTGTAGAACGAGCCAGCGCAATTCATGCCTTGCCGCAGCTTCAGCTTTAGCCCCTTCCATCCAAGAATCGCAATATTTTCTGGGGTATGTGGTGCTGTGTCACTGAGTGGTGTTGCAAAGACTATATTATTAGTGCCTGACACCACTTCAGTATTGTGGGATATGGACAGTGATGTTGTGTCAGTTACTGGTGTAATTGTAAGTAAGTTGGTGCAATAAAATCAAACTATGTAAACAAAAGTAAATAAGGCTCAAACTCTTTCTCCCCCTGCTCCCTGCCTTATTACAACAATAATTATTTACACCAACCTACTTAGTTATATTATTCCTGACTGACACCAACTCATTTTGAAATAATTCATCTCGATTTAACCACTGTCCAAAAATCGAATCACGCTGATCATCAACAGGCACAAACCGATAGACGCACTCCCGATTTTCACGCTTACCCAACCGACCAACGTAATCGAGTTTCAAATCAATTTTGGCAAGTAATTTTTGTGCGATCGCTATCGGAGTAAGTTTTTCCGAGATAGTAACATTCAAGTAATTCTTGATAACATACCGATGCTTTAGTGCCAGTGCTTTAAATTCCTGCATTGCCTCGTCAGAAGAGCGTAACCGAACGCCTGGTGTGAGAAACTGCAACAGATTCAGTTCTTCTAACAACAGCACCGATGGCAACATCTGCCCCTTGTTAACGTGAGTTCGACAGAACTAAAAAATGGCAGGAGGTAGTGCAGGTAAATCTTGTGGATGAATGTCAATTGACGGTTTTTTGGGCAAATAACTATAAGCAACTAAACCAGCTATCAAGTTAACCAAAAAGTTAAATGGACTACGATGACGAGAGTGTTCTATTTGACATATATTTTTCAGGTGGTCATAAACGGACTCAATGACAGCACGTTTGCGTAACAAAATTTTATCAATCAGTTTCACCAAACGGTTTTTCATTTTCTTTTTGGATTTGGTCACTAATTGTAAGCCTCGCTCATATAACTCCTCAAATAACTTTTGAGAGATATATCCTCTGTCACCAAACAGCTTACCAATTAAGTCTTTAGTCATGTCTGGCACTGGCTTGCGGTCATCTACGTTGGCAGGAGTTAATTTAAATGCCAGCAATTCGCCCTGGTCATTAATTATCAAATGAAGTTTAAATCCAAAGTGCCAACCGACAGAGTTCTTGCCCCAATTTACCAATCCTTTAAATACTTTATGTGCATGAGCGCGGCAATTATGGCACACATTAATCGGAGTTGAATCAATAAAACTAATTCCCGTAATTTCTCCTGTTCTTGTATGCAAAAAACAGCACAACAGCATTAAGCACCACGGCATCAATTCCACAAATCTGTTGTAGCTGACTAGATTGGGAAATGCCCTACGCCAACTAGAAAGTACATGCAATGTGTAAAATTCCTTAAAGGTACGATAACCACTGCCATGAAAAGCGATGACTATTGTCATCACTTCTGATACACACATCCGTGACTGACTGCGACGCTTTCCTATTGTCGATGGTAACTGTGGTATTTGCTGCCATAACTGTTCCCACTGCTTACAGAAGTCATCTACATCACAGAAAATTTGTGTGATGTCGAGCCGAGATACAATGGTAGACATAGCCGAGACTCTCATTTTTGTTTTAGATATTCTGAGTCTCGGCTTTTTTTGTCACTTTTTTACCGATTCTCCATCAATCGTAGCGATCACCTTTTTGTCTGCCCAGTTTTATAAATCCATACATAGCAAGCTTTTTGCCTTTTTAAACCTGTCGAACTCACGTTAATTTAAGTCATCAATCGCCGTTTGCGTTCAAACTATCTGGGACATGAACGTTCTTCATGAGTTCTTAAAATTTAAATTGTTACCGATGGCTTGTAATCATACAGCCATTTATGAAAATCATTATTAAGGCTAATTTGCTGCTCCTGTTGACCGTTAGATACTTCGGTGTTGATATCGTAGTAGCGCATCTCGCCCAAAGCGCTACGAGCTTGGATGATTTTTGTGCGTCCAATGCGACGCTGTTCGTAGGTAGTTAAAGCTTCTTGGAAATTAGTTGAATCAGCAAAACACTCTCGCAGTTCATAAGCATCTTCAAAAGTGGTATTGGCTCCCTGTCCCATCGCTGGTGCCATCGGATGGGCAGCATCGCCTAAGAGAGTGACTCTGTTTTGACTCCATTGATTTAACGGTGGGCGATCACAAATCGGCCCTTCCCAAATTTGCTCGGCTGGTGTCGCTTTGACCACCGCGCGAAAGGATTCATCCCAATCAGCTAATTCATGAAGAATGCGAGATTTCACTTCATCTGCGCTGTGGGAAAGAGAGTAATCAGGCGAGAATTTCCGGCTAATCCAACTGGTATAGCCGCCGCCTACATTCAGCAGGTACATGAACTGTTGATTGCCTTTGACGAAAACTAATTCATAGTCATTAAATAGCTCGTGGTGATACTTGATGACGGCACGCCAACACATACTACCAATATAATTAGGCTTACCCTCACCAAATAAAGTTTCTCTGATTACAGAGTTAACGCCATCAGCCCCAATCAGCAAATCTGCATACACTGATTTTTCGCCATCCAAATGAATTTCCACACCGTTTTCATTTTGCTCAAAGCCGATACAGCGATGATTGAGATGAATGATGTCAGATGGTAATTTCGATGCTAAGACTTGCTGTAGACGATACCACCAAATAGTCAATAATGGCTGTCCATATTGCTCTAAATATGTAGTTGCATTAGTACGGATTGTTTCTCCCCAAATATTCTTTAAGACCGTATGGTGAACCTCACATCCTGAAGTTTTAAGGGTTTCGACAATTCCCGGTGCGATCGCATCTAGACAACTCAACCCATTAGGAGCTAGCCCTAGTCCAGTTCCAACGGGACGAAACTCTTGGGCTTTTTCGTATACTTGAACATCTATACCTTGGCTTTTCAGCGCTATAGCAGAAGCCAACCCGCCTAGACCAGCACCGACAATAGCAACTTTCTCTACTATTGGTTTGGATAATTTCTGAGTTAGATTTGTGTTCATATTGGAAATCAAAATATCCTCACAAATATATGTCTTTTCTCCATGCCTAAAGACATCTTCACGTTTGAGCTAGCTTCACAGTTGTTATCTTGACTGCTAAGTACTTTTTTAGTCAATCTTCCTTAAGAATCAACTCTGAATGATTGTTCTAATTAGTTCTTATCAGCTTTGCGGTTGCTAGTAGTAATAAAAATTATACGTAGTTAGGATTTTTTACAAATCTGACAAACTCTTGTAAATTCACCAAAAGTCCTTGTCCAAAAAGTTAGCTCTTCATGTCCTTCATGAAAACTAAGATAGAAGAATTTATCAAGCTAATCGACCAAGCGTCTGACATTGCCGAACAGACGCTTAAAGGCAAACCTGAGTTTTCAGAACTTTAAATAATGCGATCGCTGCTACAATCTATTGAAACCAAGACACTAAACGATTAGCTTGAACCATTGGGAGGAACTTAAACTCTTGGTTTAGCTCATGGAGTAGCAGATTGGATTGAACCGTTAGATTCGCCATTATTAAAAGCTGTAGTGCAATAGAGGAATATTACCAAAAGAACCTCTAAATTGCCTGTCTAGGCTATTTCCTTGAATATTATGTCAGCGAAACAGTGCTGAGTAATAATTCTTATTTTTAACTCAGTACTGTTTGATTGAAAGTAATGAATGTAATTAGTATATACATGAAACATGAAAGAAAATTCCTTAGTCCCAGTAACTTCAGACCCTCTTAGCCAGGAAGTGAAAATATTCGGTTCAGAGGAAGGAGAATTATTGTTGAATGTCAATAATATATCCTGCTCACTGAAGCTAGAACCTCGCGTTACTTTACTCGATGCACTGCGGGAAAAGCTAGGTTTGATGGGTACTAAAAAAGCTTGTGATCGCGGCGAATGTGGAGCTTGTACTGTATTAGTTGATAATCGGCGAATCAACTCTTGTATGACTCTCGCAGTAATGCACATCGGTAGTGAAATTACCACAATTGAAGGATTAGCACAAGATGGCAAACTCCACCCCATGCAAACAGCCTTTATTACCCATGATGCTTTTCAATGTGGATACTGCACTTCGGGTCAAATTGTATCAGCCGTAGGGATGATATTAGAAGAATCACCAAAATCTGAGGCAGAAATTCGAGAAAAGATGAGTGGAAACCTTTGTCGTTGTGGAGCATACCCAAATATTATTGCAGCGATTCAGGATGTGTTGGAGGAAATGGAAAATGCAGCCATTTAGTTATGCTAAAGTTACTTCCCAAGATGCTGCGCTCACAACAGTTAATCAAGACGCAAATGCTGCATTTATTGCAGGTGGCACAGATTTACTGGGATTGATGAAAGATGGAGTCCAAACAGCGAATATATTAGTCGATATTAATAGTTTACCCTTAACAGATATTGAATCTCTTGCTAATGGAATCCGTATTGGTGCTATCTCTCGGATGAGTGATGTGGCAAAGCATCCCCAAATTCAAGAATGTTATCCAGTAATTAGCCAAGCATTGTTACAAAGTGCTTCACCGCAACTGCGAAATATGGCAACAGTAGGCGGTAATTTACTGCAACGAGTCCGTTGTGGCTACTTTCGCGATCCGGTTTTTGCTTGTAATAAACGCACTCCAGGTTTAGGTTGTGCTGCAATTTCTGGATACAATCGGATGCACGCTATTTTCGGGGTGAGTGAAGATTGTATTGCTGTTCATCCCTCAGATTTAGCTGTGGCATTGACAGCATTAGATGCAGTGATTTACATTCAAGGGCTAGAAAAAGCCCGTCGCATTTCAATTCACGATTTTTATCTCTTACCAGGTGAAACACCAGAAAAAGAAACTCTATTACAGCCTGGAGAATTAATTGTTGCCATTGAAATTCCAGATTTTGCATATAAGTCCTATTATTTAAAAGTCCGAGATCGAGCTTCCTACGAATTTGCTCTTGTTTCTGTAGCTGTTGCCGTAGAGGTAGAACAAGACATGATTAAATCAGCACGCATCGCTTTTGGGGGAGTAGCACCCAAACCTTGGCGTGGTTGGGAAGTTGAAGAATTTCTCAAAGGTAAAACAATTAACGCAGCTACCTTTACAGCCGTAGGAGAAATAGCCGTTAAAAAAGCGAAACCGCAAACACACAATGAATTCAAAATTGAATTAGTTAAACGCGCTTTGGTACGTGCGCTTTCAGTTCTGACAGAAAAATTATGAATAAAATTATCGGTAAACCACTTGATCGCGTTGATGGGAGACTCAAAGTTACCGGAGAAGCACCTTACACAGCCGATGTGCCAATAAAGAATTTAACTTATGGAGTGATTTTTCAAAGCGCCATCGCAAGCGGTAAAATTATCCAAATAGACATATCCGCAGCCATAACCGTCCCTGGTGTGCTAGATATCGTTACCTACCAACAAACCCCATCTCTACTGAAAATACCCTTCTTTGCCCCTCAACAACCCCCGCCAACCGAAAAAGACAATAATATTTACTATGATGGTCAGCATCTAGGGATTGTAATTGCCCAAACTCTAGAACAAGCTGAAACCGCAGCTTCTAGGGTAAAAATTATCTACCAAGAAGCTGCTCCCACAATCACAGTGGCACACGCAGAGATATTTGAACCCGAATCAATATTTTTTGGCATGATGCCAAGTAAAATTACCAGAGGGGATGTTGAAGTAGGGAAAACTCAAGCAAATGTGGTGGTAGAGCAGGACTATACCACGCCAATGGAACATCATAATCCCCTAGAACCTTCTGGAACGATCGCAATATGGGAAGGGGATAATTTGACGCTGTATGAAACCACTCAGGGCATTTCGGCAACCCAAAAAGCGATCGCATCTGTACTGAATATTCCGCAAGAGAATGTGCGCGTTATCTCCAAATATTTAGGCGGAGGATTTGGTTGTAAGGCGCTGTTGCGATCACATACAATCTTAGCTGCCATCGCATCTCGTCAAGTAAAACGCCCTGTAAAAGTTGTGCTAACGCGATCGCAAATGTACACCTCTTGCGGACACAGATCGCAAACTCAACAGCAGCTAACGTTAGGTGCAACCAAGGAAGGCAAATTAACCGTCATCAATCACATTGGCACATCCAAAACTTCCCTCTTTGATGACTTCGTGGAACCTGTTGGCGTAGCCACAACGATGATGTACGCCTGTCCTAATTTGGAAATTAAATACCGTTTGGCACGCATCAATACTGGTACACCAACTTTTATGCGTGGTCCAGGAGAAGCGACGGGAATGTTTGCCCTAGAGTCGGCAATGGACGAATTAGCTTATGCCTTAAATATTGACCCCATTGAACTAAGATTAATAAATCATGCAGATATCGAGCCGCATAAAGGATTACCTTGGTCAAGTAAATCCTTGAAACAATGTTACCAAAAAGGGGCAGAAATTTTTGGTTGGTTACAACGCAACTCAATGCCCCGTTCTATGCGAGATAATCATTTCCTGATTGGTTGGGGAATGGCAAGTGCGACATTTCCCAGTAACTCTAGAACTGCATCAGTCAAAGTAAAAATTTTTGCTAGTGGAGAAGTGAAGGTACAAAGTGGTACTCAAGACATCGGTACAGGTACTTATACAGTTATGACGCAGGTAGCTGCTGAAGTATTAGGCTTACCAGTGCAGTTTGAATTAGGTGATAGCAATTTTCCGAAAGCGCCCATCACAGGTAACTCAATCACCGTTGGTAGTGTTTCTCCTGTGGTACATCAAGCAGCGATCGCTGCACGGGATAAAATAATTCAAATGGCGATCAAAGATCCAAATTCTCTGCTTTATACATCTCAAGCAGAAGATATTATCGTTGAGTCAGGGCAAATATTTTTAAAACAAGACCCATCGAAGCGAGACAGTTACACCGATATTTTACATCGTCACGGTTTAGAGAATTTAGAAGTTACAGAGGAATCCTCACTCAATCCAGAAAGTGAAGAATACGCCAAACACTCATTTGGTGCGATCTTTGTCGAAGTTGCAGTCGATGAATTATTGGGAGAAATCAAAATTAGACGTTGCGTAGGCGTTTATGATGCAGGGCAAATTCTTAACTTCAAGACAGCGCGGAGTCAAGTTTTAGGAGGGATTACATGGGGAATTGGTATGGCGCTGATGGAGAAAACTGTAATAGATGCCAATCAGGGCAGAATAGTTGGTGCTAACCTTTCCGATTACCTGATTCCCGTTCACGCAGATATCCCCAACATGGAAGTGCAATTCATTGAAGAACACGACCCTTATGTGAATGCACTAGGAACCAAAAGCCTGGGGGAACTTCCGATTGTTGGGGTAGCGGCTGCCATATCTAACGCAGTTTATCATGCCACAGGTAAGCGAATTCGTGATTTACCCATCACGCCAGATAAGTTACTGTGAATAGGTTTGTAATTACAATACCTTAGCCAAAATAAGAGGATTAAAAGAAAGGACTGATATAATAGAGTTATTGTTTTTAATACCTTAGCCAATTTCAGTAAACTGAAAAGTTCTGCGTTCGCGTTCGCGGATCATTAGACAGCTACGAATGCGATCGCTCACTGACATATCGCAATCAATACCCCTTTTATTAAATAGCTTGAAAGTCTTTCTCCACAAGGCTTGTTGGGGCTGATGGTGAAAATGCAGCTTGGGCTAGACAGC
Source organism: Nostoc sp. CmiVER01 (assembly GCF_034531135.2). NCBI lineage: Bacteria > Bacillati > Cyanobacteriota > Cyanophyceae > Nostocales > Nostocaceae > Nostoc > Nostoc sp. CmiVER01. The sequence goes on from NZ_JAVRBU020000010.1 coordinate 98,016, forward strand.
GTTGGCTCTTCTGTCGGTGTTGCTGATGGTGAACCGTTCTGGAATGGGTATTTGGGGCAATGGCAGGTTTGGGTTAAGTTTGGAGGCGGGTGTACGTCTGTGGTGTGCGATTGGTTAATGGCGGTGTAGAGATCGAATAGACCGTCGTAGACATCGCTCTGACCAAATTCTCCCTACCTTATTTAATAAAAGGATTTTGAATTTTTAGTTCAGCAATCCCTTGAAAATCATTAGCATTTCTTGTAACCAAAAATGCGTCTTTATGTAGTGCAGTAGCAGCAATAATTGCATCAGGAAGCTTAATTTTATACTGTCGTTTCAATTGGATTGTCTGCTCTTCAATCTCCCTTAACAAAGGAACTGAGTAAAACTGGGATAGTAAATCTCTGATCGCTTGCTCTTCTTCTTTCTCTAAGCCTGCAAAACTTAATAATTCTATGTGGATAATCGGTGAGATCAGAACTTCGTGCAAATTGAGAAATTCTTCTGTAAAAAATGAATTAACTGTTGATTCATCCGCAAGATAATAAATAAAAATATTTGTATCATATACGTATTTCATCCGTCCCACTCCTGACGTACAGCATCTAAATGAGCCAACATGGCTTCTTTTTTATGCTTTAAAAGCCCTTTAGCTTGAGAAACTTTTTTATAGTTTTTTTCCCAATCTAACAGCATTGATTCTGGTATATCTACTGTAATTGAATCTTCATCTTGATATATCAGATAATGTTTTGGTATTTTTATTATTGGCACAGTTAGATTCTCTTATTTCTCAGATTTATTGGTTTGATTATAACGAATTTATTTTAATTATTATCAAAATTGATGACTGTCAATAAATCTCTACTCTGTTTAATTCATGAACCCAATTTATAAAAGAAGTGAGTGAACGTGATCGCTTGGCCATTTGCACGCTCCTGGAGTAATCATTCTACCGCGTGGTTGATGCGTCATCGGCTGGGACTCAGGGCTGTGCTGATGTCTATGATGGCTGGGGTTGAGATTAAAGGCGACGAGCCGATGATTCAGGCTTTGGCTGAGTTTTCCAAACGCAATGCCTCTCACGTTAAAGGTATTCTCAATCTGACCATTCCGCTATTGGAGTCTCCAGTGTGGATTTTGGGGCAATTCCTCTGGCAACTGGGTTTGTCTACTGAGTCACGGCGACCACTCTTAGATGGGCAGAGGGTTCGATATTATCGGCTCAATACTCAAGATGTCGAGTTTATCCAGAACGTGCTGGATTATCGGCAGAGGCAACGGCAGGACAGGGAAAGAAAACGCTACGAGGAGCAACAGGGGAGCAACGCGATTTAGTGAGGTTGGGCAAAAAAGGTGCGATCGCTAAAAATTATATTTAAGTACAAAGTAACTTTATTTGCCATTAATATACTGATTGATAGGACAATTTATCTTGATGAGATATCTCAAAAAGATTACTAGCAAGCTCCAATTTTAATTACTTAGTCTTAATTATAGCAGCTAATCAGTTAAGACTAAAATTAAGGTATAAAATTTATCAAGCAGATATAGGCTTGATCAAGGAATTAAAGACAGAATTACAAAAATTATCCCAGCGTCCAGCTATCCATTGACATCGGAGATATAACATAATTTCAGCATTAGTTTTTAACCAAAACTTACTGTTTCCTTTCATACATAAGTTAATGGCTTGACGAATTAAACTTTCAACTGCGCCACTACCAAAAGGGAGTTTTTTAGATGCAACTTCGTTATATTTTAAAAGCCTGCGTCGGTAAGCTTTTAAAATATAATTTCGTTCTCGTACCAAAATTTTACAGCGTTCTCCACTAGCTGATAATATAAATTCACCCATGTTTCTCATTAAATCTAATGTATGACCTTTTCTTAAAAGAGAACGAGCTTTTTTAAACCAACTTTGCCGCTCATTATCTGTATTAAAAGCAGCGTCAGCGAAGGTTTGTAAATGCTCGGCAGCATGATAAAAATCTAATAAGTGATAAGTTTCATGCGGACATTCTAGTTTTTTTAATAAAGGAGGAATATGCTTCCAAATCCATTCAGCACCATCAGCAATTAACAAAACCTGTTTTGCCTGACTAATTCCCAAACGGAACAAATACATCTCTAATATTTCTAAAAATCCTTGATATCCCTCATAAGTCCCATCATTGGTTATAGGAATATCTGATGCTTTAATTTTTTTACCTTGCTCATTCACTACGTAAATAGTTAATAGCTTAGGCTCAATCCATTCTCCTGTAAAGCCTCTACGATTAGTTTTAACCCTACGTCTCCCTTTTTTAGGTATGCGAATACGTGTACGCCCACCATCCACAGCGATTACAACACGTTGGTCTTGAAGAGTATTTAAGTTAGATAAATTACCAGATTTTAAATCATTTAACTTATTATTACGTAAATCTATTCCCAGTTGACCAAAATAATATGTTAGTCGTTCTATTCGTTTTAAGCTAATATTTATTCCCCAATCAATTAGGATTCTACGTGCAGCTTCAAAGGAGCCAGCGATTGCACCATATTGGGCCACCGTTGATAAAACAAGCGGGGTTAAGCCCTCAGCCATTCCTAAATATTTTAAAAATGGGCAAAATCCTTCGCGCAAAGACTTTTTATCTTTATTTGGTTGATAAATACGTTCAACTACATACGGTAGTTTTAAAGTTACTTCTACATTCCCAACTGTTAATATTTGTCGCTTTTTATAACCATGCTTTTGCGTTGTCTTATGCCACCATCCTTGTGTCTGCTGCATTGATTTCTCTAAAAAATATTGAGATTTAGACAGATTATGAAGTAATAAAGCAATACATTCTCCGGCTAAAATTAATGCAGATTCTCGAATCTTGTCCTCACGTAATTTTAAAACTCGTCCATCAAATTCTGATATGTTCGTTAATTCTAAAAGTTTCGTAACTTTTTCTTGAAAGTGTGACAATGATTTGCTGAAATCAAAGGTAGAATATATGTTATTTTTCATTGAGTGTAGGCATTCCCGGTTTTGATGTCAGATATCAAAACCTTTACTCCAAAGGGAATCCTACCTTTTTTTGTCACAAAAAAAACGAGTCTGTCTCAACACTTCAAATTTCAGTAAAACTTTCTATGTAGTAATATCACAAAGTAAGTTATAAATAGTTTAAATATACTTAGAAGGTGTTTTAGCGATCGCACCTTTTTTGCCCAACCTCACCAAATCGCGTTGCTCCCGGTTTGATTCGAGGTTGTGGTGGTGTCGGTGGAGACTTGCCGACACAACAGCCTAAGCATGACTTTACTTGCACAGATAGCAGTGAACTAATTCAATTTACACCTGTTTTTGGGCAAACTACAGAGCCAGGTGATGGAGCAGAAGCTGTACTTGATAAATCAGGTCAAGTCATCGAGTTTCGACAGCAGCGAGGAGGACAGATTCCCAGTAGTGGCTCAGTCTTATCAGCCACGGGTAATGCTGTTGAGTGGTTACGCAATTATGCACAACTAGGCTCAAAGATTGATATTAACACTCGTGTTTTGGCTAATGGATGGGACGTGTCCAGAAGAGATGAGAGTCTGGGAGTCATTAATGGAGGCCCAAGGTTGCTACGAAACGGAAAAATAGATATTACTGCTTTTAGAGAAGGATTTCACTGGCCCGAAAATCCAGCAAGCAACAACTTATTAACCATCCGTCTGATTCTACTGGAGAGCGACCAATTGCTGACGCTATTGTTATCCTGGATAAAATCGATAATCCCAGGCATTAAACAACTCGTTTTGACACTCTACCCTTGAGGGTTGCGGCAGAGGCGGTTGTGTTATCAATGTTGAGATGGATCTCCCGCCTCTGCTATCAAAAATTATTTGAATGTGACTATCTCAAAAAAACTTACTTCCATAGCGTTCCCGCTTCGGGTTGCCGAAGGCATCGCACAGAAGTTACTTGCGAAGATTGATTTGAAACTCGATTATGTCGGTCGGTTGGGTAAGCTCATTAACGATCTATCCCGCCGGAAGCAAGTCCTAGTCCCAATAATTGTATATGATGGGGAGACAACAACAACAATACTGTCAACATAGATACAACGGATGGCAGGGCAAGCCTTTCAGGCGAAGGATGTTGAAAAAATCACTGAGATTTACTTAGTAGCCAGCTTCCTTTTGGTGTTGTACAGTACAAACTCTTGGGTAATAAACTCACCTATTGCAGATAAAAAATCCTGGATAAATGCTAACTCTATTGAGATTGCAATTTATCCAGGATTGTAAAGTATCTATTTATGTCTTGTAAAAACGTAAACTTAGTATTCCCAAAAATTTTGGGATTTGAACATTACATAAAATAAGAAAATAAAATTTGGGGCTAAATGATGAAACCTAGATTTAGTGGAAAGATTAGTGATCGCAAGCTAATAGAAACCTTCAAACAAAGCTCTACAGTTAAAATCTTATCTGGGCATTGCCTGAAGGCTGGGGAAGATTTTCTTGTAGTCCAAGTCACCTGTTGCCCCAAAAAATACCAGTGCGTCTGATATCGTGTCCGGTGAAAGACTTATCACTAAGACCGCAGGGGGCAGGGGGCAGGGGGAAAGAGGGTTTTCCGGTTTCTGCATAGATTACGGTAATTATAACTAATTAACCGGACATGATATGAATCAGGAGTTTCTATGACTAACCTCTTTAAAAATTAGCTTTTTCATCATGCCCGCCAAACTGATAGCGCATGGCTGACAAAAGTTTATCGGCAAAGTTTGCTTGCCCACGAGAGCTAAAACGAGCAAAGAGCACGTAACTTTTCACCAGAGTCACTACAGATTCGTCAATTGCTGCGATCGCACGAAGGGCGCCCTTCGTCAAAATCTGATACACGACCACCAAACTCTTCTAGATTGAGGCTTGTCAATAAGGTAATCGCTGTCAAACAATTGTAGATTTGAGATTGTAGATTTGAGATTGACTGCACCCTGCATAGTGGATGCAGCTTCTCTGATTAAAGAAAAGTAGATTTGAGATTTATTCCGTCCATGAGGGACGGGGCTTGTACCAAAAACTTCAATCTGTAATCTGCAATTTTCAATCTCCAATCTTCTTTGTCAAATCCAATTAGCTTTGAAGCAATTACACTACCTCCCCCTTACTTTAGACCAAAGTGCTGTAGTCCAAAGAGCCATTTGCAAAGATAAAATTCTCAAAACCTGTTGTGGTCAGTGTAATAACATTTCCATTGTTATTGAAGCTGATGTTAGCTGGGTTTAGGGCATTGCCCGAAATTAGACCAGAAAAAGTGAGTTCAGAACGATTGAAAGTACTGAGGTCTAAGGTATCAAAACCTTTTCCACCATCCACAGTCCCAGTCCCAAACCCTTTGAAGTAATCATTTCCAGTGCCTAGATCAATGTTGATACCGCTACCAATAGTAACTTTTTGTTTAACTCCATCGATGGTACTGGTGGATGTAATAAAGTCATTGCCATCGCCAGTCTTGATAGTTCCTTTTCCATAAATGCCGTATGCAGTACCACCAATTGTTGCTGTAGCCTGTCCGGTAAGAATGTCACAACCATTGCCAGTATCAATTACTCCGTCGTTTGAGATGCCATAGGCAGTGGCATTTGCGCCTGACATTTTGCCAGTACCACCTCTACCGCCCTTTCCTGTGCCAGTGATAGTGTCATTCCCATCCCCTGCATTCAGATTGCCATTATTGCTGATACCTGTTCCAGTGCCACCATTACCGCCATTACCGCCCTGATCGCCATTAGCACCATTACCGCCCTTTCCTGTGCCAGTGATAGTGTCATTCCCATCCCCTGCATTCAGATTGCCATTATTACTAATACCTGTTCCAGTGCAGCCTTTAGCACGGTTACTATAGTAATCGCCTTTTTCGCTGTTAGCGCCGGTACCAGTGCCGATGATAGTGTCATTGCCATCGCCAGTCCGGATCGTTCCTTGTCCAAAAATGCCTATGGCACTACCACTGTCATAAGGAACACCACCAATTGTTGTACTAGCAAATCCTGTAATGATGTCACAACCACTGCCAGTATCAATTACCCCATCGTTGGAGATGCCTCTGACGGTAAGGTTGTAAGCTAAACCGTTGCCAGAACCAGTAATTGTGTCGTTGCCCTGTCCTGTGGTGATGGTAGCACCTTTCATGTTCTGGATGCCAGTTTCATCAATTTTGTCGTCGTCAAAGAAGCTGCCAGTACCAGTTCCAGTGCCTACGATCGCGTCTTCTCCGTCCCCAGTATCCAGTTGCCCAGTGTTGCTGATGCCAGTTCCAGTACCGCCACCGCCATAGCTGTCGTCACCAGTACCAGTGCCAGTGCCAGTGATCGTGTCATTTCCTGAGCCTGTATTGAGACTGCCATTATTGCTGATGCCAATCCCTACACCGCCTGCGCCGGGTCCAACTCCAGTGCCGGGAATGCCCCCTATACCGATGCCAGCGATCGCGTCATTTCCGTCTTCGGTATCCAGTTGCCCAGTATTGCTGATGCCAGTCCCCAATCTACCACCACCGCCAAAGCGATTGTCAGCACCAATGCCGCCTTGACCGGTGCCAGCGATCGTGTCATTCTCCAACCCAGTATTCAGTTTGCCACTGTTACTGATGCCAGTCCCAAATCCAGCGTTGCCGCCAATGGAACTGAGACCGCCGCCGTTGCCGCCGTTGCCGCCAGTGCCATTGCTGATGATAGTATCGTTTCCCAACCCAGTATTAAGGATGCCAATGTTACTGATGCCTATCCCTGCACCGCCGTTGCCGCCAAAATTGCCAGATCCTAAAGTAAACTCCTCATCCGCGCCGTTGCCTCCACGACCCCCAATACCCTTGCTGATGATAGCGTCGTCGCAGGGCCCTGCATTCAGATTGCCATTATTGCTGATGCCGATTCCAGCACCGCCTTCGCTGCCATTGGCGTTCTTACCGATAACACCATCAGCCCCTTTACCGCCAGTGGCGTTGCCCTTAATGGTGTCCTTTCCTAAGCCTGTATCAATGAAACCTCCAGTTAAAATATCAATCCCAATTGCTGGAGATTTATTTAAATCTTCTCCTATTATTGTGTCGTCACCAGCAGTGCCTGTGAAATTGGGTGGAACCGTCAATCTAGGCATAATTACAATCCTCTAAATTCGGATTAGTACGGTCAGTTTGCTATCTGATGAGCAGTATACTAAAAATGCCCATATTTGAAGTAGCAATTTATTTATTAAACTGTTGGTTCCAAGCTACCTTACTAGTAGTCTTCCAAGAAAACTTTGTGTGGTGGCAGGCAGGGGGGGCTGGGGAAGATATTGAGGCTGGGGAGGAATTTTCTTCCCCTGCTACTTCCGCTCCCTCTGCTCGACCTGACTTTTCTCGTTATCTCCTTGATTGAGCGATCACTTACTATACCTCTAGCCCAAAGCCCTATTTTCTCGTAATTTATTGTCACTAATCTTAAGTTATTGAGAATAGAGTATAGTATGAAACTTTTGCTGCTTCGTTGTTTCATGACTTAACGGGAAAAGTCCGCTTTTGTACATAGCTTTTTGCTACACCAAATTGAACAGCAACTTTTCTGATTGACGTGCCACCTCCTTCGTATGCATTTACTATTTTCTTTCGTAGGTCAACTGAGTAAAGTTTCATTGTAATTCTTGATGCACTAATATTTAGTGTGCCTCATTAACCTCAAATCTACTGTAATACTATTTTTAACAATGAGATTTTAAATATACTTTGGACACAATATTATGGATGCAAAAGAACGAAATTGGAATTATTGTACTAACCATTTGCTCAATTGGCATGGAATTTGGACGCGATATACACCATCTGGTGATGTCAAAGAATCATTTCAAAGTCTAAGAAGTTTTGAAAGCAATCCAGAAAAGACTAAAATCGTCCACACTAATACTTATAGTTATGCAAATGGCGAAAATAAGCAAGAGAGTTGGGAATTTAATTTTCTGTCAAATAGCTTAGATAATGGACTTTTCCATCCATCACGCGAGACAATGCGAGGATATTTCTTTGCTTCGGGTCATGCTACTTGGGCAACAGTGGAGTTAAAACCCAACTCGTATTTTGGGATAGAATTGTTCTTTCGACATGAAGATTTACGACATAGTGTAGGTATTGTTTATGACGAGAACGGAAATTTATTTCATATAGCAAATATTCGTGAAGATTGTAATGGATTTCCTAGTAAATATTGGTCAGACAAATTAAATCAATTACCAGAACGAAATTTTAATAGTGATTGGCAAGGGATATCTATGACTATTACTCCCAATCTGAAGATTTCCGAACCAATAGCCACTCAATTTAATTGGCATACTGAAGGGCATAAATATTACTATCTACCTGATGGTGTTTCTGTCAATTGTCCTAATTCAATCAGTATAGGCACTCCCTTTTCTCTAATCGCCAATTGGTTGATTAATCCTTACAAAATGCATCAGCTAATTGCTAATTATGATGAGCTGGGGATGTTTGATTCACTGACGCTAGAAGCATTTATGATACCCAATGTTTAAGAGGTTCTTTGAGGTAGAGCGGGTAATTTCCTCAAATTTCCCTTCCATCTGCAAGGTAACTTTTTCGCCTACTGGTTTTGGTTTAGCCATACAGATCATCCAAGTTTCTTCTAAGTTATAGCCTCCACTCTTAAAATCACGGAACATCTCTCGGAGGCGGAGTGTCTCCGACTCCGCTCAATATCAAAACGTTGTTTATAAGCTTTGATAGCTGAGTCTAAATCATCTAAATTAGTCAGGATAAACCAGCCATCTTCCGGCGCAACTCCCAAACGTTTACGTTTCCATTTACCAGCAAGATTAAAGCTAATAAAGCCTGTAGCTTTTGTATATTTAATGCCTTGATAAAAGAACGAAACTCCAGGCGATAAGACTGAATTTTTTAATTGCAGCCAAATTTCCGGTTTTATTTCTATAAATGCATCTTTTTTTAGGCGTAAACAGAAATATACTTTCTGCTCTGTCAGCCAGTTAGCAAGCTTTATCGAACAAAACTCTCGGTCTCCTAACACGACAGTTTTATAATTATTAAGAAGCGGCAATGCTTTATTGAATACTGCTTCTTGTTCATCAAAATTACTTGAACCTAATTTTTCTAATAGCTTAAAATATATTGGGATAGACCTTTTATCCCAAACCACACTAATCATTAACAGATTAATACACCCCCAGTTAGTCCGGTCAATTACTAAATAAATAACTTCATTTAAAGGAAAATATATCTCTAACCGACTTTTAATAATTGGGAACCAAATTTATTCAACATTTATATAATTTAAAGATAAGAATCGTTGGATTTTCTTTCTTCTACTTTCAAATAATATTGGTATAGGTAAATCGGTAGCCAATGCTTCAAGGCTTACAGTTTTTATTGATTGTAATAAATTTATCAGGATTTTTAGTAATAAATATTCTGCACGTCCCAATTCTCGCTTGAGGTTTGTTTCGTAGAATTCTGGTAACATTATCATTAAATAGAGCTTGTTGCGAATGAAGGCTCTTTTTCTTTTACCACAAATTGCTACACTACTTGCCATATATCTATTTCAGGGTATTTTGTCTCCCCTCAAGGTATTGTTGCCAGAACTTTTTCTCGAAGTACGATCGCTAAGATTCGTTTTGAGGATTATGAATGTCACACTAAACGTCGTCAGTGATTGAGTCAGGTTGGATTGTTTGAAAACTTAATTAGCCAATTGGTATTGCAACAATTACGAGAAAGATTACAAAGCATCCGTGCGATGTATGGATTCAATTAACTCCTCAACTTCTTCTTCATCCAGACATTGTTTCACTTGGGTTGAACCACTCAAATTCTTCCGGTTCTGTGTCATTGACTCGATAGACGAGTAATGTTGCAGCAACGCGGGCAAGAGTAAGAGGTGATGGAGAAACGTTGCTCAGTAGATCACACGCATTTTGGTATATTTCCATGACTGATAATTCGGACAAAGGAGATCCCAACTGAGCAGAAAGCTGTTTTAGATTCTCCTGAATAGATGAATGGAAGTCTGGATCTTCGGGATGGGAAAGAGGGTTACTCATAATCGTCGTTCAAATGCCATTGGATTGAGACTAGAAGCAATTTAAATACTTTTACTGAAGTAATAGATGCGTTCAGAACAGCCATGTATGAGTCGATTTATTGATTGGTTGAACTTAAATCGTGACGTGTTTGCTGCTTATAAAGCTAGTTTAGGTTACATTTGGGCTTAATTTTTGTCTAAGTCCCGTTAAGTATGCAACCATTTTTCCATGACTTGATATAACCACTCCTTTTCTGGTTCACTGAGATATCTTCCGATTTCAATCCGCCGTGTTCCAACATCAAAACTAAGACGTAAATGCTGAACCACATTTGTGAGTTGTAAATTCTGAACCTCTTGCTTTTGAGCAGAGAAGGGCTTTTGGTTCGACCACAAGTTCCAATTACTCGTTTGGCTTCTTTGAACCAAATTAGAATCAAAAAAGCTAAGTGGAACTCTTCCAGGTATATATTGGATGTCTCGATAGCCGAGGGATAACAATGAACGGCTTGGCCCTCTTAATATTTGGGATAGACTAACAATGACGGAGATTTCGCCAAAAGCCCAACCCCCTAACCAAAAGAGTAAAAACAATGAAAAAGGAATAGACTCCTGATAAGACTTCCACAACATTTGCATTGCAAAAATTCCCCCTACAGTCCAACCCCCTAACCAAAAGAGTAAAAAACTACTAATTGAGACACGGAGAAAAGGATTATCTGGGTTCTTCCAGTTCAACTTCAAACCATTTGTAGTTCGTTCAACTCGGATAAGACTGCCAGATGGTAGCTGCGGAGTAATCATATTTGACTTCTCTAAAAAATCTACTCTAAATATAGAAAAAGAATTTGAAGAAGTTGTGAGATTTGTTTGCAGGAAGACCTATATTATTCCATTACTACTTGTTGAAAGAAGATACTCGGACTATTGACGAATGTACACCTATTAGGGTTGAGCCGAGATACAAGTAATGTATGCTAGATAGTCTGTACGGCTATTTAGTCTAAACTCCAGCTCACTAGATCCTACCAATCCGAACCGTATTCCCATCACTCTGGTTAAAGAAAAATCTCAGCCAACTTTTAAACAAGAGACAGAAACTGGGTTTCGAGCTTTATTTTCTAACATTATGGCTATAATCATCAGTTTTGTCTGAAAGTCTTATGTAGCAAAGATTATTGTTTTTCCACCGGAGAGAGTGATGGAAAAGCGTTAGGTGAGGTGGATAAGCTCTTGAGGCAGAAGAAAGAAATAAAACAGTGTATTCAAGGGGGTTGCGGTAGTAAAATCTACTAAAAATTTCTCTTTACTCCCCCTGCTCCCCTCTGCCTAAGAAAGCTCATTTCACGATGATCTAACTTTTTGGCGTTGATCCCCAAAAACTCCAGGAGGGAGAGGTTGGGGCTGGATTGCTACCCAGTCAAGGGAAAATAACGAAAATCTACTACTAGGTGGTGGCAGTGGTAAAGTTGGTGAACCACCATTAATAGATTGAGCTTCAGTGTCTGTAAGTTGAATTTCTTGAAGATAGATATCTTCAAGGGCTAGTTTTTTGAAGTTTGGTATCATAACTTTTTGATCAATTAATATCTGATAATTCTGACGCTGTTGGCTGTTGTTCGGAGTTAATGAATTCGGTCTTAGGTGGTTTTCCTATTGTTTTAGGAGGTTGTGGTCTATTTTTTGTAGGTTGTGAGTTCTGATTCTCGCTCATATTAATTTATCTCCTTTGTAGTTTTAATCATTTGATAAAGGAAGAAGTTCAGTCAGGAGGTAGAAAATTTGTGTGATGACGATTATGACTTCAAGGGATGTCATCTCAATTCCGTAATCAATAGAAAATTTTCTTAAAGCTTTACGTTGAATGCTATTACCCGGTTAAATTTAGCCCACCATCAGCCAATAGAATTTCTTATGTAGTTTGAAGAAAAGGCAAGGGATCTCTTAGCTTTTAGTAAGAGGTTGTTTGAAAAGTCGGTTAAGCAGTAAAAAAGCTCTCAGGGCGTAAGCTGTAAATACGTAGATACAGCACCATTGAGAGCGATGAGTAAAGTTTACCCTAGTAACTTGACCCCAGAACAATTTGAACTGATTAGTAGGTTAATACCACCCCCAAAACCCGGTGGTCGCAAATGTGAAGTCGATATCTTGGACATTCTCAACGCCATCTTCTATGTACTGTGTGAGGGCTGTCGATGGCGTGCTTTACCAGGGGACTTGCCAAACTGGCAGACAGTCTACACATATTTCCGTAACTGGCGCTGCATACGGGACATGGGTGAGGATGCATGATCAACTAAGGGAGTGGATGAGAGTAGCCTCAGATCGAGAACCGAGTCCATCAGAAGCGATTATAGACAGTCAAAGTGTGAAAAGTGCAGCATTAGTAAGTCAAGCAGTAGGCTATGATGCGGGTAAAAAAATCAAGGGACGCAAACGTTTTTTAACAGTGGATACTTTAGGATTAGTACTGAGGGTGTTGGTCACTGCTGCCAGTACGGGTGAGCGTGCTGGCGGGAAACAAGTACTACTGAAGGTCAAACGGATGGGAACTGCCGTGTCCCGCCTAAATCAGGTCTGGGTTGATAGTGGCTTTGATGGTGATCCTTTTATGCAGTGGGTGATGGACTTTTGCCGTTGGATTATACAAGTAGTCATCCGACCCAAAGAGCATAAGGGGTTTGTTTTGTTACCCAAGCGCTGGGTTCAAGGGAGCAGGTTTGCTGGTGGGAGCAGGGGAGAAAATTGCAGTAAGTCTTTCCCCCCTGCCCCTCTGCCCCTCCGCTCCTCTGCTGACCACAACGCTTGCGTTTCCTTGGCAGACTACTAGCTGCTAACAGGTTTGACTCCATTGAATTGTGGGGGATAATCTAGTGGTTTGTACATTCCCATTAATCACCTTGGAACGCAACCAGCTAAATTTATTTTCTGATTTGATCGTCACACCAGCACGCACAGCAGAGACACTGTTAATGAGGCTTGAGGCGCTGTTGAAGTGGAAATCTCAGATTTTTGAATATCAGCAGAAGGTTCAAGAGAACAAACCACCACAGCAGACGGCATTATTTGACCTTACCCCTAAGCATTGTGACCCAGACCAAATTGATCCACTCTTGCTGCGGCTTGTGCCAATGTCGTTTTATCGAATGCCAGTTGATAGTCCTGGGTCAACTTGTCTGTATTTCATCATAGACTCGGCGGCTTCTGTTGTGTTGTACGTGGGCGAAACGTGCCGCTCTAATAAGCGATGGCAGGGTATACACGCCTGCAAAGATTACATCGCCAGCTACCAGGATTTACATTATCGCTATGGGTTACTCTCCAGCAGTCAACGCCGCATTTTGGTGGGATGCTCCGGTTGATCGACGCGCACGGCAAGAGTTGGAGTTGAACCTTATTTTGAAGTGGCGCAGTCCATTTAATAAAGAGAACTGGGAGCGCTGGGGACAACCGTTTGGGTAAACTTTTTTTGTGACGATAAGAGGCTTACTAGAATGTCTGATAATTTACCTTTTCAAAATCCTGACCAACTACAGCAATGGCATCAGGGTATAAAAGATGCCAACCGTAATAATATTTTCTGTCATTGTCGTGCTTGCGATTATGAGTGGATAGATTCAGCATTTGATGTTACTTGTATTAAATGCAGTAGCAAAGACGTAGAAAGTATTTCATCTTGGCAGTTTCCCGATGACTAAATTGAAATGCTTATTGAATAGTACAATAGCGAAGCGAGTAAAACTTGGGTGTTGTTGTTTTGGTAATATAAGCAGCTCCTAACTTGCTGTGCCTCTGGTTTCCTGCCCTCCTTGCAAGCAGCGACAAATATAGCTTCGGGTGACTTAATTCCTTTCCAAGTTCACAGTGCTTCTTTGAGATAAGCGGGTGTTAAAATATCCCCAAATTCGCCGCAACGCAAGAGTTTTTGCATACGCTCCGGTCGCATATTTGACAAAAGCAACAATCGCCTCATGTGACCATTTTTCAGCACTGGGGAAAGCCCTTATATGGAACGTGCATAAAACAAGCGGCATTAATGTGTTAAAGATGACCAATAATTTTTTATTTGACACAAAGAGTGTCCTCTGCGAAAAACTTATAAGCCGTAACTGATAACTTAACAAACACTATGTTGTGAAATTATCAGGCAGGATTTTTAATGAACTTTTATAAAAAATTGGTTGGCTCTGCATAAAACTTGTGCGCCCAACGTAAAGTAAGCAAGATAGCCATAAGTAAAAAGAAATGCTTTTCTCAATTTCAGTTTTATTAGCAACACATTTGATTGTGCCAATTATTTTTATAGTCAGCTTATGGATTGACTTTCCAAAAAGCCAAATTGAACTGTTTATGACTATCTGGAGTTACGGTAGTTATATACTATTTATCTTTCTGGTTGGTAACTGGAGTTGGTTTGGGTACTACTTGCGCTATTTATTTCTATTCCTCTTTGCTATCGCAACGATTAAATATGCATTATCTTTTACTATACTTCCCCTTTGGCTTAACCCTGAATTAAATCAGTGGTCAGATTTACTGGCTGTCGGATTTGTATTGATATTTTTTATGTTTTTGAATCTCAAGGCATTCAAAGCCCATTCCACCTTTGAACCGTCGATTTCTCTTTCATTCCCACTCAAACAGGGAACATATTACGTTGCACATGGGGGAAATTCCTCGTTAGTCAATAGTCACTATAAAAATCAAGCACAGCGATTTGCTCTAGATATTGTCAAACTTAATCTATGGGGTATTAGAGCAAGAGGACTTTACCCGTCTGAGTTAAACAGATACGAAATATTCGACAATGAACTATACAGCCCTTGTGATGGAGAGATTGTCAACATTACAAATGAACTACCTGATAATATTCCGCCTTTGAAAGATGATATTAACTTGGCTGGCAACAAGATTGTGATTAAAACCGATAACTATCTTGTCGTTCTAGCACACATCAGAATTAGTTCAATCATAGTTACACAAGGGGAATTGATAAACAAAGGTCAGTTGATTGCAAAGGTTGGAAATTCTGGTAATACAACTGAACCTCATTTACATATTCATGCAGTCCAAGGTGAACAGCTAGAGGATTTATTTCATGGCATAGGAGTGTTAATTATTTTTGATGGGAGATTTTTAGTGCGTAATTCCCTTGTCAAAGCATGAACACAGCTTCTACCAATTCTCTATGAACTTGTACTAGATAATTTCGCCAGTGCAGTTATCTACTGCTCCATCAATTGCTTCACTTGAGCTATCTAACCAACTGTGCCGCCTTTAGTGAATTACCTACTGCATTTGTGTGTGTACGTTAGTCATAAGAGCGATGAAGATTTTTTCTCTATGAAACATTACAAAGCCTTCTACCATACCTGTAATAAAACTATCATCAAGTGAACGCCACAACAGGTTGGAAAATTATCAGATGTAAATAAGCTATGCTCGTTTTTCCTCATTTGTATTGTTTTTATCAAAAATTAATTTAAATATGTTGTCAACTAGTATTTTAACTAGTCAAATAAATTTAAATTCAAAGATTTTTAACGAATGAGTTTTGAACTTGTTTCTTTAAAACTACAGGGACGTCCAAATGATCTCGATAGTTTAGGTCATGTTAACAATGCTACCATTTTGGAGTATTTAGAAACAGGACGTTGGGATTGGTTAAAGCACCATAAGATAAATATTAAACAGAAAATTGTTCCAGTTGTGGCTCGGATTGAAGTTAATTATCGTAAGGAAATTATATTGGAAGATGTGATTGTCAACACTAAGTTAGAGCAATCAAATCAACCATCACTCTACCAAGCCAACTTTTGGCAATCAATTGAGGTTATCAAAGAAGGGAATTTACTAGTTGCTGTTGAAGCCCGCATTCAAGTAGTATTTATTGATTCCATAGAGCGAACTTTGCGAACGCTACAAGAATTTTTAAAATCAGCTAGCAATAATAGCAATTCTATTAATTGAGCTTATTAAATCGGCTGCAACAGCCTCTGCCACAGCCTAGTGTACCTCTGTTGGTCATCTGTAGTTCTGACTGCCAGAGATATTGCTTTCTTCGAGCCAATTACAATGGCTAATCTTCTAGCACGCGTCACTCTTATTACTTAGGGGGAAAGGAGTAAAAATCTAGTTACATAGGAAAATTAATAATGCGCGGCTACTACTGCGTCCTTGCTCTGACCTTAGATTTCCTCTTATCAGCATCCCATTCATCGTCAGCAGCTATATTCTGTAGACTGCCAAGGAAGAAGCTTAAAATCGCGGATGCCGTCTATGATACGGTAATACTTGGGATACCTTGAGGTTACTTCTAAAACTTTGTAATGCCAACTTCAAGATTATTCGTTTTTTGCATAAAGTCTTAGACAGGAGGTGAATAGTATTATATAACGGTATTCACTATGCATTAACCGGGGACAACATTAATTGTCTCCTATATAATTTACTTCTATCTAAAACTGCTCTGGCCTAACTCCAGGGCAGTTTTGTATTGTACGGTAAAAGGAAGATTTGCAGATGTACTAATGGTTAATCACCCCCAGGTCTTTCAACACAGCACGGGCAACTTCCTCCAAGTTCTTATTTTTCCTTAGCCCACGAATGCGTAGGCGTAGCCCGCCGCAAGCATCGCTCTGGTGTCATCCCTCAGATAATCTGCCCCCTTCATCTGTTAACGTTGCTCTCCTAGCTCTAGGAGCCACCAATTCTCCCAAATTAAGCAACAGATGCTCCCTTACGAAAGTCTTGCTGCATCTCAGATTTCTGGCATTGCGAATAGTTTTGATGGGCTTGTTTTATGTCTTTGCTCCCGAAGACTTGTGCCCACTGTAGTTAAGCGTATGAATTACTGCACAAGGAGAATCGCTACTTTTTCACTCTACGCTCCCTGCATCAATCATTTTGGCTAGAGACTCTGCATTAAACCTTGTAAGCGATTCTGCTAGTTGCTGAAAATATCTGTACTGGTCGTTGGCGTACTCCCCAGGTTCCAGTTCTAAAAGCTCGCAAAACCGAAAATAATCGATTGTCCAGTTTAATTCACCAATGGCATTGGCGAACTTTTCGGCTATTTCTCGTGAAGAGGTGCTAACTGTCGGGGGCTTGCCGTTATGCTCATATTTTCCTGGGCGCTCTGTCATCTCTCATGCTGTAGTAAGTTTGTATTAATAGCAATTTTAATCTTATAAAGTCGTTTGACGGAAGTAGGGTAGGACTAGCAGTAAACTTACTTTAATAATGAGTTTGACTCAACTTGGTCATACTTTATTTGATTTCTTGACCAGTGGAATTTCTATGTTAACCAAAACCCTGACCCTGATATTGCTTTCTCGAAACGCTCAGTACCTTTAGAGATTGAATTACAACATATCTCAGCATCTGGGTAGTCAAATTATTTAAACCTGCGGTAGAGCCGACATGCCTGAAAAGCCGAGATTCACAGCAAGCAACATTATGCTTAACTTGTACAGTGCTAAATCCTAGTTTAGATAAAGAGTACTTAAACTCTTATAGCTTAACTATACTTGTCCTTGAAGAATTTGAGTCAATTCACTGCGGCTGCGATTTGCTTCTGACCAAAAAGCTACCCAAAAAATAATTAGCATCAACATCGGCATACCCACAAATAGCGCAGCCACATAATTAGGCATAGCACCTGTCAATGTTATGGGAATTACTGCACTATACCAGGATAAAAACCAGAACCCTAAAAATGCCATTACAAAGGGATGTATCCTCATTTGTACATGAATCAAGGTTTGGTGAGATTCTACTTCAAAGCGTCCTCGAATCACTGGTAAAAACGAGTTCTGGTAGTGAATTACGCGACTGATTTGAAACCCTGATTCCGAAATGGTTCCTTGATAAGGGAGGTGTTTCTTAGAGAATCTAAATGCTTTTGTCGGTTCAACTTTTGCATTCAGCCGTTGCAGAACTATAGGCAGGGCATCAGGTGTCAAAATCGTAAAGCTATCGTCGGGTAATATTTTCATCTTGATTGAGGTTACTAGCTGACAATAAAACTTCGATAATTTGTAATATGAATTCTCTTAGTTTATTTAACATAGGGTCTTGTTTCAAGTTTTCCCTGAGCAGTAGCTTTTCTAACACAAAAGCTCTCAAACCGAATCTCCAGATCCCAAACCGGAGCTTCGCGCCAGATTTTTCACCAACATACTTGACCCTGTTGTTGACGCAGCATATTCAACAAGTTTATCGATTTTTGTAGCTTGGCGTTGCTCAAATCCTTTGCCAGGAATGGTAGTAGGTTTGTGTGATTGGATATGGGGATTTATAGCAGTGTTAAGAATTTGAGGAGTAAAGGGAGAGCGATCACTCTTGGGTTTTCCTCTGTACAAGACGCTACTCGCGTTCGCTTGAAAAATTTGAAGTTACGAACCACATTGATAGGTTTTGGCAATTTGGCATCACAAGTCTGTGAATTGCGGTTTAAATGAGATATCGACAGAACAGAACAGACACAAATCGCCAGTTTTGACCCAATGCTGTAGAACTCAGCAACCAATTCACAGTATTCGGTTATCACTTCACCGCAACTGGTTAGAAATCCACTAGAAAATAAATAGTAAATCTACTCCCGGCGTACTCGCCTACGGTAGGTAAGTTAATCGGCACTTAAATTGCATAATAATAAGATGAAACTGTTTAAAAGCAACTATGCCGCCACCAGCCAAAAACTTTTTAATGCCGGAACAAGTCACCCAACTAGGGGTAAAAGTAGCGAGGACACTGTTGGCGAATTCGGGAAATGCCTATGGGTTCGTAGTTAATTCAGCAATGAAACGATTGAGAGCTTTCAGTGCAGCTTTGTATCCAGTGGCTTGCTTACCTAACTTGAGTTCCAACAAAATGCGATCGCGTAAAGCTTCAAGTGCTTCTAGTTGGGGCAGTAAGGCGGTTGAAGTTTGAGTATTCTCAACATTCGGTATATTACACGGTTGAAAAGAATTGGCTTCCCATGTATTACTTGGTAAAGTATTGTCCCGCACAATTTGTTCTAAATAGTCAGCACGAGTTAAGCCGTTGCATTCTGCTGCAATACCCAAAGTCTTCCAGGTTTCATCGGTTAGTCTCAGGGAGCGAACTAAACGATAGTCGTCGTTTTTGAGTGCAAACTTTCCCTGAATATCCCGTTTCATTTTTTTAATACCATGTATTACAACGATAGTGTAAAACATAAAATGGTGATGTAGTAAAGCTAGTCGCGCTTTGGAAGAAAGTTTTATGTCAATGCAGCCTCAAAGTATTCCTCCGGTTCCCCCAGATACGGAAGCTGTAGCGCGTGCAGCTTTTCCAAAAGGCAACATCTATGTTTTACTGCGCGACAACTTGGGCAGCATTTATGCTGATGAAGTGTTTACAGCGTTGTTTTCTAAGCGGGGACAGCCAGCACAATCACCGTGGCGGCTGGCTTTAATTAGCATCATGCAGTTTGTGGAAAATTTATCTGACCGTCAAGCCGCAGATGCAGTGCGTTCCCGAATTGATTGGAAATGTGCCTTAAGCTTGCCTTTGACAGATCCTGGGTTTGATTTTTCGATTCTGAGCGAATTTCGCCAGCGATTAATTTCTGCTGATGCAGAACAATTGTTGTTGGATAAGCTCTTGGAGCGATTACGGGATTTGGGATTACTCAAACGAGAGCGACAGAGAACTGACTCAACCCATATTCTCGCTGTTGTTCGTAACCTCAATCGCTTAGAAACATTAGGTGAGACGTTGCGAGCAGCACTTAATAGTTTAGCTACTGTAGCACCAGACTGGTTCATTAACCACCTTCACTGTGACTGGTTTGACCGTTATAGCCGCCGGATAGAAAATTACCGATTGCCGAAGTTGGATAGTGAGCGGGAGGCTTTGGGGAACTTAATCGGAAAGGATGGATTTGCATTATTGAGTGCCATTTATACTATGGAAGCACCCGAATGGTTACGCCAGATCAAGGCTGTAGAAATCTTGAGGCAAGTTTGGGTACAACAGTTTTATGCTCCTAGTGAAGAAGGTGTTGTGCAATGGCGTACAACAAAAGATATGCCACCTTCAACAATTGCTATTCACTCGCCTTATGATGTTGAGGCGCATTACAGTAGTAAGCGTAGCGTTGACTGGGTGGGATATAAAACCCATGTGACAGAAACTTGTGGTGATGATTGTCCTCACTTGATTACTCAAGTTTATACTACCTTGTCTACGGTAACAGATGATGCTGCGGTTGAACCTATCCATCAAGGTCTAGAAGAAAAATCATTACTACCAAACGAGCATTTAATGGACACTGGCTATGTAACGGCAGAACATCTTGTTAATAGCCGCACTCAGTATGATGTAGAAATTATTGGCCCAGTTCGTAGTGACCCTAGTTGGCAAGCGCGTAATCACTCGAAGTTTGCTGCTGACCAGTTTAAGTTTGATTGGGACAACCAAGTAGCTACTTGTCCTATGGGGCAGCAGAGTGTGACTTGGCTACCTCAAATCGACAAGCGCGGACAGCCAATTATTGACATTCGATTTCCTACTGCCGCTTGTCGAGCTTGCCGAGTTCGTCGCCGTTGCACACGTTCAAAAAAAGATCCTCGTGGGCTGACTATCCGCGCTCAAGCCTTTCACACAGCACTGCAAACTCGTCGTCAATCTCAAGAAACACCTGAATTTCTCAAAATTTACCACCAACGTGCAGGAATAGAAGCTACTTTGTCTCAAGGAACCAGACGTACTTGTTTGCGACGCTCTCGTTACAAGGGATTGGCAAAAACTCATCTTCAACACATTCTAATTGCTACTGCTCTTAACTTTTTACGCTTGGATGCTTGGTTTAACGAAGTACCAATTGCTAAAACTCGTATTTCTCGCTTCAAACAATTACAGCCCAAACCCGCTTGAGCAATACTTAGAGTCCCTTATCCATGTAACACACGGTTGATTAGTCAATCATTTTCTTTTTCCGTGTATTACATGGTTAGTTTTTAAAAAACAAAATATTTCAGTTCGGTTGACATTCAAAAATTTGGCAGCAATTATCAGGAGCATTTTTGGTTATGTAATACATGGCTTGAGGTCATACAAATTCATCGCTTTACTCCTCAGTCCATCCGCTCTACATAAGCATTTCCCGAATTCGCCAACAGTGTCTTCGCTACTTTCTCCCCAACTACAGCAAGGAGTCAAGAAAAAATAAGTTGAACAATTAGTTGATTGTTCTTGGTTTGATCTGATAGTTCCACTCACCATGAAAAGCGTGCCGTTCAATTGCAATTGCATTCAAATCTTCAGGGCTAACTTCAATACCAGTAGGATAAAGGTTTTCATCTAGCATGGGCTGAATTTCTAAGCCGTTATTTGTGGTGGTATGAGTGATGAGATTAATCACTACTTGTAGGCTAGTTAAAGGTTTGCCCCGCCAGTTGGTCGTAATGTGACAGAACATCCGATGCTCGATTTTGTTCCACTTGCTGGTACCAGGAGAAAAATGACTTACGTGAATGGTTAAACCAGTTTCATCAGCCAAATCTTGCAATCGCAATTTCCACAGTTTAGTACGATAGCCATTAGAGCCACCACAGTCGGCAGTGAGAAGTAGATGTTTACTATCTGGGTACAAAGGTTGACCCATCTTAAACCACCAGTGACGGATAGATTCAACGGCAAATTCAGATGTATCGTGGTCAATGCCAACACTCACCCAACCTTTATTCAACGTGAGGTCGTAAATCCCATAAGGAATCGCTTTTCCTAATTTTGGGTCTACAAAATCATGTATCCGTACTTCGACTGGTTCTTCTTGAGGCTGCCATTCCTGTCCAGGATTTTTAAACTCACCAATGAGTTCCTTCTTTTTTGTATCCACTGAAATCGCCGGTTGACCTAGATTTTGGAATTGTTCAACCTGTTGATTTATGTACAAAAATTGAGCATCCCTGTCTTGATGTGACGAGCCAGCAAGGGTTTTCCGATTCGATTGTAAACTATACCCTAACCAATTTAACAAGGTATGCACTGTCCGTGAACTAACTTTGTGTCCCATTCGTTGCAATTCACTTGCCAATTTCGCTCCACTTTTGCTCGTCCAACGTAAAGGTGACTCTGGATCTCCTAATGTTGTAGGTTCTACTAAAGATTGCAAGTCTTTTACTAGGGTTAAGTCAATCTCTTCTATTAGTTTTCTTCCCCCACCAGGGCAGCGTATTTGCTCTCGATTGGCTGATTGATTCTGATTGTCTAATTCCTTTAGCCCTACATAAATTGTCGTGCGCGATAGCCCAGTGGCAAGAGATACTTGGCTCACGCCGCCTCTTCCCAGGATTTGAGCTTCTATTGCTGCCCAAATGCGACGGGTTTTCTCATTCAGATATGGAGAAAAATATTCGTACTTTGTTTTGATTGCTTCAACTATTTCTGCTTTTGACATGGGTTGCTATGCCTGCCCGTTCCCATGCTTTGATCATAGTTCTATCTTCAAAAAACGTTCAAGTTATTTTTTCTTAAATCCTAACACACCACTTTGGTAAAACAGGTAATTATTACTATAAGATTGCCAGAGCAGAAGATGACCGCTCAGTTGAAGCAAATCGAGTTCGCAAATCGATTGGTGCAGAAACTTCGTTTGCACAAGACTTAAGTGATATCAGCCAGATGTTGCAAGAACTTGAACAGATTGCCCAAATTGTCGAGCAACGGTTGGAGCAGAATGAAACGCGAGGACGCACATTAACGTTAAAAGTCAAGTTCTCTGACTATCAGCAGTTAACCCGCAGTAAGACAATGCTTGCTCCCATCAGTGAACTCTCTATGATTTTTGAGATAGCCAAAGCGCTGTTTGAGTCGATTAACTTGGAGAATCGCAGTATTAGATTGCTGGGGATTTCGTTATCTAATCTGGATAATGCCAAACAGACCCAAGTGATTCAATTGCCGTTATTTGAGAATGCAGATATCACTTGGGAGTGATTGACTTAGTTCTATTTTTATGGGTCAACCTAAAACAAAAATCTATTACACTTCAAGGGAAGTATTTCAAAAATTGAAAGCAACAGGCATTGATTTCATGCCCCTCAAGGAAGGGTTTTCATACCATTCAATCTGATCTGTATCTAACCGCAGATTAGGCAAGCGTTGGACAATGGTATTTATAGCTATTTGTGCCTCAAGTCTGCCAAGGGATGCGCCGAGGCAAAAGTGGGTTCCTTTGCCAAAAGCTAAATGTGGGTTTTGTGAACGTGTAATATCTAATTTGTCGGGATTGAAGAATTGCTCAGGGTCACGGTTAGCAGCACCAATCGCTAGAAATAGGCGCTGCCCTTGGCGAATTTGTTGACCATTGATTTCGAGATCGGTAAGTGCTATGCGAGCTTGCCGTTGTACTGGGCTATCGTAGCGCAAAAACTCCTCCACAGCAGTTGTGATTAAGGAAGGGTCATTCTTTAACTTTTGCATCTGACTGGGATTTGCGAGTAAAGCAAGTAAGCCATTAGCAATTAAGTTAGTGGTAGTTTCATGGCCTGCAAAGGTTAAGAAAACACAATTTGATAAAATTTCTTCATCTGAGAGTGAATTTTCTTTCTCTTGTGCAAAGATGAGGCTACTTATGAGATCATCTTGGGGTTGACAACGACGTTCTTCCAGTATGAAGTGGAAGTATTGTTTCATTTCCAGAATACTTTTTTTAGCATTAGTCAAAATTTCTGTGTCCATACGGAACAGTCCAAAAAATTTAGCTAAATCTGATGACCATTTCTTAAACTGTTCGTAGTCTTCGGAATTTGCACCCAGCATTTGTGCAATAACGATTGCAGGTATTGGGTAAGCTAAATCATGAATAATATCTATGTTACCCCGTTTATAAATACTATCGATAAGTTGGTTTACTAAAGAGTGAATACTGGGTGCCATACTGCCAATAATATGAGGAGTGAATGCTTTATTAAATAGCGTGCGTAGACGTGTGTGTTCTGGGGGGTCGCAAAACAGCATCCACTTTGATAAACTTTCCAAAAGTGGAAATATATTCTGTTGCTCTAATTGGGATAATTTGCTAATTGGCGGACGTTTAGCCGAAATCCGTTTGTCTTGCATTGCAAATGCAACGTCCTGATAACGCATCAGATACCAGCCCCCCAAAAAATCATTCCAGTAAACAGGCTCTTGTTGCAAAATCCGACGATAAGTAGGATAGGGATTGGCAAAGACTTCTGGGGCAGTTAGATTATATCGGTCTTTTTCTGGATTAGTTAATGATGTCATTTGTCCCAAGAACACTTACTTTCAAGGCACTTGCTCATTCAGCTTACTATGAACCTATTCCACGAATAAAGTATAAAGATTACGGGAAACCATTACCCAACAGAGGATCAACCGCGCCAGTAGGGGAGATCCATAAAAATAAATCTCCAGCCAAATTACAAACGAATAATCGACTACGCCCACGATCCAGCCACGTTCGCGTAGCATCTCCAAAGGAGAAGGCTAGGGATTTATTTCGGGTTTGTGCCAGAACCAGAGAAGGATAACCCCCAAAGAACAGCCAGCATTTCAAATGCTGAACAATCCCCCAAATCTTCGCCTAGCTGTAAAGAAAAAAGCAAATTGACTGGTAATATAAAGCTCTAGAATGAGCAATCTTCCGACTGGAAACATTGATTATGAGCTTTGCTAATAAAACCATTGTTCTCACAGGTGCATCAGCAGGGATTGGGCGAAAGCTGGCAATCTCGTTAGCCCAACAAGATGCAAATTTAGTCCTAGCGGCTCGTAATCAAGAAGGATTAGAACAGACACTGACTGCTTGCACAAATCATACACACAAGGTGATTGCAGTAGCTACAGACGTAACTCATGCCGTTGCTTGCCAGCAGTTGATAGAGAGAGCAATTACCGTATTTGGGCAGATTGATATTTTTATCAACAATGCCGGAATTGGAATGCTGACGTGCTTTGATGAAGTGACAGATTTATCCATTTTTGAGCGGGTAATGCAGGTAAACTATTTAGGTGCGGTCTATTGTACTCATTATGCCCTACCCTATCTAAAAACTAGTCGAGGACTATTAGTGGCGATTTCTTCAATTTGTGGCAAAACAGGTGTTCCAACTCGTACAGGTTACGTTGCCAGTAAACACGCCATGCAAGGCTTCTTTGATACATTGCGGATGGAATTGCAATCAACAGGAGTAGATGTATTGGTTGTTTCACCAGGGTTTGTCGCCACAGATATTCGGCAACGAGCCTTGGGAGCAGATGGAAAACCATTAGGCAAAAGTCCGCGTGATGAAACGCAAGGCAATATGTCAGTAGATGAGTGTGTAGATCAAATTATTTGGGCGATGGAGCAGCGTAAAAGAGAACACATCATGACGTTGAAAGGTAAAATACTCCCTTGGGCAAAGCTAATTATGCCAGGATTGGTTGATCGTATAACTGCTGCGACCGTTCGCAAGCCAACTGCTACCCAGAAGTAACCAAAACTTCAGAAACTGCGTGGCGAGTAAATGATTTTAACTACTCCACAGTACAGTTTAGTACATCTCTCTCCTCACTCACTCCAACTCTCTACCGCCACATACTCCCTACTGAAAACATAAAAAGCACCCGCCCCCCACAGCGTACCACCAGAAACCCCCCTGGTTAAGAGTAGTCTTTCACTACCCCAGACTGCCATTGCCGGCAAACGAGATTGTAGACTTGTACTGTTCTGTCCGATCGCTAAATCTGCAATGACCTCTACATTTTCCCAGCCAGGAGGTAGATAGTTATAACTCTTAACCCTGCCAAGCAGTTCAGGAAGAGTCAAGTGTTCGGTAGTAGATTTGACTGCTGTAAAGATATTCTCATTGTGAGTACCCAAGGTTTCATTTGTAGATCGTTCCGTTGAAAGGAGGACGGTTTGGGCTGCTGTGCCTTTATCACTGCTTGATTGCGATGGGTTTAACTAAGTAGCAATACGAGTGTAAGATTTTTCAATAAGTATACTAGTAGTAGTTAAGGTATTGGACTGACCGATACCATTACTTAATTGTGTAAGTCCAGAATCATTTTGTGTCCCATTTGTGGACATTTGGTCAGTAACTAACCCAACTTCTCCACCCCACATCTGAGGGTGCGATCGCGCAACCACCTCCCGTCCAACAATATACCTGTAGCAGAAATCCCCGATTTTCTCAAAGCAACACAGTGTAATATCTGCACTAGCCTGCTGCTGCTTTCTCACCCAAAGTTCAATCAATTGTTCTCGTGACTGAAGAATCAGCAGAAACTGACGCTCATATTCCTGTTCCGCTTCAGCATTCTGGGCTGATGACTTCCACCATTTCAGGAGTTCAGGAGTTGGAGCAAACAAAGGCAGGTGCTTACCTTTCCAGTTTTTGGGAGGGTAGAGCGAGATTGAGATGGCCTTGCCTCGGATTTCGCCACGATAGAATGAGCTATAAATCATAATCGCACCCTCTCCAAGTCATGGTCACTCACTCGTGCGATTGAATCTGCTGAAGTAAAAACCTCGTCACCTTTTTCCGATATAGCAGGTGACATCCACTCGATGTTGTAGAACCAGCAATCGTTAATCAGTTGAATCCCCCGAACTATGCGAATCGGAGGCCCATCACCGTGAAACCTAAACTCGACCAACTCGCCCAATCGAAACACAGGTTTTTCTTTAGTAACCGGTTGTAAGTTACCAGTTTCAATGAGTTCATTACCCGAAACAGTAATGTTGTCATTACGAGTAAAAACCTCATATTTCCAGCCTTGCTCCGACCATTCCACGCCAGTACAGTAACCGAATGCCTTGGCTGGTTTGACATAAACTTACCCGCTTTGGCTGTGTGAGCTTGGCTAAAGTTGGCGCACACCGGGGAGGCGTGGAGGTAATCGGGGCGACGGGGAAAACCTAGAAATCCTAACCGTGCTACTTCTTGAACTGTTAGCTGAATGATTTTGCAGCCATATTCATGAAAGTTACGGTGATGAGTTTGTGCGATTGCCCTGCTCAAGTCTGGTTTTGTGGGGTCGAACTCCACCGCAATGATTGGACGAATCCCGGCTTGCACCATCCCCGCTTCAATCCCGCCGCCACCTGCAAACAGTACTACAGCTTGAGGGGCATCATCTAGAAGAACTGGTTTTAATTTTGTGTCATCAAAATTTTTGCAGACATCTAATTTTGGCGATGTCTTTTTGGTTTTCGCTTTTATCAAAAAAGCGATAATATCTTCCCTAGTTGCCCCCTGCTGTTGCATTAAACGAATCATTGGGACAGCACCAGGGGGAATTGAGCCGATACTTTTGCCCTTCCATGCCCCGTTTATCTTCCGTTTTTCGGAGATGTCTAATGTGGGAGAATGAAGAAAATTAACAGCAAATTGCATCTCAAATAAAAGTGTACTCCATTGTCCTGAATCTCCCTTTTTGGTGAGTATAGAATCATACAAAAGATAGAGATGCTAACCGATTTAATTTAATTATTATTAACAAGATATAAAGAAATATTACAGAAAGGAGTCGGCTATTAGCATCCAATTATTAAAGAATGTCGTCATCCCAAAATGGCATAGTTCCAACATTGCTCTGGATCTCAAACGTGCCGCAGAAATTGCGGATTTTTGTTTAAACAATGCCACTGCAATCGATTGCAATACTGCTTTTCCCAAGCAAGAGTTTGAGCTAATTGCTAAGGCTGGGTTATTGGCTGCACCATTAGCGAAAGAATTAGGCGGATGGGGTGCAGGAATTGATGCTAATGTTACCTACGAGCTTTTAATGCTATTAAAGCAGATAGGGCATGGCAATCTGGCAGTTGGGCGAATTTATGAAGGACATATCAACGCCCTACAACTGATTCAGACCTTTGGTTCCATAGAACAGATCGCAAGCTGCGCTCATGATGCCCGCGATCGCCAGAAAATATTTGGCGTTTGGAATGCTGAAGCCTCTGATGGTGTGAAGATAATTCCTTGTGAGAATGGGCGTTATCGGCTCGAAGGTTCTAAAACGTTTTGTACTGGTACTGGCTATGTTGAACGTCCTTTCGTGAATGGAGTATTGCCAGAAGGCGGTTGGCAAATGTGCATTGTGCCAATGGACGAAGTGACAACAGTTAGCGATCCAGCTTGGTGGCAACCTTCTGGGATGCGAGCTACTGCTAGTTACAAAGTGGATTTTAGTGGTGTCGAGTTGGATCGGAGCTATTTAATCGGCCAGCCAGGAGATTACTATCGACAGCCTTGGTTATCTGTTGGGGTAATTCGGTTTGCTGCTGTGCAACTAGGTGGGGCAGAAGCACTGTTTAACCTAACTCGTCAGTATCTGCAAAAGTTGGAATATACAAACGATCCATATCAACAGGAACGGCTTGGCAGAATGGCGATCGCCATTGAAAGTGGTAATCTCTGGCTGCGGGGGGCTGCGGATCGAGTAGCAGCCTATGCACCAGTGTTTGGTGGCGATCCCACTATTGTTCACCCGCAAGCAAACCAACTCGTCGCCTATGCCAACATGGTCAGGACAGCAATTGAGCAAATTTGCATTGATGTGATGCATTTGTGTCAACGTTCTGTGGGAACTCGCGGCTTACTACCACCAAATCCGATGGAACGAATTATCCGAGATTTGACTCTATATCTGCGTCAACCTGCTTTTGATGCAGCCTTGGCAAATGTCGGGCAATATGTCTTGCATGAAACAAATCCGGCTTCAATAGTTTGGAATGATGAATGAATTTGGCTTGATTGCATTACCACTAGACAATCCTAATGTTTTGCCCTGGCGTTCAGTTAACGAGATCGCTTGTAGCCCGGTACTAATTGTTGCACCCCATCCTGATGATGAGACATTAGGTTGTGGAGGTGCGATCGCTCTGTTACGGTGTTTAAATTGTCATGTGCAAGTGTTAGTCATCAGTGATGGTACTCTTTCACACCCTCGTTCCCAGAAATATCCCGCAGCTAGACTCCTAGCTCTGCGGGAAGCAGAAACGCTATCAGCATTAAAATTGCTGGGTGTAGAGGTGAATGATGTCACCTTCTGTAGAATGCAGGATGGGTCAATTTCAACACAGTATCAAAGTGCAGTAGCTAGTTGTCGTGCTTACATTACAGAAATCGCCCCACAAATTATCTTTTTACCCTGGCGATATGACCCTCATACAGACCACCGAGCGACGTGGAAGTTAATTCACACAGTGCTGAATGACTTGCCCTTATCCCCCCGATTGATTGAGTATCCGATTTGGGATTGGGACTTTGACCAACGAGAGAGTCTGCCAGTACCTCTTGAGGTGACAACTTGGCGATTGAATATTAGCGCAGTGGTGGAGTTGAAACAGCAAGCGATCGCTGCTTATCGTTCCCAAACTACAGACTTAATTGATGATGATCCAGAAGGCTTTCGCCTAACTCCCGAAATGTTAGCAAATTTTACTCATCCTTGGGAAGTTTATATAGAGGAAAATCGATGAACCCGTTACAATCTAATTCCCTACCACCTAGCTACTTTGATAAACTTTACAGCGAAAATCCTGACCCGTGGAAGTTTGAGACAAGTGTTTACGAAGCTAACAAATATGCTGCCACAATCGCAGCTTTACCCAAAGAGCGCTATCGTTCTGCCTTTGAAATCGGTGGTTCCATTGGCGTTTTAACTGAAAAACTGCAAGAACATTGTGACTCATTGCTCTCAGTTGATGTCTCAAAACTGGCGCAGGATAGAGCAAAAGAGCGCTGTCAGCATCTCTCCAATATCAAGTTCCAGATTATGCGTGTTCCAGAGCAATATCCTGATGAGATGTTTGATTTGACCCTAGTCTCGGAAGTTGGCTATTACTGGTGCTGGGAAGACCTGAAAAAATCCCAGCAGTACATTCTAGAACACCTGGAACCTGGAGGACATCTACTTTTAGTTCATTGGATACTTTATGCCCGTGATTATCCATTGAGTGGGGATGAAGTTCATGACTCGTTTTTTGAGTTGACCCCAAATAAACTGCGGCATTTAAAAGGTCAACGGGATGAAGAATATCGACTTGATTTATTCGAGCGAGTTTGAAAATTGAAGAAACAGACAAGGGGAATTGTCCCCAAATCCTCTTGTCCTGTTCTCTTCTATAAAATGAGCCTTATTTTTTGATATTTAGTTTTACCAAAAAAGGCAGTTATTGCAGAGAGTAGTTTAGGCTTAGGGAAAACTGCCCTCTGCTAAGATAAAACGATCTGTGGGATGGGATGTTCTGTGACGCGCTTAGATCGAGGGTTTAAGACTCCCATTTTGTAGGCTTTTCGTAGGGTAAAGCTCTTTAGGTGGTTCCAAATCATCCGGGGTCGAATTTCTTTGGAGTTTGCTCCGAGTGAGCCGTAAACTCTCAAGACGCAAGCGCAAGTCTCCAATTGCTTGTCCAATCTCCACAAATTTCCAGCGCGAAGCCCAAATTTGTTCTGACTGCTGGCGTTCTTCGACTTGTTCAAACAACTGACCAAAGGTATAAGGTTGGGTCAATTTTTCTAAAAGCCATTGGGCTGAAACTCCCAGCATCTCTGCCAAGCATACGACGCTCTTACGATCTGGCTGATAGCCATTAAGAACGCACCACCACATCACTCGTAATTGGCGGCGGGCAACAAAACGAGTTTCGATAGCCCCTGCTGGCTCGACTACAAATGGTTGTTGTTGCCGTCCCATTTCTATCCATTCATTCAGCTGATTTGCTAAACCAACATTGGTACGTCCAATTTGTCTGGCCGAAGTTACTACTCGCACTAAAGAACTATGGCGAAAACGGGCATTTACCCGTACCAAAGCACGGTAAAAAGCTACATCTTCAGGAGTCCGCACTGGTGGTAAGCCTCCCGCCAGTGCATACATTTCTGCTGTTACTGCCAAACTCGCTCCATAGTGTTGATAATGTCTAGGAAATCTATCATCAGGGTCGGGATCGAGATAAGTTTCTAATTCAGTAATTAAATAGCGGTAGCCCACTTCACGCAGATAGCAAGCTCTGGCGTAAGGGTGTAGATCCGCACGACCAGTGCGTTCAACAAGAATTCGCCCACCTACAGCATCAGCACCACAGTTAATTTCATACAGATTGGCAGCAATCCAAGTTGGGCTTACCTGCGAGTCTCCATCAGTTGAAGCAATTACCCCCCTTGTGCGTCCTAAGCTACACAAACGACGGTATGCTTCATCCATTAAAATCTGACGCACTCGACCAATATAGGCTTGTGCAGGAGGCAGAGTTTTTTCCACTATATGCAGTGCTATATCTGGATGTTCTTGGGCGAAACTCCGGGCTATAGCTGCTGAATCATCGCTACAATTATTTGCCAACAAAATTATTTCGTAGCGTCTGGGATCTAAAAGCTGTCCTTGTAGATCAACTTGATGTATCAGGGCAGTAAGGGTTGTTGCCAACATCTGAGCTTCATTGCGAACTGGAACAATTACACAAACTTCGCAATGCGGTGAGGGTGGTATTTGGACTAAAGTTTGAGAAAAGTCTTTACCCTGCTGTACACATGGAAAGTCAGCAACGAAGAGCAAGCGTTTACTTTCCATAAAAACCATTTTTCCATCTCCAGGAGCAGCTACACAAGATTTCATCCACGATCAGAAATTATTAATATTTGTAACTCTATTTTGAATATTTTCTCATTTGTTTTGGCTCTACCTACAGTATGATTAGTGTTGATTAAAACTCTCCAAACATCAGCTATCAAAAACTAAAGTCTGTCTACTGTCACTAAAAGCTTTACTAATCAAGGCATATTTTTTATACCTTTTTGCTAACGCAAATTTCCGACGAGAAAATCATACTTAAATCATCTATCTTAGTTAATTTTTTTACTAATAATCAGTCTTAAGAATGATCAGAATAATATGACATATTATTAAGATTTATATTTTAATAGTAACTAATCAGACCAAAGCAGATTTATGCAAAAACTCAAACGTAAGATTAATAAGCTGCTTTTTGGTAGTTATAAACATTCCTTGAGTAATTCTAAAAGCACATCTGTTCGTAGTTTGGATCGGCTCAACCTTTCTTTGGGCGATGTGCGAGATGTTTTTGAACCTTACTTAGCAATTTTCTTAGCAGCAGATCGTCATTGGAATCCAGCCCAAGTAGGTATTGCTCTATCGACCACTAGCATTGCTGGAATTCTGGCACAAACACCAACGGGGGCGCTAGTTGATGCCTCTTGTCATAAACGATTAATGATTGCAACAGCTACTCTGGCTGTTGCAATTAGCTATATGGTGATTGTCAACTTTTCGGCTTTGCCTGCTGTGGTGGCAGCTCAGGCTGTCATCGGTATATCAGCAGTAATCGTTGGCCCAACAGTTTCAGCTATCTCGCTGGGAGTGGTAGGAAAAGACCGTTTAAACAAGCGGATAGGGCGCAACGAAGTATTTAACCATACAGGCAACGTGTGTGCAGCAATTGTTGCTGGTTTGTTAGGACAATTTGCTGGACGAATTTGGATTTTTTACTTTTTAGTAGTTTTGTGTGTTGCCACCATTTTTTCAGTCTTTCAGATTCGCAATCAAGATATTGACAATACAAAGGCTCGCGGTGATGAACAAGAAAATGATACTAAAGAACGTGCTACGGTTAAGGATCTGTTGGGTAATCACACGCTGATCGTATTTGCTTTGTCTGTAGTTCTGTTCTATCTGGCAAATGGGGCGATACTACCTTTAGTTAGTCAAGAGTTAACCGCAGGACAGCAAAACACTCCCTCACTCTACATTTCTGCTGCGATTGTGGTGACACAATCAACGATGATTCCCGTAGCTGGTTGGGCAGGAACGGCCGCCAACCGTTGGGGCAGAAAACCATTACTACTAATTGCTTTTGCTGCTGTTTTAGTTCGGACTGGGCTTTATACTATAAGCCACAACCCTTGGTTTTTAGTTTCAGTACAAGTTTTAGACGGCATTGCATCGGGTATTTTTACAGTACTAGTTGTAATTATTGTTGCAGATTTAACCCAAGGAACCGGGCGATTTAATCTGGCACAAGGAGCAATCAATACGATGATTGGCATCGGTGCTGCTATTAGCAACCTAGCAAGCGGTTTTTTGGTCAAAGTAGCAGGTTATAAAGTTGGTTTTATCACATTAGGCGTTATCGCTGCGATCGGACTTCTTTGGTTGTGGCTGAAAATGCCGGAAACAAAAGAATCACAACGGTAGTGGGTCTGCGTACCCTTACAGCGAAGCAAGCTACGCTTTTAGCATCTCGTAGAGAGCGTCATTGCGAACTGATAATTGCGAATTGCTTTGACGTTGGTGTGCAACTAGAATTTTGGTGAGGCTCAAAGACGAGTCCTCATAGTTAATAATCCCTGGATGCTGGATAAGAGTTAGTTCTTTTTGCTTGGGAGGAACTGACAGAAAGCGATCGCAATCTGTGCCCAACTTTTTCACGCCATCCATTCAGTCCACTGGGGCGCATCTGTCACCAATTGAGCAAATAAGTCTTGGCAAGCATCCTCAAACTCCAGCATCACGCCGCGACGCTCACCACTCTTGCCCAAAGTATTGCCCATCTTCTCCAACAGCGATCGTCAGCCGCAAGCAGAGGCGAAAAATGCTTTTAAAAACCTCAACGTAAGAAACTTTATTTACTTGGGTTGCCACAATGGAGTGATATCAAGGTTTCCAGCAGCAGATACGGCATTTATAGCCTATGTCAGTACGGTTTACACCCCTTCATCTTTTGTAAAACTATCGTAACATTTATTTATATAAAATAATATTTGCTTAACTTAGCAAACTCAAATAAAAGCTATGAACCAACCCATTGAATTATCTTTAGAACAAGAATTTAGCCTGAGAATTTTTACGGATCTTGTGCAGCAGATGTCCCGTGAACAGGCTCAAGAGTTCTTGTTAATGCTCTATAAGCAGATGATGATAAGGGAAACGACTTACCAGGAATTACTCAAACATCAGTGGGAAGTTGATTCAGGTTCAATCTTAGGTTAAAACAAACTTGCTCTGGTCACTTTAAGCGACTCAGAAGAAAACGAACACACAATTGTTTTTTTCTAGTGTGGTAAAACTTGCTAGAGATATTTTGGAAACCTAGAAAAATCGTTTTTGATTTTCTTTCGCGCAAACGTAACTAAGCCTTTCGTTTCACCTCTCAAGTTAGTTTTGCCGCTCTAGGTTTTTTTCAATGGCTTGGTAATAGTAGATTATTTGCTCCAAACTGGGAAACTGCTTGCATAACCGACTCACATTTTCGGTTTTGATGGAATAGTGAACTACTTTGACCTACACCCCCACCAACCAATCGCATACCACAGACGTACACCCCCAAGCAAAGTTAACCCAAAGGAGCCACTGCCCCAAATACCCATTACAGTAAGGCTCATCATCAGCCACTCCAACAGCCTCGCCGACTTTGGAGATTAACTCGCTGTAGCAAGAGCCAACATTGTCCAGTCCAAGGTGCATAATCGCAATACGCGCGATTTGCATGTTCAGCATTATTAAAATAACTAATCATTATTGGTTGAGGATTTACTGTTGTTTGCACTCGGAGTTTGCTGTGCCATGATGTCAACGAAATGATTGTTTGTCCGTTCGCCAAATAATGTAACATAATAATACATTTGAGGAATGCCCAATGAAAACTCAAGCGCCAAGCCTTTATCGATTCGGGCTAGGTGATTTCGGGATTACAGTACTGAGTGACGGGACAGTACCACAGGATCTTTACACCCTTCTGACCAATACGAACCCAGGTAAGATCGATAGCCTCCTTCACCGGAATTTCCTTGCAAACCCTGTCGAGACCTCGATTAATGTATTTCTGATCGATACCGGAGACCACCGCGTGTTAGTAGATACAGGTGCAGGAGAATTATTTGGATCAAAGCTGGGTGGAAGGCTACAGGCATCGCTAAAGGCGGCAGGCTGTGCGCCCGATGAAATTGATATGGTTCTTCTGACTCATATTCACACCGATCACAGCGGTGGTTTGGTCGAAAATGGACAACTGATGTTTCCAAGGGCCACCGTCTATGTAGGTCAGCCCGATGTGGATTTTTGGCTTGATCGCGCGAATGCAGAAGTAGCACAGGCTAACCGCAGAAAGTCGTTTTATGGAGCAATCAAGACGGTTGAACCTTACCTCGCGGCAGGCAAGCTGAAACCATTTTCTGGCGAGACGGTGATTCTGCCGGGGATTACATCGCTTCCCACACCTGGACATACGCCGGGACACAGTTGCTACCACGTTGAAAGTCAGGGCGAGAGCATGGAGTTCTGGGGTGACATGCTGCACGTTGCCTCGGTTCAATTGTTGCATCCTGCGATCGCAATCATTTATGATGTCGATCCTGATGCTGCTGCTTCGCAACGTGTCAAACAGTTAGCCAATGCGGAGAAAACGCGCTGCCTCGTCGCCGGTGCCCACTTGCCTTTCCCAGGATTGGGGCATATTCGTGCAGAAGATCAGGGGTATGCCTGGGTGCCGATGAACTACTCCTGGCGTGAACCTTAATCAGGACGCTTGCTCAAGTCATTTACTACGGTGACAATCGCCCAATAACCACCTTTGCCCCTGAGTTCGGGATTGGCTTTGGCTTTGAGCCTGTCAAGAAACAACTTTTACAATTTGCTATCTAGAAAGCTTACTAAAGAAATGTTCCATGATTTTAAAAGTGGGGGCTGTAATCTGGAAGATAATAATGTATCAGGTCAACAGTTAATTTCCCTAATTTGACGATAGCGGAATTAGATAAACGTAATTTGGTAGATGTATAAACGCTTCTGACCCTGATAAAGAGTAAGTTACACAGCGCATAGCCAATCGCACACCACAGACTTACACCCCGAAGCAAAGTTAACAGCCACCTGCTACTGTCCCAGATAT
Source organism: Nostoc sp. CmiVER01 (assembly GCF_034531135.2). Classification (NCBI taxonomy): domain Bacteria; kingdom Bacillati; phylum Cyanobacteriota; class Cyanophyceae; order Nostocales; family Nostocaceae; genus Nostoc; species Nostoc sp. CmiVER01. The sequence goes on from NZ_JAVRBU020000010.1 coordinate 133,956, forward strand.
GCCTTCCAAAACGGTTCCCCATCAGCAACGCCGATTGCATCACCAAGCTGGGAAACCAGCTGTTGGTAGAACTTTCCAACACTGTCGAGTCCTTGGCGTAATTTCAGGTTTAACCCCTTCCATCCAAGGACAAGAGGATCTTCCACTTGGGTAAATGTTTGGGAATTGTCTTGGGATTGGGTGTCAATACCTGGTGTTTGTAATTCAAGGCTGACCAAGAAAGTCTCCTTTGCCAAGTTCTACACCGCAGTGCCTAAGAATGTCATAGGCTGTTGTGACATGGAAATAAAGGTTTGGTAAAACAAAATATAGGAGAAATGGCATTCCTTGAAAAGAGAGAGTGTTGTCACGCATCTGTAGGGTAATTTCTTTCTCTTCTGAACCGTCAATTTGCTCAGGTTTAAAAGTATTTAAATGAGAGATAGTTTTTTGAATACGGTCAATAAGTTGAGGAAAAGTAGTTTCATTGTCCTCGAATTTAGGTGGTTCTATTCCTGCTAACCGTGCGGCACCTCTATTTACTATATCAGAGGCAATTTGCACTTGTTTTGATAATGGAAACATATCTGGGGAGAGACGACTATTAATCAAGACATTCGGATCTATTTTTTTAGTTTCAGCATAAGCAGCACCTTTTTCAAGAATGTTTATAAGGTTATTCAGTGCGCGAATAGACACGGGTATTAAAGCTTGGTACATTGAAATAGTCATTGAGATTTCTCCAAAAAAAGTTCAAAACACTTTGAGCCGCCCCATCTAATATTAGAGGGTATTGACTATGATGTTGTGTCAAAGAATATGGAACCAAATTTAGTTACAGATCCAAAGATACTAAATGTTTCCCCATAGTTAATAATCTCTGGATGCTGGATAAGAGTTAGTTCTTTTTGCTTGGGAGGAACTGACCTTTTAGCGATCGCTTTCTGTGCCCAACTTTCTCACGCCATCCACTCAGTCCACTGCGGGGCATCTGTCAGCAGTTGAGCAAATAAGTCTTGGCAAGCGTCTTCAAACTCCACCATTACGCTGCAACGCTCATCACTCTTGCCCAAAGGAATAATTGTATTGCCCATCTCTTCTTTTGAGCGATGGCGCTGTTTCGCCCGCCTGATTGCGATCGCCAGCCGAAAGTAGAGGCGAAAAATGCTTTTAAAAACCTCAGAGTAAGGAATATTAGAAATTAGGTTTTTACTTAGGTTGCCACAATGGAGTGATATCAAGGTTTTCAGTAGCAGATACGGCATTTCTAACCTACATCAGTACGGTTTACACCCTTTATTTTTTGTAAAGATATCGTAACATTTAGTTATATAAAGCAATATTTGCTTAATTTAGCAAACTCAAATAAAAGCGATGAATCAACCCATTGAATTATCTTTAGAACAAGAATTTAGCCTTAGAACTTTCTCTGATCAAGTGCAGCAGATGTCCCGTGAACAAGCTCAAGAGTTTTTGCTAATGTTCTATAAGCAGATGATGATAAGGGAAACGACTTACCAAGAATTGCTCAAACAGCAGTGGGAAGTTGGTTCAGGTTCAATCTTGGGCTAAAACAAATCTTGCTCCCGTTACTTTAAGCGACTCAGAAGATGACGAACAGACAATTGTCTTTTTTTTCATGCAAATCCCTCAAAGCGTGGGCGCTTTGAGGGATTTTGGGTATTGGTATTTGGTATTGGGTTTTTTGACTGCTAGGTTAAATTATTTGCTTATCTTTTCTACTGATCGCAATCTGTGCCGAAAAATCACGCCATCCATTCAGTCCGCTGCGGCGCATCTTACAAAGAATCATTGCCTCAGATTAAATAGTAATATTAAGGTGTGAGAACTGGCATATTCCTGATAGTTACACAAATCAAATGAGCGTTAAGAGTATTAGTTTAAAAAATATTAAAGTTCAACAAAACAGCATATTACAGGAAATTTTTCATTTATCTTCAAATCCTAATTATGATTCCACTCAAATACAAAAACTAAATCAGACTTTAATTCAAACAGCAACAAAAATTGAAAACATCTGTTCTAATCAACAAGCAACGCCATCAAATCTGACGAATTTATCCAGTAAAATCTACTCATGGGTTAAATTTTTGACAGATGAACAATATCTAAAACTTCACCTGAAAACTACTGGCTATGTGTTGGAAAGTGCTAAACAACTTCTTGGTATACATGGTCAAAAATCATTTAAACTAATGATTGAAATAACTAATTTAGCTGGGCTATATCAGGTTAGAAAGTCTGCTAGCACAGCGGAGATTATGATTAGTGAGGGATTTATAAATGCACCAAAAGCAGTTTTGCAAGCATTAGTGGAATCTGCTCTTGTTGGCAAGAGTCAAGATAATACACGACTCATCAGGTCATTTGCTAGTACAGAAGAATACATTGCTGTATTGTTAGAGCTTGATTTGATTGCCGAGGTAGTGGCAGAAAATCCACAAGGCAAGTTTTATAATCTAAATGAGTTATTTGATAAAGTCAATCATGAATATTTTGCAGCAAGTCTTGCCAAACCACGTTTAGCATGGAGCCGAGTTAACACTTACCGTAAATTTGGACACTACGAGTCAGCCAGAGACAGAATAGTGATGAGTTTAACCCTAGATGATGCGAAAGTACTTGGGTTCGTAGTTGAGTTTGTGTTGTATCACGAATTGTTGCACAAGTACCACGGCACGAAGTGGGTTAAAGGAAGAAGAATGGTTCAGACTAAAGAGTTCCGTATTAGTGAAAACAAGTTCAAATCTTATAACGAAGCATCAAGATGGTTAGACAAATTAACAAGAATCGAAAAACCTGATTTATCTTTAGGTAAAAATTTGATTTAGGATTTTATTGACTTGCCCGGAAAAGTAATAAACGCAGCTATGAGAAACTTCGTTATAATCAACATCAAGGCAATTTTCGGCATTTTCTAACCTACCGATCGGGCCTTTAATTTCGACTATTGATATTTGTTCACCTTCCGCTTCAATAATTGCTTGCACTCTCGATTCTGTCAGGTTATTGGGAGAGAGTGAATCTATTGATAAGCCTGTATCTATAACAATATTTGACAAAGGATAAACTGACTTACATCCATCATCCATACAAAATACTAAGCAGTTGTTTTTGACGTAAATATTAGTAATTCTCATTTCATAATTCCATAAATTGCAATATTTGTTTTATATTAAACTTTTTCGACTGATTACCATAACATGCAATTAATCGGGTGAGTTTTGTGAGGAATGACCTACACCCCCACCAACCAATCGCACACCACAGACCTACACCCGCCTCCAAACTTAACCCAAACTTGCCACTGGGATAGATACCCATTTCAAAACGGCTCACCATCAGCCACTCCAACAGTTTCGCCAAACTTGGAGACTAACTCACTGTAGGAAGAGCCAATACTGTCCAAGCCTTGCTGCAATTTTAGTTTCAGCCCTTTCCAGGCTTGTCTTTGGGGATTGGACACTACCTCTTCTAATGTTTGGGAGGTTGTGTCAGTCACTGGTGTCGATAAAACTATATTATTAGTGACTGACACCGATTCACAATTTAATGCTTCATCCCGATTTAACCACTGCCCAAAAATCGAATCACGCTGATCATCAGGGGCAACAAACTGATAAACGCACTCCCGGTTGTCTCGTGAACCAAGACGACCGACGTAATCCAACTTCAAATCAATTTTGGCAAGTAACTTCTGTGCGATCGCTACAGGAGTCAGTTTTTCCGAGATACTGACATTTAGGTAATTCTTGATAACGTGCCGATGCACAACAGCCAGTGCCTTAAACTCCATCATCTTGTCGTCAGTTCCACGTAACTGAACGTCTGGTGTAAGAAACTGCAACAGATTCAGATTTTCCAGCAACAACACCCCTGGCAATAGCTGCCCCTTGTTGAAATCCGGTTTCCAAATGGAATTCTCCCCTAATTCCAACTGCGCCTTTGCCCGTTTCGCATCACGTTTTGTCAAAAACTCCCGTCCCAGTGTCAAATAGTAGTGCATTCTCAGTTGGGGATACCAGCCATCGTCATCTTTCTCAACCAAATCAGGGGTTACGTCAATTTCGTAGCGACGGGATAATTCTGCCTTGCGCTGTTGATGTCGTTCGGTTTTGGTTTTCGCCCTTTTGTCTTGCAGCTTTTTGAATTCGGTTGGGGAGAGTTCATCAGAATTAGCGATCGCTTTACACTCCGCAGCATACAATTCAACAGACGCGGCTTTAACCGACTCGATAACAACCCCACTTTCATCGTCATCAGCATCCGAAGCATCAATAACGGTGTACCCATCTTCGACCAAACCTGCAAGAACAGACTCTCGATAGCGCCGCATTTCGACGTTAATCACAGAACCACGCTTCCCCCAAGTCTGCAATGACTCTGGCTGAAAATTCTGGTCAACAAAGCTGTAATCGTCATTGTCCGCCGCCGACAACAGCGCAATGTTAGCTTGTGTTGCAACGTGTTGGCTTCTGAGCAATCCTCCAATGGTAGTAGAACCATTGCCCACAACCGACATTCCCCACTCTCTCACCCAGATATGACGATCAACTGTTTCCCTAACCCTTGCCAACATCTGCCGCACAGAGTTAACCGGCTGCACTCCCTGAAAAATCCCCCATACACCATCAAAATGTCCTCGAATATCGATGCTGACCCCAGTTTCAAGACTTGGAGAGGCGATAACCAAATCGTACTGAGTCAGAATCTCGTTGAGATGAGCGATACAACCAAAAGCCGCATGAGAGGGGTCAGCAACAGATTCGCTATCAATTCTCAGGATTCGCAAGTGTGGGAATTTACGGCGAAAACGTTCTTCCAATGCTTGCGTTCCCCATTTTGACTTGGCTTTCTGAGCAGAACAGCATAATAAATGATGCCCACCTTTGGCAATTGCTTTGTCCAGTGTAGCGATGAGATTCTTCGGGTTACTTCCAGAATAGTTGTAACAGTTACCAGCTATGTGCCGATAGTTGTTAACGATTACGAATGGATTAACTCGATATTCACCAGCGAGTGATAAAACATACTTCACATCAGTATCTGACACATCGGCACTTGATAGGTAAATCTTTCCCTGACTGCTGCCTAAAACATTCTGTACCAGTTGCTTGAGGTTTTTGAGAACAGATACCCGACGTTTTTGCACTTCAGTACCAGAGTTGAGCAAATGCCAGAATACTTGGTCACATTCATCAATAATAATTACATCATTCGCCCAGTCGTTCGGATTGAATCGCGCCTGACTTTCCTGATGCAGCGAATCAACGCACACCCCATATCCTAATAATGTGCCTGTTTCATTAGTGCGGACTTCGGTAACATAGTTAACACCGAAGCGATTACACAACGCCTCACCCAGTTGAATACGATGGGTGATGATTAATACTCGTCTCTCTTGGTCGTGTGCCTTCGCCACCTCAGTTGCCAGCCATTCGGTTTTACCAGTACCTTTGGGAGCCTTGAGGATAATCAGTTTTTCGCCTTCGGGTACGAGAAGTTGTCCGAGGAATCTTTGGTTGAGTGCGATCGCTGGCGGGTAAGTCAGCAAAGTAAACAGCTTAATCTCCCACAACTCCAGTGCAACGGCAGTATTGTAGAGTGCGTCAAATGCCGGTTGACCGTGAGCAACGATAAAATCATCAACCCCTTTCTCTGCACCTAACGGTAAATCTATCACTCGCACTTCACAACCCTCGTTTACCAGCAGCCGTCCCATACGACTGATAGCTGTTCTGACTCGCTGGACTGTCTCAGGTTTGTTGTCCTGGTCAAAGCAGATGTTAACAATCCTCCCCTGTGTTGCAAAATGTTTCAAGTCGGGAATCAGAAAGGGTTTACCGATTGGATAGGCAGGGGAGCAGGGAGCAGGGAGCAGGGGAGAGAGATTTTCCCCTCTGCCCCCCGCACCCTGCCCCTTGTCCTCTTCCTGGGGTGTGCGGTATCCAGCGTTAACACCGGGGATAGCGATCGCAGCATAACCGGCAGTCAATAATGCCCCCGCTTTCTTGACACCTTCTACTATTGTGACTGGTACATTATGCCGCCAAACCCAGTACCAGAACCCACCAGGATGCTGCAAGTCTTCTTCGGTGATGGGGATACCAGAGCGATTTGAGACTTTTACCCAAATACGATTCGGCACTAAGAGGAAGAAAGCGCGTGTCTCGTCTCTGTATGGATGCTCGTACTTGATGAACTTGTGGATTTTCTGGCGGTCACGTCTGGGGTGGTCGGGTTTGAAGCAACCCCACATCATCAGGGCGTAGTTGTTAAGCGGGTCAACGCCATTGCACCACCAGCCGCCTAGTTCAATGTGCTGGTATTTCTTCAAATCGCGATCGCGCAATCGTCCATCATTGCGACGGGAGATTTTGGGGCTGTAGAGCAGATATTCGTAGGGTAACGTTCCGTAGAGCGATCGCACATTCAGATGAAAGATTTCTTCGTCAACTCTACTGTTGAGCCATTCTTGTAAGTGTAGAGCTTGAGAATCAGATTCGATTATACGCATATTTCCTCTGTTTTTTGACGCATGGAAATGAAGCGGCATTGCACCCATGCCGCCGGTTCAAATTTTTGTAAGAGCTTGTGCTGGCTATGAAATCCTCAACAGCCAGCTACAGCGTTATCTCTCGCCTCCGGTGTGCGGTCGAAATGTGAGATTAATACGTGTGCTGACGACTTTGTTGGTCTTTGGAACCTGATGCAGATGTGTGGACTGACAGCCGGGGTGCATCACGAGCAAGCTGCCGTGTTCGAGCCAGAAGTCAGTGGGTTTGCCATTTCTCAGTTTGATTTGGAATTTGCGACATGAACCCAGGCTGACTGATGTGATAGCTGGATTTAGACCCATTGATTGCTCATTGTCTGCGTGCCACCCTATCGAATCCTGGCCACTGCGGTATTGATTGCCAATGACTATGCGGAACTTATAGCCAGTTAGCGCAGTGATTCTGTCCCGCAAGTTAGACAGAGCCTCTGTCCACCATAGTGGTTTCAAAAACATGCTGTTGGAGTAAAGGTAATCACATCCGGCATCACCATAAATACATTCCAGGCGAGGGACGGGCATTGTTTTACCTAGCATCCTGATTTGATTCTGCTGCCATTCCAGTTTTAAACAGTGTTGGTAGAGTTCGTTTGCAAGTTCTTGGCTTAAGAAATCAGGATAGTAAGTGATTGGTAAAACTGGAGTTGATTCAGCGAAAAGTGTAAGTTGTTGCATGGTAGTTTTTTCCAAGTAAGAAGCGTGTACTTCAAAGCAATTGCTGTTAGTTTTGTTCAGCTTTAAAAACCTCAACCAAAATACTTTCTGGATACAAACCAACTCGTCCAAAGCGTGGGTCATGAATGCGTTCTATTTCTATCCCTTGTTTTCGGCACAATGCGCTTGCCTTTCTACCTTTAGTACCAGCTTCTTTTACCGATATTTCTAAACCTTGAAGATTAGCAAATCCAACAACACTATATTTATGACCGCATGGTGTATTCACCCTATCTTGTTCAACTTCAACAGCTTTAAGTCTCGCCAAGATTTGAGTTTGTTGCTGTTGTTGCTCCAATAAATATTGTTCTTGCTGTGCCATCTGTTGGGCGATCGCAGCGAGTAACTGTATTTGTGTCATCGCTGTTTCGGAAGGATTGGTGGGTTTAGTCCAGCCCAATTTGTCCTGAATCCATGCTCGAATACCGATGGTGTTGAATGAACGGCATACCAATCTGGCTTGTTTAGTGCAGTATCGCCCAGCCTCGTAAGCGTAGTACTCTAGGATAATTGCGATCGCAGTGTCGGGAATACCACTGGTTCTCCAGTCAGTTAGGTTCGCGGCATCAAAGCTTTGCTGCATAAGCATTTGAGCTAGTTTGGAGGGTTCCAGGTTCGCGCTCTCTAATGCTTTACCGATAGCTTTATCACTAACCCCAGCAAGTCTTGCAGTTGCCCGAAGGCTAGCTTTCGCTTGACCATTAGTGTTAACTTCAATCTCTTGTTTTATCTGTTCGATGATTTGGGTGATTTCAATTTGTGACATAACTTTTTTTGTTGCGTGATTAGAAAGAATTAAACATTTACCCGCACCAAACTTTTCTCACCAACCAGTGAGAAACGATTAGATATAGTTGGTGTCTTAATTAACGTTGGTGACATCAATTCAACAAGGTAAAACCAAGAATTATGCACCAGTGCAATACCCAGAATCAGCCGTTGTTTTGTTCCCTTGTCGTGAGAGCAGAGGATAACTCGTTCGCCCAAAACAAAAACAGGTTTTTGCACACTGATGGCAACTAAATCTCCAGTGCCAATGATTTGATTCTGTGTAGCGTGGAGGATTTCATTACGGCAATCAATCGAATAAATCCAACATTCGTGTTTCCATTGCATCCCACAGCAATAGCCGAATGTTCTCGTGGTTCGGAGGTATACTCTCTCCAGTAAATTGACCTCAACAGGTGGAATTGTTTGTCTCCAAGGTGGCGAGAGATACCAGATTGTTTGAAGTGTATTAACGTTGTCAATCATGCGTTTTTCTGTTATTGGGATAAAATTTGTTTGAGTCGGTCAAAAATCAGTGCAGCGCATTGGGGAACAATGGCATTACCCAAAGCCATCAACTGTTGTTTGTGTTGTCTTCTGAGGCTTTGGTATTCTGCATAGAGTTGGCAATATTCTTTTTGGCTATCTGCCGGAAGCGCTGCAACTTCTCTACGAGTGAGCCGACTGAAGCTGGGGACTGTGGCAGCACACAGCCATCTGTCAAGGTCTGACTGTCCCATGAGATATCTACCCAACCGTTGGGAAAGCCCATGATGGCGCTGACAAAAAGTGGATTGAGACTTGTCCTGAGCGAAGTCGAAGGAGAACGATTTGAAGTGCTGCCCACCTCGTAACAAAGGTTTCTGCCGCATGAGGTTGGTTTCCTGTAATTGTTGTTGGCATCTATTTTGGTTGGTGTGGGCATTATCACCGCCGCCGACAGATGCAAGGTTTGTCCCGCTTTGTGTGTACTGACTCCAGGATGTTCCCCGTCTTGGGCTTTGGGAGTGGGCAATAATCCAAACTCTTTCTCGTTTATGGACGGCTCCCACCGAGACTGCCGAAACAATTCCCCACTCGACATCGAACCCCAGCGAGGCAAACTCCCAAAGTACGGCACGGAAAAATTCACTTCCCTCAGCAGTAAGCAGTCCGGGTACGTTTTCCACAATCGCCCAGTCTGGTCGAATCTCGCAAATGATTCTAAAGAATTCCCCGAACAGGTTACGCGAGTCTTTTGATGCTTGACGTTTCCCCGCAAGGCTGAAAGGAGGGCAGGGGAGTCCTGCGATGATGCCGTCAATTTCTTTAACTCCGACTCGGCAAAGAGACTCAACTGTAATGTCATGAATGTCCGAGATAATTGGAATATGCGGGAAGCGTAGATTTAGAACTTGTTGGCAGTACTGATTAATCTCGCAAAAGGCTATAGTTTCAAAACCACCGCTAATCAGATGACCGAGGGTGAAGCCGCCAATACCAGAGCAGAGGTCAAGGACTTTTTGGGTTTTAAAGGGAGTGATTTGCTGTATCATTCCAACCTCCCGACCAAGTACTCGATAGCGTCTTTATCAATGGCAGCAATGCGGTTTTGAATGCGTTGAGGCGGATTCTGAAGAAATCGTTTTAAGTCTTTGCTTTTGATTTGGTGATATCTGCCAGAGCGCCGAGTTGTGCGTATCCATCCCTTTTTTACCCAAGTCCAAACAGTAGCCGAATTGAGTTGCAGAACCCTGGCTATTTCGCAGCAGTTGTAATTATCAAGAATTGGACGTGCCGAGTATCCTAAAAAGTGCAGTTTCTCTTGAATAGCTGATGTTGAGCGTGTGTATCCTCTTCTGTTTAGCCGATACGCTATTTGTTTGACAGTGTTAAGACAAGCCATTTCCTCAACGATTGCTATTTCTTCGTCAGTCCATTTGGGATTCATTTATTACCTCCAATGTTTATGCAGATTTAGGAGAAGAATTTTCTTGAACAATCCGAGCGCTCATAGATTCAAAATCCACTTGAAAAATGTTCATCTCAGTCTGCATCTCCCCAGTGTTGTAGCGGTCTACTATGTGCTGCCTAATTGTGGATTTATTCAGCCCATCAGGGATATCGATGTGCGCTTCACTTATGATTTTTTCAACTACTGTAACGATGACTCTCATGGTTGATTCCTATTTGATTAATTGAGGATTCAGAAGTCAGAATCATTCTGAATCTTGACTTTTGATTTACACTGCTCCAGCTTTTGCAGTTTGCACCTGTTGCATCCATGTACTGATTGCCGTTAATTCATCCGCACCGCTAGCAACAGCATCAACAACCTGCTTTTGATACGAAGACTCGGCATGATTGGGATGGTCACACTTGCCTGCTGCCCAAGCCAAACACATGGTTTTGATTAGTTCATTAACCTGGTTAATATTAAGTAAACTTGGGCGGTCAACATCCTGAAATTGCAACCACTCTTTGACCAAATCAAGCGGATAATCAAGCAAGGTACGAATATTTTTAACTCGCAAGTCTTGAGTCGGTACTGGTTGAGGAACTACACTAAGTTTTGGTGGAGTCAGTGGGGGTTCGGGAATCGAGTTTGAAGTTGCACCCAATAAAGATTGGATGTCACGAATGATAGTTGCCCAATTTAAATCTTTACTCCATTCTCTGTAAATCTTGGTTTTGGTTACAGCATCATAAAGATTGCAAAAAACTGTGTTCTCGTCGCCAGCATTAGCAACGATAATTAGTGGCTTGTCAAAATCCTGAACTAATGATGCAGCTAAAAGAAAGCTTTTTGCAAAGTTGGTTTCAATGCCAGTTCTTATGATGTAAAGTTCATCAGCACTCACGACAATATCCAGTTTGAGATTGTCCCTGCCTTTGAATTCTTTAGTTGTCAATCGCAGTTCTGACAAATACCCAGTTAACGCCCTTTGAGGAACTGGGATTTTCTTATCCTGGCTGATATTGAACTTGTACCAAACGAAAGATTCCCCGTCTACTTCCCCCTGATTGACATATAAATAGATGGGTTCGGGAGGGTTGCATAAACCTAGTTTGATTTCAGTAACCATATTTTGTTGACCTATGCAATAATTAGTGGTCTGTAGCGTAAACTTTCAGCGCTTTACGATTGCTTGAAGAAAAGCTGATATTCAAGCAATCGCTTCTTTACTAAACAGAAGATTCTCGATTGCGCTCTAGCTCCCATTGCAAATAAGTGAGCGCAGTGCTAGCATCGGCAACGTTTAAATCAGGTTGATATCCCTTGTCCAACAGTTGTTTATAGTCTGGATGCGTAGCAATAAGAGATATCAGAGTTTGAGCTTGTTCAACTAATTGCTGGAGGCTGGGGCTAGACATTTCAATACCCAGCCGTGAGCATAAATCCTCAGCTTTAACGCCGAATGTTCCTAGATCAATTTCGGTTTCCAACTCTTCAAGCAGAGATTGAAAATTAGGGTGTTCATCGTTGATTTCAACTTCAAATAAATCTGCACTCTTTGTAACAACAGTTGCCCAAGCAGGTAAAGTTTGTAAAATGGTTTTAGCGTAAAGTTTCATAATTGTGTCCTCTGGGATTAATAACCTAAAAATCTTCGGCAATCTCCAACAAAAAGCCGCGTCCTGTGTTCTGCACTTGCACCAGTTCTTTATCCAACAGAGTTTGAATAACTGAATTTGAAACTTGGCATTGGAGAGAGTGCAGAGGCACACAACCACCACAAAGTTGAAGTAAACGCAGTAAATGATTGGCTCTGCGATCAAAGCTGTTGTTTGCTTCCTTAGCCATTGTTTGCACCTCTAGCCAATACAGTTAACTGTCGGTTGAGAATGCTTATCTGCTGTTGATAAAAGTCAATCTCTGCGGTAATTTGCGTGAACAATTCCTGCAAAGAGAGCGGCTGAATTTGATTCTCTTGCAAGTACGATATTTCATCAGAATTTTTATTAGGCATCAGGACATAACGCCAACCAGCATCAAATTGTTCAGCCAACTCTGTGCCTAATGGGTAGTAGTAAAGTCCTAGAATCGTGCCTTGTTGTGTACGTTGTCCCAAAGCAAAGCGTGGGTAGCCCCAGTGTTGGGGGATTGCGATTGTGGGTTGCATAGTGATTGATGAATGAATTATTAGGGGAAGGGGGGAAGGGGGAAGGGGGAAGGGGGAAAGGGCAATATCAATTCGCAATTTCCAATGACGCTCGTACCTCGCTAACGCAAGTCGCAATTAAACTGCGAATTGCGAATTGGAAATGGGAATTACGCTGCTACCAGTTCCCAGTACGGCTCATATTCCCGTAACCGTTCCCAGTCCTGGGAGGTCAGTTCGTCAACAGGACGATCTAACAACTGCTCACAGTTAGCCACTTCTGCATTTAGCAACTGCTGTAATTCTTCAGTAGTCAGCTGTTGCAATGGGCGATGCTGCAAGTATTCAGGAATGGGTTCAGTTGCGAATGAAGTATCTGCCATCGACAGCGATCGCACAGCATCAAACACCGAGTTAGAATACTGCTGCTGACCTGAACAACCCCTCTTCACCCACCAGTTACTGTTAGTGCATCCGACTTGACCCAATTTGCGTAGTTTGCCGTCTTCAGTATCGTGGGTATAAATCCCATTATCGAGAACTTCAAACCCGTAATTCTGGCATTCGTTGAAGATATGCGCCATGATTCGGTTTTCGGTCGTGGAGGGTGTTGCTTCTTTTTCCTGCACAGGTAATGTGCCATCTTTGTAGTGAGTACAGATGAAGCGATCGCAACGCATTAGAGTGTTGGCACGAAATACTTCTTTCTCGTTGACTATGACTACCCAGGGTTGCGTTAAATGGTTGTCGTCATGACTGATGCTGGCTACCAGTTGATTGCCAGCGTAATATTCGTGATGGTCAAACGAGATTTCGACTATTGTGAGGGGTTCGGGAGCTATGGCTTGGGCTTGGTCAACGATGAAGTGGTCGAGTTCGGCTTGGGCGAGGGTTTGGTTGTCGGGGGCAGCAGGGGCGAGTTTCTGAACCTTGCTTGCCTGGTAGTTAACAATGGCGGAAATCCAGGCATCCTTGCAGCGTTTGTCACTTACTTCGACTGTGCAGGCGATTTCGCTGTAAATTTGCTTGAGATGGGCAATCGATTTCAGTTGCAGCTGTTGATAAGTGTAAACGGCGTGAGTCATAATTGGAAGGCTCTTTAAATTTAGGGCAAAAGAAGCGCTTCAGATTCGCAGTCAGGGGCGCTTCTCTTATGTATCTATTATCCGCTAGTTAACTGCGCTTGTCAACTGTGTTCACTAGCTGATATTCTATTGGTATTACTATTTGTTATGGATATGAAGGGGTTAAGAGAAAAAGCAGGGTTAAGAACAGTAGATGTGGCATCAAGGTTAGGAATTGCTGAGTCAACTGTCCGTAACTGGGATATTGGGCGGCACACTCCCAGGCTGCCAATTGAAGACATACCCAAATTTTTGGAAGTTTACCAATGCACTCTTGAAGAAGTTATTGAGGCTGCAAAGGAAAGCAAAAGGAAATTTGATGCTTCCCATAGCTAATGAGACTTAAACTATTTGGCACTCATAATTAAGCATAAATGCATAAATACTTTATACAGCAGATACATTGGTTTCAAATTGTCGATAAAAAGCTATCTATCCCTAACCTAGAAAACGCTTCGTAAATTAAATCAGTGATAGGGGTTGACCTTGATGTAAATCTGAAAATAGTGATAAGTAGGAAGCGAAGCCATGCAAAAGCCATTCTCTAACCGCAACAAACCTACTTCCACCGTCTCTGCTGGCTCAGAACCACCAGTTAGCAAAACACAGCAAGATATCTCTTCCCAGAATAATCAAGATGTAGTAATTCTGGACGTTCCTGCTGTTGAAGTACCGGAACTAACCGAGCAGGAGCAGAGCGATCGCCTGCACTTGGAGCGTAGGGTAGAACGAGCGTTCTTTGAAGCAGGGAAGGCATTGACTGAGTTACGCGATCGCCGACTGTATCGTTCCACGCACAAAACTTTTGAAGATTATTGCCGCGATCGCTTTGGGCATAGCCGTCAAAAGTCAAATTATCTGATTGCAGCAGCTGATGTCTACGAGAATTTGACAACAAATTGTTGTCAAAATTTGCCGCCTGAAGATTTGACAACAAATGGATCACAATTTTACCCACTAGTGAAGGGCAAGTCCGACCCATTACAAAGCTAGAACCTCAAGAACAGTGGGAGGTATGGCAACAGGCAGTAGAACTTGCTGGTGGGAAAATGCCAACTGGTAGAATCGTCAAAGATGTGGTGCAAAGGATTATGGAGCGTACCCAAGTACCCAATACCTACCAGTTGGGGGAAGTGTGCCAAATTCTCGTAAAGGACAACCTGGAACTCAGAGGTAAGGGTGGGTGTTGGGCGATTGTCAGGACAGTGCATCTAGTGAAACGTAAAAATGAAAGTATATTCCCTCTATTTACGTCAAAAAATTCTGGATACATATCTACAAGGGTGAATATCACACCGTCAGTTAGCCAAAAGATTTTGTGTAACTTTAATCTTTGTGGCAATAGTAAAATAGGATGTATGCTGCGCTTACAAATTATTAGATGGAGCCATTAACTGCTGGTGCGATCGCTATTGGGACTGTGATTGCCATTAAAGCTTTAGAAAAAACGGGCGAAAAGGTAGGCGGAGCGTTATGGGATAAGACTGGTCAGTTTCTTGTTACTCTCAAAAAATACTCTCCCGATACTGTAGTTGCTATTGAAAAAGCACCCTCTCAACCCTTAGATTATGGCAAAGCTCTACTAGAAGTGGAATCTGCTGCTAAAGCTAATGCTGAAGTCAATCAAGCTGCACAGGAATTAGCAACAGCAGCAGAAACTCATCCATCGCCAAAATTGGCTGAAATTCTAAGGGAGATAAAAGAAGCTGTAGAGCAGCAATCTCAAAAATTATATCCTTCAACTTTTATCCAAAATATAGAAAAAGCTATTAATGCGGCTCAAACATCAACTATTGAGCAAAGAGGTAGTACTTTTAACATTTGGCTGGACACGCCCGAACGGGTAAGGGTAAAGTTAAATCCCCAACAAGCACCACCCCTACCAACTTATTATGTAGACCGACCAGAGTACAGACAGGATTTGAAGACTCGCCTGCTCACGGAGTCATCAAATACTAAAACTTTAGTCATTACCGCCATTCACGGTTTAGGTTCTGTCGGCAAATCGACCTTAGCTACTGCTTTGGCACATGATAAAGATGTACAAACTCACTTTTGTGACGGGATTCTTTGGGCAACATTAGGTCAGCAGCCTAATCTTCTATCCCTGCTTAGTGGCTGGGTGCAAGCATTGGAGGACTACAACTTTAAAGCTGCAAGCGTAGAAGCAGCTTCCAATCACTTGCGTACACTGCTGTATGACAAAGCTGTGCTGTTAGTAGTAGACGATGCTTGGAATCTAGAAGATGCACAAGCATTTAATGTTGGTGGAGCGCGTTGTCAAGTTTTGGTAACAACCCGCGAAGCAGGAATTGCCACATTTCTTGGAGCCAGCACATATTCTCTAGATGTAATGAAGTCATCCCAAGCGATGGAACTGCTGACTAAGAAATTAGGACGTAACCTCACTGACACAGAAACTCAATTGGCAGGAGTTTTAGCAAAAGAGCTTGGTTACTTGCCATTGGCATTGGAACTAGCGGCTGCCCAAGTTGCTGGTGGTATATCTTGGACAGTTCTTGTGCAGAATATGCAGCAAGAGGCAGCCCGATTAAAAACATTAGATAGTCAATTAGCCAGAGATGTTAATGATGAAGCCAGCTTAAAAAGACTCAGTTTAACTGCTTCATTAAATTTGAGCATACAGCGATTATCAAAGGAAACACGAGAAAATTTCATCTGGCTGGGAGTATTACCGAAGGGTACGACTATTACTAGGCAAATAACTGCAAAGCTATGGGATATGGATGATGAGCGGGATGCAGCAGATGAGTTGAACTACTTCTACTCTAAAGCACTATTATTGTCTGGCGACCCTTTGGTAGATGGAACACCAACCTATCGTTTACATAACTTATTCCATGATTTAGCACGCAATCTATTAACTTCTCCTCCAACATCTAAGCGTCAAGGAGGTTTGCCAGGACTAGGTTTGTCTCTTGCAGATGCTCGTGCTATTTTTTTAGAAAAAACAGGGCAGCCTCCACAGTTAGACAGGTCAATAGAAGTTATTAACCCATTTCCAGTCACCCAGTCAGAACCGATAGTTTGTTTTTATCTATTTTTCAACATATCATCACATTCAACTACGGTTGGAGGAGAATTGGCAGTGACTGTTGAGTTGAGTCCAGATGGAAATGATAATAGAAATGTTTTTCTTCTTGAAGTTTCAAGGACTGAAGCTATTGGAAGTGAACTTAATATATTTCTCACTGCTCCCGGTTTTCAGTTCAACAACGATAACACCACAAGCTTACCTATCGATCCAGACACTGCAACCACAACCCAAACTGCAAGTTTCAATCTTATTGCCCTCCGTTCTGGCATAACCAAAATTAAGGCAGAGCTTTTCTGTGGAGAAACTTACAAAACTACACTTGAAACAGAAGTAGAAGTTACTGCATTTGAAGAAACAGAACTACGTCCGCTTATTGCTGCCCGATCGCGTCCCGTTCCCCAACCAGATATAATTCTCCAAGTCCGTACTACTTGGAACGCAGATATCTCTGCTTGTACTTTCAATTATCACATCGATAGCTATCAACCACGTCTGCTATTCGCGGATGACGTTGACTACAATTCACAGTCTTTATCTACTACTTGGGTCGAGCGATCGCACTCATTATTAAAAACTACCCTTGAGGAAGCAGCAACTAGCCTTAGAGAAGATTTCCGTTCTCGCCTTGTTTCTCTCGGTCAGTACTTATTTCAATCCTTACTCCCAGAAGAACTGCAAAATACCTTTCGCACCATAGCAGGTTTCAACCGCCCTTTCACTTTACTGATATTAGCTGACCAGGATGCTTGGTTTCCTTGGGAACTGTTGCATGATGGGCAGAAATTTTTAGGCGATCACTTTATTATTGGCCGATGGCTTTGGGAGTTAGAAAAATCACGACCCTATGAATTTCCTGTGGGTGCAGTGAATGTTGCCCATTATGCTAGTGTGGAACAACCGGAACTTTGGACTGAGCTTTTGCAATCATCAGGAGCGCCGCCACCTATTTCCATGCAAGCTGGTATATTTAATGATATTACTTTGTTTGAATCAATACGTGGCTTGCATTTAATTCGCTATGGTCAATCTGTGGACACAACAAACCGCCAGGATGCGCCAGTGCGGGTTAATAGCAGTAGCGATATTCAGAATATTGAGCGTGAAGTGCAACCAGCCAAGTTGAGTCTGCGTCGCAATCATCCCCTTGTATCTTTAAGTTATTTAAATGCAGGGCAACCGGAATTAACAGCATTAGAGCAAACCTGGGCTTCTACCTTTGTCAGAGCAGGTTGTAGCGCCTTTGTTGGTTCCCTCTGGACAGTGCAACCGAATGTGGAAGCAGCTTTTGTTAGTGCTTTTTATAACAGCATTTGGGCAGGGCAAACTTTGGGTGTGGCGTTCCAAACGGCTCGCAGATTGGCTAAAACTGTTGTACCAGAATCCTGGGACTGGCTGGCTTATGTATTATTTGGCGACCCGATGGCGCGTCCTTACCGACCTGTGCAGGGACAGGGCTATGCGGTTGTGGAACCCATTGGTCAAGAAATTGACGACCCAGTATCGCCAGGAAGCACAGTAAGGTTTCGCGTTAGCCTGCGCCGTACCCCTCCTGTATGGTACGAGAATCGATTAATGGAGGTGGCTGAAGATTTAAGTTTTGATGATTTACGTGTTTTTATCGTCACGTCTGGATTGCAGGTTACTCCTGGTGATTCAATACTTATGACACGCACAGCTACCGGAGATTATTTAGGTTGGTTTACGCTTACTGCTCCTGCTGAAATGGAAAGTCGCTCAGTCTTAGTTCAAGTATACTTTGAGGACGGGATAGAAGCTGTTCACAATTTGCGTTTTGCACTGAATATTGTTAAGCAGGATGGTGAGGCGCAATGAAAGGAATTGGCAGTCCAGTTGGTGTAAATTTGACTAGTTCTTGCTTAGAAATTATCATCGATAAAGATTACTACTCAATTGGTCGGTGGAGCTTTCCTAAACCTGATAATAAAGTTTTGGAAGTGCTGACAGAAGGAATTTTAGATTGTTTTGATGCTTTAAGAATAACTGTTAATAAAGAAAAAAGCCTCGCACTAAACGCGGGTTTGTGCAATCAATATTTAATCAAATTAGCTGAATGGGGACGGACTGCTTATCAAGCATTTTTTGGTGAAGATAGACCAAATAAAATCCTCACTAGTCGCCTAAATGAAAATGTAGCTCCCACCTTTGTTTCTGAAGTTATGCCCTTTCCTTGGGAGGTTTTGTTTGAGGGTAGTGAGGAAGACTACGAACAGGGAAATCCTGAGATGTTTTGGGGACTGCGCTACACCCCGGCTCGGATTCTCAACCCAGAAAAAGATATCTCAGATTATGTTTTGGAGCAAGCACAACCTTCTGATATGTTATTTTGCTTGCATCACAGATTACTTCATGCTCATAAAAAAGAAAGACCAGAAATTGAAAGATTGGTGAGGGTGACAGCAAAAGACCGCTTCACTTTGCTGGGGACAGCTTGCAATTTGACTAATGGTCAATCCAGCGATCCCTTGGGCGATGATTTACTTAAGTATCTTTACAAAGCTAGCCATAATATGTTGCATTTTGCTTGCCATTGTAAGGAAACTAAGTTAGGGGATAAACTGCTGATTTCTTTTATTCAAGATGAAGAGATTACAGAAAATGGCTTGGTTTTGGAGTTAGAAACTTACAAATTTTTGTTGCGCCAGGGGAAATTTCTCTGTCAGCCGTTGGTGTTTCTCAATGCTTGTCAGTCGGCTGGGGGTGTGGATGAGTTACGGAGGACTTTCAATTTACCAAAGGTGTTTATTCGGCATGGTGCGGCGGCGGTGATTGCTACAGTCTGTCCTGTACCGGATATGTTTGCGGCGGCTTTTGCGAAGGTTTTTTATGAGTTTTTTTTGCGGGGGATGGTAGTGGAGGATGAAATAACTGGGGAGAAAGTCGTTAAGATTATGACAATTGGGGAGGCATTACGGGCGACGAGGTGGTATTTTTTGAAGGAGTTTCATAATCCGTTGGGGTTGGCTTATGGGGTTTATAGTCCTGCGGGTTATCGAATGAGGTGGTTGAATGAAACTTGAAGATATCTATCAATTTTTCGAGAATCCTCCGCCAACTTACCTATGTCACGAATTGGCAGTTTGTTATATTATTTATGTTTTGCTTAAAGGGGAATCCTATGGGACAGAGTTAATACAGAGATTAGAAACAGAATATCCTAATTTTCGACTTTCAAATACCGAACTTTATAATGCGATCAAGTTTCTTGATCAAGAAAACATAATTACTAGCTTTGATAAGCAGCTTGAAACTAGAAATCGACAAAGAAAGGTGTACCGAATTTCTCCTGAATGGCAAACTCACGCACAAAATTTAGCTGAACTGTGGCAAGAATATATCCATAAAAGGGTTGGAAATATTTATAATAAAAAAGTAAATTTTAATAATACAAATATATTTATACAATCACCTGAAGTAACAATATCTGCTACCCTCTTAAAAAGAATAAAGGTTATTTATCAATTTTTTGAAAATCTTCCTCCTACATACCTTTGTCAAGAACTAGCAGTTTGTTATATTTTGTATGTTTTATTACAAGGAGAGTCTTACGGAACCGAATTAATTCAACGCTTAGAAACTGAATACCCTATCTATCGCCTTTCGGATACCGTACTTTACAGTGCTATTAAGTTTCTCGAAGACTATCAGGCAATTACAGGATATTGGAGAAAACTCGAAGGACGCGGACGTTCTCGGCGGATGTACCTAGTGTCTCCAGAATGGATTCCACAAGCACAAGATTTAGCTCGTCTTTGGCGGCAATATAATAATACTGAAGAAAGAGCAAATATCTTGAATGAACTGGGAAATGCTTTTCTTTCTTCAGGAGAATATAAAAGGGCAATAGATTATTTTCAACAGTCGTTAGCCGTTGCGCGAGAAATAGGCTATATTTCTGGTCAAATAGCATCTTTAATAAATTTAGGAAATGCCTATTATACAAGGATCTCTGGAAATAGAGCAGAAAAAATTGAAAATTCTATAGCTGCATATACTTCAGCATTACAAGTATGTACTCGCGATGGATTTTTGGAGCAATGGGCTGAAATTCAATATTCTTTAGGTAATGCTTACAGTGAAAGATTGAATGGTAATAAGACAGATAATTTAGAACTGTCGATTAAAGCTTACAATGCAGCTTTATCAGTCTTTACTCGCGAAGCTTTTCCCACACAATGGGCAATGACTCAATATAAATTAGGAAATATCTACTTTAATAGAATAGAGGGAGACAAAGCAAATAAGATAGAAAAAACGATTGCTGCATATAAGGCTGCGTTAAAAATCTTAACGCTCGAAACCTTTCCTAATGAGTGGGCTAGGACACAAAACAATTTGGGAGATATTTACTGTAATAGAATACGAGGAGACAAAGCAAGCAATATAAAAAAAGCCATTGCTGCATACAAAAAAGCATTAGCTTTTTTCACTGCCGATACTTTTCCCTCTGAATGGGCAAGGATACAAAGTAGTTTGGGAGATGCTTACTTTAATAAAATACAGGGAGACAAAGCAGAAAATCTAGAATTAGCGATCGCTTGTTATCAAGCCGCACGACAAGTTTACACTCGTGAAGCATTTCCTTATAAATGGGCAGATACGTGCAAGAATATCGGAAATGCATACACAGCAAAAACACACAGTAATAACTTAAATTATATAGATTACTTAGATAATATCGAATACGCTATCCTTTTCTATCAAGATGCACTAAAAATTTATACCACCTATAATTTTCCGGATGAATTTGCAATCATTCGAGAAAAACTTAGCGAGGCTCATTATCTTTTAGAATATTACCAAAGAGAACTCGAATTTGCGAGTTCACCTCAACCTATCATTTATAATACCCCACTTGCACGCATAGAGTTTGTCAAACGAAATCTTTTGGATTTAGATGTAGATGCGTTGGTTAATCCCACAGGTTTAGATGTAAGTTATGGGGGGTCTATTAGTTTTCAGTTACACGAAAGGTTAGGCTTAGAGCTATATAATCAATTACGACAGCAACCAATTTTAAGACTAGGGGAAGTATTTGTTACCGATGCAGGTTCTCTATCTGCTCAATATCTAATACACACACCTACAGAAGTCAGTAGAAATGTACATACAATTTCCAGTGTAGGGCAGGGAATCAATGCTGCTTTACTTGAGGCAGAAAAATTGGATAATGTTTGGACTCTAGCTTTTCCTTCTATTGGTAGTGGTGCTGCGGGTTTAAGTCCAGCAACCTTAGCCACAGAAATATTGAAAATTACAACAAATCATCTAAAAAAAGGAAGTCAGCTAGAGAAGGTTATTTTTGCATTTGTAGACGAAGCTACATATCAGGCTTACATTATTGCCTATCAAAGGCTGCTTTTAGAAAAAAGTAGTGTAGTTTGTAAGGTTTCAATAGCTATATTTTCTAAAGCAGTTATTGTCGGTGAAGAGGTAGAAATATCAATTAATCTCAACCAAGTTGGAGTTAGCGAGGATGAAACTTATCTATTTCAAATTTCCCACAATGATACTATCGCCAACGAACTAAACATCATCCTCAACGCCCCGGGCTTCCAACTCAATGGCGATAACACTGCCAGCCTACCCCTCGACCCTGACACTGCCCAAGAAACGCAAACTGCCCGCTTTCACCTCACCGCCTTCCGTTCAGGTAACGCGACCATCACTGCCGAAATTTTCCGAGGCGATACCTTTGAGACAAAACTAGAAACCCAAATCCAAGTCGCCGACATAGACGAAGCAACCTTCACTCCTCAACGCATCACGACCCAACCCCGTCCCGTTCCCCAACCGGATTTCATTCTCCGCATCCAAACCATCTGGAACGAAACAAACTCTACCTATAAATTCCAATACCAACTAACAAGCTTCCGCTTTGCCTCAGTATTTACAGGTAATAGTATTTATACAGCAAATGCATTTTCTAGCAGTTGGATAGAACAGACGCGGGGATTGTTAGCAGCTACACTCGAAAATATATCTGGTAGTTTGCCCACTGAGGGAAAATCTCGTTTAATTTCCCTTGGTCAATACCTGTTTGGGCAAATCATCCCCACACAACTACAAAGCGAGTTTCGCAGTTTAATACCCCAAAATTCTACTTTTACACTTTTAATTGTCGCTGATCAAGAAGCCTGGATACCCTGGGAACTATTATATGATGGTCAAAGATTTTTTGGCGATCGCTTCATCATTGGCCGCTGGCTACAAGAATTAAACGACACCAGACCCTACGAGTTTCCCGTAGGAGCGGTTAACGTCGCCCACTACGCCAACGTCGAACAACCCCAACTCTGGGCTACTCTCCTCGAAGCCCCCGGCGCACCTCCACCCCAGTCGTTACCAGCAGGTGTATTGCATGATTCCACTGAAGCTATCCGGGGTCTGCATTTAATTCGCTACAGTCAGTCCTCAGATGCAGACCTTCGTAACGCTCCCGTAACTTTAGATAATATCAACCACACAGAAGACATAGAATTCCAAATGCGTCCCGCCAAACTCAACCTGCGGCGCAATCGTCCATTTGTCACCTTGAGTTACGTGAAAACCGATGCGCCAGAATTGACGGCATTAGAAAACACATGGGCATCCGCTTTTATCCGCGCTGGATGTAGCGGCTTCACTGGCTCACTCTGGGCTGTAGAACCAGCAGTAGAAGCTGCCTTTATTAGTTGCTTTTACAACCGTCTGTGGGCTGGCGCTTCCTTGAGCGAAGCTTTTTATACTAGCCGTCAATTAGCCCGTGTAGCTGCACCTGATTCCCTCGACTGGCTAGCCTACGTACTGTTTGGCGATCCAATGGCGCGTCCTTACCGTCCCGTTCCTGGTGATGGCTATGCCATTGTCGAACCTATAGGACGGGAAATTGATGACCCATTGCCCCCTGGTGCGATCGCTCGTTTTCGTGTTACTTTGCGAAGAAATCCCCCTGTGTGGCATGAAGATAGAGTTATCGAGGTAGCAGAGAATCTCCTCTTTGAAAATTTACAGGTACATATCGTAACCTATGGTCTGCAAGTGATTCCAGATTTGCCCGTCACGATGAAACTTACTGGTAAAGGTGATTATTTAGGCTGGTTTACCCTAGTTGTACCTAATGAAATTACTGATACCTCAGCTTTAGTTCAGGTGTACTTTGCAGATGGGATGCGACCAATTCATAGCCTAAATTTCTCTCTCAACATAGAAAACGGGAGGGAAGAATGAGCGGTATTAGTAGCGCTATTCGCCATCAAACAATGGCATCTTTTTTACCAATTGTAATCCCTAAAGAAAATTATTATAATATTGGTTGGCAAAAGTTTAAAATAAGTGCTAGTGATGAAGAACTTCTAAAATTTACAAATAATGTTTTAGAGTCTTTCTGGAGACTAGAAAAAGCAATTAATCAAACCAAAAGTATCAAATTAGATGCGGTAACTTGCCAGCAAGAAATGAAAGAACTGGCAAAGTGGGGTTTAGCAGCTTACCGTAGATTTTTTGAAGAAGAAGGCTCCCGTCAACTTATCGAAGGTCGCTGTAAAATGATGGGTAGTGAAATCCCAGCGCCCACCTTTATATCTGAGCGGGTACTTTTTCCTTGGGAAGTACTCTATGCAGGGGATAATTATCAAGAACCTAATCCAGAAATGTTTTGGGGACTGCGCTACACCCCGGCTCGAATTCTCACTCCTGAAAAAGATATATCTCGCTTTTTAGCAGACAGAACCACACCATTAGATATGATGTTTTGTCTGCATCATCGACTGCGAGAAGCTCATCAAAATGAATGGCTACTAATTCAAAAATTGATTCGCACCTTGCAAAATAGCCGTTGTTCTCTGCTTTCAGCAGTAGGTAAATTAACAAAAATTGAAAATGGAGAAAACCTACTTGATTATTTTATAGAAGCTAACCATAACATTCTCCATTTTGCTTGTCACTGTCAGTCAGAAGAATTAGATGTAGATACCCTGCTATTTTCTCTGTTAAAGGATGAAGGAGAAGAAGGTGAACCTTTAGTGATTAAATTAGGGGCTATATCTTTTATTTTGGTCAAACAAGATAAACGATTTCAGTGCCAACCATTAGTTTTTCTAAATGCCTGTCAGTCAGCAGGTGGAACTGATGCTTTACGCAAAACTTTTAACTTACCCCAAATGTTTATTAAGCGAGGTGCGGAGGCAGTAATTGCAACCGCTTGTCCCGTTCCCGACCGTTTTGCTGCGGCGTTTGCTCAACAATTTTATACATTTTTTATAGATAAACAAATGACAATTGGGGAAGCCCTACAAGCTACCCGCAGATATTTTATAGAGGAGTACAATAACCCTTTAGGCCTGGCCTATGGTCTTTATAGTCCGCCTTACTATCGATTAACTCAACCCTTGGCTACAGTAGGTGTCGCCTGATGAAAAACTACCCATCTACCTCAGCAATTACCCAAGCAGAATTAGAGAAGTTACTGACGCAACTGCAACAATTGCGCTCCTCAATTACTACTGCACGGGAAACAATTGCACCATTGGAAACAAATCTTGCAGCAGCTTACAACGAATTTCAGGCTGTTGTTGGTGCATTACGTCGCCAGTCCATGCGCTTACAAGCAGAAATTGCTTCTCTTCGTAGCCAAATTCAACGTTTTACCCAGGATGAAGACGACACCCAACAGCAGGATGTAGGAAACGATAATTTTCTCTACAAGGAAGAACAAACAACAGAATTTGGCCTCAAAGACCCAGAAGCGATTGATAAAGATATGCTACTAGAGCATATTTTTCGGTTATTAGATCCTGATGTCAACGCTGAGGATGCAGAATTACTCGCTAATCTCCAGGGTTTATGCAGTGACGCTACCGCCAGTTTAGCTGATGTTTTAGAAGAATTACCTTGGGGAGTAGTTTGGATAACTCGTAACTCCCAAGAAAACTTGACACAGCAATACCAACGTCTGAAGATTTGGGAGGGAGCGTTAAACCGACAGCTACAAAATTTAAAGCAAGCAACAGAACGTTTGTATAAAGATTCACGTTACGGACTTTGGCAGCAACAGCAAAAAAGTCAAGAACACTGGCATAATTTTCTCAATCAATGTATCGAACAGCAGCAAGATCAAAATTACGAATTACAAGCTGAGTTAGACAAATTAAAAGAGGAGTGGGGGCGAATTACCTCCACCAATAGATTATGAGTAGTAAAGACTACCAACTTGATTTACCATTACCAATAGGGGTAGAAGATTTGCCCATCCCCGTTGCTGATACTGCACCGCAACAAGAACAACCTAGCGATAAAGCCTTTTTAGAATGGAGTAACTTGGCAAGTCAGCGCCATGTTCGCTCTTTAGCTTTTGACCCAACACAGGGAGATTTATGGTTGGCGACTGGGGGTGGGATACTGCATTGGAAGCTGGAATTAAACCGATTTGTTAGATATGCCAGCGAACATGGTTTGCCAGGTAACTCAGTGTTAGCAGTTACCGTAGATGGTATGGGTCAAGTTTGGGCTGCTCACGAACAATTTGGAATTTATTATCTAAAAAATGATACTTGGCGACCTTACCGTATCCTGGGCGAGGTAAAGGTAAGTTGTTTGACCTTGGACTCTACTGGTAAACTTTGGGCTGGAACTGCTAGCGGTATTTATGCTATTAACACTCCAGACCGCAAACCCGCTATCGAATTACCTCCTGCTGGTTTTCCTCCGAGAGTAATGTCTATTGTTGACGAAAATGATATTTGGTTGTGCAATGCTCAAGGCGTTTATAATTACAAAAATTCTAGTTGGATGCGTACCAGCGACAGCGTACAGCCAGATGTTCTCACGCTAGCTCGTCAAAATGAAAACCTGTGGTTAGGCACTCTTCGCGGACTGGTACGCATTGACTTAACGACGAACAAAACACATAAAATTGATACTACATATCCTGGTGAAGTTACTGCCCTAGCTCCCCATCTGCAAGGAGTTTGGGCAGCCTGTGGCGGACAGGTGGGTTTAGCAACAGAAACTGGTTGGACACCCTTGACAGAAAAACGATTTAATGCAACTATTACCAGCTTGCTAACAGGTAGAGACGATCAAGTATGGATTGGTACTCATGATGGACTACTGCGCGGCGAGAACAAACAAATACTTTTGCACTTAACAGATAATTCCCCTGATGTCATTGGGTTAGCTTCCCGCGAAAAATCTCCACCCACTTTCAGTAGTTTAGTGCAAGCGTTGTCAGTGCAGCAATTTGCAGACCGTTCTATTTTATGGATAGGGACGGCACTAGGTTTATTTCGTTATGACTTATTTACCGAAAGTTGGCGACGCTATGGACAACTTGCTAGCCAAGATATCCGCGCTATCATCACCAGCCAAGACCAAGAAACTGTTTGGGTTGCGAGTTGGAGTAGTGGTTTACATGGCTTAAAACAGCAGAACGAGCTCCAAACCGCACCCAATATTTCGGAACCAATTTTAACCCTCACTGCTGGAAGCGATCGCTACTGGGCTGTTGGGTTAGATGGTCTTTATCAGTACAAAGATTCAGCTTGGGTACAAGTAATTTATAACAAGGAACTGCCTGTGAGGGGATGGCTACAAGCAATTGCCCAAGCTGTCACAGACAATGTTTGGCTGGGTACTTCGGCAGGATTGTTGTTATATAAAACTGATACAAAACGACTGACTTCAATTACTGGTAATTTAGGTAGTGCAGATGTGCGATCGCTACAAGCAATTAATAGAGATGAGTCGGAACAGGTTTGGGTGGGTACAAGTCAGGGGTTATACATAGGCAATGTTGACAACTGGGAACTAATACCTGAGCTTGAGAACCGAATCATAACAGCCTTGGTATGGGATAAGAACAATAGTAGTTTATGGGTTGGGACAGATAAGGGGTTATTTTGTCTCCTAAGTCAGGGCAATAGATGGAAAATCAACGAATTTAATATCCACAATAGTGGTTTGGGGGCAAATCGAGTTATAGCATTTACCATCACCACTGGTGAAGATAAAGAGACTAAATTATGGGTAGGTACACGTTCTGGTTTAAGTTGCTACACATATTAAAAAATCTAAAATTGAAAGGGGAGTAGACGGTGAGTGAGGTAGATATTTTAGGGATTGATTTAGGGACAACCAATTCAGCGATCGCAATTTGGGAACCAGACACAGGACAGGCGAGAGTTTTGTCCAACTCAGAAGGCGATCGCCTCACTCCCTCTGTTGTGATGTTCGATACCCAAACAAATCAACCCATTGTCGGTAAATCAGCTTTGGGTTTCATCACCAGTCATCCTAGTCAAGTCATCTACTCCGTAAAACGCTTTATGGGCTGTACCTTTCGTGATGAACGGGTACGCATCGACCAAACCCAAGTTACTTATACTATTACAGAAATGCAGCAGAGCAAAGTTGCTGTTTGTGTAGGTGAAGAAATTTTTACACCTCCACAGATTTCTGCCCAAGTTCTGCGTAAGTTGAAAGAAGATGCTGAGGCAACTTTGGGTAAAACAATCTCCCAAGCTGTCATTACTGTTCCGGCTTACTTTAGCGAGTCTCAGCGTCAGGCTACGAAAGAAGCCGGAGAATTAGCTGGGTTACGGGTTCGTCGAATAATTAATGAACCAACAGCTGCGGCCTTAGCGTTTGGCTTGGGTACAGAACCCCAAACAGTCGCGGTTTATGACTTGGGTGGTGGTACATTTGATATTTCAATTCTGAAAATTGAACATGGTTTGTTTCGGGTAAAGGCTACTAGCGGCGATACCCATTTAGGTGGGGATGATTTAGATTTAGCAATTATGAGTTGGATGAAGAAAGCGTTCAAGCAGCAGCATGATGTAGATTTACCTATTGCAGAAGATAATAGCTTGCGTTCCCAATTCAGAAAAACAGCAGAAATTGCCAAAATTGCACTGACTCAAGCCACAGAGTATCAAATTAGTATTCCAAATCTTTTTGCTGTAGAAAATCAATGTTTGGGGCTAGAAGCAATATTAACTCGTACTGAGTTAGAAAAACTTGTGCAACCTTTTATCAACCGCACCTTAGATATCTGCGATGCAACTTTGAAAGAAGCAAAGTTGCAAGCAACAGATATTGACCAAGTATTGTTAGTTGGTGGACAAACTAGACTACCTGCTATCAAGGAAGCACTGCGCGATCGCTACGGTTGGAAAATCAACGACTCTGTAAATCCAGATGAAGCTGTAGCTAGAGGTGCGGCGGTTCAGGGGGCAAGATTATGTGGTTATCTTCGGGAGGAGGTGAAACTCTGGGACATAACACCCTTGTCTTTGGGAATTGAATTGGCTAACAGCAAGATGGATGCGATTATTTGTGCCAATGAACCGATACCAGTTACCAAGTGGCGCAAGGGTTCCCAAGCTTTTACTACTCAGCGCGACGGACAAGAAAGTATCCGCTTTCGCATTTATCAAGGTGAACGACCAATTGCCGGGGACAATGAATTTATCGGTGAAGTGGTTCTCAACCTAGCTACTACTCGTCCAGCTGGGGAAGTTCGGGTTAATTGTATGTTCAAAGTTGACCACGATGGTATTCTCCATGTATTAGCAGAAGATATCACCACCGATGGACAACCTGTAGAGAAGACATTTGACCGCTTTTATCGCTTGACTCAACAAGAGGTAGACCAGAAACTTGAAGAAGCGAAAGTGCATGAAAATGAAGACGCTCTTACCAATCGAATTTTTCAGTTAGAAGAAGAAATAATCCGACTGCAACGTGTGATTAATCAAGATAAAACATCTGACAATCTACTGTTAGAAACTTTAGAAAACTTTAAAGTAGCTATTAATAGCCGCGACGTTAACCAAGCAGAGGAACTACTTACCGAACTTAAAAGCAAAATCATCAACTAATAGTTTGTGGAATTTGCGGTAATCGCAGCGATAGATTTGTATAAAAAGAAGAACTTTAAATGCAGAATGTTAAAACATGACTCAAAATAATCGTCGCTGGACTATGATGGTCTACATGGCCGGAGATAACGGTAAGGTTTTCGAGAAACTTCAAGGTAAACGCTTGATGGCTCCGATGGAGGCGCAAGGCTATCAAGACATTGCAGAGATGGAAGCTGTGGGGTCTACTCCAGATGTGGCTGTTTTGGTGCAGTTTGATACTCTATCTGACCGCGAACATACATACCGCATATATATCCGCCCTTCAGAAGAACCCAGGCAAATTGAGAATATCCCAGAGCAGAATATGGGTGATCCTCGCTCCTTACGGGACTTTATTGTTTGGGGAATTGAGAATTATCCGGCAGAAAACTATGCGGTGATTTTGTGGAATCACGGTACTGGCTGGAAAGAAGATGATATTTATGCTTTTGCGCGATCGCGTGGTGTTGAAATTCAGGCAAGTCAGGATGAAGTGCGATCGCTTACCCGAAATAATCGAAGATTGTCTCGTGCTTTTTTCCTTTCCTCAATTACGGAAGTGCTACAACTAGATGATGAAGATTCACGAGCGATCGCTTTTGATGATTCGTCCTTAGATTTCTTGGATAATGCCAAACTTCAGCAGGCTTTTCAGGAAGCAGAAGCGATTACGGGTAAAAAAGTTAGCTTAATTGGCATGGATGCCTGTTTAATGGGCATGGTGGAAGTGGCGTACCAACTGCGAACAAATGCTAGTTATATGGTTGCATCGCAAGAGGTAGAACCCCTAACAGGTTATCCCTATACAGCAATTTTGCAGAATTTAACCGCCCATCCAGAAATGATATCGGAAGTATTGGCAAAGTTAATTGTACAGGAGTACGGGCGTTACTATGAAGGAGAATCGCGGGGCAGTGTCACTCAAATTACCCAATCAGCTACAAATTTGAGAATGGTTGAGAAACTAGCTAAGGCTTTGGGAAGATTGGCAGATGTTTTGCGTCAATTGGTGGTAAAAGAAGATATTTATACTGAGAAAGCGCTGTACCATGCTCAACGTAAAGCGGTGCGTTTTAAGGATAGTGACTTTGTAGATTTATATGACTTTTTAAGTGTTTTACGGGATAAATATGCTGGGAATAGTGATGAATTAACCCAGGTTATTGATGAAGTGATGGATTTGATGATTGTTAAAGTTGAACCGCAATTAATTTTAGCAAATATGACTTCAGGTGTGAGATTTGAACGTGTGAAGGGGCTGTCGATTTATTCGCCAATGAGAGGTTATTGTCAGTTTTACGAGAGGTCAGATTTTGCTAGTTGTGGGTGGGGAGAGTTTTTGCAGAGGCTTAATGATTTGGTTTAAGGATTGCGTATCAAGTGAAAGTAAAATATTTGGACCCAGTTAGATAGGAAAATGTAGTATTATTTTGTTTCCAGGTGTTAGCCTGCGATATCTTCGATTTATGACCTCGGAATTTCCAATTTTACTTGTTACACAAAAAGCTTATGAAGCATCCTCAAATGAAACTTTAGGTAGCAAATATAAGTTTTGGTTTGACCACGAAGAACTTGGTCGTTGTCTTTATAAGCAAAGCCGAGAAAACCTGGGGGAAGACTGGGCAGAAAAAGTCGCATCAGAATTATGCTCCCTATTGGGACTTCCCCATGCTGTTTATGAATTGGCTTCGACTTGGGAAGGCTCGCGCGGTGTCGTCTCACCCAATTTTTTACCACAAGGGGGGACGCTTGTTCATGGTAACGAGCTTCTTTCCTCAATTGTGGCTAACTACCCTGCGTTTGAGACTTACGGCGTTTCTCAACATACAATAGATGTAGTGCTGAGGGCGATCGCAGGCGAATCTGTAAATTTACCCATTGATTGGACACCGCCCTCTGGCATCCAAACAGCAGTAGATGTGTTTGTTGGCTATCTTCTGCTAGATGCGTGGATTGGCAATGGAGACCGTCACCACGAAAACTGGGGGATTGTCCGAATGAAAATAGCATCGACTTCAGAAGAAACGGAACACCTAGCACCTACTTACGACCATGCTTCAAGTTTAGGACGCGACCTCTCTGACTCTCAAAGACAGAAACGCTCAGTTGAGGCTTATGCAAACAAATGTTTCTCAGCGTTTTATGGCAGTGTTGATGATAGAAAGACTCTTAAAACTTTTGATGTATTCTCACTCGTTGCTAATCGCTATCCCAAAGCAGCTTGTGTGTGGTTGGCGCAACTTGAAAACATCTCAAAAGCCAATATTTTAGAGATTTTTAATCGCATTAACCGCTCGCGCATCTCTCCGGAAGCAAGTAATTTTGCTCAGTCCATTCTGGAAATCAATAAACACAGGCTACTTACGTTGAGGGAAACACTATCTTGAAGACAACGAAAACATTATTTCTAGCTTGGCAAGACCCTATTAGTCACTTTTGGTTCACCATTGGTCGGTTAACATTTGACCAAGGTATCTATCAATTTGTCTATACCCAAGGTGTAAAAGAGGCTGAAGAGAAATCTGCTTTTAAACCTTTGTCCTCGTTTCCACGCTTAGACGAGATTTATACATCAACTCAATTATTTGCAGTGTTTGCTAATCGGTTAATGTCGCGATCACGTCCTGATTATTCAAGTTTTATTGAATGGCTCAATATTCCAAATGATGAAAATGACCCAATTACAATCTTAGCCCGTAGTGGTGGGGAACGAGAAACAGATACACTCGCAGTTTTTCCTTGTCCAGAAGTTGATGAACAGGGACAGTACCATCTTTACTTTTTCTCGCATGGGCTGCGACACCTACCAAGCAGTGCAATTGAGCGGATTAATCAACTTGAATCTGGGGAAAAGTTATGGTTAGCTCACGAATTTCAAAATCCCTACGATTCTCAGGCTCTAATTTTAAATACCTCAGACCACTACATTGTTGGTTATTGTCCGCGATATTTGCTGGCAGAAGTTTTTGAGTTGCTTCGACAAAATTCTAACTTAGAGGTTTGGGTAGAGCGTGTCAATAAACCTCCAACACCACTCCAATTTCGCCTGCTGTGTAAAATGAGTGTCGATGTTCAAGATGATTTTCGCCCCTTTTCAAGTCGTAATTATCAGCCTCTTATTGCACAAATGGCGAGCCAATCTACGTAAAGTTATCGATTTACTAAAAATCTGCTTTCCCTAACTCTCTTTCAACCCAAGCTTGATTAAACACAAGCTCGTAAATACGGTTAAAAACTCTTAGCTTACCCTGCTGTTTAACTACTAAACCCGATAATTGCAATTCCATTTGCTCAGGACTATCATCTGCTGTAATTTCTCCCTGCTGTAAAATCTGCTGATATAGTCTTAGCAACTTACTAACACTCTGCTTATCCCAACAAATCCGACGATGTATCGTCCGCAAATGCTCAGGTTCATCCTGCTTTTCCCAGTTTTCGATAATGCGCGATCGCACGGTTTTCTGCACCCTCTGCGCTTCACTCCCTGCGGGAATAGGAGATTTGGAATTTTCGATAAGTTGACATAGCTTTTGGGTAAGAAATGGTTGCCCACCTGTCCAAAACAACACTTCTCTGAGGACGGCTTCGCGGTTGACTACCTTTTCCTCTAAGCCTTGTGCTAGAATTCGGGCTTCATTGAAATCAAAGCCATTAAGTTCAATGATTCGACCAATATTAAACGGGCTACGTTTGGTATCTCGAATCAAATCTGTGGGAGTTGCTACCCCCATTATGGCAAAGTTTAGCCGTTTATATTCTGCTTTCTCAGCACGCTGATTGTAGCAGTTACGAATAAATGTAAAGAAATCATCAGTTGAAAAATTTAATCCAAAGATACTATCGATTTCATCAATAAAAATGACAATAGATTGTGGAATCTCCGCAAGCAGTACTTTTTCGATAAAGTTAGCCAACTGTTGTACTGGCGGTAGAGAACTTTGATCGCTCCACCAAACATCGAAATCAAACCTTTCATCAATGGCGAAAGAGTCTGCAATACTGTAAATCAAACCTGCGTACCATTGCTCTGGAGTAATATCACTACCGCCAACCATAGTAAGGTCAATACCAGCACAGGCGATACCTTCTGCTTGCAGCTTTTTCATTATTCGCACCCGCAAGCTGGATCTTCCCATCTGCCGTGAACCTAGTACATAGCAAAACTTTCCTGCCTTTAATCCCTCATAAATTTCTTGATCTGCTTGCCTTGTTACATAGCTAAAAGCTTCAGAAGGCAAAGTTCCCCCAACTCTGTAGTAAACGTCTAACTTCTCACGAAAATATAGACGGTACAAATCATTCTGAGAAGTAACATTGTTACCTTGCACAGATACTAAGCCCATACTGCTTAACTGCAACGTTTGCATTGGCTTTAATCTTACTGGGCTGGTTCTAGTAACTACCTGCCTGAAAGCTTCAACTAATTCTGGGCGCTGTCTTAAACTTGATAAACATTCTCGCAGATAATCGCCGTAAGGCCCGTTGTCTGTGGGTGCTGTTTGCAAAAATACATTTAGTGTACTATTTTGCCTTGCAATAGTATTAAGCGCCACCGTTACCAAATAGGGATGTCCTCCCACCAAACTCATTAGCTGCTCAACTTGTGTATAACTCCAATCGAGTCCATATCGTCTCGACAAATCAAGCACCTGCTCGCGGCTAAACTCCGGCAATTCAATTGACAAACCAACATTAGTTAACGGCGATGTATTAACATCTTGTGGGATATCTTCTATGGAATGCGCCACTACTAACCGAAGTTTCTTCCAAATATCCTCATGCTTTCCTTGCTCATTCCAAGCACGTAACAATGACAAAAAATTAGTGGCGATTTTAAAGTGTTGGAAGACTAAATCGACTTCATCCAATACTAAAACTATCGGACTGTTTATTTTTGATAGCACGTAATTTTCAAAGTAATAGGTACAGTTCCAGTTGCTACCAAATCTTTGCTGCCAATAATCCTCTAACTTATTCGGTAATCCCAGTTGCTCACCAACCCTGATACAGAACCACCGCAAAAACCGATCTAAATCTGCAAAAAGTGTCTCATCAGCTTGTTGAAAATTCAACATTACAGTCTGGTAGCCTTGCTGCGCTGCGTAATCAATAATCCGCAGAATCAATGAAGTTTTACCCATTTTCTGAGGCGCTTTGATCCGAATTAGAGTACCAGGCTGCAAAATGTTCTCGTAACAACTTTCTTCGATGGGGGGTCGTTCTACATAAAAGGCAGAATTAGCTCTCAATTCAACATAGTTTATTTCCTGTTGAGAAGCCTCATTTTCATTGTTACCTATAATAGGTATATTCAATTTTTCTTGTGGAATATCTAAATTAACTCCAGCAATTTGAACTTGATGACCCTGTATCAGCAACTTGCTAAATTGAGATGCTGCGCTCTTCTGATTACCACGAACTAAAGCTGCCATCCCATCTGTGTAGATAAGTAAAGGCTCAAATTTAGCCTTTAACAAAGGTTCTGCAAAAGACTCTACTAAAGAACAAAGGCGCAACACCTCCCCCGTATCCTCTTGCTTCACCCTTCGACTGAGTGCCTGTGCCAACTCCCGCGCCGCCTCATCCGGCTTAGTATATGCCAACGCTGTCCACTCCTGAGCCTCCCGCAAATCCCACGTATCTGCGTCATCATCAGTCAGTCGCTGCGCCACATAATCCAGCAAAAACTCCCCCAACTCATCAAACCTTTCTTGCCCAAACTCCTCCTTCAGTTCTCGCAACAATAAATTTCGGTCAGCAATATCCATTTCATACATCTCATAACCCACTTGCCGACACAACCGCGACAGCAGCACATGAGCAACCGCAGTCCAAGGGGCTTCAGGGACAAAGTTTGCCCAAATTTGGTAGAGTAAATCAGGCGTAAGTACTAAAGGAAACGCCGCATGACGAGCCAAGTTGCGGTGTGCTTCCCCAAATTGCTGGGCAAATCCTTCAATCCGTCGGTGGGCAATTCTCATGACACGGCTTTGGTTAATGTCTGCGGTCACATCAGCCATGAGTACATCACCTCCCCAGCTATATATCGACCTCGCAACACACTAATTGCCGCACTCATCCCCTGCGGACTCATCTCAAACATCGGCACGAAACGGGCAATCTCTCCAGCAGTAGTTTGTCGCCAGCATTCAGTAGGCATGGGGTTGAGCCAAGCGAAATAACGCACCGACTGCTGTAACTGCTCAATCCACACTCTAGTATTATCAACTCGTTCAGAGTCCAAGTTCCCGCGTGCTGCTCCAGCATCGCTAATAATTAATACTGCCGCTCGTTCGCCAATTTCCTCCAACACTTCAGAAACAGCCTTGGCATCAAGCATCGCTGGATGACGGTACAAGTATTCATCTGGGTAGTCGTGAAAATAAAATACATTAGTTGTTCTCAATCGTCCTCCCCGTTCTGCTGTTTCCACCAACTGCCGCGATAAATCGTGAAATGGCACCATTGAGCCTTCCTGGTCAATTAGTAACACCA
Source organism: Nostoc sp. CmiVER01 (assembly GCF_034531135.2). NCBI lineage: Bacteria > Bacillati > Cyanobacteriota > Cyanophyceae > Nostocales > Nostocaceae > Nostoc > Nostoc sp. CmiVER01. The sequence continues at coordinate 169,652 of NZ_JAVRBU020000010.1, forward strand.
AATCAGTGCGATTTGTACGCGGTGGCATCAGTACAGGTTGGAGTAAAGTACCCTCACGCCCAATTTTTGCTACCGTCGCTTCAATATCTAACTCTGTGGCTACTCCTTGGCGCACTGGACGACGTAGGTAACGCCAGCATTGCTTCATTTGTCGTTTGGTAACGGGAAAATACTCTGTCAAAAGCATATAGCGGGGGCGTTTTATCTCCCTATCCCCGCGACTACTCCGCACAGCTTGGACTGCTTGTACTGGTTCTGGGATAATAGTGGGAGTTGTCTCTAAATCAGGCAATGGCTCATCAATTGAAGGTGTTTCAACTGGGGGAACCTGTAAATCTTCCCGTGTAGGTTTGGAAATATTATTTTCTGTGCTTTTATCTTCCTTCCTTGATTCTGCTGGAGAATGTCGCCACATCTGCTCAAATAACCGACGAATCAGGCGATTTTCCTCCTCAGACTTTGCCCATAACATACAGCAAAGCTGCTTTAATTCCTGTTTATTGCTAATTCCAAAACCTGCTTCTAAACTACGTGCAACCACTAGATATTCTTCAACCCCCAACGGCAAACCATGCCGCGATCGCAGGCTGTTAAAAATATCCAGCAGTGGTAGTTCTTCAAGTTTCATACTTCAAATACCGCAGATGGTCTTCCCATTTCTTGAACAGAACTTCTGGAAAAGGTATTTCTCCCTCTAACTGCTTTAATACCTCATCTTCAGGAAATTGCCGCAACACTGCAAACCAATCCAACAACTCACTGGTGCTAACCTTTTTACCAGCTTTCCCCTTCTCCATTTTCTGCCGCAATTCGCTAAAACGCTTCACCGCAGCTTCCACCAAATCAGAGGAAGATTCCAAAAAATGTGACTTGACAATCTTAGCTAACTGTGGATAAGGAAACTGAATATAGTAAAACAAACACCGCCGCAGGAAAGCATCAGGTAAATCCTTTTCATCGTTGCTGGTAACGAAGACAATGGGAGAGTAATTTGCTTTGACTTCTTCCCCCTTTTCTTCAATCGTAAATTTCTGTTCATCTAACTCTCGCAATAAATCATTGGGAAAGTCAATATCAGCTTTATCTATTTCATCAATTAGCACTACAGTGCGTCGTTCATTTCTAAACGCACGTCCCAAAGGCCCCAATTTAATATAATTATCTAAATTCTCAACTTTAGAATTCTTTGCTTCCCCCATGCGAGCCAGTTGAGCATCATGCAAACGACCAACAGCATCGTAGGTATAAAGTCCATCCCTCGCCCTGGTTGTAGACTTAATATACCAGGCTTCGTAGGGTAAACCCAATTCGTGAGCGATCGCCTGCGCTAAAGTGGTTTTACCGCATCCCGGTTCACCTTTGAGCAATAAGGGGCGTTTTTCTAAGAAAATAGCAAGGTTAACTGCTTTAATAAGTTCTGAAGATGGCAAGTAAGGAGAAAGCCCATACTTTTGACACTCTTGAGGTGAAATTGGCTTGCCAGCATAATATTGCTTACCATTGGCGGTGAGTACACTTGCTAAATCAACCATTTCGCCAAGCCTCCTTCCCAACTCAAATCAAAGTGCGTGCAAATTTCTTCATAGACAAATTGAGGAATGCCGTTATCGGACTTTTCCCATAATCGCTGATAAGTTAAATCAGCAGGGATCTGCAAATCACGAAAGACTTTCATATCCCTTAGCCAATCTTTTAAGATATCGGGTGGAAATGGACTAAGGGGTGGTAAGTAGAGGGGAATTCGGGGATATTCCGGTTCATCAAATTCCTTTGCTAGCATGACTTGTGATTTACAAACACTGCCACAATTATCAACTAGGAACATCAACAAATGCGTATCCTTCAGTGGTGGATTGAGCTTTCCCCTATCTACTAGCGGTTCCCAAAACTCCTGAAGCCAGCCTACAAGAACCTTTGGCGGCATACAGTCAATTTTTTCAAAGATGAGAATGACATCTTGAGTCTGCCAGCGATCACAAATTTTATCGATAATATGTTCTGGTTTAGTATCTAGGGGCAGTACAAAGGAACGAGCTAGTTGTTTCCACAAGCGTTCAGTACTCCGGTAAGCCGCATTATTGGTAACATCGTTTTTAATTGGAGAGTTATTCTTCCATGCTGATTTGATCCGGAATAAACGAGTAACCAGTAATTCTTGTCCACAGTCAGGTTCCCCGTGAACCAGGAATGCAGCTGTTCGATGTTGTTCCAATACATCTTCCACTAACCGCACCTGCTGTTTAAAGTCTATTTGCAGCAGTAAATCAAACAGTAAATGTGGTGGTGTAGAAATAGTTTGGGTTGCTGCTGGCGGTAGAAATTCTACAATCAGTGCATCGATAGTGGCTTGGACATCAATGCCCACATCTTCACGAATTACCTTTAGTAACGCACAAATTGCTGGTTTCCCTGGAGTAACTTCACCAAATTCCACCAGTTTGACGAACATATCCACGATAAACGAATCAGTAGTTAAACTCCAATCCAGACGGTTTAACACAGACGCACCAACCAACGCCCTTGTTAAATGTCCTCGACGCTCGTCCTTATTCTCCATCAGAGGTCTGAGCAGAGGCAATAACTTGTTTATTAAATCGCTACCTATTGCCATCAGTTCACTAGCACTGGAAAGGGGTGTATATGCCTGGGAAGTTTGGTTTATCTTGCCTGTATTACTTTTATCATCTTTGAAATTAAACAGATATACGTACAATTAGGAAGATACACCCCAAATCCTAATTTTGGAATCATCAGTACCACTAACTAAAATTTTGGCATGAGGACTGAAAACAAGACAATTTACCAGACTTTGAGGTTCAAGAGTCTGTATCAGTTCTCCCGTTTGATAATTCCAAATTCGGATTGTATTATCTTCGCCTCCACTGGCGATAATTTTTGCTGTTGAACTAAACGCGATCGCATTCACAGAATCTTTGTGTCCAGTAAGAATACGTATTTCCTCTCCAGTACTTGTGTTCCATAGCTTGATTGGTGGATTAGAAACACCATTATCACCAACACTTGTACCTCCACTAGCAATGATTTGTCCATCAGGGCTAATAGCAACTGACCGAATTGACCCTACCGAACGGTCGAACCAAGATACCATCGAACCAAAAAAGTCGGAAGGGCGATTTAGGGTACGTATTCTCTCCCCATTGCGCCAATTCCAAATCATTATTGCACCATCAATCCCACCGCTCACTAAAAATCGCCCATCACGGCTAAAGGTGACACAAGAAGTTCATCAACTTGCTTTTTCTGTTCTGTTAATTCTTTTTTAATTTGTTGCAGTAGTTCATCTATGCTTACCTTTACGTCTTCTCCCACATCTTCACGAATCGCTTCCAACAAAGCACATGCAGGTTTAGCAGCAGTTGTTTCACTTAATGCTACCAGTTCCCTCAACATATCTGTGATGAAATCATCCACAGGCTGATTGAATACCAAGCGATTTAATACAGGTGTATTCATGCCTAGTGATCGCATTAAATATCCTTTACGCTGGCTTTCGCTTTGCATAAATGGTCTAAGTAGGTGCAATAATTTTTGGATGATGTCGCTACTGATCGCCATTAGTTACTATTTCGACAAACAGGCTTAAATTTTACTTATATTTTGTATCATAATGATTCTTTTATTGGGCTTAAGACCACACGAATAAATTCATCTAATACGTCTGTATGATTCACTTGGACAAAAAGTTGTGCATTTGAAGGCACTGTCCATCCAATCTCTACTAAAAAACGTGTAAAGTCTGAATTTTTTTCTATAGGTGATGCCATATTGAACATCAGCCGCGCACCATCATTCCATCCTGCTTCTGCTGTATTAAAAAGCTTACGGGGATGGATAATATCCTGATCTGTCACAAAGCATGAAATGATATGAACTCCAGTAGTTTTCAGTGCTTGAGCTACCCACATAGGGTTGCCATCAGTAGGTATCCCATCGGATATGATAAACAGGATTGGTATTGTGTCTTTTGGTAAGTCGCGTAATTCTTTCTCAAAACGAGATTTAACAGCTTTTAACGCACTTTGCATAGGTGTATTCCCATAAATTAGAGATTCGATATCTTCTAGTTCATCCTCCCTGCTGTTAAGTAAATCTACAACTTTTTCTAATGGCATAGTTGTATTACCGCGTTCACTTAATTCTTTATTGCCTACTTCACGAATGATGATTTTACGCACCTCGTCATCAGAAGCGTTAGCAAATTCTCTCGCTAAGGACTCTGCCTTATTCAGGTTATTGCGGTTTCCTGTAGGATCAACCGCATTTGCTATGTAATTACCAAGACCTGGTATAGTTTTTTCTGCCCAATAGCCTGAGCCAGATATTCCTGCCTCTATAAAGTTTTTTGGGAGAAACTTGGCGATATGCTTTGCAATCTGTGGATATTTATGCAACCTTTCTGCAAGACGTTGAGCTTCTTTACTTCTAGGTAGAGCTTTCATGATCCAAGTTTTAAATCCAGGAATATCCTGTATTCCATTCTTTTTAGCAATATCTTCTAGCTCTCCATAGGGATCGCTGTATGTGCGCTGGGATGTATTTGCTTTATTTGTTTGGTTAAACGCCATTTCCTGTCCAAATTTTATTAGAGTTAGTAGGTCGCAATAATCCATATCTTCCAGGCCAAAAGCATATGCAAAAACATCAATTGAAGCACCGTTACCTTTTTCTTTATTAATTTCAATTTCTTTTTTAGCTTCCTGTGATAATTGTTTTAATGACTCTCGAAACCCATCAAAACGATTTTCATTTTTACTCTTTTCATTACGAATACTTTTTTGCATTGAGCCAGAAACATCGACGGCAAAACCGACAAATACGTATTTATTTTTTTGAGAAGAGATTGCAGTCTTCATAATATATGTATCATTTTTTAGATAAATTAATCTTGATCAATGACATTAAGTTAATTCAATTATCTGTGACAAACAAGCTTAAAAAACTTATTCTATTTTTTAAGCACTTACTTATGGTCCTCCTCATATAAATGTAAAGTTTATATAGACTCACTTTATCTTCAGTAGTGGGCTGATAATCACCTCTGAAAACTCTGACAAAAACTCAGAATTATTGATTTGAGCAAAAAGGTGTCCGTTTAGTTGTATCTCCCAACCAAATTCTTTAAGATAAGAGTAAAATGGCGATTTTTTTTCAGCAATTGATGCACACTCAAACATGAGTATTGCTCCCTCATCCCAACTTTCAAGAGGTACTTCATAAAGGCACCGTGAATCTATAACATTTTTATCTGTTACGTAACAAGAAATTATGATTACTCCCTGTTCCCTCAAGCGTTTAGCGATATTAGTAACCTCTTCTTTTGAGGCATCCGTTGGTATCCCATCAGAAATAACAAAGAGAATCGGTTCATTGTAGGAAAGCGGTTTTGCTCTTTCTGTTTTTAACAGATTTTCAGCTTTTTGAAAAGCTTCAAGCATAGGAGTATCACCAAACATTTTTCCAGCCATGTTATTGATATTTTGTTCATACTGTTCCCAGTGTTCTACCAACCGATCAATTGTAACTGTAGAGTCGTATGTGTCTGGTAGAGAAAGGAGGTCACGAACTTTTTCTCCTGAATCATTCTGCAAAAGCAAAGACCAAAGATTCCCAAAACCAAAACCCAGCGCAAAAAGCTTCAGAACAGGAAGAGTTTTACCAGTTGATTTGTCCTTGGATAATTCCTTCGCACGGTTAACTAACTTATGAAGAGCTTTCTGAAAACCTTCAAAGCGATTTTGTTCCTTATCAGAACTATTTTGGATAGAAGAGCTCATTGTCCATGAAACATCTACCATGATACCGACTAGAAGAGGATTATCAGGTGTGGGACTATTTACAATATGTTGAATGTTATCGATTAAGTCCATCTCTTGCCTAATCTGTTGCAGCAGTTCATCTATCCTTACCTTTACGTCTTCGCCCACTTCTTCACGAACCACTTCCAATAATGCACAAATAGCAGGTTGGCCTGGGGCAATTTCTCCGAACGCGATTAATTTATCCAACAAATTGGGAATGAAATCATTAGTAGGCGTATTTAATGCGAGATTATGTAACACAGGTGTACCTGTACCCAATGCCCTAATTAAATACCCCCGACGCTGGTTTTCATTCTCCATCAGGGGTCTAAGCAAAGGTAATAATTTTTGCATTGATTCGCTGTTAATTGCCATACGGCTATCTATCGCTACCCAGAGAGTTATGTATGTATATATACATAATAAGAGAATACACTCATTTTTGCTTGTATTGCTTTTCTAATCTCCAAAATAAGGATAGATACACGCGAAACCTTTACAATACCAGCATTGTTTGGGTTGATTGTTACAGTCGTTTATTGTAACTACTTTGCTAAACGAGTATGAATTTCCGGTGCGTTGTTTTTCAAGTCATTTAAAACAGCGATCGCACTCGTTCCTGCATTACGTAAATACCTTTGTTGGGTATTTGGTTCTACTAACATACCACCGCTATGGTGAATACCAACCACCTGAAAATCATCATTGAAAACAGGCGACCCCGATGAACCTGGTTCTGTACTAGTAGTATATTGCAACACTTGATTATCGGCGTAAGCAACAAAGTTATTCTGTATGGAGATTTTCTTCAAATGACCGCCAGGATGCTGAATAATTGCTACGCGGTCATCTCGACGCATTAATTTACTTTTGAAGATTAAGGGTTTGCCAAAGTCGGGTACTTCTTTGAGGGTTACTACTGTATAGTCCAGTTCTTCATTAGTGTAAAAAGCACCATCCGGTAAAGCCCCAATAATCTGTGTTGGGCATTCTTTACCGTTGATATCCAGTTGATAGTTGAAGCTAAAATTACTTTTTTCCGCTACTTCCTGAGTTTTAATGACGTGATTGTTCGTCATTAGTAAATTAGGTGCGATCATAAACCCTGTACCCGCACCTTTAGGAGTAGCAATACGCACCACAGCTTTTGATGCTTCCAGAGCCAGGTTTAAAATGTAAATGTGGCGTAGGGTATCTTCCCCAATAATTTTTTCCTGTATGTCAACTATACTGTCAGTTCCGCGCCAAGAATCAATAGAGCGACTGCGAGTACTGGCAACATCTAGGAGAGGATATGTTTGAAATAAGCCCAGAATAAAGTCTTTATCATCACTATCGCCGATATAGTTCTGAATATGGTTGAGGAAAACTGCCAAGGCTTCTTTACCGTAAGCAACCTGTCCAAACTGCGACAAAAAGCTTACTATCCTCACAGAGAAACTCATGGGGCTACCTTCCCAATCTAGCCGCGCTAGTATTATGTCTGCTTTCGGATCTCCTCCAAAAGCTCCTGTAAGAAAATCTCGGCGACCGCGTACATCAGCAAAATCGGGTAAATTTTGAACTACACGGGTGAGGCGTTGGAAGTCAGGTTGCGATAGCTGAATAGTCAATGTCTTTACTCCTATAGCAAGTTCAATAATATTTAAATATTTAGTCCCGTTAGTTATAATTCTGTGATTGCATGGATAATTTTCGCTATATCTACAGCAAGTACCAGTGGAAGTAGAATTGACTGTTTCCTCTGCTTGGGGTTGAATCTTACCTATGGGGAGTTCAAGCTGAACTTCCTCGCCCTTCTAACTTCTGTCGAAGTATACTTGCAAGGGGAATACCAGCTTCCAACAATTGATACACCAGATTAGAATACCGTTCTAGGATTGCCTTATCATTACGAATCTGTTGCTCAAAGCCATTCCAAATACGGTTTAATAATTCGGCTGTCCGTCTTCCATTCCCACGCTGTTCACTCCAAAGTTCATGAACCGCTATATTCGAGCATAGATTTAACCATTCGAGTGTTGGTTCTGGTGCAAACTGCCTGCCAATACCATTGAGCATTGTAAGAAGATGGCTATAAGCGTAAGGATTATGACCAGCTACGCTAACCCACTTGTCAAAAATATCAATAAAAAGGTGGGCGTGCTGCCAATCATCCTTAATACGAGAACTACCATGCTGGGTAAAGATGATCAGTTGTAAAACTTCCCCAGTATCCCGATCAAGGTAGTCATAACTGGTTTCTCTAGTAATTTCTGGACTATCCAATACCCAGTTGCAAATTTCTTTCCAAGTTTCTAAAGCTTGTGCGGTTGGCCCCTCAACGTAAGCGATTTGATGACTGATATATCCATCCAGAAGATCGGCTGTCAGTTCTGGAATCTGAGACCAATTGTCTCGCAATGGTATCAAAATGTGCTGACGAGTTTCCTCAACACTTAGCGATTGTGCTAAACATGCTGCCCAATTAAAAATAAAAGGATTCCACATATAGGGCTTATGAGACTGGGAATAACCTTTATCTTCCACTGGCAAGTTGTCTACAATTGTTCGAGCTATTAAATCGTCACAAAGCTGAATTAATTTGTCTTTTGTATTGGAGTCTCGACACAGTTCTGTAAGTGGCAAAGCATAAAGTCCATATTTAGTTTTATCGTGAACAAAAACAATATTTTTTGCTGTGGGAATTCTAGGAAACTCAGGTATTTCATCTTTTGCTAAATAATCAAAGTGATTCTGAATTACATTGTCTTCCCAAGTCTTTAGCTCCTCAAAGCCGGTTTCAAATTGCCCAACACGAGTTCCATAGTAAAGTTGGCCAGGAATTACAGATAGCGAGAGACAAAGGCTCAAAGCGTTCCAGCACAATACTGGGTCAACATTCCAGGCATTTTGTAGACCGCCAAATACTGCTTTTACCACTTCTCCAGCATCGGAAATACGCCTTAGTGACTCACTTATTAACTGGAGAATCTGCTGCCGTACTTCAGTATCTGCTACACCATGAGTAGCCAATAAAGCTAAACCTCGCCCAGCATAAACTTTCACGCTAGATGGTGACATAGCATACATGGATGCTTTAGGCATACGAGCAGCCGCAAGTAAAATAGCACGGCTCCATTCCAAATGATTCTGTGTTCTTGACCACTCAAAATCTGCAATGAGAATAGCTGCGGCAACACCAACTATTGCTTTCAAACGAGTAACAGAAGCATGAATATCTTCTTGCTCCATTTCTGCAAAGTCTTCAGATGTTTGTAATTCCTTAGCTGCGCTAACAGCCTCTTTTAAAGTCATTCTCTCATGTGCTTTACCATTTTTTATAGTCTCTTCTGCCCATAGGTACACACCAAGCCAACGTTCCAATTCAACGTTAGCTTTAAGAAGCTTCTCATTGCGTTTTCTAATTTCTTCGGGTCGCTCAACCCAGATGTGCCAATATTCACCTACTTGCTGTTGCCGATAATTTTCTCTCCTCCCAAATACTTGATAGTTTTCCATCTTGTCTCTAAGAGCAGCCACAGCGTTTGGGTCTGTTTTTTCTTGTTGATAACGAAAGGGTAGGTTTTCTGTAAATTGCTCAACAGCTTGCTCGAATGTAACTCTTAAAAAGTCATCACTCGACAAAACATAGTACATTGCTAAACCTCTAATCTCCCGTGATCGCTGCGGTCTTTTATTTCGCCTTTCCAGAACCTCATAATATAATTTCTTGCTCTCATTCCATTCCCATTCCTTAAAGCCATCCCATGAATTGGTGCTGTCATAAGCTAGACGACTTATGTCCATTTCCCAAATGTCGGGACAGCTTGCAATTGGCAACGCTACTTTTAAGCACTTTTCAGGATAAGCAAGTGCCATACTTAAGCAAATACCTAGTACAGCAACAGAATTGCTCCCACACAACACCTTCTCAAAAAGAGTTTCAACATCTCTACCTGCTTCAATCTGTCTCTCCATCCACTCTTCTAATGCCATCAAGGCAGAAATCACTGGATATGGACCAACAGTTGTTCCTCGAAACCAGCAATAAACTTGAGTATCACCCCAAAATTCACGGTAACCAGAGGGTAAGTTAATAGTGACTGGTAAAGGAGTCAATTTAGATCGGTCAAATTCTTCTCGCTGTTTATACTCATGCCATTTTTCTGATGCCGCATTGGTGAGAACATGGACTAGCCGCAGTCCTTCATCCTCATTATTAAGTAAGAGAGAGAAGAATGGTCCTTGAACAGGTGCAGGCGGGATGAAATTCAAGATATCGTTTATACCAAAGTTTCTATCTTCTAGTGAGCTAGTTATTCTTCTAGGAATATGAGGGTGATTTTTCGGTTTAACTGGCTTTTGGATTAACACACTGATTACAAAATCAACAAATCCTCTGGGAATTGAATCGACAAGAGGCTTAAAGTCTTGAATTTTAGAAATTACCTCTTCTTTTGTTTCGTCATTCTCAGACTTAGCAAGTTCGCTGAGATAAGTTTCCACTTGCTCTGGCAGAACATCTGCTGAGTACAGGATTATTCTATGTAAACTGGTTTCATATTCGTGATATTTCGACATTACCAACCTCTGCTTGCTTCTTGTTCCTTAAGCCATGCGCTCGCTATTTCACCAATTTCCTTTCGATAAATTGAGCCTGTTGGTGACTTGACTTGCCAAATCTCCATTAGCTTGACAACTTCTGGACGAAGGTTAGTAGGTAAATCATTGATCCGTTTTAGCAGCCAACCCATGAAAGGTTGCCAAACTGACCATCTTGGGATGGGGTCGCTCATTAAAATCGGCATCACGCGATCGCTTGACTTTAGCTCTGCTTCTGTAAATAAAAACATTAGTGAAAAGTTCGGCATTACTTCCAATGTACGTACCGCAACCAGTAACTCAATAAGCCGTCGTGCATTATCAGCTATAAGTAGCGGTTCAGCTTTATCAAGCAATTCGCTGGAACGTGGAGATACTAGAGGTGCAGTCAGTAATGCTTGCCGCCATCTAGGAGAAAGTTCCGAAGCTTGTTCAATTTGTTCAATCAAGTTTATCCAAGATTCAGATGTGGCATGATTTTCCAGGAGAGAGACTCCCACTAACTGAACAGATCTTAATAAACCGAAAGGTTCACCCAACTCCTTGAGGTAAGCAGGCAGTTTGTCTCGATATTCATTTAGTACACGAAGCATAACCCAGTCCTCAAGCAAGTCATGACCAAAGCGAAACAATCGCCGATCAGGATCTTGAATAAGAATCCGATCTTGTTTTAGAGAAACAACTGCTTCTGGATAAGCATTTTCAATGCGGAGTCGAGTTCCGGGAGATTTAACAGCCTTTTCACCTAGACTTATAAGTATTTGCTCTCTACCTTCACCAACAATAAGATTTTGGCCAATGACAACTCTTGACCACCACACATTACTTACTTCAATTTCCGTAGCAATAGGTGGTAAGTCTTCTGGATTTGGAAGCATACGTGGGTCTTCCAGAAGCCTCAACATCAATGGATTCTTAAGAATAGGCGAAAGCTGACTAAGAGATAGTAGTGGTTTGAGTCGAGGAATATGTTCAACGACACTTTGGAGTTCTGCTTGGGTTAACTCTGGTACTTGCAACCTTGTCGGCTCTCCTAGTGCTTGCCAGTTAAGCCATTTGTAAACTTCCCGAAGATTTTCTTCCTGTGCCGTGAATATAACTGTCCAATGCCGAGAACCCTCTTCACTGAGTGGAACTTCCGCTAACCTATAAAACAAATCTTTTACAACAGCTTGTTTACCTGTCTCACCAATGCGATCAATTCCATCAATGAAAATAGTTGGTTGGGTATTTCTGCTTAATGCTAAAAGTAGTTTATTTAACGGCTGTTGAATTTGTAATGAGCCAGCATAATTACTCCAACTTGTCCCAGTAATACGATCTCCTGAAAGGACTAAGACCTGACCTTTTTTTCGTTGATACTCAACAAGAGTTTTCAATAAAGCTGACTTACCAACTCCAGATGAGCCAACTATTTCGATTAACGATGCTTCTGAAATTAATTTTTGAGCGTTAGCAATTAAATCAGTTCGGGGGAGATTGAAACCACCAATATTTATTAGTATATTTTCTAGTACGTAATCTGATTCTTGCTGCAACTTTTGAAGATCAGATGAACAGTCAGAGAGAGCAATCTTAATTTCTTTAAAAGTAGATAAATTAAATTGGTCAATAACTTTATTGATACGTTCTTTTACCTCTGTCCCTACCTGTGATTTCGCATGTTCTAAAACCGCATAAAAAGCTTGTTCTCCACCAATATTTACTAACTGATCCAGCATAAGGGGTGCAAAAGTTGCTACAGAACCACTCCAATCAATATGTTGTAAGACAGGTGCATCAGTACCCAAAGCTAAAACTAAAAATGAATGGCGGTCTCTCTCATTTTCCAAAAAAGGTTGCAGCAAATTTACTAACTCATTGATAGTGTTAGATTCTAATTTAAGATTTTGAGAGTTTTTCATACTAGGCTGATTTTGTAAAAGATGTTTAGCTCTTCCTTGAATCAGCTTAATAACTTCTCCGTGGTTGCTAATTAGTGAGGATTGGGGAATTTTAACTAAATCGTAATATCTTTGTAGGTTCTGCTCAACTGAAACTGCTAGCGTCCGGTTTGTGATCCACTCATCTTCTGAAACTTGATCTGGGTTAAGTCCTGCTAAAATAGCACCTGTAAGCACCCCATGTTTACCATCTAACTGCTGATAGGCAACTTCATAGTCACGGGATGCAGCAATCAAAAAGCGATCGCACCCCGAACTATGTCTTCCCAGTTCGGTATCTTTGAAGTTGAGTAATTCCCCACTAAAACAGCAATCTAACCAAATAACCTGCTGTTGTACTTGACTTTGCTGCAAAATATCCCACAACTCTCGCAGCGATAAACCCCATAAGTTTTTGCTAGGGCTAGCATCACTAGTTGCTAAAAAACCTTGCGTTAAACTTTGTCTTAATTGCTTTCGCAGCCCATGTCCAGCGAAAAATAACAACGCCGTCTCTGGAGGCTTCCCACTTTCTGGGAGAAATAAATCGAGGATTGCTGCTTCTAATTCTTCTGTCTTAACTAGTTTATCTGGTTCAACCTGCAATTTCCCATCTATATTGCTGGCTGGAAAGCGCTTGACTCGAAAATTCCCGTGGGTTTCTAAAAGTTGAGCGATCGCTTCCGCATCAGTTGCAGGGGTTGTAAGATGCTTGTAGTTACCTGTTGCTGAATCTTTGAGGAAAGGATACTTGTTGATACCTACTACCAAAGCATCTCGGCTCATGTGGACAATGTGAAAATAAGTATTTGGGCTGAATGTGTAGATTATAACTAAAGTGAAGCAGTGTTGTTTTCTGAAACTTACTGTGCGATCGCTACTGAAATAGACTTGAATATCTGCTGCTGGACTGAATTAACTAAGTATTTTATTTCTGTAATTTGATTAATCAAACTCTTCATCATAAGCCAGATCATCCTGTATATTAGTTCTAGCATACTTAGATAGGTAATTATAAAATTTGTATGTTGCTGAACCAAAAATAAATTGTGCTGCTACAGTGGAGGCTTTTTCTTCTAACGTAATATCTGCTGGCGCTGGAAGCCCAATAGCACGAGAACGATCACCAGAAATTGCAGTTTTTAATAAGTTACCTTTTACTGTTCGATAACATTCATCGCCAAGAGTATAGGCTTGTTCTATTAATTTTCTGACAAACTCTATATGCTGAAAAACAAATCCTTGGTATGCATCACTCAAGAGCAAACTAACTGTTTTAATTTTGGTTATATCTTTAGAGTTAATCCATTCTTCAAGCACTTTTAAGCTAATAGAATTAAATCCTAATGAAGCTTCTTCAAATAATTTAGGTATCCAAAAATAAGTGTAGTATGTTCCTATTAGTGCTTCTTGTCTAATATCGCGCAAAATATCCTCGTATTCATTGCTATTAGCTAAACCATCAAGTCCGTGATGAAATGCTATATAGGGAAGCGGCTGGTAATTTTGTTCTCCCGCTTCTTCAAACCGCTTAATTCTTCTTAAGAGTAAGTTAATTAAAGAGCGTGGAGTTCTTGTTGAAGCATAAGCTAGGAATTCACTGATATGATATTCTTCTATGTTTTGAACAGGTTCGAGCTTATTTAGTAAAATTATTAATTCTTCATCTTTCAAAACATCTGGAGAAATGGCATATTTATCAAACACTTGACACAATCTGCTAGCTAGTTCTGTGCTGTTATCTATATCTGCTTGAAGTGCTGTTTCTATGGCTAGCCTCGGTTCAACACTATAAATAGTAGGCAAAGAACCTATAGTTAGCTGTTTAACTGTGAGATTGCTGTGATTTAGAAGCTTGTTAGTAATGTCAATATTAAAATATCCACCCGCAATTGCTTGGCAAAGGGTAGGATGGTCAGTGTCTACACCACGTTGGACAATAGCAATAGCCTGACTATAATTTGTATTGATGACTCCGAATAGCAATGAGTATAAATATATCGTTAGAGGAGAATCTGGATTAGCAATTAATTTCTCACATATTTTCTCAGTATAACTAGGATTAAGTTGAGATAATTTACCTAAAAATGTATAAGGAAAAGGAGATACGCCAGTGCCTACTAAATCTTCTAACTTTGCACTGATATTCTCCATCCCCTCTGTTGCATCTGGATATCTCTGTAATAGCTCTTTAGCTATGTGTAGACAAATTCCTTCTGCACGCTTATTCAGAATATCAGAATTAATACTTGAGTGCTTTTCCTGTTCACATAACCAATCCCAGTCATAACTATGTCTCAAAGCAGCAGTAAGTTTTAATTCAAAAGACTTGGGAATTGATTTGAGGACTTTCTTGGCTTTTCGCTTGACTTTTGTGAAGGAGTTATAGCTGGTATGCCATAAAAGTGCATTAATAATACTTAAATTAACTAGTGGATTAATATTTTCCTGTATTAAAGAACTAAAATTATCTAATATCTTTAATTGTTCAGGTATCCACTGTTGTTCTTCTTCAAGAGTAATTTCTCTACCGAAAGAAGCAACAGGTTTTCGGAGCGCATTTTCTAAACTCTTTACTGCTCGGATAACTACATTCAGTTCAGTTGCTTTAGTACAGTTTATAATCAACTGAAGAGCCTGTTCCCGAATTTGTTGAGTATTTTGAAAGCTTACAGCAAAAGGAGTAAAAGTGAGTGTAAAACTCTCAAATTCTTCAGAATGAGAACTTTTGACTAAAAATTGGTCGAGTATATCAAGTAGAAAACATATATCATCTGCTTGGTTTGATAAACGCAGCCAGTTAGTAACTGCTACTAGAATAATCTGGTTAAATTTTACTGACTTTTTGATATCATAGCTAGCAATTTTTTGTAAAACGCCTATTCCACCAGATTTTCTTAGTTCCCATAACAATTCACAACAGGAAGGCAGATAAGTTAAAGTGTAGCTAATAGTTTTAAGTATTTCAGGTAGCTGAACTAGCACATTATTATGTGTATAGCAGTAAATTCTTGCTATACTTTCATCTTCTGATATTGTGGTAGGGTTACGTATGGCAAATTCAACTATCTCCAATGCTTGTCTTGGTTGATAGTAAGCTACTGTCTTAATAACATTTAACCATTTGCACCTATCATAATTTGATGATGAACGGAAATCTTCCCAAATATTATGCCAAATATTTGCTAATAAATCTGTCTCTTTTCTGCTTTTATAGCGAATACGCCAATCAAGTTCAGCAAAATTTTTAAGTAATTCTGCCAGGCAAACCGATTTAAATTTATTGAATAATTCTTGTATATAACCTGTTGATTCTCCTTGAGCAGTTAAGCAGGCTTCATATAGAATATGGTCAGCAAGTACATCAGGAGTAATTCTTAGAATACCGCCACGGCGAAGTAAAATTCCTGATTGTTCAAGTATCCCAACACTACTTACTAATTTAGACGTGCTAACCTGAAGAAATTCTGCTGCTACTTGTTTAAACTGTTCATTACTTAATCGCATTGGTGCGACGGCAGCAATTAGCTTTAATAATTCCTTACAAAACTCGGGTTCAAGTTTCTGACCAATCTGCCCAAGAATAGCATCTCTAAATCTCGTTATTACGTTATATTGAAAGTCTTCATCTCGTTCAAGTAAAGACGGAAGTATTGCTTTTTCTGCTAGTAATCGCCCACCAACTACAGTTACTAATGGGCAATCTTTTGTGACTGTAGCTAATTTATCCACTAAATCTGCATAATTCTCACCTAGTGCCTGATTTGCTAGAGCTTTCACATCATCACGACTTAATTCTTTGAGTTCATCCAATCGTTTAATTTGACGGGAATCGATACCAGCTTGTCTGAAAATTGCTTGCAGGTATTCCACACCATAAGGTCGGCATGAAACTATTAATTTATTCGTGTGGTTTTGCCGGAAAAACGTAAGTAAAACTGCTACATCTTCTTCACGACGGTGTGCATCATCTAACACTACCACACAATTATTTTTAGGTAAATTAACTACATTTTGTGCTGTGATAGGGACTCCTTCTTCTACAAACCATAGGGTCAAATTGGAATTATTAAATTGTTCTGCAAAAGCAAGGAGTAATTTGGTTTTGCCAATTCCCCCACGTCCAGGTAAGATGACGATTTTTTGTTCCTCTGATTGCACAAAATCGTTAAGATTTTGCAGATAATCTGTTCTACCAACAAGTCGCCAAGCGTGATTAAATGGCTTTTTGGTATTTAGCCATTCACGAAAAAAATCTTCCCACGATACAAAAGATGACAGTCCAGAAGAATGTAAAAGGGTATTTTCACTATGTTCTAATTCCTGGTGTTTTTCTCCTTGACCGAGAATTAGTTTGATTGAGTGATCGGATCTCCTAATTTGTGGAATTTGAGGAATTTTTGTCTGTTCGTAGTATATTTTTAACTCCCTTTCCACAAAATCTGCCAGTGTCCGATCAGTTATCCAATCACCCTGTGGTATTTTACTAGGATCAAGCCCTTCTATCAGTGCCCCTGACAATACGCCATGTTTACCATTTAGCCGCGCATAAGCAACTTCTGAACTGTGAGATGCGGCAATTATGAAGCGCCTAAGTCCAGAAATCCGTCTTGGTAAATCGCTATCTTGAAATTCTAATAATCCTCCGCTATAGCAGCTATCCAACCAAATAATTTGCTCTTTTACAGGACTCTCCTCTAACAACTCCCACAAATCATTGAGCAATATGCTATTTTCCCCTGTTCCTTTAGTATCACTTGTTGCCAACGAGATTTTTCTCTTATTACCCAAAGAATTTAGCTGCTGTAATCCATGTCCAGCAAAAAATAATAGTGCCGTGTCTCGATTATTGTCTGAACAAAACAACTTGTTAATTTCTCGTGATAATTCCCCAAGAGATACCTGTCCATTTGGATCAACCTGTATTTTGCCATTAATCTCCCGCTTTGGCAGTCGTTGCACTTGAAAATTATCATCAGCTTCCAGCAGTTGCGCGATCGCTTCTGCATCCGTTGCTGGGGTAGTCAGGTGCTTGGCTTTACTTGTCGGTGTATTCTTTAAAAAAGGATATTGGTTGATACCAACTATAAGTGCTTCTCTTTTCATAGCTAAGAATTTTAACCGTATAAAGTATTACAAGCAACCTACTTCAATGAATTCTTCCGTTACCAAAACTCTACTAGCTCTGTTACTGGCGCTGAAAAAACTGGAAATTCCTTTGAGCGAAGATGAACAAGCACTTCTGCAAGATGTAGGACAGCAACTAGCTCTCGATCCTGATTACTGGGAGTTTATTGAACCAGAATTAATTACTATAATTCAGGCAAATTCTACTTTACATCAGCTTTTTGAAGCAGGAAAAGTCAAATTAGACGCTTTAGACGGTCGAATCCCTAGAGAATTGTTACCAAGCCTAGCTTATTTAGAGAAAGAACTATTCGGAGAGACAAAAGAAATTATTACCTTTGATGGTCAAACCAAAGGTGAACCCAACAATCAACCAAACCCGGTAATTAGCCTTACCAGTTCCATCCTGCGTCTTTCCAACCAAGACCATACTGTTAAGCAGTTACCTTTTATACAAGAAATCTCCAACTATGTAGAAAACTATCGTTACTTTAATACTTACTTTGTTAACCCTGACGATGCCTGCGAGGGGCTACGCCATCACATAACTGTTCCACCCAGCGAACCCTTAATTTACGGACAGACTTATCTATTGCTTGTAGACATCAGCCCAGAACGAAAAGGAATAGAGAGTGAGCCGACTCCATTTCCAGATCAAGCCTTGGCTCAAGTTTGGAATGACTCGGAATCCCTACCTCTAGATTTAGTAGTGGCTTCTAAGGACTTTAACATTGATGCAACTCTCAAAAAGCTAACCCTACCCCGCAGTGGTGCATCAGATATTGTACAGTTCACCGTTAAACCTAACTTATTTGAAGGTCGAGGCTACATTCAGGTGGACTTGTTATATCGCGGATATCTGCTTCAGTCAAAGCAACTTGCAATCCTCGTCATCCCCGTAGCCGGGGCAGAAATCCCAGAGTCACTGCGCCCACCTCAAACTGCTACCATTACCTTTACTACCACTGACTTGCTGACTCATGACAAGCTAGCACTGCTGCCTGAGCGATTCTTAACTGTAGATGTACAAGTTGATACACGGGATGGCAGCACTGACCTACGCTTTCTGGACAGGACACAGGGCAATCAAGAATTAGTATTTTATAGTACAAATTTACAATCTGGGTTAGGAAATGCGATCGCTAGAGTGCGGCAAAAATTGCACTCAATGGCTTCTACAAAAGAGGGTTATCAGTTTAAAACCCAAGGCGATATGAAGCTGCTGAATACCTGGCTACCTCAGTTAGCCGATGCTGGACGATATTTATATCGCTCACTACTTCCCGAAAACAAAGGTCGAACGTTAGGTGAAGACAGTGGCGAAAAATTACGCGCCGCCTTGAAACCCGATAGTGTCATCCAAGTCAACCCGATTAACCCAATTTTAGGATTGGGAAAGTCTACAATTCCTTGGGCGTTACTGTATGAGCGTAAGGTAATGACCAGTAAAGAAGTTCATGTCTGCGAAGAATTTCTCAATCACGACATCGACTGTACTGACTGTCCTTTTAAGGATAATTACAAAGTTGTTTGCCCCCATGCTTTTTGGGGCTACCGCTATGCTATCGAGCAACTACCAGCTTGGACAAGTGGCGAACTTTCTCAAACACCTACCCTTGTATGGCAAATTGCCAATAATCAACCTTTGTATATCAATTTCAACGTCTGGCGGGATTTTAGGTTTTGGAAAAGCCACCTGCCTAAAATTGAACAACTTGGTTACGTGAAAATGCTCATAGCTGAAGAAATCATGGAACTGGAGAATATTTGGGCAACTTACAGTTCTGATTTAGATATTGTGTACTTTTATTGTCACGGCGGTATAGATGAAACTGAACAGCTGCCTTACTTGCAACTGAGCGATGACAAAATTTCCAGTAATTTTCTCGAAGCCTGCGAGGTAAATTGGCAGCATCGCCCTTTAGTCTTACTCAACGGCTGCGCTACTGGGGATTATGGGCCGGAGAGTTACATCAGCTTAATTGATGACTTTCGTGCTGCTGGTGCTAGTGGCGTAATTGGTACGGAATGCCCTGTACCAGAATTATTTGCAGAACTCTATGCCATTACCCTACTGAAGCGAGTATTTCGCGGAGAACCTTTAGGACAAGCTATGCTGACAGTGCGTCGAGAAATGCTTCAGCAAAATCTCAATCCTTTGGGTTTAGTGTATTCATTGTATGCTCCTTATGAGATTGCTTTAGCTCGTGCGTTGGCGCATCGCCCATAATTAACTGCTTGACCTCTCATGAAACGCTGGATTACTGCTGCACTCCTGATTTTGCTCATTTGCCCTGCTCCGGCTGTTGCTCAAACTAATGTCAAAATTGAAGTTGATGCCAAAGACAAGCCGTTAGAAGTTAAAGGTTGGCTTGGGGAAGAGAATGCCTTAATTAGCAACATCCGGTTAACAGCCTCTGGAGGGAATATAACAGCTTGGACATTCCTACCGTCAGATTTGAAGCGAACCGAAGGTGATGAGGTAATTGGTCGTCAGCAGATAGAGTTAATCGGGGAACGTAAGCTAGAAGCGGGTTTACCAAAAGATTTTCAGGTGAAGCTGAATGGTGTAAAGCTACCAGGAACTTATCAAGGACAGATTGAAATACTTTTACCTAGTCAAAAGCGGTCTGAGGCTTTGGTGATTCCTTTAACAGTGAAAGCGAAAGCTAGACCTGCATTAGTACCTGTAAAAGATTCAGAACAAGTTCAGTTGCAATTAGTCCGATGCAGTTGGGACTGTGGTTTAGCTCATCTATTACTCCCCGCCAGCGCTTTCCAAAATCAACGGTTAATTTATTTAGATAACCCCAATCAAGCAACTGTGCTTCTTACCAGTGCTGAAGTAATTTTACAAGGGAAACAAACTGACTATCAAATTACTAAAACTGAGGTAGAATCCCCGCTAAGTCCCCAAACTTTAGCTGCTAATAAAATTATTAGTCTGCCTTTGAACTGGAAGCGATCGCAAATTCCTCCCGACCGATATACGGGGGCAGTTTACTTGACAATGGAAGGTCGAGAGGGCAGACTGTCGATTCCAGTGGATTTAAGTATGCGTATTGGCCCAGTAATACCAATTTTAGTTTTATTGGTGGGTATTGTTCTGGGCAGATTGTTCAAATATATGCAAGAGAAGGGGATTCCCCAATCGGATGCTTTGGCGAAAGTCTACGAAGTAGAGAACATAATTGCTCAAGTT
This sequence comes from Nostoc sp. CmiVER01, assembly GCF_034531135.2. Classification (NCBI taxonomy): domain Bacteria; kingdom Bacillati; phylum Cyanobacteriota; class Cyanophyceae; order Nostocales; family Nostocaceae; genus Nostoc; species Nostoc sp. CmiVER01. The sequence goes on from NZ_JAVRBU020000010.1 coordinate 190,306, forward strand.
GACCAACAAGACCAAGAAATTCTCAGTCCGATGGTTAATAAAGTCCGCAGTTCTGTTACTCAAATGGATTTAGAAACAGTTAACGCAGATTTAGCCAAGATTAAAGAGCGTCTTAATTGCTTAACTAGCCTCCGAAAAATCGAACAGCAGTTAAAAGATATGGAACAAGATCCTGATGTGGGTGGTGAAAACGGATTATTAGCCAAAATTAGTGAAGTGCGAAATTGGATTAAATTAGAAAACGATGATAAAGCTAAAGAATTGCTGCAACAGATACAGGAGAGTCTTGTCAAATTCAGTAATGTGATGATGGGAGCAAATCAACAACCCAATCCTAGTTTGATAGCAGCTACAAATGAAGCGGCTGTGGCTACAACAGCTGCTGAACGTGCGACACAGGTGCAGAAAACTCAATCAGCTAGGTTTGCATGGTTGCACCAACTCTTTATAGCGATCGCGGGAGTATCTAATGAGTTGCGAGCAGAAACAACATTCTGGATTGTGCGACCACTATTATCTTTAACGTTGTTAGTAGGATTATCATTAGTAGGGATACGCGCTTTGTATGTAGAAAAGGGGATGACCTTTGGTGCTGACCCCTTTTCTAATTATTTAGAATTGATACTTTGGGGATTGAGTGCAGATGTCGCCAGCCGCAGTTTGAGTAATTTAGTAGGGGGAGAATCAGCGCAATTAAAAAATTGAAATGACAGGCAAAAAGATAGATCCACTTAACAAATAGAATATAAAACTTTATTTACCTAATCTTCCAACTCCCGTCTATTTCATAATTAGTTCCACGCTGTCCTTCAACATTAATTTTAAACCATTTATTCTTATCTCCTACCGTGTATTGTAGGCTGCCACGTCCAGGCTGACCATTAGATACAGATATAAATTTTGGCCCGTCAACTGGTATCCAAGCATTATCTGGTGCATTTTTTGATTGGGCTGCTAACATAGTAAAATTAGCTCCATTTTTACTTACTAAAATATTTGCTGTAACAACTATGCCAAGATTTCTAAAAATTATGTCTGGATTGCTTGGATTAATTTTAAACGCTATTTGTTCTCCATCAGATAAATTTTGTTGAATATCATTGCTTAATTTAAACTGAAAATTATAGGGGAATTTATTATTTATATTTTGGAAAACAATGTCTATTTCATTATTATTTGAACTTACATTAGTATTATCTTCTACTCCTTCTAAATTTTGATGTTTATCTAATTCAAAATTATTATTTTGAAGTAAAGTTTTATTTTTATCTTTGGATTTTTGAGATAATAAAACCTGTGTATCAAAACTAATATACCATGTTTCTATAATTTTTTCTATTGTTTCTTTGTTGTAGCCACTAATCTTAATTAAGAATTCTTGTCCCTGATTATCTTTAAAAATAGCAGTAGTTTCGTAACGATTAATTAAGGGCGTAAATTCTACTTTAATTAGGTCTGACATTTAACTTTGCTCCTTTGTTGAGAATTTTAACTATCAATTCACTGATTTTGCACAACGTATTCCTGTGTCATCTTTATGATGTGTAGCTGGTACTTGAGAACGTTCTGTTACTCGCATTATTTCTGTTGTCCAACTTCTTCCTCTGGTAGTTAAGGATAAGTCTGTCCTTAATGGTGATTGTGGACTTTTCCAAATGAGTTGTGGATTGTAGTTTCTATATGAATTTTGAAAATAGGATGAAGTCCATTCTTCAACGTTTCCAATCAAATTGTAAACTCCTTCTTGGCTCTTTCCTTGTGGATAACTATTTATTTCTTCAGTGTCTGTGTTTGATTTTCCAGAAAATGGAACATTAGCAAACTTAATTACTTGAGGATCGTCTCCCCAAGGAAAATTTTTCCCTTCTACACCCCGTGCTGCTCTTTCCCACTCTAGCTCTGTCGGTAAGCGCATTCCTAACCAATCACAGAATTCAGATGCATGAAAGACTGTTACTTCTACTACTGGATAGTTTAATAATTTGTCATTATATAAACGGCTGGGGTTTACTGGCCGATCACAATGTCCCGCTTGTACGCAAAGACGATATAAACGATTAGAAACTTCAAACTTTTGAATTTGGAAACCAAGAATATAAGGATGCCATACAGGTTTTTCTTCATCGGCATAGGCATCACCTGACTCACTTGTACCGATAGTAGCGTAGCCACCATGAATAGGTATCATTTCAGCTTGCCAATGCCGAATCGCTATTTGCCGCAACACTTCACGGTAAACAAATGACCCTATTGTAGCCGTGGCAATAATACCGAGTACAAAAGCCAGCCATTGCCAACCGCGTCGTGCTTGTTTTTCTCTTTGTAATTCTTGCTGTTGTGCAAGTCGCTCTCGTTCTAATTCTTCCTTTTCTAGTCGCTCCAGTTCAGTAGCAATGCGATCGCGCTCTTTCTGACTAGCCTCTATTAACTCACAACTCAAACCTGACAGACGTACAATATCAACTTGCTCTTGCAAAAACTTCTCGGCTTCTGCCAATCTCAACCCTGTAAGCAAGTAATCAACAGACTTACCTTTATCTTCCCATTCTTCGGCTGTCGCCTTAATTCTGCGCTCAGTTCTAATCGCCTCCCGATTATTATCCAGCAATTCCCTCAACCTTGACCAATGGCGAATCAAAGCTTCATGGGACACATCCACTACCGCCACTTTCTCATCACCTCTGCGTTGTTCGCTAGTGACGATTAACTTCGCTAGTGCCAGCTTTTGAATTACTTGCTCTACCAATTGTGCAGATTTACCCAAAGAAACTAAATCTTGCTGCGGAACTTGCTTGCGTGTGTCTGGTGTACCTTCCCCTAACTGAGTCAAATTAATAAAAATCAAGTCCGTTACCCGTTGTTCTTCAGTCGAAAGTTCCTTGTAAGTTTGTTCTGCCAAATTTTCTAGGGTTTTTCGCACCCCGCCTAATTGGTGATAACTATCTAGCTTCAACCAATTCAGTTTCTGTCGTTGCCAAAGCTGCTCTAAAGTATATGACAACAAAGGCAACATTCCCGGTTCAGCTTCTTGTGTGGGTTGTCCTACCTCAACTCCCAAGTCTTTGAGAATAGCATTGATTAAATTTTCTTCTACCTTCCGTCCTAGTTTTGCTGCCGGTTCTCGGATTGCTTGCTGCAACTCTTCTAAAGACATGGGAGTTACCATCACCAGATTGGTTTGAATCAAATTAGCTAGCTCATGATATGCAGCACACTTACCCAAGAAATCATCACGCATAGCAAATATTATGCAGAGTTTATCTCCTGTTTGTTTGAGCGCACCCAATAAACTAGAAATAAACTGCTGTCGATCGCTTGGACTTTGACAAACGGTAAAAATCTCTTCAAACTGATCGACAATTAGTAGGGTGCGAGGCGATCGCGATGCTCTAATTAATCGTGCTAGCCCTGTTTCTCCTTGTGCGATCGCCTCGTCTGCCACTTTTAGCTGTTCTGCACGCTGCATATCTGTGGCTAACTCATCCAGAAATGCAGTTGCCAAACTCACTAGAGGTTGCTCTCCTGGGCTAAAAATCCGAATTTTCCATTCCTCTGTCCCTGGTAATCTGCGCTGTTCCTGTAACTGGTAAATCAACCCCGCCCGCAGTAAGGAAGATTTACCACTCCCCGATACCCCCAACACAGCCAAAAAATTTCCCTTACCCACCTGAACGTGCTGAATCAGCTTTTGGGTCAATACTTTGCGCCCATAAAAATAGGCAGCATCTTCAACATCAAAGAAGCGTAACCCTTTGTAGGGACAAACTCCATTTGGGATGTGGATGAGAACGTCTTCCCGTTCACCGGTGAGCATAATTTCCCGGTTGGGGTTATACCAAATCGGCTGCTGGGGAACATCCTTGAGGGTTTGAGCAATATACTCAATTAATTTGTCATTGTTGACCAAACCATCTGGCTGTTGTCTGGGATCAAGTCCTTGCCAAAGTGCTTTGGAAAATACCCCATGCTTTCCCTGAATATCTTCCTGTGCAAATTCAAATTCTCTTGATGCAGCAATTAAAAACCGCGTCTGTTCTTGAAGCGATGTCCCCAAATCTGCTTCTACAAAATTGAATAGTTCTCCACTGTAGCAGCAGTCCAGCCAGACGATTTGCTGCTTGACGGGACTTTTTTGCAACAGTTCTCGCAACCATCGTAGGGAAATACCCCACTGATTCTTTCGGGGATCAACATCGCTGGCAGCCAAAAAACCTTCAGTTACCCCGCCGCGATTTTTGCGTAAACCATGACCGATAAAATATAACAGCGCTGTTTCTGGAATATTTTCGCCTACTGGGTTGAATAAGTGGATGATCGCATCTTCTAAAGTCTCAGATTTGACTAAACCATCAGATGTGACTCGACGCTGTTCACCCTGAATCGTTTCTGGCAGTCGCCGCACGCGAAAATTACCATATTCTTCTAAACGTTGCGCGATCGCTTCGGCATCGTTGGCAGGGGTAAAAAGATGTTTCGCTTTGCTTGTTGGAGTATCTTTTAAGAAAGGATACTGATTAATTCCCACTACCAATGCATCTCGATTCATTAGGTTTAAGCTATGACTTACATGGTGTTTTTATGTAGTATATATACATTTAGCCACAAAAAATAATTTGAAGAAAATGGCAAAGAATATTAAACAGGTTATCACTAGCAATTTTAAAGTTCAGGCAATCTCCTCAATCAATAGAAATAGAAATATCTTATATTAATGAATACTTTTGAGCCAATAAGTTTGGTGCATAAACAAATTTTATACATTGTCTCGTAATATGCAAAAGCAAATATTGAGCATGAGACTCCATTTGTAGAATACAAAGGCGTTTCAGATTCACAGTCAGTAGTGATTCTGTTATATCTTTATATTAACAACTAGTTTGGAATGCAAACTGATTTGGAATATAATAGTACTGGTGATCTAAAGTATGCCCATGAGAAATCGAATTAAGGAATTCGTTGACAGCAGGGGAATAAGCGTTTATCAGTTCTGGCAAGAAACTGGTATTAGCCGGACTACTGCATATAGCCTGTACAACAATTCCGCTCAGTATCTTGGTAGAGATGTCATGGACGCGATTTGTAGTCGATACAAAATACAACCAGATACTTTATTGAAATGGATACCAGCCCAGGAGTTGAACAATGGCGATTAATCCTGCCACTATCGATCCTCTTGCTTTACCTTCAGTATCTCTTCAAGAGCGATCGCAGTTACCAGCAAGGTCATGCATCTATTTCGCTATAGATTCTCATGGCGTAGTGCAGTATATCGGTAGAACCGTCAATCTCAAAAATAGATGGAGTAGTCATCACTGTTACGGTTATCTAAAAAGAATAGGTAATGTCAGAATTGCTTACATTGAGGTTTCCGACCATAATCTTTTGGCTGAAATCGAAGATGCGCTGATCAGTCACTTTAATCCACTGCTTAATACTTTTCAGTTATGGAGTAAGTCTTATCAGAACATTCCTCCAGGCGCGGTGAAAATCAGACGCTACACAGACATTGAAATTTCAGGTTTAGGAGGAAAAATTAAACAAGCTAGAAAAGCTGATGGGCGTTCAGTCGAGGTTTTGGCAGGAGAAGCTGATATTAGCCGATCTTACTGGCACGATATTGAGGCAGAACGAATACGAGATGCTTTGCCTGAAGACACATTAAGGAAAATTGAGCGAGTACTTGGTATTGATTTAGGAGTGAAATTCGATGATTAACCACTCCTCTCGCCTTGCCCTTAGTTTTTTTACGAGTGATTGTAGCTCGTGACTACAACCATAAAATTGTTATCTAGTCTGAGAAATACCATTTGAAAGGGTGGAATCATGACTAAACCATCCTCGAACCGCAAAAAAGCCACCTCTGCTGTCTCCAACAATTTACAAGCAACCGCTAGTTCTGCCGAAGACACCTTTGATCCAGAAAATCCTGCTACAGCAACAATTACAGTTACTGCTGCTGAAGTAGAGGAGTTGTCCGAAACGGAACAACGCGATCGCCTTCACCTAGAGCGCCGTGTGGAAAGAGCGTTTTTTGAGGCGGGTAAGGCACTGGCAGAATTGCGCGATCGCAGATTGTACCGCTCGACCCACAAGACGTTTGAGGAATATTGCCGTTCTCGCTTTGCGTATACTCACCGCCATGTAAATTATTTAATAGCTGCTTCAAATGTAGTTGACAACATAATAATGGGAACCAATGGTTCCCAAAATGAGATACCGGATGAAATGGGAACCATTGGTTCCAAAAACGAGATATCGGATGAAATGGGAACCAATGGTTCCCAAATTTTACCTACAACCGAACGCCAAGTTCGACCACTGACTAAGCTAGAACCATCGCAACAGCAAGAAGTATGGCGGCAAGCGGTGGAGCAGGCAGGGGGAAAAGTGCCGCCAGCCAGAATTGTCAAAGATGTGGTGCAGCGCATCATGGAAAGGACGAAAGTACCAAACACATACCAAATTGGCGAAGTCTGCCAAATTCTTGCTAAGGACAACCCCGAACTCAGAGGCAAGGGTGGGTGCTGGGGTATCGTAAACCATGTGGGCCAATTCAGTTGCACCGTCAAAACCTGGGATGGCGAATATACAGTTGGGTTGCAGCATCTGAAGTCCTTCAACTACCTGCCTGCCGAGTGTGAGCAGATGCAGGTGATTTGCGATCGTATCGGTCGGGTGTATTCCAGTGGACTAGAGGAATCGGTGCAGAAGTTTTTGGAGATGTTGGGGAAGCTGAAGCGGGCTTATTTGACGGATTTGGAAGAGAAAGTGTTGAGTTTTCTGGAGTTGGAAATCATACCATAGTGCTGCAAGTGATTAATTTTGGGATTCAAGGGATTCTACAAAGTAGAATTTTGACTTGTGCATTTATACAGGTAGGGTGAGATTTTGGTACTGATTATTAGGGAAAGAGCAACTCTCGAACAAGTGGAGTTAATGCTGCAAACCTTGCGAGTTTACATTAAAGTGGCAGTAGACATTGAAAAAGGGATTTTGGCTGGAGGAGGAGAGAAACACGCTTACTGTGAAGCAGCATTGCTTGAAGACGGTAGTAGACAGCGAGATATCTGGGGTGCGGATTGGACTCCCTTTGACCAATCGATAGCTTATGAATCGATTATTAACATTCGCCCCAGCCAAAATAATCGCTCAATGTTAATTCAAGACCCAGCGATTAAAGAACGTGTAAAAAAAATAACTCAGGAGCTAATTGGGGGATATGAACCAGAGTTTAGATGAAAAACAAGTACATTTTCAAAGTGAAAATACATCAACTCGCTTAGGACATATAGCTTCCAATTTAGCGAGGATTAGAACATTTTGTAACAGCGCTTATAAAGAAGCTGTTGAAAGTGTGACAGATGAAACTATATGTTTTATTGAATGGACGGCAGCAGAAATTGAACCTGAATATGCTGAAGAACTGGTGAACATTCAAGTTCAACTGGCACGATGGAGATTAAAACTTGATAGTCTTTGGTCTGATGAGAGCGAACGCAAAAATATGTCCGAGCAAGCGAGTACTTGGTCACAGAGGGTATTAGATATGTCAGGTTTATTGTCCCCATCCGCCTGAATCTGCTACTACTTGCATCCAAAATATTAGGATTTCACCAAAAATGTAAGATTGCGTGATGCGATTTATAATCGCAGACATAGCTTATGCGCCAAATAGTACCAAAACCTACAGAGTGTGATCGCGCATCCTCAAGTCCTCAAAGTACATCCCCAGGCGGTTACTGAAGCATATTCAGCAGATGGAGCTTGAGAAAGGGGTGGTTAGGAAGATTTTGAGGGTGTTGGGGGAATGAAATGATGATTTTGAGGCGGTCACGGTAACTACTGTTGAAGTACCTGAACTGACCGGACAAGAGCAGAGCGTCTACACAAAGCGGTGAAGCAGTCCGTAGAAAGGGGTTCCCTCTGTTTCTTCCATTAACAGTAGATCAACATGGTTTCGTTCCTAAGTTAAAGGTCTGCGGTTGTCAGGTCTATCTGTTAATAGTTGATAAATAAAACCACGATGCACTTTTTGTTGAGTTTCCGTATAGTAAATAGTTGGGCTACTTTCTTGTTTTAATAACATTCGTATTGGATGGTGAATAATTATGAGTTCAAATCAGCAGTTTCTGCAAAATTTATACGAAGCTTTCAACAAAGGCGAGCTTGAAACAATCATCTCGGTGATGCACCCGGAAGTAAAATGGGCCAACGGGGTGTCAGGCGGTTTCGTTTATGGACGCGACGCGGTGCGCGAATACTGGACTAATCAATATAAGGTTATTCAAGTGCAGCTTGAAACCTTAAAGTTCGAGACGGATGAAAACAATCGAAATGTCGTTACCGTTCATCAAATCGTCAGAGATTTGCAAAGCAATTTGCTTGCGGATGCAACAATTAAGCAAATTTTTACTATTGAGGATGGTTTGATCAGTCTTTATGAAATTGGCGAAACTGAAACAATCCAACAGATGATTCAAAAGACGAGAACTCCCAATGAGTAATTGAGAAGGCAGTTACAATTCGAGCCGTTGCTTTACTAATCGCAATGAAGAGAGGTTAATAACTTCGGTCAGATTCTGTATTAATGATGGTGCTGTCATCATCAACAAAATAGGAGATAAATTTACAGGCGTGCCAGAAGAAGTTTGGAACTTTTACGTAGGTGGTTATCAAGTCTGCCAAAAATGGCTCAAAGACCGTAAAGGACGTACTCTCACTTATGATGATATCCAACATTACCAGCGTATTGTTGTAGCCCTCCAAGAAACCATTGAACTTATGGCAAAGATTGACGCAGTAATTCCAGCTTGGCCTATTCAGTAAGTTATTAACTATGCTTGAAAACTTTATCCAAGACCTAATTCGTAAACAACGCCCCTACTATCTACCCCAAGGTAATCCCATCAAAGGCGTTGACAATCAATACTGGCTCGTCTTCAAGCACCGCGATGCTGACAGGCTGTTAAAAACAGTTGTGAAGTTCTTAGGTATTGGTGGGAAACAAGCGACTTACAGAATACTACGAATTGATCCAAAAAGCGCTAAGATTTTTGAATATACTCCCATTAAAGATGGAAATGTACCTAGTGTCTCTTTGCTGCGAATTAGTAATCTAAATGTTATTGAAAAATTCCTTCATAAAGAAAGTGTAACTAAAGAAAAAGCTTTACTTGCAGGCAGCTTTTTAGAAATTAAAGGTCGTCTTCGTAGATTCAATTTGCCTGATCAGCTAGATAAGTACAATGTCTTCATCGGCTCTGCCCTAGAACGCACCCAAATTTATCGCCGTTCTACGGCTTACTTTGATAGTGGTGTGCTGAAACTATATGAAGAACCTCTTGCTTCAATTGTGCAAACTGAGGGTCAAATTCGCCTATTGATGGACTGGCAAGGATTCACCAAGCAGGCTGATGTTCAAGAACTGGAGAAATTACAAGACCCTAATTACCGCGCCCAATTTGCTCATTGTACCCTAGCTGAATTCCTTAAGGGTTTAGAAGATAGTGCCTTTAGTGGGACAGAAATTTTGGCAGAGTTAGTTCGCCTGAATTTTTTGCAAATTAAACTTGTAAAAATGGAGTCAGGAGGAGGTATTTATCACAGAAAAACTGGTATCCTGAGCGACCAGTTAGAAAACCATATTCTGCATGAAGGCTCAGATAATTTCACCCGTGCAGCACATTCTAAAAATGCTGAGAGTGTAACTTTTCTCTACTCTTGGGATTCTCTAGATGCAGAAGCCATATTTGAAAGTATTGGTCAGTTTGATGTTGAGTGGCAGCGAGATGACATTACCTTTGACTTAACCCAAGAGTTTTTACAGCAGGTGTTGACGGAACGTGATCGCCGTGCCAAGTTAAAAGAACCAGTTATTGAATCTATCAATCCTGATGAGTTTGCCCCTGGGGAAACCACCCAAGTTGAAATCACAGGTCAAAATTTAGACAAAATAGAAAGCATTGAGGTTGTAGATGATCAATTGGTGAAAATCACCATTGACAGCCAAGATTCGGAACGGATTATTGGTCAAGTTGAGGTAGACTCAGAACATCCGCCGACAAAGTTAACCGAATTCAAAGTTACAACCACCGAAGGCACTTATCACAACTCACCCGAAAATCCTCCAGCCGTCAGCCAATCCCTAGAAATTCCAGATTTCAGTGAAATTGAAGGGTTTAAACAAGCTGTAGAAATAATTTTGGCAGGAAATCACGGCACACCAAATGATTTTCTTTACTGGTTGGCACAGCAGCGCCCCCGTCAGTTCCGGGTTGAACGTAGTGATTTATTAGATGAACTGTTAAATCAAGGTATCTTGTTTGAGCATCAAAAATCTGGAGCGCAACATTGCCTAAGAGTCATGCAAGATTTTGGTGTTGCTGTCTGCGCTGATGCTGTAGGATTGGGGAAAACTCGACTAGCAGCTACCGTCTCGTGGTTGTATCGTCAGCAGAACGGTCAAGCTAAGATTGCGATCATTGCTGCTAAGAAACTCTACCCCAACTGGGAGCGAGAAATGGCAGAATTAGGCTTTAAATCTAACGATTACGAGCTTTACAATAAAAACCTGATGAGCCGCAAAGGTAGTAATTTTCTTGCAGATTTCAATCGCTACGGTGGCCCTGACCTAGTTATCATCGATGAAGCCCACGAAGGCATTCGCAATTATAAAAACCGCATTCATAAAACCTGTGCATCAATTCAAGAAAGCGATGGCTTCGCCAACGCCAAGGGCGAACGCAAGTCTGCTCGGCAACGTTACTTTCTACTGTTGACTGCTACACCTTGGAACAATCGCCGGGAAGATATTTATAACATTCTCTCGCCCTTTATCAGTCGTCCTCAAGGATTCAATGATTTAAAGTTCCCCGCAGAAGTCGCTCAATGGTTTCAAAATCGAGAAATTGGGGTAGAAAATTTTACAGATAATACTGAACTATTTCGGCGTACCTACCGCGAACTGTTTCTTCAGCGCACCCGCCAAATGCTGCGAGAAGCCACCCCAGATTTAAATTTGTATGCCAAACGGATAGCAGAATGGCTACCTGTACATTTTGAAATTAGTACAGAACAAGCACTTGAGCAGATTTTCACTCAATTTGAAACCAGTCTTTTTATTCCCTTTGCTGATCCAATTCGTTATTTAACAGGTAGCGTCGAACAGCGAAGTCTATTAGGCAACCAACGCCGATTCTTTCTACAACGGGCTGAATCGAGTATGTATGCCTTGAATCGGACTATCAAAAACTTTGGTGATCGCATTCGGCAGATGCAACAACGCCTAGAATCAGTTTCTCCTGATGCTGATGGGCTGAAAGAATTTTTGCTAATTCACTACAATTTTGAATCCGACAAGAAGGATAAACCAGAAAGTTTTTTAGATGATTACAACCCTGAAGGCTGGGATGAGGATTATGAAGATGGGGAAGAAGACGAGGACGAAAACGAGGCAGAACAACAACAAAAGCGTCAGCAGTTAAGGCGGTCTATTGATATTGCCACAGATAACTTACGAGATAATCCTAACAATGCCCAAAAAGTTTATGAGCGAATGTTGGCTGATTGTGAAGGTGATTTGCATCAGCTAGAACAGATTCAAAACCTATTAATAGATGAATTTTTGGTTGACCACAAACGTAAGCAAGTTACTCAAAAAGTAGCAGAACTGGTAAGTCAGGGTCATAAAGTGCTGTTAATTTCAACTTTTAGCGACACCGTAATTGATTACTACCGTTACATGGCTCGTGACAGTGCGATCGCATCTAAAGGTATTGGGATGCTGATTGGTTCTACAAAGCTGTATTACACAAATAACTCAGACAAACCTCAAAAAGTAAGTCCTGGTCACGCACTGCAACCAAAATGTAGCCCAGTTACTTTAAATCGCCAAGAAATATTTAGACTGTTTGCCCCAGACGCTACTTGTAAAAATCCTACAGAACGCCCAAAGCCAGAGGAAGAAATCGCCGTACTAATTGGGTCAGAAACTTTATCAGTGGGTCAAAATCTACAAGATGCTGATTATTTGATTAATATTGACCTGCCTTGGAATCCTATGATTTTGGAGCAGCGCATTGGACGGATTGACCGCCCCAAGCAACATAAAGCTAAGAACATTTATGTTTATTATGCCAACAGTGAAAGCCAACTGTTACGGCAAGCTTCTCGCCTATCAAATCTGAATAAAAAACTCGTAGGAGACTTAGCCCAAAATGATGGAGACATCGCTAGTATTGAACCTAACCCCAACATCCCTACCATTTCTAATGTCAACACATTGGGGGCTTCTATTTATGGTGATACCCTATTTGATGATGAAATTTTGCCAGGATACATCGACTTTGTTCAGAGCTTAGTCAAAGCTAGAAAGATAGAGCAGGGTAATTTACAAGAAGATGCCTATAAAAAACAGGAAACTAGCCGCGACCTTTATACCCAAAATGAGATTCTGCATAGTGAAGAACTAAGCAAGTTACTAAAAGAATTGGGTGAAGATTACCAAGCCAATCCAATTACTGTAGGTCGCCGCACTGGTGAAAAAGATGAAGCTACCGGATTAGTGGCGTTGACAGTGCAATATTTTGGCCCAAATGGAGAACCAATTTTAGAGAAACAGCAGACTTTGTTCTGGAATGACCAAACCGGGGAAAACGATGGTTATGGTATGGCGATCGCTACTGCCTTCAAAACTCCGATAGCGGGAAATGTTTTCTCCTCAAAATATTTACTATCATGCGCTCAATCTTTATATAACAAACTGGTGGTTTTAAAACAGCAACAGGTTGCTGAATTAGAACAGCCAGAAACCCTAGAAAACATTAGCGTTACCTCTGAGCGCATTACTAAAATTCAACGTCGGGTGAGTATGCTTGATCACTTTCCAGCAGGTTTAGATCGAGCAGCTGTTAAGAGTACGTTAAAAAAATTAAACACTTGGAAGGAGATGAAGGCTGTACAAAAACTTTTAAAAGAGTATACCGATGGGAATAAAGCAATTTTGGATGATGAAAACTTTGTGATTCAGTTAGTGCAAGATACAGACAAACTCAACCTAATTGTATTTGAAGGAATTAAACCTACCAGTATACAAGTTTCTTTAGCTGCTCTTTTATTAAGGGCATAAGCGATTGTAGTAGACATACTCTCTTCTTTTTACTACTTTTTAACTAAAAATCATCATATTAATTATTAAATCGTGACACAATTGTATAAACCAGAACAGCAAAGACAACAGCAAATTCAAGCTATTTTGAAAGGAATTGGTATAAGTGAATTTCAGGCAACAGAAGCGCTAGAAATTGCTTTAAGACACCCATCATTTATCTATGAATCAAATGTAGATAGGCAGACAAAAGATTTACAAGAGAAAGCTTACAGACGGCTAGCTCATTTAGGAGATGCAATTCTTAGTGCTATTGTTACTGACTATTTATATGAAAAATTTCCTGAATCTACAAAAGGTGAACTTACTGAGGCTAAACAATCACTTGTAGATAAAGCTAAATTGTCAGAATTTGCTATTGAGTTAAATTTACCAGAGTTCTGCCTATTAGGAAAAAGTCTAAAAGGAAAACCTTTAAATGAGCAAGAGAGACTTTTTTCAGAAATGTTTGAGGCTGTATTTGGTGCAGTTTATTTAGGGTTTAAGCGTGATTTTTCTCAAGCTAGCTCTTGGCTAATTAAGCGCTTTTTAGCAGATGCTTTAGACGAAATTCTTAATAATGAAGAAGACGATGAGGAGAATTTTGAGGATATGAGTCTTGATACCAGAGATTACTTAGACATGATTGGTTTGGAAAATTTTCCTGACTATGGATGGGCCCCTGGTGATGATGATGATTAAAGCGATCACCCCACACAAACCAAGCAAGGAAATCTACCAAACAACAATGACCCATTCCTAATTCCAAGGCAATCCCAAGTACTACCGCATCATAGACAACATCTGCGACTTTGAGCAGATGCCGTGGTTGGCAACACGCTATGCCAAAGATATGGTTCCTAGTGATGGGGTACTGAGAAAGGAAATCTAGAGATAAGGCGGGGATATATGCGATCGCTGTGGAAAATTTTCATCACATCAATACTGACTGCGACCATTGAAAGACATTGATACTTGTCAGGTTATCTACTGATATTTTCCGATCTTACTTATTTAAGTGATACAAATTATACCCATTTTAAAATACCTGTGTTAATTTTGCTATAGCTTACTCGTAGTCAAGGTTATATGGACTTTGTAGTTTTAGATACTGAGGGGAAACCGGAATTAAGTGAATTGGCGATAGTGGATAGTCAGGGACGGTTGATTTATGAAGGGTTTTCTAGTGATTATCCCAATCACAACAAGAATCTGCCTAACCTTAAAAGTCTCAAAACTCTGCTTACAGAGTTTCTGTCCCTTGTCCAAGGAAAGAAAATAGTCTGCCACTATGCCTTGCATGATATTGAGATACTTCAGTCCAGTTTTCGCCGAGTTGGTCTTTTTTGCCCCAAACTAGAATACGAGTGTACTTGGGAAAAAGCAAAAAGTGTTTGGCCAGAGCTAGAAAGCTATTCCCTAGAACACCTGAGTAAGCATTTTAATTTGCAGGTAAATAACCGCTACTTTGTTCGAGATATGGCTCATGCTGCTCGGTATGATGCCCAGTTTACTTACCAGCTTTATCGTCAGATGATGATTGAGCAATTAAAACAAAAGCCTAATCCATTTAGTGCTAGTCGGGTTGATACTCCGTTTCAGACTCACCCTGATTATTTTGCCACTTATCGCCAAGAATATCTTACTCTTGAGTCAATTTTGGCTGACATCAAACTAGATTCCAATCGCCAGAGTAAAGGAGTCGTAGTTATTGGAGAGCCGGGGACTGGTAAAACTCACTTGATGATGAGACTAGCCAATGAGCGACTAGCCAATAATCGACTGTTATTTATCCGTCAACCGAACCATCCCAAAGCAGTGCTGCATCACATCTACAGCCGCATTTTGGAGTCCCTGGTACAGTCGGTTGGTTCTGCTACTCAATTAGACTACCTGATTATCAATAGCTTTTATAAAATTCTCAGTTTCCGAGTTACATCTCAGAAAGACCAAGAAATTATTAAAGCTCTACAAGATAAAAATTTAGATGCGCTTGGAGCCGAAGGAACTGGGCGCAGACGAGATTACTGGCAACACATTGAAAAACGAATCAACGAGTGGTGGGCGGGTCATTATTCTTCTGGAGGTTTTGCTCTTGCAATCCTCAAGGGAATTGTTAAGTATTGTAGTTATACTGACCCACGACGCAAAGATATCGCTACTCGTTGGTTAGCTGCCAATATCTTATCTAAAGAAGAGGCAGAATTAGTTGGTTTGCCAAATTGGGGAGAAGACCTCAGCCAAGAAGCCTTTTCTTTGGAAGCAATTTCAGTTTTGGCTAAACTATCTATCTTGGATGAACCCTTAATTATCGTCTTCGATCAGCTAGAAGGATTGGGGCTGTCACATAACCGAGAAATCTTGTTGAATTTTGGGGAAGCCATCAAAGAAATTTTTACTCACGTTCCTAACAGTTTAATTATTCTCAATATGTTCCCCGATCGATGGGAACAGTTTCAAGCTAGCTTTGATAACTCAATTATTGGTCGAGTCTCTCAGTACCAGATTTATCTACGTCAGCCAGATGAAACAGAACTTGAAGCGATTCTGCGGGTGAAGCTTCAGGCGCTTGATATTCCTTTAGAACTATTATTTAGCTCTAAGGATTTGGAAGATATTCTTGGACAAAAGCCAATTAGAGGGGTATTAAACCGAGCAGCAGACTATTATAACTACAGGGTTCGTCAAATTCCTCTAGCATCTGTCAAAGAAAACCTGCATAAGCTTGATAGTAAAGAACAACTAGAGCAACAGCTAAGAATTGTACAGCAGCAACAGCAAAAACTAACCGAAGCATTTCTAGATTTGGTTCAAGCGATACAGGAACCAGGGTCGTCAGTTGATTTAACAAAATTGCGTCAGCAGTTTCTTCCTGAACCTCCTAAGCTTCAACTACATACCTCAGATAACATTATTGAGTATTTAACTCGAAAGAAGGCTGAACTTGAACACCAGTATAGTAACCTTCCGATCATTTCTGATTATGATGACATGGGTAAACTCAAAACTATTGCTGAAGCTTTTAATCATATAAAGCCAATTAGACTAACTCAATATCGTTTGGGAAAGCGAGTTTTACCAGAACATCTTGTGGTTGAGACTGGTAATAAAAATTATGTAATGGGGTTTCTGCAAGTTGACCCAAGTACTTCGTCTTTTACTAGCCGAATCACTAATTTCAATGAGTTAGTAAGCCTGCATCCCCATGACCGTTTTGGTTTATTTCGAGATGAGCGATTAACTGAAGTCAAGGGTAAAGTAGGAAGAGAGAGAATAACTCAACTGAATAATTCCCTGAATGGAAAGTTTAAGCCGTTCGCCAAAGACGACAGAATTGCTTTGGATTTGACCTATCAGACAATTATTGACATTCAAAATAGGGATTTAGATGTTGATTTGGAATCAGTTTTAAAAGTATTTATCACTTATAAAGAATGGCATCACTGGCTATTCAGTATGTTTGATCTGGGTAAATCTTTTGCAAAAGCAGCATAAGTATTATAAGTTGTCTAGAAAAAATAAATTATGAATATTACAACTATCCTTCACCAAATCGATCTCGACAACATTGCACTCCCAGAGTTCCAACGTGGTTACGTATGGAATCGTGACCAAGTGCGTGGGTTAATGAATTCGCTGTATCGCAGACATCCTGTTGGTAGCTTATTAGTCTGGGAAACTAAAACCGAACAAGCAATTGACCATGCTCGTGGCGATGGTAAACTTTCCACAGGCACAGTTAAACTGCTGCTAGATGGGCAGCAGCGCATCACCTCCTTCTATGGAATTGTGCGGGGTAGACCCAGGGTGGCTGCAACGAAACTTTAATTCTTTCCAAGATGCAAAAGATAACTTTGGTATTGCAGCCGAAAGTTGGCAGAAACTAGCAGACAAGTTAAATGAGCAAAACTCAAAAGTTTCTTAGTGGAGAATCTTAAGAGTTATAGCCAATTTCACCAACATCTATAAAGTTTTATCATTTGGCTTCATACAAAAATTGCAAACCAAAGGGTTTATAACTTATTAGAAAAATGCAGTATTAGCTTAACTCACTAAATCAAACAAGCAAATCTATTAAAAGATAGCAATATGTTCATTCCCATTAAACGCCAGCAACCTCAATCAAGATGAAAGTATTACCCGACGATAGCTTTACGATTTTGACACCTGATGCCCTGCCTATAGTTCTGCAACGGCTGAATGCACAAGTTGAACCGACAAAAGCATTTAGATTCTCTAAAAAACACCTCCTTTATCAAGGAACCATTTCGGAATCAGGGTTTCAAATCAGTCGCATAATTCACTACCGGAACTCGTTTTTACCAGTGATTCGAGGACGCTTTGAAGTAGAATCTCACCAAACCTTGATTCATGTACAAATGAGGATACATCCTTTTGTAATTACTTGTCATTAATTCTGAGTCAAGTCGCTTCTCGAAATTCAAAATTAAAGACAATTAGTATTAGCTTTGAACTCACCACCCTTTTGTTGACCGCCAAATCAGAGATTGTGGCGGGGGCTTGAACGAACGAATTAATTCAAAATTATTTTTATTCTTCCTAACAGAATTTTGAATTTTGCATTTTGAATTTCATTAAAGGTGATAGCTCTCCTGCTGGTACGACGAAAGTCTTTTCCGGCTTGGATTACCACCGAATGAATTAACCGCTTTACCGCTTTTGATAAATCCATTCACGCCCAGCTTTTGCTGCTGCTTCAGCACTAAAGTAAATCGGATGCTCAAGAAACACCATGTAATCGGGGCTATTTTGGACAACGCTTTAGTTTTAAAAGTTTCCTAACTTCATGATATGTTTGACAACATCATTGCGGTCGGTAACAAGCCAACCTTTCTCTTGGGCAATCAACATTAATGATGGATGAGGTTCAAACACTACAGGTTTACCGACGATCTCAAGCAATGCTGTGTCAGTTATTGAATCACCTATAGCGAGGGATTCCTCCAGATTTACCTTCCAATCCTTAACCATCTGTAAAAAAATAGAATACTTCTTACCGAGTTCTCCTGAGCTGAGATTGACTTTTCCAGTGTACTTACCTTGGTGAGTTGCGAAAATAGAGCCTTGGTATTTTGAAATCCCAAACTCTTGAGCTAGGCAACAAACGATTTCATTTGGACTGCCTGAAATTAATACAAGGGAGTATCCTTGGCTATTGAGAATATCGATAAGTTTCGGAACGAAAGGGAACAGTTTGGTTCGTTCTTGCTGCCATACTTGCCTAGCTGTACGCTGGATTACAGTTTGTGAGATACCTGCAATAGCCTCTGCAAAGAGACTATAAGCGTTAATGGCCATAGTTTGGAAATCAATTTCATTGAGGCGATATTTTTCAATGACTTTAAAAATATCCTCGATCTTAGAGCGATTACCAATACCATTTGCTGTCAATGCTTGTAGTAACTGAAGCCCTAAAGCCCCAGGGTAGAGAGTTCCGTCAATATCTAGGGCAGCAACTTTTATATCGTTCCTTTGCATATTACTCTGTAATAACGGCAGCCATGTACTTAAGAGCTATTAGAGCGAAGATGCTAGTGAGAATAGGAACATCATAAGGGATAGGACGGGGAGCTGCTTGATCTGGAATGGAGATAAATTTCCCTTGTTTATCCTGCTGTAGAATTAGGTAGCCTGCACCTCGCCTTAATGTTTCAGTATCACCAAGAGTGCTGAGGGCAATAAGGGTATAAGAGGTGCTGATAACGTCGCTCGCCTCACCTAATTGATGACCCCAACCGCCATCGCTGTTTTGAGAGCGAAGCAGGTAGTTTAGTGCTTTAGCTTCTGCTGTATAAATGCTCTCTAAAAGCTGGGGTGACTGAATAACTTTACAGCTACGTATTGCTAACACTGAACGGAAGATCGCCTGTGCCTCGCTCAGACTCCAGCTCCTTTCAAAAGAACCGTCGAGTTTTTGTTGGCTAGTAATATAGCGCAGTCCCAACTCAAAGACATTTGTATAATCAGCAGCCCAAGGAGCCAACGCGTTAAGTGCTGCGGCTGTCATGGTAATTTCAGAGGGATTACCACGCACAAAAGTGGGGAAGCCACCATCTTCATTTTGAATAGCCAGAAGATACGCCTGTGCTTTTGAAATGTATTCTTTGTATTTGTTAGGCTCAACTGCCTGTAAAAACTCTACACAAAAAGAAGTATCATCTACGTCAGTCTGACGTGTACCCTCCGCATACGACCATCCGCCATCTGATTGCTGTTGTCCGGCTATGTACTGTGCCATTTGTAAGAGAGTCTCAATCTCAACTCCTGTATCTATTAACGCTATTCCATTTGTGGCTGTGCAGAAAATCTCAAAACTAGCAATAAAAGGGAAACCGCCATCTGAGTTTTGACAACTAAGCAAATTGTTAATTCCCTTTAAGATGACATGATGGTGTTCTGGAAATTTCTGAAGTGCCAATAATATGATAATGTTGCACAGAACATGTTTTTCCCAGATGGACTCATTGTTCTGTGTTGCCAGTAGAAATTCAACGTCATCACGGTTGACCCATTGGGGCTGGTTTAAACCAAAAGCATATAAAACTTTGAGAGCGCATATTTCAGCTGCAACCCAATTTTGATAACCAAGATCATAGAAATGTTCTATCTGATATTGACCATCGTATGGTATTACCTGTAATTCCGCGAGGATTGCACTGAATAGCATACGCTTACGGCTTGTTGTAAAATGCTCAAAGCCTCTCAGATAATATTCCACAACTTGTGCATCTTCAGATGTATTTTTACCTAATGCTCCAAGAATTAAAGCCTTGTTGAACTTGTTATTCTGCTCTTTGCCAAGTTCAGCACTCAAGTACTGAATGAGTTGATACTGAGAATTTGGATATATTTGTTGGATCTTGAGCAAGTAGAACATCAACGAGGATTCAAGTACACGGCTTTTGCAACCATCTCGAACAGATCCGTCTGTCTTCACTTGCTCTCTTAAATAGTGCGTAAGTTTATTTTGGCAATTTATGAGTTGGTGGTGGTGCATAGTAATAGACTTATCCGCAAAAGATAAATGCTTACTGTGGATGGGTTTGAGCAATTCAGATTGAATAGGCGATTGCTATCTTACTCTACGATAAAATAGGAGTTTAGCGACATTCTGAGGCAAAAAGCCCTGAACGTCCAAGTTTACGTTTTTCTGTAATGACCATGAGTTTTCTCTCAAAACAGTTTTAGAATTACTTATGCCAACGATGGCTAATTCAAATTAAAAATACAGTATGCTATTAAAGCTACGATAAACCTATCGGCAAACCGGGTTTTAAAATCCAAACGCAGATTATCATGGAAAATCATCCAAAATCAAGTCTTATTATCAGCGATAAGCTACGCTATTGACATAGACGATTGAGCATAAGCGCAGTGCTGGAAGCGATCGCACCCAATAATTGTTAACAAGTTTTAGTTCTGGGGGAAAGTATGGGAGAAGCGATCGCCCTAATTCAAGCGAACGCGAGTAGCGTCTGGTAGAGAGGAAAACCCCTTAGTCATCTTCATCCATTAAGCGACAACGGCTTTGGGTCTTGCAAGCTTGCCCTGAAGAACGCTCTCGTACAATAGTCGCTAAATCTGGTCGTCCTGTTAGAAAAAGTCGCCAATCAGCCCAAATCCCATATAGGAAGTCGGCAATAGCACCGATAACTGGTAAGGAAGTTGCAGCATAGACCCAACCCATCCCCAGAATTTCGTAAATGCGACGGAAAACCTCAACATCTTTAACTAACGTTCCGTCTGACAACACAGCATGAATACGCCCCATTGCAGTTTCATAGTCAACACCGCCATCTGCTTGGGGATTGTAGTCATCAGCTGCAATATCTACAAACGCCACCAGCCCTCGACCCGCATCCCGCTTCTTCAAAAAGTTAACCTCACGCAGACACAAGGGACATTGACCGTCATACAGCAGTTTGATTTTCCACGACGGCAGAGTGGATAAAGGCTGGTCTAGAGAGTTGTTACAACCGTAAGATTGGATTTGTGGTGAGGACATTTCGGGATCTTAACTAAGTTTATTTCCTTACATCAAGCGTAACGCCTCTCTTCATTAATAAATAATGCCTAATATGAATTACAAACGTCTCTTCGTCTTGTATATTTTTGAAAATTGCTACTGGAACGATCATCAGTTGGTTATGGGCAGTCGCGATTAGCTTGAGTAGTTTCTGTTTTGCTTCATTGGCCAGTGGTTGTCCTGGGGTTTTACCCTGTTTCAGTTCCGGGGCATCGATGCCACAAAGCTCGACTGACATTTGGCTGCCATCAGTTTGACGAACTGTGATGCTGTCCCCATCTGCTACTTGGGTAGCGATCCATTCTTCGGTAAGCGCGATGGATGGCTGCTTAGTTCTTTGGAAAATCGAGATAGCGCTGATGGTAGCTCCAGCGATCGCAGTTCAGATTATGCTGGTTCTCCACGATGGCTTGATGTTGCTCCCTCTATTGTTGCAATATAAGAAATCACAATTCTTTTTCGCACTGAACATTTCTTAGCGATTTTTTTTCAAGTTATGTAAACAGTTGAACATTATTACAATCTCTACATTTACGCGCCCGTAGCTTTTCGCCTTCCCCTCACCCAGCCCCATCAGCACGGAAATACACCCACTGACTTACTGATTCTCCAACGGTACGACCCCAAACAAAATTTTGTGAGCCGCAGATAGGACATGGCGTTTCTTGTGGGCTAAGGTTTTCGTGATTCGGTTGGTTGTTCATGAGCTTCCCTCGATAATTTCTGAGTGTAATCTTCAGCAGCTATTGGGCGAGAGTGCGATCGCTATCATTTGAGATTGAATTACCTGATTGATAATTTTATTTCCAACAATCATCACCGTAAAAGACTTTCTGTTATCCGTTGGGTAAAAATCTCGCGCACCATCCGTAATCTAGATAATGCTTCACTCTTGTGTCAGGGAAAGCTTTTGTTGATATTCTCTATACTCTCTGTCTTTATGCTGCCAGTATTTCTCAACTGTTATTTTAGCAGCGTTCGCGTTGTTGTATTCATCTCCACCCTGGCTTAACAATCGCTGTTTGGTTTGCTTTCGTAAGTCAGAAACAACTTTTCCATTAACTTTACGCGTCTTTGACCAATCTAAAATCGCTCTAGGATAGCTACTAGTATCAATATATTTCTCCTGCTGAATTTCTGGTAAACTGTAGCTCCGTAGTTCCGGTATCCAGTGGTAAATAAAGTCTCCTTGAGGGTCTTTTTCAGCAATATTTTTCGACGGATTATAGATGCGAAAAGTATCACTAAGTGGATTAGTTACACCAGCTTGCATCTGCCATTGCCAATTATTAATTGCTAAATCTCCATCTACTAAATAATTCATGTAGTGTTTAGCTCCGTGATGCCAGGAAATCCCACAGTTAATAGTTAGGAATGTGGCACACATTGCCCGCATCCGAAAATTCATCCAACCCATTGTTTTGAGTTGTCGCATACTGGCATCAACCAATGGAAAACCTGTCATTCCTTGTTGCCACGCCTGAAATAATTCTTGTTTTGCTCCTGACAATGTTTCTGGTGTATATAGTTGATCAAACTCCCTGTAACGATTAGTGTAAGCAATTTCTGGATGAGAATAGAGTCGCTGCGTAAAACTATCATGCCAGCGCAAACGGTCTCGAAATGCTTTGAGGGAGAATTCTGCTTTGGGTTGAGTTTTTAATTCTTCTGCTAAGGCTTTAGTGCTTTGGTAAATAATGCGAGTTGAAATAGTCCCAAAAGTTAAGTGTGGTGATAAATGAGATGTTGCCCCAAGCTGTGAAAGCATTGGGCGAGAAAGTTTCCAATGGTAGCCAGAGTATCTTTTTTTGAGAAAAGAGTTTAGTTTAGCTTGTGCTTGTGTTTCGCCCCCTGGAAAATAAACTTTCTCTACTGCCCAAAAGCTTCGGTATTTCTGTTTAATTTCTTCAAATGTTAACTGTGCTAGATTGAGTGTGATTTGAGGTGTATTAATAGTTGCTGGTGTTTTATGCTGGGATTGTCTTTGATAGGTATAGTATTCGTTAAACCACTCGTCACGTTGCTCTGCTGATTGCAGAAAGTTGTTTAGTCCAATATGGTAATCAAGGTTTAACTGCTTATAGAAATCAACTATAGTTTTATCCCGGCTGATACCATACTCTACTTGCACATCACGGTTAAAGAAAAGTTTGGGTTTATATCTCTGCTCGATTAACTGCTTTGTTAAGCCTTGTACTATGTATGTAGAATTACCTTCAACTAAGTACAGTTGGCTACCTAACTTTTGCAGATTTGAGTTAAGGTTTTCCAAGGACTCAAACAAGAATCGGACTCTAGCAGTCCCGACATCAGCCCAGGTATAAAACCAAGGGTCAATGATGAAGAATGGTATTACTGCTGCATCGTTAGCAGCTGCTAGCGTGACAATTTCATTATCAGTTAAATGTAAATCCCGACGAAACCACAAAAGGTGCATAGTTTAACTTAGCATAGTATATAATACGTTTGTACCAAAAATATCTTTTGCTGTCGAAGTTGAGTATCCGCAGCCAAGTCTAATTTTTAGTAATTCTACTGAGTTTCGGAAATAGGTAGTTGAAGCCACGATGTAATTGCCCCTCATGTGCTGGTTATCATAGACCCGTGTATCAGAATATTTTTTTCTATCATTTCTTTTAAAAAGTCAAATAAACCCACAATTGCGAACTCATTCGGAAAACCCTAAAAAGAGTGTAGTAATCCCATCTGTTGACTTGAAAACAGTTGCAGGAGAATCAAGATAGTAAGAAGTCTGAATGTGTGCAAGGAGTCTATATCTCCGGCTTCTTAATGTTCCCTTTGCTCCCACTAGGAATCGGTTCTATGAAGACCCAAACCAGTTCACAATCGACCTACAGCAAGTTTATTGAGCAGGTCAAATCTGAAGAGGTGCAACAGGTTACAATTAAGCCAGATCGCATTGAATATATCCTCAAACCAGAATTTGGGAGCCAACGCTACTATACCGATCCCTCTGGACAAAAAGGGGATATAACAAGCTTGTTGCAAAGCCATAATGTAGAAATTATTACCCTTAACGATAGCTCTGCCAACACCGCAGGCATTATTGGCTTACTTCTTTCTAGTGGGATACTGGTTGGTGCGTTTGCATGGCTTTTGAAATTTAGCAATGCGGGTGGTGGTGTAGGCATTGGCATGAAGATGGGTAAAAGTAATGCGCGGGTCTACAATCGGGGAAAAATAGGTACGACCTTTTTAGATGTAGCAGGTGCAGATGAAGCCAAGCGGGAACTTCAAGAGGTTGTTGACTTCCTGTCTAATGGCGAAAAGTACCGCAAGATTGGTGCGAAAATCCCCAAGGGTATACTCTTGGTCGGATCTCCTGGAACGGGTAAGACCCTTTTGGCAAAGGCCGTTGCTGGCGAGGCCGGGGTTCCTTTCCTGAGTATGTCCGGTTCAGAATTTGTTGAAGTCTTCGTCGGTGTAGGTGCATCAAGAGTACGTGATTTGTTTAACCAAGCCAAGCGCCAAGCCCCGTGCATTATTTTTATTGATGAACTAGACGCCATCGGTAAGACTCGCGGCAATAATGTAGTCGGTGGCAATGATGAACGGGAACAAACTTTGAATCAATTGCTCACAGAGATGGATGGTTTTGATGGCAATAATGGCGTAATCGTGATTGCAGCCACCAACCGTCCTGAAATCCTTGATCCGGCCCTGATTCGCCCTGGTCGCTTTGATCGGCAAGTTTTGGTAGATCGTCCCGATAAGAGCGGTAGATTAGAAATCTTGCTGGTGCATACCCGTTCGGTAATTCTCAGCGAAGACGTGAATCTAGAGGTAATTGCCGCCCAAACCCCTGGCTTTGTTGGTGCAGATTTAGCCAATCTTGTTAATGAAGCAGCGCTGATGGCGGCTCGCAACAATCACCAAGCGGTTCTCATGGCAGATTTTAAGGAGGCGATCGAACGGGTAATTGCAGGGTTAGAAAAGCGTTCGCGCATTCTCACTCCTCAAGAACGGCAAACCGTAGCATATCATGAGGTTGGACATTCTCTTGTTGGCGCACTCATGCCTGGTGGTAGCAAGGTTTCCAAAATTTCTATTGTGCCTCGTGGAGTGGGAGCGTTGGGTTATACTCTGCAAATGCCAGAGGAAGATCGCTTCTTGCTGCTAGAAGATGAATTGCGTGGACAACTTGCAACCTTGCTTGGTGGACGAGCGGCTGAGGAAACTATTTTGGGCAAAGTCTCTAGCGGAGCTAGTGACGACATTCAAAAAGCGACAGATTTAGCCGAGCGTGCGGTCACGCAATATGGCATGAGTAATACCCTTGGCCCGATTGCCTTTGAAAAGAACTCAGCCCAATTTTTACAAGGCAGCAGTTCTCGTCGGTCAATTAGTGCGGAAGTTGCGGTGGAGATTGATCGCCAAGTCAAACAAAACATTGATCTAGCACACGATATGGCCTTGAAGATTCTGGAACTCAACCGTGGCTTGCTAGAATCTACGACCCAAGCCTTGTTAGAGAAAGAGGTGTTAGAAGGCGATGAGTTGCAACGGATTTTGTCTCAAGTGCAAGCACCGATAAGTTTGAATAATTGGTTGATGAAGGGTTAGCATCCTCACTCACCAGATGTCAAAAACCTTTGCAAATCAATAGACTTATTGGCATTGTTTTGATCAAGGGAAAGAAATTGAATATTTCTTTACCCTTTAATCCCTCTTTTGTCACTCTGGGGAAATAAAAATTGGAGCTAAATGATGAAACCTAGATTTAGTGGGAAGATTAGCGATCGCAAGCTAATAGAAACCTTCAAACAAAGCTCTACAGTTAAAATCTTATCTGGGCAAGGGTTACAGATTATTCTCTGCCGAAAGTGACAAAAGAGGGATTAATTCAGATTAAACAATTTAAGGTTGTGTTGGAATAATCAACGCTTAACCTGATTGCAAAGAGGCATTAAAGTTGCGCTGTTACACTTTGCTGTGATTCAAACGCGACAATCAGGGGAGTATATGCAGAACTTCAACTTCGAGCGCTTGCTATCAAGTCGCTTGAGACGGCGACAAGTTTTGATTGGGACTGGAGCCTTAACTGGTTTTGCGATTGCCAATTAATGGTCTAACAAAGTTCTGGCTCAACCCCGATTCTCTAATTATCCTTTTAGTCTGGGTGTCGCTTCCGGTGAACCACTTCCAGATAATGTAGTGCTGTGGACACGTTTAGCACCCGATCCGCTCAATGGTGGTGGGATGCCACCATATAATGTTCCAGTGCAGTGGCAGATTGCTACCGATGAAAAGATGCAGCAAGTTGTCCACAGTGGCACACAGATGGCTACTCCAGAATTTGGACACTCTGTTCATGTAGAAGTGCAAGGATTACAACCTGCCCGTTGGTATTGGTATCAATTTAGGGTAGGTAATGAAGTCAGTCCTATTGGACGAACTCGTACTGCTCCTAACCCGCGAGATCGCGTTAATCGCTTCCGTTTTGCCTTCGCTTCCTGTCAAAACTGGCAAAGTGGTTATTATGCCGCCTACAAAAATATGGCTCAAGAGGATTTAGACCTAGTGGTTCATCTGGGTGATTATATTTATGAAGGCGCACCGAGTACAACTGCGCTACGCCCGCACAATGGCAATGGTGAACCATTTTCCTTACAGGAGTATCGTAACCGCCACGCTCTGTACAAGAGTGACCCAAACCTAAAAGCAACTCATGCTGCATTTCCTTGGTTAGTCACTTGGGACGACCACGAAGTTGATAATAACTGGGCCGACGAAATTCCTCAAGACCCCGAAGTACAATCACGCTCGGTGTTCCTTGCCCGCCGTGCTGCCGCTTTTCAGGCATACTACGAACACATGCCGCTCCGTCCCTCCTCAATCCCTAGAGGCATTGATATGCAGCTCTACCGACGATTGACTTTTGGTGATCTCGTTGAATTCAATGTCTTAGATACCCGCCAGTATCGTACCAATCAACCCTGTGGTGACGGACGTAAGCCGCGATGCGCTGAGGCTACTGACCCAACTGCCACAATGACTGGTTCCGAGCAAGAGCGGTGGCTGTTTGAAGGACTAGATCGCTCTAGCGCTCGCTGGAACGTCATTGCTCAACAGATTGTTATGGCTCAGTTTGACTACGATACCGGAGCGGGAGAAGTTTTCAACCTTGACCAGTGGGATGGTTATGTTGCCTCTCGCAACCGCATTCTGGGTTTCATCCAGCAACGCCGCCCATCGAACCCCGTAGTCATTAGTGGTGACTGGCATTCTAGCTGGGTTAATGACCTTAAGGCTAACTTCGACGACTCTAACTCACAAACAGTAGCGACTGAGTTTGTTGGTACTTCGATTAGTTCAAGCTGTCCTTGGACATTCGACGTAGAAGCAGCATTGCCACAGAACCCGTGGGTGAAATATTTCAATGGTAGACTGCGCGGTTATGTTCGCTGCGATCTCAACCGCGAACGCTGGCGTAGTGACTACCGACTGTTGCCTCAGTCTCAACCTACTGAAATTACAGTGTCCAATCCAAATGCATCTGTCATTACGGCGGCTTCCTTCGAGTTGCCAAATCAGGGAGTTGTAGCAAAAGTTTAGTAGGTATCAAGCCGAGATGTTTGTAATGTCCTGCAATATGAGTTTAAAAGGCTTGATTTTTTGTTGTAAATAGAGGCTTTTTTGACTCTGATGTAGCAAATTCTAAAAGGCAAACAGGATAAGGTTTTTCAGACCATCTTGTAGGAAATTACAAGGATTTCGGCTCAATGCCAACTAGATTACACGATTAAGGAGCTTTTTGCTTACGCTTTATAGCGATCGCTATAAAGTGGGCGTATTTCGTTGTCGGCGTAGCCAAAAAGCCACCCCCGTCATGCCTATAAGAGCCGACGCAGTGGTAGTGCTTGGCTCTGGAATGTTTTTTGAAAATACCTGAATGGTTCCATTGACTTTTGATTTGCCTGTGGTAGGAATATTTGGGTCTAGACTGATTTGATAAACTTCTCTAAGTGTTAGTGTGCCGACAGCGCCAAGAAATAAACCTTCGCCACTAGTAATAGTAAAAATATTAGTAGCAGTGCCTTTTGAGGAGAGGAAATCAATTACTCCAGTAGCTTTATTTGTGCCAAACAATTTATTACTGCCGTTACCAAACAACACTACCTCGCCTACTGGGAAGCCCTGCAAGCCAAATGTGGCGGCATCTGTGTTAAATCGGAACTCTCCAGTAGCAAAGTTAACTTGGCTGTATGTTAAACCGCTAACCTTCGTTAAATCATAAGGAGCATCAATACTTTGCCCTAAAATAGTTGTTGCTGAAACATCTGGCGTAATGGGTTTAGACGTGGAGAATACGTCATAAGTGGCATTGAATGTGTAAAGCTGTTGTGCGATCGCACTTTTTACATCTAACCCAAAACCAATAAAAGCCAATACCATTGTCACAAGCCATGTAGTGTATGAGCGATGCATAAAAACTTAGGTATTTAGCAGTGAAAAGCCTGAGTATAAGAATACAGCAATATTTAAATTCTCTTCACCCTACCCAAACGGCTGACCTCATCTCTGCCAGTTTTCTTTGTTAAATGAACTACGCCACTTCAAAATTAAACTCAATTCCAATTCCTGCCGTGCGCGTCTATCAACAGGCGTATCCCACCAGAAAGCGATGCTCACTTCTGGTTGAACGTTAACGGTTTCTAGTTTTTCTTTTAGATGACGGATACAACTAGTACAAACAACGCTTTATTGTTTATCGATGAACTGAAATTCGCTTACCTGGGTCTTGCTTTCTTACCCAAACTAAGAATTTTTGCATTTGCGGCTCATTTTTGAGCTTGTCTAGAGTGTTGAGTTCAAAGGCCAGCAGCTTATTATCAAATAAAGCGTGAATCTGGCGATGGCAGGCAGAACAAATATTTGCTGTTGGGCCTGAGTCTTGTTTTTTGCGTTTGGTATTTTGTCGTGGAACTAAGTGATGGACAGTTAAATGTTCCATCTCTCTTTGACACAGTTGGCATTGCTTGTGTTGATTATTTGACACCAGATGAGTGATAAAACCTTATCTAATATCATAGCGATTACTCAACTTAGGACTAATCGACTCAACATAAAACTGCCCTAGCTTTTGTCCAGAGCAGTTTTTGATAGAAGTAAGTTATGTAGGAGACTTATACTGTTGTCCCCGGTTAATGCATAGTAAATACCGTTATATAATACTATTCACCTCCTGTCTGAAACTTTACGCAAAAAACGAATAATCTTGAAATTGGCATTACAAAGTTTTAGAAGTAACGCCAAGGTATCCCAAATACTACCGAATTCATTGATGATATCTGCGACTTTGAGCTTCTTCCTTGGCAGTCCACAGAATATAGCTGCTGACGATGGGATGCTGATGAGAGGAAATCTAAGGAGAGAGCAAGAACGCAGTAGTAGCCGCGCATTATCAATTTTTGTATGTCACTAGATTTTTACTCTTTTTACCCTTTGCCAACAAGAGCTATTAATGCTAGATTTCCGTTACTGGCAATACTTCAGGGTGATTTATGAACAAGGGTGAATTAGTGGATGCTGTAGCGGCAAAGACCAACATCACAAAAAAGCAAGCTGATGAAGTGATTAGTGCTTTTTTGTCAGTAGTTATCGAAGCTGTAGCGAATGGAGAGAAGATAACGCTGATTGGTTTTGGCTCATTCGAGCGACGTGATCGCTCAGAACGCGAAGGGCGTAATCCCAAAACCAATGAGCCAATGACTATCCCAGCGACTAAAGTGCCTGCGTTTTCTGCTGGAAAACAGTTTAAAGAAAAAGTAGCGCCATAGATAAATTGCTTTACCACTAGCAATCCAATCACTGCGTTCGCTGTTTTCAAGGCAGCGTGGGGCAACGTTAGAGGGAACGTGAGTGTTGGGTTGCAGATGTTACACAACCGCGATGGCGTAACAGCCCGCCGGATACTGTTGGCGAATATAATACATAGTTGTGTTTTCAAGTATCACTTAAGCTCAAACCTTCAATCTGTCGTTGCGGCTTTTAGTTGTAACACTTTTGTTTCTGCGTTTGTAACACTTTCGCCAACAGTATCCCGCCGTAGGCGATCGCTTACTATTGCGTCCACAGCACAAAAGAGCAGCCTCACGTTAACTAACAATTTGGGTTATCAATCTCAAGTTACTGCTTTTATTAGCTACTTTTAATTAGTTGTCTGGGCATCATAAGTATTATATAGTGATGTCCTAATATTCCTGACCGCAAATTTAAAGTTAATCCGCCAAATCTGCACGGGTTTGATAAAGATAGGGATGGTATGGATAGCTTTCACCTTAAAGCGATCGCTTCAGAATTCCCAATGCTGTTTCAGTTCCTGTAAACTCACAAGGGTAATTGCAACTCAAATGTTTCTATTTAATTTCTCTAGGGAGTGAGAACATATTTGGATAATCTGGTCAAATTCTTTCCAGGAAATAGCCTGACGATGCTCTATACAAATAACATCAGGCGGGGATTTGGCTTTTATCCAGTTCGTGAACGGTATGGTCAAGGTTGGTGGAGTTGAGTTCATGCCTTTGAGTTGCAGTTCTTCAACTGGATACTGCCAAAGGGAGAAAAACAAATTGAGATTAAAACCACTATCGAGCAGATGTCCAGTATCCAGCAAAATAGAAAACACCTTTGGTTGATTTAGGCATCTGATGAGAGACACAATCTCATCAGGATGTGTTAATGCCCCAGCACGTTTGGGACTCAAGGGTTCGATCATGATGCGAACCCCTAACTTTGCTGCTCGTTGAGCCAAGTTGGAGAAGAAATCCACCGCTCGTTCTAATGGATTATCTGCTAGATTATATCCAAAGCCGCAGACTGTCACAATTCTAGGGGCATTCAGTTGAGCGGCTACCTCCAAGGTATGTTCTACATGAATTTTGGCTTGATGACGATGTTCGGCATTCCGATGAAGCGGATGGAAATCGTGCATTTGATATGCCTGCACAGCAGTAATTGGGATCTGGGCAGATTTATACACGTCTATCTGTATATCCTCCAAATTAGCAATCTCTAAACCGATGCCCCAACGCCGGATGGCTGCAAATTTTTCTGCCTGAGTTCCATCTGGTAGAGACATTTCCACATAAGCGAGCGTGGGTTGGTTCATTCTCTGCTAATAAACATCAGATATCAGTCAATCACTTCTATATTTATTTTGAATTATATTCCGGATCAGGCTGATGCAAGTGAGTGTATGTATAAAAAAGAGAACTACATTCCCAGATGATTAACCAAATTACCGCCTTAGAATCCTGTTGGCATATTTCTCCTGAATGGGGCCAGTCCATGCCTCCCTTAGCAGTGAAAATGTTAGAAAAAGTTTTGTTGTCAATCTCAGATTTGTCAGGCTACTGCTGTGGTGTTCAGTGGGAAAGACAGCAATGGATTTATGCAATTGTTTGCCAGAGTGAAACTCTCTACTTAGCTGAACAAGAATTTTATAGAACTAATGTACTAGAGAAGTCCACTGTTTTTACTCCAGCTTTTAAATTGGGGGATATAGTTGAGGTTGATTTCGGTGAACAGCCGACACGCCGTATTATTCAAGGAATTTTTAGCCTCAAAGATAATTGGCTCTATGGGGTAGAGTGGCGCTCTCCAATTTTAGAAGAAGTGTCTGCCCAAAGCAGAACAATATGGCTTGCTGATGTTGATTTAGTCAATGTTAGCGTATGACGATTATCAGTTGCGACAAAAGAGCAGCACCAAGTTAACTAACAATTTGGATTATTAATCTCAAATTACTGGTTTTATTAGCTACTTTTAACTACTAATCTGGGCATCATAAGTATTAAGTATATAGTGATTATTACTACAGATGCTCCCAAAATTTGGCTTTGTTGCAATTAGCGTTTTGCTTCTAGCTCAAACATTACCAGTTGTTGCTAATAACCTTACTGCTACAGTTGTAAGCGTCGGTGACGGTGACACCATACGAGTGAGAACTGGTAACAAAACTGTAACAGTCCGCCTTGCTTGCATCGATGCACCAGAGATGAAACAGAATCCTTGGGGTCAACAATCTGCAAAACGACTAAAGCAATTACTTCCAGTAGGACAGTCCGTTACTGTACGTGCTATTGAAACTGACAAATATAAGCGCCTGGTTGCAGAGGTGTTTGTCGAGAATCGCAGTGTCAACCTCAATATGGTGCAAGAGGGTCAGGCTGTAGTTTATCGCCAGTATCTCAAAGGTTGCCCACAATCTAAAGATAGTTTGTTGCAGGGTGAAAACAGCGCTAAACAACAGCGTTTAGCATTTTGGAATCAGGCTAATCCTGTGATGCCTTGGGACTTCCGCCACAGAGCTACCCAAAAGACAACATCAGTGCCGATTCAACCACAGCAACAGAATAACTGTGATCCCTCTTACCCAGATTTTTGCATTCCAAAGAATTCACCCGATTTGGATTGCCGAGATATTAGCCAACGAAGGTTTAAAGTGCTGCCACCCGATCCTCATGGGTTTGACAGAGATGGTGATGGTGTGGGTTGCGAAAAATAACTACAACGAAACACAGCTTTTAATTAGGCAGTAAAAATGTTTTATCAATATCAAGATTGTTCAATTGACTCCGAACCTTTAAAGATTGTTGGAATGGGCATCACCATCAACATTATTAAGTTAGAAACCCAAAACAAGACAACAACGCCAAAACCCAATAATGTCAAATAGGAAAATGTTAATTGTGTGAATCCATCTACCAATTGCCACAACCGAAAAGCTGTGTATAAAAAGCCAATAGGTACAACAATACTTGGCACTAGGGAGCGACTAAAAACACGTTCAGATATGAGTTGTACGGCGACTATCAACAGGTAACTTCCTCAAAATACCCCTGAAGATGGTTGTTTCCAAGCCAGGGCTAACAAGCACATCGGTAACAAAACTCCAGCAAAGGAGGCTAATTTGACCCACCATCGCAGAAATTGCCATTGCTGCTGGTTATACCCAATTTCTGCCGTAAAGGGCAAACGTTGAGCTTTCACACCAAAACCATAGCCAAGAGCTAGCAGGCTTATAATCAGAATAAAGAGCGTAAGAATCAATCCATTATTAACTGTCATCTGCTCGAAAATACCAATTTTCATACTCTTAGTTTAATCTGGCTTTAACAGCCTCACTCCACCTTGGCTGCCAATAACAATATTTCGCCTTTTACTTTTAGATACTCAGTGTGCAATGTGTTGATTCAAGCTAGTCGAAGGTTGAAGTCGAACTCCTCTCTCTTTTGCTCTATTCTTTGTAGTTCATCGCTTCCACAATTGATGTTCTTTCTCTTTTATTGGCGAAAGCGGTGCTGATATAGGCAATTGGAGTGATGAGTGGTGTATGTATTGGGAGACTGTCTTACTTTCTAGACATATTGTAAGTAAGAAATTTACAAGTTCGTAGTCTTATCGAGTCTCTTAAAGGCTAACCAGTAGGTTGCTCAATTAGTCACAAATTTATTAGATATTGTACTAAGAAGCTCATCTATAATTGAGCTAGTACTCAAAAACAGTTACTCATTTTCAGAATTATTAATACTGCTTATACTTAGTTTTTAATCGAAAACTATTAATAAATAATTTTTGTAGCAGTAAATGTCAAAGGCTAAGAATTCCTTAACGCTGCGTCACCCCAAAATTGTCCCAATTAATATTAGTAATGTGCAAGAGAATGCATTGATTTTGTAGTACAAAAAATCGAGAGAACCTTTGATGAACAATCCATTAGCAAAAAATGATACGAACATTTTAGTAATTGGAGCAGGAGTCAGTGGTCTAACAACTGCTATATGTCTAAGAGAGGCGGGTTTTAATGTTGTGATTGTTGCAGATCGTTTTGCTCCAGATTTAACCTCTATTGTGGCAGGTGCATTATGGGAATGGCCTCCAGCAGTCTGTGGTCGTCATGGATCTCCGAGATCGCTGGAACGCTCTAAAGACTGGTGTATGACTACCTATAATAAATTCAAGAAAATACACACAGAGTTTGGTTCAGAAAAAACAGGAATTTATTTGAGGGATGGGTATTTCTATTTTAAGGATGTTTTGGAAAATCGACCTGCTGATCTAAGCAAAATGAATGAGTTGAAGGATAAAGTTGATGGATTTGAAAGAGGTTTACATATCGTCAAAAAAACGATTGATTTGAATTTTCAAGGAGGTATAAAAGATGCTTATAAACACATGGCTCCGATGACAAATACCGATGTTTACATGAATTGGCTACTTCAATATGTAAAGGATATTGGATGTGAAATTATTCAGGAGAAAATCACTGTCAATGTCGTTCAAAACGAACAGGAACTACTTAGCCGTTTTAATGCAATGGCAATTATTAATTGTGCTGGGCTAGGTTCAATAGCAACTACAGGGGATAGTTCCATGTATCCCGTGAGGGGCGCACTTGTCAGGGTTAAAAATCTAGGGAAAGTTGTCAAGGATGCTCATTGCATTTCCCATGAAGAATCTTCTTTAAATGAGCAAGACATCATTTTTATAGTTCCTAGAGGGGATGATTTGGTGGTCTTAGGAGGATTAACGCAGCAAGACCAATGGGGTACAGACTTATCTCTTGAGGTTCCAATTATTCGACAGATGTATGATGGTTGTTTAGAGTTTCTACCGGAATTAAAAGAACTCCCCCTAGATGATCAGGAGCCTGTTAGGACTGGTCTACGACCATTAACATCGGAAAATGTTTGTGTGGAAAGAGTTTTAAACACACACATATTTTATAATTATGGACATGGAGGGTCAGGTGTAACGTTGTCATGGGGATGTTCACAAGAAATTGTCCACTTAGTACAACAAATGCTCGGCGAATCGGCAAATCCAGTTGCTTTACATAGTAGTAAGATAGATAGCAATAAGCAGACTGTCTTCATGCTACATGATATGTTTCTGAGCAAAACTGATTTTAGACATATCTGCTTAGAGAATAGAAATCTAGTTTTACTCTGTAGTAGGCGAGGACTCAGTGAGGTTGTACCCTCCCAGTATCAATACTTGGATCTTGTGCAGATTGTAGAACCTTATAATTTACAAAATCTGCTCCAAACCTATCAACAGATTAAGACTGACTATAAACTATTAGATAATAGCTGCCGGATTATCACCAACGACGAGTATTCAGTACTGTTAGCTGCACAGTTGCGTGAGGCTCTAAATCTGCCAGGCGATCGCCCAACCATGATCCAGCAGTTTACTGATAAGAGTTACCTCAAATCTGCCCTCAAAAATTCCCTGATTCGGGTGCCTAAGTATCTGATTTTTGCTCAAGATCAATACCGTAAAGAGCCGGTTTCATACTTAAAGTTTGTTCTAGAAGAACTAGGTAATCACATTTTGATCAAACCAGTTATCGGAGCTGGAAGTGAAAAAAGCAGAATAATCTATACTGTTGATGATTTGAAAGCTTGGTGTGAAAGCAATGTAGATTCAGATTCCGAATATGAGATGAATGAATTTATAAGAGGTCAGTTATACAATACAAGTGTTGTTCTAAAAAACGGTCAGCCTTGTTATTTCGCTGCCTGCAAGCAGTATCGACCTAATGATGAGTTCATTTCTGGCCATCAAATTGGCAATATTATTGTTAGAGAAGAAGAACCAGAATTTCAGAAACTCTGGCAATTTTCAAGTGATGTGTTAGAAAGTTTAGAACACAATTACCCGAAAAATGGTGTACTCAATATAGATTTATTACTACCTTCTCTCAGTGAAGAAGCAATCCTAATGGAAGTAGCTGCACGCCCCCCGGAAGCGCTTGTATCAAGAATGTTTTACATATATCAGGGGCTACGTCTAAACGAGTTACATCTCCAATTACAGATTGGTGATTCGCCTGATATCATTCTCAAGGATAGAAATGAGTGGAAGTACAGCGCTTCCTCGATTCATCCAAAGCAGAATGGTGTTATTACAGAAATTGAGAAGCCAGTTCTTGAAAGTGATGTGGAAATTTATTGGCAGATTTATTTGGGAGAAAGACTGGAAAAATCACAAAGTATGAGGGATATTGCCATTGCTATTGTTTTGAGCCATCATGACTTTTCAACCCTTCAAGAGGAATATCAGGTAGCCAATTCTAGCAATTTCTACAATACTAAGAAAGATTTTTTCTAGCAGCCCGAAAGGAACTGTTCTACAGCAGTGTTTGAGTTAAAAACCGAAAAATTACCGCCTAAATGAGTAAATTTTAGTGTATTCTGCGCTTTTCTAGCAGACAGAGGTGAACAAGGGAACAAACAACTCTCTTTTGTTTGACACTCTTCGGGAAGCGATGGAATCTGTTTTAGGCTTGGTGTCCTATGTTTGCTTGCAGACTGAGAGGATGCGTTGGTCGTTAGCGCTAATAAGTTTGATTTGATGAAAATTGGATAGGTTAATTTTCATATTTTCAGTTTTTGCTTTATTGTAACTAAGTGATTTAGCAGAAACTGTGTTGTTATTCTGTTTTCCTGTAAAGCAACTAAACTCAGAATTAGGATAGTACAAAGCTCCGACAATATTTCCTTGTTGATGTTGCATTACTAAGTAGGCTTTCCCTATTTGATTAGGTTTAGGAGTTTCGCCGTATAAATATGTTCCATCAACAAGCGGAGCCGATTTGGTTGAGCTATTTGGCAAGCTTTGTCCAGTTGAAGAAGGAATTTCTAAACCGACCAAAGCTAGAGAAAGCAATATAAATGCCGCACTTTTCTGGAGTTTTGTGCTAACAGTTGCAGGTAGATTCATTTGTTTTTTCCTTGCGTTACTGTTGGTTGTACCTACCTTAAACCTCTTGTCCTTTGTATAAATCTTTCTAGCGGTAGAGATTAGGGTAGCAATATCAACTTTCAAGCCCTTCCACAATTACTGCTGGTGAGAGCCATTCTTAAACCTTGCCTGGATTCTCAAAGCTAGTTAAGTAGTTTTATATCTCGGTTTCTTATCTCTATGGCAATGAATTCTTTGTGAGTTTCACTTGGCCTTGAGGAAATTAACCGTAAGAGGCTTTGAACAGGTGTTGTGTTTCTCCAGTTGACGCAGGCTGAAATAATCGCATTGCTAATGGGCAAGCGATCGCTTTCACCTTTGCTTGGTGTAGCCTTATGGTTGACACCAGTATATTAATAATATTATCATGTCAACTGGCGAGCGCAGTGAAAATAAAATTAAAGTAAAAATGAATATCACAGTAGATGTAACACCCATCGCTGCGTTTAGGTGGAATGAAGAAAATGCCCAAAAACTCAGAGAGCTAAGAGACAAAGCTGGATATAGTAGACAAAAGCTATCTGATGCTGTGGGAGTTTCTGTGGCTTATATTCAGCAGCTAGAGACTCCTCACGTCTTTATTAACAAACCAAAAAAACCAACTCAGATGACTGTTAGTACAGAAATTCTAGAAAAACTTTGTGCTGCTTTAGATGGGGATATCACTTCACTTATTTGGAACATAGATTACAACAGCTAAGAGAATTATCTACTACGCTCACCATTAAAAACTGCTTGACAACTACTGGTGTGCGTAGTAATATAGTAATCATAATAGAGGAGATGAGCGCGATGCCTCTTTTGAAAAATAAAGAAGCGCTCAAAATTCAACCCTTACAAATCGAGTTAACGATACGAAACCTAAAACCAGCCGCCACCGGGACTAGCAGCCGGAAGCCAAAAACTTGTATTGCTCAAGCCACCGGAGATGATTCCGATGACCTACCACGTCTAAAAACTGGTTGTAAAAACTTCAATCCTCCCAGAATGAAGGCGATTATTACTCCTCAGTATGTAATCGCCTTTTCAATTAGTTTCCACATGGCTGTACAGAGGACACGGTAACATCCCAATATCTTCTCTACAGCTTTGTGCTGTCTGGTGTTTTGATCCTCAGTTAATATGCTTTACCCTGGAATACTTTTATAAGGCTTCGCCAAATCTAGATTGAGAGTGTTGTGCCTTCAGCACAACAAGATGACCAATAAATAGGACGATCGCTCTGTCTGGAAAACTACGCGATCGCCCCTATGCCCCAACCTACTAAAGAAGAGGCAACTTATAATCATGACACAAATTTCAGTTCTTGCGCCAACAAAAGATCCGCTAACCACACGCGATCGCCAAATCATTGCAACCATCGTCAATCAGTCGGACTACTCAAAAGAGTGCAAGCCCGAAGATGTAGTAACTATCTGGATAAACTCGGATGATATCGTTTGGGTGAAAATGACCCACGGCTATGCTCGATACCACAAAGAGTGTTTCAAACGTGCAGTAGCAGAGGTGAAAGAGAGCCTTTCTACTCCAGTAGAGTGCAATCACAAAGAAGATAAGGAATTGAAACAAGCTGCTGAGAAAATAGGCTTGTTAGGTGATTGTGATTGGTTATCGTTAAGCGTCCAATACTATCCTGATAAAGTAATCGGTCACGCTGGTTGTTATATCTCTCACAAGGCTCGAATATTAACCCCACCGGCTGAATGGGACTTCACCCTGCCGAAGTGGAATATGCCTGCTGCTATCTGTCCAGATTGCGAAGGACATGGGTGCGGTAACTGTGGGATCGCGGGACTCGTGCAGAAGATTTGTGTATGCCAGTGGACGGCTACCGACTGACTTATGTAGGACGCACTGACCTTCAGACGGCTCACAATGTATATCTGGACGGTGAGTTTTTGGGCATACTCTTCAAGGTTAGAAACGCTGAGGAAGTCTGGGAAAACGACCGCAAGACATACTACTGGCGCTGTGGCGATGGAGTACGGTACTGGAGTGTGAAAGAGGCTGTAGAGGTTCTATCCAGGACAACTGCTCCGATTGAACTGCCGCAAGTTTGTCGGGAGTTAGTAGCAGCGTAACTGAAATGGTGGGTTTTAATACCCACCATGCAACCATAACCAATCCTTGTAAAATAAAATACAGTTCGTCTTTAAAACATGACTAGCAAGCCTTACGATCAGTTTTCTAAGGAATTATTAGAGGAGTTGTTGTCTCCTTTAGGTAGAGTAGAAGTTAACAAACAAGTCACTGATGAAGCCAGATTTGTTGACGTTTTGTTTACAAGCACACCAACTGCCCAAGCTCAAAATCTTGGATTGTTGGGCAGAATAGCTGTATTAAATACGGCACTTTTGGAACCATTCCGCAATCAACCCAGTAGGTCAGAGGTACGCAACTGTTTTCTGAAACTGTTCACCGTGATTGCAGACTCACAACGCAAAGCCAAGCGGGAGAAAACCAGCTTACCAGAAGATAGTTTAGCTCGTTTGTGGATTATATCGCCTAGCGCTTCAGCCTCTCTGTTGGAGGATTTAGAGGTTAAACTAGATTTAGAAAAGTGGAGCAGGGGAGTTTACTTTTTCCAGAAATGTTTTAGGGCAGCACTAGTAGCGGTTAACGAGCTACCAGTAACAGAAGAAACATTATGGCTAAGGATTTTGGGTAGAGGCGAAACGCAACGTACTGCCATTGATGAATTGCTGGCATTACCTGAAAGCAACCAATTAAGACAAAATACTCTCAAACTGATTACTAATTTGCGGGTAATTATAGTTCAACAGCAAGAAACTTTAACAGAAGATGAGCAGGAATTAATCATGAATTTGTCGCAAGCTTACCAGCAGTGGGAAGAAACTACTAAACAGCAAGGAGTGCAACAAGAACGCCGTCAAGTTGTTGAAAACTTGTTAAGATTCAGATTTGGTTCTATGGATGAAGAACTCTCAAGAGTAGTCGAGAGTTTATTGCAGTTAACACCAGAAGAATTTACTCCCCTATGCCTTGAATTATCTCGTGAAGATTTGCTAGCAAGATTTAATTCACATCAATAATCTGTACAGGGCAAATAATGAGTAATAAAAAGCGCTTTTGTGAAATCAAGAGCGCTATTTTATTGGCTCTACGCTTCACATATCACAATTAAACGGCTTCGCCAATGCAAAAGTGAAAATGCTTTTGGTACAAACAAATGAACCCTCAAGAAACATCGGATTTACTTGCTGCTTTGATGCGCCAGGAAGAATTGCTCAAGCAGTTAGTTGCAGCAATCAATAAGCCGAAATTAGGATTGCACAGTGAAGCTGGCAATTGCAAGATATATTGTAATCGCCAGCACGGAGGGCTATGGTACACACTAAATGGTGAACCGAGTGATGTCCCTCAAACTGCTTTAACTGGATATCTTAAAGAACTGCGGTTTGAGAATACAGAACGCCGCAAAAAAGAAACCTGCAAGTTGCTAATAACTATTCAAGCAGACCGGACGTATATCTTAGAATCAGGCTACGACACGCATTTTTCAAAGTGCATACTTGCGGCGATCGCAACTTTGACCCCAGAACAATTGTATTCTCCCATTACACTACAGCCTACTCCGGGGACGACAGATGAAAATGTATTGTTCTGTCGCGTATGGGTAGAGTCGGAATTAGTCATGGCATCCTATAACGAGCAAACAGAGTGGCGACAAATCTGGGAACAGGCTTTAGCTGTGACAAAAGCTGCAAATGAGATGGCGTTTTAACTCGTTGTAAACAGAGTTTGAGTAACTGTAACTGTAATTAGATGTTGCTCAAGCTTTGTCTACAGCTTGCTGTGCTGCTTACTCACCATTATTACTAACAATAAATGACTACAACAATTGTTCACCCTAGTATCGGAAACTTACAGCAGTTTTCTGACTCGTTCGACATTGAGAAATTATTGCAATCTGAGGGAATTCTACCGTGGCTTCTAGCGAATGGCTGGAACTATGACGATCAATTTTGTTTGATTGCAAACATTATTGATGAGTCTACAAGTCTGGATGAAGTTTGGGACTCTAAAGAGTTTGATTTTAATGTTCTGTCAGATGAATCAAAGGAAAAATTGAATCAGATTATCCGTGAAAAACTCTACAGTCAGATTCAATCAGTCTAACTGTAGAGAAAAATCGATTCCATAAAAGATTATCACACACTCTACTTCAATAGTAATCAGATGGAAACAAATTTGATTAAAGTGTATGACGCGACACTATTAAGCTCATCAAAAGTTTACCAAATTAATGGTACACATTGTCGATATTTGGGCGATGAAGGTACTATCCAACATCCACAGTATCTATTTCTACCTCTGCCAAATCAAAGGAAAAAAGCCAGCTTTCGACTAAACCGAAACAAACTCATGACTCGCTGTTATGAGGTCGAAGGCATGGTTTATCAAAAGCCTGTGGCGCAGGATAATTCACAACAACTTCAGCTATTTTAAGCCATGTCCATACATAAACCACCAGTCATTAAAAGACATATTCGCCTACAAAATAGCTCTAAAAAAGTAATCTATAGAGCTACTACAGACATTCGCTCTCTTGAGAAATCACCACAAAGAAAGCTTCGCTTAATCGAAAGTGAAAAATAATGATTGAGGTCAATAATCATGGTACAAGCAATTGACAACCCTATTGCTGCAAATTTCCTAACCGATGCAGTAGTCGAGCGCCACAATTTCTCACAGTTAAATAAAACCCGTATTCGCTTCCGTATTCAGCTAAAGAAAAGTACAAAGTCTGCCGCACCTAAATGGGCGGATGTCCTAAAAGCTGAGGTTTCTGAAATTGAATCAGACCTTGTGAAAGTTACAAATTCTGAAGTCGGTTTGCGGGGTATCAAAGTATTTAAGAAGTTGGATGAAGCTGCTGCCCAACTGAGGCAAGAGATTGCTTCGGTTCAAGAGTGGATGTCTGCTGATACTGGGGACTGGGTTTGTCCGATTGATTTAGCTCCACTCGTTTGGAATCAGTTAATCAATATCAGAGATAATATCGCCCCTGGTTTACGCAATCAATTAAAAGCTGATTACGAAGCGGGACTTCTTGATTATCAAGAGCGGATTGATCAGTTCCTCTCACTTAATACTTGGGAATTAGCACAGGATAAGCAAGAGTCTGTCAAAGCCAACTTGTTAAGAGCATTTCCGACTCTGACCGATCTTGAAGACTATTTACAAGTCGTTATTGGTCGTCCGGTGATTATTCCTGCCCTCTCCGAACAACTCAATCAGCAACAAGCCGAATGTCTTGACCAGATTACGCGATTTATCCAACAGTATGACCAGAATCTGGAGCAAAGGCTACGGGAATCTGCTTTAGCTGGTGGTGAACAACTCGCCGCCCAATTGCTTGAAGAGTTGGCTGATTGGGAACCAGGGAGGAAACCCATACAGTTTAAAAGGAAAATGGAGCGTCACCTAATGAAGGTTCAAGTACTACTGGCAAACGCATCACCGGAGGCAGGCAGCAGCTTGGAGGCGATGATGGCGCACTTGGATTCTATCGTTAACGATCCAGCGATTGAGTCAAAAAATCTTGGCAGTGATACGCGCTCACAGTTACAGCAAAAGATGCAAGAGATCCGCACCAAGTTGCTGGATGAACAACGCAATCTACAATCACTTGCGACTGACGACGTGGGCTTATCGAAAGCTACGGTCATGTCGTTTAAGTTCAGGTAAAAAATAGTCTTGGGCGGGTGCATTCGCCCAAGACTAAGTACCTTAAACGAAAAATGCAGTCAGTATACATCTCAAAAACAATACCGCACTTCTACTATAGGGACAAAATTCTCATGTCACATTTCTCAACAGTTAAAACCAAGCTCACCAACCGCGAATGTCTGGTACAAGCTTTACAAGATTTGAAACTGAATCCGCAAGTTCATGAAACAGCACAATCACTAAAAGGATACTACGGTGGTTCCCAAGGACAAAGCGCTGAAATCATCGTATCTGGTTGCACTATAAAAGCCCGTGCAGACATCGGTTTCAAGTGGAATACCTCAAGTGGGGTGTATGAGGTGATACATGATAGCTACGAGACAGTTCCAAAGTTGGGCAAAGACTTTTTCACCAAT
Organism: Nostoc sp. CmiVER01; assembly: GCF_034531135.2. Classification (NCBI taxonomy): domain Bacteria; kingdom Bacillati; phylum Cyanobacteriota; class Cyanophyceae; order Nostocales; family Nostocaceae; genus Nostoc; species Nostoc sp. CmiVER01. The sequence continues at coordinate 233,381 of NZ_JAVRBU020000010.1, forward strand.
AAGTTAATGCTTGCATACGGACAACGGATGGTGAGAGCTAAAGCTGCCGAATTACAAGACCAGTTTGGTGAATGTGCGATCGCAGAATCTACTAATGGCACTATGCAAACCCTACGCCTAACCTTTGCCGGACATCAGGAAGTTCAACATTTTGCTAGGAGATAAACATGGAACGTTCAGTTTTGATTCATTTTGACAGCGCTACTGGTGAAGTGAAAGTGGAAGCTCAAGGGTTCGAGGGCTTGAGTTGTTTATCGGCTACGCAACCATTTGAAGAAGCACTTGGAGTTGTGGGTGATCGCACGTTTAAAGATGAAGCTCAAACCCAACAACTTCGGACTACGAATAGTAATCAAACACGTTTGCGTCAGTAATTGTTGATAGGGGGATTAAATAATCCCCCCACTCCTAATTTATGTCAGAACTACACAAAGAATACCCGTTTATTCACATTTACGCCCAACACAAAGTAAGACAGCCTGTAATCATCAAAGCCAACACTGAAGGTCTTTGCGTACTACTCAATGCTATTATTTCCGCCATTGCCCAGCCTGAATGTAATGGGATAGCAGAAGTATTTGACGGCGATGCCGAAGCCTATGAGGTGATCGTAAAAGTCGTAAATACACACGATGAATTATCACCAGTTCCTTACCAAATAGCAAAACAATGAAACTTTCAAATTTGCTCTCTACACTCGATTCACAAATCCCCATTGCTGCGGTTGATGTGCTGTCGCCCGATGAAGCGACTATCATTCAGTGGCTGACTACAGAAGCTAATAATAAGCTCTCATGTCCAGTGTTCTTCTGGAATCTGGGAATATCAACCTTGGAGCAATGTTTAATCGCAGCAGATGGGGGATTGGTGTTTAAGCCAGTCGCAGAGTACAAAAGACCTCCACAGGCTGATCCATTGTTATACGTGTTTGATTACATTGCTAACTTTAGTGGGAATGGTGTATTTATTCTCGGAGATATTCACCCCTTTATTTCTAAGAACTCACCCCAATTATCATGGGAGATTTTAAGCAAGGTAAAAAACCTTTACCACAGGTTAAAACCCACAGATAAACGCATTGTCTTGTTGGGTCAGAACATACAATTACACGAATCTCTAATCAGATTGATTCCTTATTGTGAAGTTCCTTTACCTAGTATTGACCAAATATTACTTCATATCAATTCTTATTTGCATGACCTACAACAGTCTGCTATTGAACAGGAATTGACTTTTACTGTTACGCTTGAAAATGCTGAACTTGAAACTCTTTCTCGTGCAGCGCTGGGTTTAACCCTGGAGGAGATTAGTGATTTCCTTCGGTTAACAGTCAAAGAAAACTTAACTAATGATGGTGTCGTCGTTGACGCTGATTTTATCCCCAAAGCCGTCGAGTACAAAACTCGGCTACTATCTCAAATGGGTATCGAGTTGGGTAAGCCAGCTACCATTCCTTTTGGCGGTTTGGATCTACTGCGCGAGTGGCTGACTCGGCGGCGGCGGCTATTCACACAAGAGGCGCGTGAGCTTTCCTTACCCCAACCTAAAGGTGTATTGCTGGCTGGCCCACCCGGTACAGGTAAAACATTACTCGCTAAAAACATTGCTAACATTCTCAATTTACCACTACTCCAGCTAGACATTGCGTCCCTCTTAGGCAGTTTGGTAGGTGAGTCTGAGGGGAATGTTAGACGTGCTTTGAAAACGGCAGAAGCGATCGCACCCTGCGTTTTATGGGTGGACGAAATAGAAAAAGCGCTTTCGGGTACTGGTGACACGAGTGGAGTCTCACAGAGGATTCTGGGCAATATCCTTACATTCATGTCCGAATCACAGTGTGGTGTGTTTGTCGTGGCAACTTGCAATGACCCCTCTGCACTGCCAAGTGAGCTAAAGAGGAAGGGAAGATTTGATGAAAATTTCTTCGTCGATCTGCCCACTGAACCAGAGCGTGTACAGATCCTAAGCATTCATCTGCAACGTTTTGGCATTCACCTAGAATCCGAATATCTCGAAGCAGTTGCAGCCAACACCCCGAAATTCTCCGGCGCTGAATTGGAAACTCTCGCATCTGAAGCTGCTCTGCTGGCATTCGATGAAGGTAGACCGCAGCAGGTAACGCTTGCTGACCTCGAAGCTTGCCGTCAAACGATTACCCCGCTTGCAATTCAAGATGCTGCGGCAGTTGGGCGTATGCAGGCTTGGGCATCCACCGCACGACGGGCTAGCAGTCCTGTGGTTGCAGCGAAAACTCAGTCTTTGCGTGCTGCTAAGTTTCGGAATATGAACTGATGAAAAAGCGATTGTCTCCTGATTCTATGGGGGTGATCGCTCTTTTAGGTTCGTAGCGATCGCGTTCAGTATATCTATTTCAGATGGGGCAATGCCCGTCAAGTCGTGAGTTGACAGGGTAAAAATATGGAAATCTATTTAGTCTTTGTTGATACTATCCGAAACAGCAATAAATTCTGGTCGGCCATTGTCGAAGATGGTAATTTAACAGTGCAGTGGGGCAGAGTCGGCTATCAAGCACAGACTAAAGTCCACACATTAGGCAATCATCAGAGGGCGGTTAGTAAATTTAACAATCTGGTAGCCGAAAAGATGATGAAAGGCTACAGAAGAAGTCAGTCACAAATCGATAGTAATTGTGAAGTTTCTGAAATCAACAGAGCGATTGAATTACTAGAGATTATTCGTCCTTATGTAGAGCAGAGAAACTTTTCAGTTGCTTATATCAATGCCCTAAATCAGTATCTAAAGATTGTACCAACACCTTTGGGTATGCAAATCGAACCATACAGGGTATATCGCTCAGTAGAAGATGTTGATTATCAAATGGAATTACTCAATTCTTTGTTAACGACACCTGCACCAATTGCTGTGGCTGTTGGTCATGCCCCTGAAGCAACAGCAGAACCCAAGGTTGTCAGTCTCAAGACTATCAGCAAGAACTTCTGGCGACATTTGTAAATACAGAGAGCATGACTAGTTTTTAACTAGTTATGTTCTTAATTTTTTTGCCTAAACACTTACTCGCATTGTCAAAGAGGAAACATTATGCCGAGAAAATCCACTCATCTCACTCATACCGACAATTCCTCACTATGCATACAATACCTTCGTCGTTCTGGTGGTAGCGCTCGATTATGTCATATCAACTTCAGCCTTAGCGTGATTCAAATGTTAGTCAATCAAAGAAAAGTAAAAATTAAGAATACTGGTGCAGGGTTTTTTATTGAATTGGAGGATGCAAAATGAAAACACAAAAAGTAACTCATCAATCATATTTGCCTTCACATAATAAGAGTAAGTTAGTTTTTCGTCGGACTCAAAAAAGATTTAACCCCAGGATTTTTATCGAGCGCACCATAGAAACAACTGCAATTGTCTCTCTACTCTTGACTGGCTTTTCAGGAGTAGGGGCAATGGGATGCTGGGGAATGGAGATTGCCACAAGTTCTCACCATTGGCAGCATCAGAAAAAGACCTGCCTGGGGATGATGTTAGTTAGTTTTTCAGGCTTTTTGGGCAGTGCTTTGATTGGAGCAAGTCTCAGTATTCAACGAGATAAATTTTAGGAGGAACAGCAATGGAAATCAAATTAACTACACCAGAGATTCGAGCTATATTGCAAGGTTGTCAATATACATTGCGGCTTGTGGGCAGTAGTCAAGATTATCGTAAAATTCAATCGTCAGAGCATTTTTCTACCTCAAATAATGTTGTGCTAAACGATGCTTTCAATATTTTGGAAGAAGTAGTAGACGCAATTGATGAGATGGAGCAAGTTAATCAACAAAGAGAATCTAAACATGGAGCAGGAAATTAGAAATTCAGTCGGGTTGGGTAGCCCAGAACTGGTAATAGAGTCATTTCCAAAACCAACAGTAACAATTTACGATTTTGGCGCTCTATTATCTAAGTACGAACCACCAAAAAAGCAGCGATAAATATGAAACGACCAGTTTTCATTTCTTGTATTAGTGCAGCAGCAGCAACAATTATCTGTAGCTATGTTGGTACTCAATATCTCGGCAAAAATATCATGTATGCCATTGGTGGGGCAATAATCGGAACTGGAATCACAACATTCATTACTGACCGAATTGCTGACCAAATTCAGATTAACCAAGTTATGCTGCGTCTACCTCGACCTTTAACTAGACCCACCAGTTGTATAGGTTGCAAATACTATCACGGGATCTTTTACAACGGCTCCCCTTTAATCTGTTCTGTTCATCCCGAAGGCATTGAGGGTGCGAAATGTCCTGATTGGCAAGGCTTTTAACAATCTAAATAAGGAGTAAAAAAATGACGTTAACTCTAGATAATCGCTCTCAAAGCAAAGAATCGTCCCTAACTCAAGCATTACAACAGATACAACAGTTAAACTCCAAGATTCAAGAGTTAGAGCGGCAACATCAAGATTATGTGCAGAAGCAACAGAATTTGATTAGTGCGATCGCTGAAATCTGTGTTTCTCCGATCCAGGAAATACAGGCGCTGCGGATTCTGATTTATAGGGGAGAAGCAGCTTGTCGGCAGTACTTGCGATCAGTGCTAGTCAAACAGAGTCAGAATTCATAGAGATTAAGCACTCATTGATTCCGGTTCTGTACGTGATATTTCCAAAACTCGCTGTAACCAATATGAAATTTGAGCAGATGCAGATTGCTTTTGTTGGGCATCAGTCCAAATATTGTCCCAATGGAATAGCCAACGAGTCAGAAGACGAACTAAATCAACTAACTCACAGGCTCGGTCAATATCATCTGCCTTTACCATGTCTGGCACAGTCCACTCAACAAAGTATCTGCTTTCATCAATCAAAGCCAGTATTACATCCTCTGATGAGCCTTGAGTCCACAAAGATTGAATTTGTGACAAGTGTGTAGCTAGACGATGTAAACGTGTAGTCACATCATCTTGCATAAAAATTTGTTGCTTTGGTGTCACTTCGATCATAAATTTCCTAGAAACTCGTTAATCAGTTGAGCAACCCTTTCTCTAATATTAGGGTCTAAAAGTTCCATTGAACGGTTTTGCCGGGGACAAAGATTAACCATTGATTCATAAATGATTTTTCCAGTTATTGGCATAAAACTGGCAGCCCAAATATTTTGTTGTCTACTGCCGTCATCTAGCAATTTTTCTTCACAATCAGCGTGTAGACCTCCACCACCAACCAGCACCCGACGCTCGATATCAACTGCGGTTTTAATGTAGAACTTGTGAGAACGCAGCATTTGTTCAAGTTGCTCCGGGGTAGCACGCTCACGTAGCAATAGAATCATTCAAACCTCTATGTGTTACTGAGAATTCAATCAGCAGTTGGTTCGTTTTCATGTAACCACTCTAAAATAGTTAATGCTAACTCCCAAGATTCGTTCCGATTCCAACGTGGCAAATGATTAAGTATTCGGCTCTTAATTAATCGGGGACTTTCTAATTCTCGGCTACGAGCCTTCACAGCATCCTGGATCAGTTGTGCGAGTGTAGCAGCTTGATTTCCTTTATAGTCAGGTTGTTTCTTGATTTCTTCAATAATCCAGTCCGGGACGGTAATAGTTTTAAATCCTGGTTTCGGCATATAAATTCTGGCTTTGGCATATCTAAGGGAGAACTAGTTTTTTGATAGTACGGCACTTGACGTTATAGATGCAAATTGGATTACGGTATAGTATGGTAAAAGAGAATAAGGTAAAAGTACCTTGTTCATAGCAATGAAGAGAAAAAACCCTGGCAGCAATGATGAAAAAGATTAATTAGGGAGGTAGAAAAAATGGCGAAGTCTCCCCAGAATAAATTGCAACAGATAGCTCAGGAAATGGTAAAGGCAGCTGGCTATACAGTCGAATTTGGGGAATATGAATTTGTTTCAACAGCAACTAGGTTAATTGAGCCTTTAATTCATAAATGGTATGAAGGAACAGGTTATACACCACCGACAACAAAAACTATTTCTTGCTGGCTATATAAAAAGCAAGTCCCAGAATGGGTAGTCATAGTTTTACTTAGGGAGATGGAGAACGTCAAAAATTTTTCCCCAAAGTACTCCCAACTGCAAAATTACTCCAAATAAAACAACTTCTCAATCTATCAAAATCCTATTGAACCGCCAAGAGCGGTTTTTTATTATAAAAAAGAAGGTTAATCACAGTTAATTCATTGTCAGTTGATAGAGAATATGACATCAAAATCATACGGAATTGACACGGATATTGACTATGTTTTTTACACTCTTGACTACTTATTGACTTACTATTGATGAACCAAGCATGGAGAGAACAACTTTTTAGCCAAAAGACCACTAATTCCGGGTTAAATCCTTTGGTTTTACCTATAACTAATGCCAAAATGTTGCGAGTTTTGGATATTTGCTATCGTACATGGGAGCGTTGGGCAGAAGTGGCTGAAACAATCCCTCAGTATAAATTATCACGAATCCAAATGCAGAAGATGGCGAAGGAAAAAAAACTCAGAGCGCCATTAATTCGTCCATATCAGGTCTGGGTACTAGGTAAAATTGGCGAAGTGTTTGGAGATTTAGACCAAGGCACAACCAAGATTGAAATAGCGAAGTCAATTGTGGAAGCCAATAAGTCAGAGTACACGATTAAAGAATTTGAAACTGAACAAATCAGATTTACTCAATCATTAACAGGAGAATTACAAAATGTCTGAAACTCAAGATAAATTCAGTCGTCAAGATTTGTTTGAATTACTGGGTGAAAAATACGCTCCTGCAAAAATCATTGCTGGTTTACAGGAGTTGGCTAAGTCCGACCCAGACATTAACCAAGATGTAGAAGATGACGCAAAAGAATTTAGTATTGACATTTGCGATCGCTTGGAGAGGTTGTTTAATTTAGCGCAAACAGCCCTTGACCAATCGAAGATGTTAGGAGGTGAGAGCAATTTGGCGAATATACAAACGGCTGGCATAGAAAATGTGAGTGAACAATTGCATCTTGTTGGAGTCAGTCGGGAAACTTTTAAAGCATTTTTGGACATTGTGGCAGGCAAGACTGTTGCTCAAGCAGTGGCAGTTCATGAGTTTGAGCAAGAATTGTTCGATGAGATCACTAGTGAACTTGATGCTCGTTCATTAAAAAGAAGAACAGAGCAGGGCTTTGATGAAATAGCGTTTATTTATCAGTTGGCCAAAAATCCCGAAATCAGGCAACAAATTACCCAAGAGTACGGGTTAAAAACTGGAGATGAGGTAAAACAACAAGTTCAAACCCTCACAACAGGTGCAACTGTTGGTTTTGACCCGAAAGCATTTTTAGAGGAATTAGGAGTGCCAACACCAGAAAAAAAGTCGAAACAACCTGCGACGATTCAGGATCTGAAAAATTTGACACGCTCTTTGTTGAGCCAGAAATTCCAATCTCCAGCTTAAAATGGCGCAAGTTTTTCGAGCAGAATCTTTTCGGATTCTCAATTATTTTTCTGATAGTTTGTATTGGGCTGTCTGTTTACATTCGCGTTATTAATGCACCGTCACCCAGACAACACAAACTATCGACCAGCAACAACCGTAAAATCTGGCAGCCGAGTGGCAATGAAATACCAGAAGCAAGCGATGTTGGGATTATTGGGCATGGGGTTAATCGCAAGTCCTTGGTTATCACAACTGCCAGCCCAATTCAAAACTTACAACAGTGGCATAACTATTCGTGAGTCTGAAGAACTAGAACGCATTAAAGCCGAGCAAAGGGCAGTGACCGCCGACAAAATTAACTCTCTTGGAGTTACGCCCTCATTCAGTAAGTTACGAATCAGGAACTATTTAGACTCCAAAAAACGTAACCCTAAACCTGACACTACTGGTTATTTAGAATCGGAGACAGTTTTTGTGTATGACTCAACAGGTTTATGTGTTGGACGCATTGAACAGAGGCAATGGAAATGGAAATATCGATTCAAAAATGCTTGTAAGAATTCGCCGCTATTTAAAGATTCTGTCAATTGATTTATGAAATATCTCACTCCAAACAAATCTAATTCACAACCAAAACCAGAACCATCACCGCAAGGAGAGCCAAAAAAAGCAGGGGGTGACTACCTAGAATTATTAGCTCGGTGGATTGTGGCATTAATCTCACTGCCAGTTGTCTTTATCTCACATATCATTGCCCAATTTGTTACCCCAGGCACACCCGGATATAAGCTCGTTGGTGCGATTGGTTTTTGGATTGGTACACTGCTTTCTACTGATAGTATTTGGCAGGTTTTATTTCAAGGAAAACCGATTTTTCCCTGGTTTGAAACTGAATGGATCGGTTGGATTGGTTGGCTACAATTACCGTTCAATGCGTTGTTTTGGATTAGTTTTGGTATCTCTGCACTTGTTCAAGTTATGGAAGCTCGGACATTGCGTGGCAAAGATCCCCAGCAAGCCAAGCATGAGTTTGAAGATGCTCGACAGTATACTCTGGGTACAAAGCCCTCTGGAAACATCGATTTGACAGTGGCGTTGTGGGGCGATTACAAGAGGGCTGGCATGAAAGAACGTCATACAGGTGGAGCGATCGCACTATTTTTCTGGGTTTTGGATCTGACTACTACCTTTGTTGGTCGTAATCCTTTCCGCTACACGAATCCTGGTGTGATCTTGGCTTGCTTTGCTTACAACGTAGCTTCAATGATAGCAGGGGAGATTGGTTACAGCATTTGGAAATTAACTAAGTAAGAGGAATTCACATGCAGCAACAAATACCAATGCTAGAAACTAAAGAGACGGCACTTTTACGTGACGATTACCCCAGCATTGAGTATTTGGAAGCTGGGAATACCGCTTCTTGGTTACAAGAGCGTCAAGATCAGTTATTAGTCCGCGCCAAAGATGAGCGTAACGGCATGAATCTCGCTAAGTTCATCACACTGGCCACCTCTGTTACTGGCGCAGTTTGTTATGCTACCTCTCCTCTTGCTCCCATCGGTGCAGTCGTAGCTGGTGTTGGTTATCTGTGGTCAATTGTTCAGGACTTAAACGATACCCATCAATTTGCACCCATCCCTTTTATTCGTGGTGACTTCTTTGCTTTCCTTTCTGCAATGGGTGATAGCGTCGCACGGGCTGAATATTTCGCTAACCAAAATGAAATTGCTGACTTGATGCTGCATCTGGAGCCAATGTCTAAGTATGAGTTTGCCATGCTCAAGCAATCTTCTCATCTGGTGTGTGAATACTTGAGCGCCGTTGAGCCAGGAAAAAGATTTTACGCTTACCGTTGGTTACTTGATTGGTTTATTCAGCTACGTGGGCAGTTTCCCACCCGTGAGCAATTGTCTGGGCATTTAGCACAAGTGACAATTGACCCACGAGTTAACTACCAACAAGTAACAGTTATTCAAGAGGCGATACAACCACAAAATCTTGGTATCCCACAAGCTCGATTTGCTCAATTACCAAATCATGCTGTGGGAGCAAGGTTTGAAGAGGAAACGGGGCACTTTGCTCCCATCGGAGGGGAAATTTCTCCCATGCCCCCTGCTCCCATGCCCCCTGCTCCCATGCCTCCTGCTTCTTTCCCTCCAGTCAATACCGATATCTCCACCTACACCACTAAACCCCAAGTGCAGTATGACCTAATCGCTCACATTGCTAAAAAAGTTACCAATATGCTGTGGGTTGGTGTCCCTGGTTCTGGCAAGGGCATCACCATTAGCAATGCAATCGATGCTATTAAGCAACTGCATCCTGACATACACATCTTTTATATTGACCCCAAAGGTGACGAAAAAGAAACCGATTATTTCAAAGGTCGTGTTGATACTTTTAAACGCGCTAAAATCCTAGAAATGTCCCCGGTCGAAGCTGTCTTATGGGTCAAAGAATGCTTTACCGAATTTCAAAACATCTCTGGCTCCAAGTTGATTATTTTGGATGAAGGTACGGCTGTTTGTTCCAAATTTAAAAATACTAAGGGTGAAATTGGCTGGCTCAAAGACAAAATCATCTCTTACTGTTCTTGTGGTGATAGTTCCGGTTGGCATTTCTGGATTGTCGTGCAGAACCCTCACACTGATGACTTGGGCATTTCTGGCGGACTGCGATCGCAGTTAACTTCTGTGGCGTTGGTTCATCCTGATAACGTCCCAGCTTACAATGCCATGATTGCCACTCAACTCATCCCCAGCGATCGCAAGATTACCTCAACCCAAGTAATGGAGATTGCTGCACAATCACCAGTCGGTCGAGCAGTTTATTACGGCGGCATCAATGAATGGATACCAATGCCTCTGTTAAAGAATTTCTCTGGTTATGACCGGGATACCAAAAACTTTATTGACTCTGCACCAAGTAATAAGCAAACCTCTCAAGCTGAAACTAACTCATCTTGCACATCAACAACCCAAGCTCAACAGATGTTGGCGCTCTTAGAGAAGACGAAAGCCAGTTCAATTGATGAGTTTATCCAAACCGAATTGAAATTAGACGGAGTTCCACCAGAGCTAATCCGTTTGGGAATCGAAAGATTGCTTCAGAATTCACATCTTAAGTACAAATTCGACGGCTGGAATAGCAATCAAAATTAATGTTTAAAATTTGAGATTTAACGTTTTAATAAGGTTAGGACTTATTAGTAGAGGTTGGCATGATTAAATTATTGATTTGCTGTTCACCTAATTCAATTCTTGATACTGGCTCTTGCTCTTGGATTGGATGAAAAATTATCAAATGAAAATAAAACTGGCTCTTCTGCTCAAACAAATAGCCACTGTCGAACTTGGCTTTTTAGTCATACTGTTGCTAACTGGAGGTCGCACTTCAGAATTTCTAGTAGGATTGAGTGTAGTTTTAGGTACTTGTTTTGTTGTTTGGAGCGAAAATAAGTGAATACGAAATATTAGAATATGGTCATAAAACCTACTAAAGCAAACACCCTCCAAGGATAAAAATTATGAACTCTATAGACCCAACCGTAAACAATCCTAAGCTACAGCCAGGAGTGATTGTATTAGACGAATTTGCTGCCATTGAAAAATCTCTTGAAGGGCATCCACAACGCCAAGAGGTTTTAGAGAAACTTCAGAAGTATCAATCTCAGCTTTTATGGCAGGAGCAGAATAAGAAAGGTTAGTTAATTTGTAAGAATTCAGCACCCAGGAGTCAGAATTAAAAAGGACTTTAATATGCTTAGAATACTCATTCATGATTTGATAAGCATTTAATACTTCTCCTCAATCATTAGCCCATCTTTAGTACGTTTTAATTCTTCCCAAAGTTCTTCAATCTGATTGAAAGCTTTCCCAAGAGGTAACTTTCCATTTGTTTCCAGATTAACAATATAGGTAACTTTCTGCGAAAATTCTTGTAAATTAGCATTAAATGCTAGATTTTCTGGCTTTACTCTTCCACAATAGCGATACCGAGTATAAATAAAGTTTTTTTGGCTTTCTTGATTACCATTAAATTGTGTCATTGAACTTTTTCTATTAATTTTAAATTTTTTGAATAAAAACTTCTTGATGCTTTGGCTTAAGATAATTTGCTTAAGTCCCGTTAAATATTCTGCCTACCTGTATATAATACCTACAAGACTTTGTTCAGCAATTACGCTAACTATTTCCAAGTTTTTTCTCAAAAATTCTTTTTTTGGCAGCAGATAATGATTTTCTAAACATCCACTCTTTATTTCTAATTTTGTTTAAGTAGTTGTCAGCGTATTGAAAAGCTGCTGACTTATCGTATTTAGCTATACTAAGTGCTTGCAACAGTACTTCTAAAGGAATTGCCACCTGTGTGAGCTTTTCAGCTAATATTACTGACTCTTCTTCTGTTGCTGCTACTGTCGCTTCTAATGGTTCAAATTTTATTTGCTTATTTATACGGTTATCTAACATTGTAGTATCAGTCATAAATGCACCTTCAAAACTTGTATAATGCAGTTTTACTGAAAGGCAGCATTGAATGAATCCGTGTTTGTGCGGGACTTATTAATCAGTTAACTTTATAGATCCGCACAATTGCCGTAACGAACGCATTTTGATTAAAAATCTCGTTCGCCATCTTTTTCCAAGATGGAAATTAATTCAAACACTCGCATATTTTCTTCCGTCCAAACTTTATCTAGTAACCGCAAATTTTCAAGAGTTAGGTCGCTCTCTTTCACTATCGATACATTTGTTTTGCCCAGTGCTATCAACAAATCTTCAAATACCACTAAGCCATTAAACTCTAAGCCTTGAATCTCGGCTGATGCTAAGACTGACAATCGCTCACCACAAATCTCAATCATGAACCACTCAGATAAGCATTAGGCATTGTTATGACCGCTATTAACTGCTATGTCGAAATGCAACACGTCTTCGCGCTCGCCCAGCTTTGTATAAAGTTTAATGGCTGGATCGTCACCGATATCCGCTTGGACGAAAATGACATAAGCCCCATAAGCTGCTGCTACTTCCTTCAGCTTCTGAATTAATGCCGTTGCGATCCCCTGCCGTCGGTGTGCGGCGGCAACAGCTAGATCGTAGATATAAATCTCACTGCGCTCCTGCTCGAACTTTTTAAGCTCGTAGGCAGTAAGACCACCAACGACCTCACCTTCTTTCAATGCGGCGATCGCAATGAAGTAGTCACTATCGAGCAGTTGCCGCAGGTAGTCTGTACTAGGTGGATTTCTATATGTCTCCACCTCATCGAACGCCTCACCAAAGGTCGCTAATAGAGCTTCCATTAATGCAACGTCCTCCGGCGCAATCTGTTGAATGCTTAAGTTCATTAGTATTTCCTAAGCTATATTCCTGCTCTCCGGCTAAATCCTGCTCGTTCATACAATATCAGACGAAAGGGCTAAACCTAAAAATCAGTTGATTATCCTTTGCTGTTATGGCTGTCTTTAGGGTGCAGTTATTGGAATTACGACGTTGTTTATTAAGCCTAGTGTGACTATGGCGGCGATTGGGTTGGGTTTTACGGCTGGGGTGTCTGGGAAATTGTTGGTTCAAAAGGGGGATTGAAATTATTGCTGTCCTAACAGTCATAATCCCGTTATGGGCGCTTTTACACCTGGATTTTATACCTATGAGTGTACGCTATTCGCTGGAAACCTCTAAAGATAAAGACGATACCCAATAACTCAAGTTTGACCGTAGGTACTCTTACACGCTACCTGCGGTCGCTACCTGCGGTCGTTACCTCCTATAATCGCATCTCAAGAATTACTTCTAATCAACTGTAACAAGATAGACTCAAGACTTTGTAATGCCTGTTTTGCTAATGAAACTAATAACCTGACAGGGGCAGAGATCTTTGCACAGTTTGCACCTCCTGCATAAGGGCATTGCATAAATGCGCGGTGAATTGGCGGTTGAAACTATAGAAAAATCGTGACAAATCGGGTGAAATCATCTAATGATTCAGTAACGCCGCTTTTCCATCTTCCATAGTATAGCGGTACATAAGTACGTCAAAGCGATGGGTTTTAAAACGGAGGAACAAGACGGAAATATGTATTGCTAAATAATCCCAATAGGAAATAAAGACAGTTTAAGCGTAAGCTAAAAATAAAAGACTTGGGTGCTATGTCAATTCCAGGGATTTCTGAAGCAATAATACGCCATAACTCCAACGCTTCATCATACAGTCGTGGTGAAGAATATTATCGCAGGGGAGCAATCACCGATCTAAAAAAACGAGGTAATCTGATTCAGACGGAGGTAGAGGGTAGCGAAATTACACCATATCAAGTCAGTATTCGTTTTGATGCAGGTGGAATTACCTCGGCAAGTTGTACTTGTGCTTATGATTATGATGGATGGTGCAAACATATCGTTGCCACCTTATTAAGTTGTTCGCGTCAATCAGAGAGGATTGAAGAACGTCCAACACTAGAACAATTATTAAATCGCCTTGATATTCTTCAAACTCAGCGATTATTACAAAAACTGGTGGAAAATAGACCAGAAATAATTGATGATATTGATCAGTTTGTAAGTTTGATAGATTTGCCGAAACCGAAAACCAAACAACCTTCTACTCGTCAAAGCAAAATTGACACATTACCTTTTCGCTCTCATGTCAAGCGGATTTTGCGCGATGGATTGAAAGAATTAGAGTATGGTTCAGAAGAAGACCCATTCACAGATGATTTGCTGGCTGTAATTGAGAAAGCGCGGGAGTTGGCAGAAAATGGAGATGGGAATAATGCAATTACAATTCTCGAAACTATTACCGAAACTTATGCCCAAGAATGGGATGAGTTACTAGATTATGGTGGTGATAGTTATTCCATAGCAGAACCTCTTGACAGTGCATGGACAGAAGCAATTTTGTGTGCAGAAATGTCTACAGGAGAAATAGTAGATTTGCAGTTGATGTTGGAATCATGGCAAGACGAAATCAGCGCAGACTTTAGTATGAGTTTAGAAGCATTGCGTCAAGGTTGGAATTATGAACCACTGCAACAAATTATGCAAGGAGATGATACCGCAGAACTTTGGGAAAATGAACGACCAAGCTTTGCTGATGATTTAGCATTGATTCGCTTGCAAATTCTTGAACGCCAAAATCGTTACGCAGAGTATTTAAATCTAGCTTTAGCAGAAGAAATGACTCTGCAATACCTAACGCAATTAGCAGCTTTGGGAAGAGTAGAAGAGGCCATGTCTGCGGCTAAAATCCTGATGGAAAAAGCAGAAGAAGGTTTTGCCCTGGCAAAAATATTGCGAGAAGATGGGTATTTGGTTGAAGCGTTAGAAATATGTATTGCAGGTATCAATTTAACAGGTAACTGTTTATATGAATTTGCTACTTGGACAAGTGATTTAGCTCAAGGATTAGAAGATAATGCTACTGCCCTAACTGCCAGCATCATTGCTTTTAAAATCAGACCATCGTTTCGAGACTATGGTAAGATTCAACACTATGCAGGAGAAGCTTGGTTGACTGTCAAACAAGATTTACTGCAAACGCTGCGAGAACAGCCAGATTGGGGAATACGAGAAGCTCAGGTTGATATTTTCCTGCATGAAGGATTAATTGATGATGCAATTAAAACAGTAGAAAGAGATACTTACTATGCTTCAGAATTGGTTCATCGAGTCATGGATGCGGCAGTTTACCATCGTCCTGATTGGGTAATTGATAACGCTAAGAGACGGGCAGAACCAATTATAGAACAAGGAAAAGCGGATCGTTATGACGCTTCGGTTAATTGGCTCAAAAAAGTAAAAACAGCTTATCTTCAACTCGGACAACAAGCCCAATGGTCTGCTTATCGTTCACAATTAGAAGCCGCTCATGGACGGAAACATAAATTAATGGAATTATTTAAACAACTAAATAAATAATATGATTAATTTAATAACTGACACCACAAGATTGCAAACAAAACTCCTTGAGAAGAAATACTTCGAGTTACATCCTTCTTTACAAAAGATTATCCAGTTATTTTCGGTAATTTATGCACCGATAGACAAAAATTCATTCATAAGTTGTCTTAGTAAAACGGACGCTTTAGATGAAAATAATAAACCTTGGAGTACTAAAACCCTCAGTCCCCAAATTGATAAATTGTTAAAAGCAGGCTTGTTAGTGCAAGAAAGTAGGCAGGGTGCTGAATGTCATCCACTACTCACAGAAATTACTACTCGTCATGCGGTACAAACTGGACAGTTTGAAGTCCTTGTCGCAGCAGTGGAGTCAAAGTTCCCTATACGTACTCATTGGAACCATGATTCTCGGATATTCTACAGTCTGCGTCAGTGTATCAGAGAAATCCGCATTGGTATTTATCGTCAAGACCTTAACTTTATTAATAAGCAAATTGAAGATTACCAGAAGTATGGTGACAGTGAAGAAAAGCTAATAATAGAAAATATTTTCGAGCAGATATTTAATAACCCATTTGATCCAGATTGGTTTAACACCTTGCCCCAAGGATTATATGAAAGTGGGATATCAAGTATCCTCCTGAATTGTGCATTAAAATTGTCTGCGTCTGAGGATACTTTAATGATGCTGTCAGAACAATCCTCAACAGGTGGAAAACATTGTTCAGATTATCTGCATCTAATTTTAACAGAACAACTGCTGTTACAGGGCTGTACCCAAGAAGCGCAAGAAAGTCTGAAGCGGGTATCGAGTGAATATCAAAGCAACGCTGCTATCTTTTGGGGTTGGTTAAGTTTTCTGCGGGGTGAAAATGAGCAAGCCATAAAATATTATACAGATGCACTGAAAGCGATAAAAAAGGCTACAGGCAAACGCCAAATATATTTCAATACAATGGGGGGCTTATTTTTTATCCTGGCGCTGTTAAAAGATGGTTCAGCACAACGCCTCAAAGAAGCACAAGAGTACACCAATTTGATGTCTCGTCAAGAACATTGGCTCAGGTTTATTTATGGCAGATTGAAAACAGTGCTGCAAGTACAGCAGGGTGATATTACTCAAAAACAATTTGTAGTTAGCGCCCATATCTCTTCAGTGGAAGAAGAAAATAGCTTACAAACATTGTTTTGTTCCCTATGTCTTTACTGGATGGATGCTGAAAGTGCTAAAAAACGCTTACCTAACTTATTAGAACCATTATATAGGCGCTCGTTCGCCTCTGGTTATCACTGGTTGGCAATGGAAACCGCAGAACTCTTATCCCGGCTCAAACCTAGTAGTAACTATCAAAAAGAAGCAGAAGCACTGCGAGAAGATAGCGGTATTCATTCCATCGTAGACTTAATTCGACCTCAAGAGGCTTGGGAAATGTGCCTCAATGCCCTAGCAAATCTCCAAAAACAACCACAAACATCCCTAAAACCAGAATCTGAACTGCGTTTAGCATGGTTCATTACCTTCTATCCCAGTAGATGTGTCTTGCAACCAAAGGAACAGAAAATTAATGCCAAAGGCGAGTGGAGTAAAGGTCGCCCTATAGCCCTCAAACGTTTGAGCAGTGGATTAGCTGAGTTTGATTACGTCACACCCCAAGATATGCGGGTATGTAGTTGTATTGAGGTATATAGTGAAGGCTATTATGGCAAAGTTGATTATACCTTTGGTGAAAAAGCCATCTCTGCTTTAATTGGACACCCATTGGTTTTTTGGGAAGATACACCTAATATCCGTGTAGAAATTGTCAAAGGAGAACCGGAACTACTAGTTAAAAAAGAAAAACTTGGCCGTCTCACTTTGGAATTTTCTCCCAAGTTACCAGAATCACAGAATATTCTCCATATCAAAGAAACTCCAACCCGCATCAAAGTTATTGAAATTACTGCCGAACACAGACGCATTGCGGAGATTATTGGTAAAGATAATAAATTAAATGTACCTGCAATCGCCGAAAAGCAAGTTTTGGCAGCGATTAATGCCGTCTCTGGCATCGTCACGGTGCATTCTGATATTGGCGGCGGACTCGAAGGTGCAGAAGAAGTACCTGCCCAGACTCTACCCCATATTCACCTCTTACCTGCCAATGCCGGATTGAAAGTCACGCTTTTGTCGCGCCCCTTTGCCCAAGGTGGCCCCTACTACCGTCCTGGTACAGGTGGTGAAACTGTCATTGCTGAGATTGACGGGAAACGTCTGCAAACCAGACGAAATCTACCTGAAGAGATACAACTTGCTAAAGCAGCTATAAAAGTCTGTCCCACCTTGACGCGAATTGAAGAACAAGATGGTGAATGGATTATAGTTGACCCAGAAGACTGTTTAGAACTGCTGCTAGAACTGCAAGCACTGGAAAATAAAGTAGTCATGGCATGGCCAGAAGGAGAAAAGCTACGTATTAGCCACAATGCCGACCTGAAAGACTTTAATTTATCAATTCAACGTCAGCAAGACTGGTTTGCAGCTACTGGTGAGTTAAAATTGAATAACGACCTAGTGCTGGATATGCAGCAACTCCTGGAACTATTGGATAAAACCCCTAGCCGTTTTATTCCCCTTGGCGATGGTCAATTTCTGGCTTTAACTCAAGCTTTTCGGAAACGCCTCGACGAATTGCGAATGTTTTCGGAAAAACATAGTAAGGGTATTCGTTTTCATCCCTTGGCGACATTAGGGTTAGAAGATTTTGTCGATGAGGTAGGTAAGGTAAAAGCAGATAAACACTGGAAAACACATAGAGAGCGTCTCCATGAGGTGAAAAACCTCCAGCCGGAACTGCCATCTACGCTTCAAGCCGAACTGCGTGACTACCAGATGGAGGGGTTCTGTTGGCTGGCGCGTCTGGCACATTGGGGCGTGGGCGCTTGTTTGGCAGACCAAATGGGACTCGGTAAGACCGTGCAAGCATTGGCTGTCATTCTCAGAAATGCCCATGAAGGACCAACTCTGATTATCGCCCCCACTTCTGTGTGCATGAATTGGGTAAGTGAAGCGCAGAAGTTTGCCCCAACCCTGAATATTATTCAATTTTCTGGTGCTAACCGCCAAAAATTATTGGATGGGTTACAACCTTTGGATATGTTGGTATGCAGTTATGGTTTATTACAGCAGGAAGAAGTAGCTCAAATGCTCTCTGTTGTACAGTGGCAAACTATTGTCCTGGATGAAGCCCAGGCAATTAAAAATATGACTACTAAACGTTCTCAGGCAGCCATGAACCTAAAATCTAATTTTAAGTTGCTGACTACTGGGACTCCGATTGAGAATCACCTGGGTGAGTTGTGGAATTTATTCCGTTTTATTAATCCTGGGTTATTAGGTTCTTTTGAAAGCTTCAATCAACGCTTTGCTATCCCCATTGAAAAATATCAGGATAAACTTGCACGTAATAAACTCAAAAAACTTATTCAACCATTTCTGTTGCGGCGGACAAAAAATCAGGTACTAGAAGAGTTGCCATCTCGTACCGAAATTCTGTTGCATGTAGAGTTAAGTCGAGAGGAAAAGGCGTTTTATGAGGCGTTGCGCCGTCAGGCCATATCTAAACTTACCGAAAGTGATGCCGAAGCAGGAAAGAAACATTTGCAGGTTTTGGCTGAGATCATGAAACTGCGTCGTGCTTGCTGTAACCCTAGTTTGGTTATGCCTGATACGGAATTATCCAGTTCCAAGTTGCAACTTTTTGGTGAAGTGCTAGGTGAACTGCTGGAAAATCGTCATAAAGCGTTAGTGTTTAGTCAGTTTGTTGACCATTTGCATATTATTAGAGATTATTTGGAGCAGCAAGGTATTAATTATCAATATCTAGATGGCAGTACTTCAGTGGCAGAGCGGAAAAAACGGGTGGATGCATTTCAAGCTGGTTCAGGAGATGTATTTCTGATTAGTCTCAAGGCGGGGGGTACAGGACTGAATCTAACTGCGGCTGATTATGTGATTCATACAGACCCTTGGTGGAATCCCGCAGTGGAAGACCAAGCTTCAGACCGCGCCCATCGGATTGGGCAACAACGCCCTGTTACCATTTATCGTCTAGTAGCAAAGGATACTATTGAAGAAAAGATTGTGCAATTGCACCACCACAAGCGAGATTTGGCGGATAGCCTTTTGGAAGGTGCTGATATTAGTGGCAAGATATCAACAGAAGCCTTGTTACAGTTAATTAGTGAAGGATAAGCTGTCCCTCTGACATAATTTTAGATTTTTGATTTTCTGATTGCATAAATTTAAGACCAACTCAACTCTAATCAACTATGCCCAAGACTTGGAACTTAAAAATAGATAGCTATTTTCAAGCCGTACCTAATTGCATCATCGCCACAGCCCATGTAGATACATTTCCCACAGACCTACCGCTAGAACCAAATATCAGGGAACCAAACCGCAAAAGTGCGACATACCGACAAATCTTTGACTCTGTGACGACTCAACCAGAAAAATTCTTCTCTCGTCACAGTGGAATAGTTCTGTCAGCGAATAAAGTTAAACCCAACAAAAGCAAGACTGAACTACAACTCGAAGTCTTAGAAGCTAGTGAGGGGGGAAGCGATGGCATTATCAACGGCGGTCATACAGTTTTAGCTTTTGAGCAAGCCAAGAATTACAAATACGACCTAACCCAAGCTAGAGTCAAAGTCACTATCCACATTGGATTGGTGGAAGATGAAGCAAAAGATATAGCCCTAGCATCAAATACAACAACACCAGTAGATTCGCGTTCTAAAGTCAATGCCAGAGGAGATTACAAATTCATCAAGCAGTATTTAGCTCAGTTAGAAAAGGCAGAAGATAAAAAATTCCGCATTGCCTATTACCAGAATCAAAGTGGCGCTCCAAGAAATGCCCAGTGCAATGTAACTCATTTGTTGAAGCTGCTTTACTGCCTGGACAGAAATAAATATAACCCTGACAGCAATAAACGAACCAAGCACCCAGCAGGTATGAGTATTCCCTCTCAAATTAGCGACACTGAGAGGGAAAGATTAACTGCTTTACTGCCTTTACTCTCTCAAGCCTTGTGGATAGAACAAAGACTCTATGAAATCATCCAAGATCATATTAGTAACCCCAGAAGAAAGGGTGTCAACGATTTAGCATCTATTGATATACGCAAAACTACTTTGCTCCCTGACAGTAAATACTCATTTGGGTTTGGTGCGCCAACGGATTTGGCACTACCGATAATTGCATCCTATCGGGTATTTTTGGATCAAGATTATAAATGGATTCTGCCGTTTAACGAATTCGCTGAAGATTTTTTGCAACACTTATGGACGAACTATTTCCGCAAATACTTGGTATCAGAGAAAACAGCAGGCAATACAGTAGGTACGAAAATCAGCCGCAACCAAGAAATTTGGGAAAGCTTGTACATTTCGGCGCAAAGTTATTTGAATTCTTCCTTGGTGAAAATGGTTAACTCCGGTCAAAAGCGGGAAGAACTAACGCTGACTTCAGGTTAAAACCAGTGTGGAGAGAAGTAATATTACTTGTTCCGGCTTTTTGTCTGGACAAATGTTTGTGTAGAGAGCATTTGGAGGTCTACTAAAGAGGAGTCTGCGATCGCTCTAGTGGTGGGCGGTTACGCCATCACTTTCTCCTATTCTCCTCTTGAGCGATGGCTACGGTTCAAGAAGCCTGCAAACCTTTCCCGCAGCATTAAAGAAGTCCAGCTATTTCTGTTATATCGCTAAACGCTGCCTCTGTTCTAATGAGCGTCAAATGTTGGAGGGAACTAAAATAGTTCTCAATACAAATATACTATTGGATGAGCCTTATGACAGAGCAGGGCAGCATTTACAATCATAATGGTAATGGCAAAACATCAACAGCCAGCACTGAATCACGCCAATAAGCTGAAAAGTTCGCCAACGCTACTGGTGAATTCAATTGGAAAGTTGATTACTTCAAATTTTGTCAGCTTTTAGAACTGGAGCCTTCTGAATATGCAGACGAGCAATACCGATATTTTCAGCAGTTAGCAGAATCGCTTACCAGATTCAACGCCGAGTCATTAGCAAAAATGATTGATGCTGGAAAGGAGTTGTAAAAACGTAGTGATCGCTCTGATGCTTCGGTTAAACATAATAGCGATCGCCTCTACCTTAAAACAAAGAATCACCCAGCAATACCTTTCCCACTCTTATAATTCATAGCTCTAGGTTTCCTCTTGCCTATAGGAACTACTTTCGATTGCTTGGGAGGTTGTGGCGGACGGCATGTTTCACAGTAGAGCGGTCGCACACCAAAGGTTTCTCGTTGTGTGGATTGTTCACACTGCTTACATACGAAGTTGAAAACGCGGGTGTGAATTTCCCGCTTGTGCGCTCTGACGGTGTACTCTCTAACTTCAATAATTTTGCTGGGCATTGATTGATTACTGTTGTGGACTTACTTCTAAAATATAGTTTTCCATTTTAGTTCTACAAGATCCGTGCATCATCTGACGAAAGTAATTCTGCTTAATCAAATAAATACTCTTGAATGTCATTTTGATGATGGCGGAGAATACTTATAGCTTTGACCTGGATTTGACGAATCCGTTCTCGGCTAAGGTTTAGCTGTTGGCCAATCTGAGCGAGATTGAAATGCTGATCGTTCTCCAGACCAAAGCTTAAAGTTAACACAAGACGTTGAATTGGTGTCAATGGTTCTAAGAATTTAGCGACATCTTGCGATAAAAGTTCTTGGGTGAGGAGTTTTTCTGGTGAAGCGCCAACGTCTGCTAAAATTTCGCCCAATTCTGTCTCTTTCTCATCTCCGACTTGTTTATTCAAAGAGATGGCTGTTCGAGAGGCAGCGAGATATTCTCGAAGCTTATCTGTGCTTATGTTTAACAGTATTGCTATTTCTTCAGCAGTGGCATGACGACCGAGTTTTTGAAAGCTTTCTCGCTGCACTTTTTTAATTTTATTAAGTATTTCAGTCAGGTGAACAGGCAATCTAATAGTGCGGGATTGTTCTGCAATTGCTCTGGTTATAGCTTGGCTAATCCACCAGTAGGCATAGGTTGATAGCTTATAGCCCCGGTTGGGATCAAACTTTTCTATACCTTTTTGTAAACCGATTGCTCCTTCTTGGATCAAATCTAAGAATTCCAAATTGCGGTTTTGATATTTTTTAGCAACAGATACTACAAGCCGCAGGTTAGCTGTCACCATTTTTTGTTTAGCTTTTTGACCAAGGTGTAGCACTGCTCGGATTTGTGTTTCAGTTTTTTCAACAGCATTGGCTAACTCTGTTATTGTTGGTTCCCGTTCTAGCTGTTGGGTCAGTTCATTTTTAGATTGCTCAATGGCAATCATTTCTTGTACCTGTCTACCATAAGCAATTTCTTCCTCTGGCTTCAATAAAGGATACTGACCAATTTCTTGTAAATAGACGCGAACCATGTCGGAACTGAGGCTGGACATACAAACTTTTCGACTTTTTTAAATCAGGGGACTTAAAAGTATAAATCAAATAGCTCAATAAAGTTTTCTATTTTTAATAGTCAAAATTCATCAACAATGCAGTCCTGGTTGAAGTAACCTCTGCTGTAACCTTGTGTAACGCCGTTGGTCATCAGTAGAGCGCACCGCCAGAGATATCGCTTTTTTCGCTCCAACCACGATCGCCAGCTTCTTGGCACGAGTTATACCTGTGTAAAACAGGTTTCGGGTCAACATCATATAGTGCTGCATGTAGATTGGCAGAATCACCACCGGATATTCTGACCCCTGACTTTTATGAATAGAAATGCTCCAGGCAAGGGCAATTTCATTCAGGTCAGCGTAATCGTAAACCACAGTCCGCTCACCATATTGCACTGCAACTTCCTGCTCTTCCGTATCAATGTTTTGGATAATTCCTAAGTCGCCATTGAAGACTTCTCGGTTGTAGTCGTTGGTCAACTGGATAATGCGATCGCCCTCACGCAATAAATTGCCACCCCTGTTAATCTCCACCTTGTTAGGGCTGGGTGGGTTGATCAATTGCTGCAATACTGTATTCAGGTTACGAGTCCCGATTACTCCCCGTGTCATCGGGCAAAGCACTTGGACATCAGTGGCAGGATTAAACCCTAAGCCTGGAATCAAATCGGTAATCAACTCGCAGATTGCCTGTACACCATGTTCGGGCTGATGACCTCCACCATGCCACAGACAATCAGACACAGGATTGTCAGAGATTGGCTCGATTGTCGGATAAATTCCTCGATTAATTTGGTGAGCAGCAGAGATGATTGCGCTCTGTTGAGCTTGGCGAAATACCTGGGTCAACCGCACCACGGGCACACGACCAGAATTGATCAAGTCAGCTAGTATTTGACCTGGCCCCACAGATGGTAGCTGGTCAATGTCACCCACCAATAATAGTAAAGCGCCAGCCAATACTGCTTTCACCAAGGAGTAAGCCAGAAACAAGTCAAGCATCGATGCTTCATCAGCGATAATTGCTGTGTGGGGTAAAGGATTTTCGCTATCGCGCTTGAAACCCCTTGAGCGGGGGTCAAATTCTAACAAGCGATGTATGGTTTTAGCTTCCAGCCCTGTCATTTCACCTAAGCGTTGAGCAGCACGTCCAGTGGGTGCAGCTAGGGCAATAGATTTACCCATTGCTTTCCAAAGTGAGACAATAGTGTGAGTAGTGAAGGTCTTTCCAACGCCAGGGCCACCTGTGAGGATCATGATTTTGGAATAGGCTGCTGTTTCTACAGCTTGGCGTTGCTGTTTTGAAAGCTGAATTTTACGGCTAGCGGTAAAACGGTCAATCCAATTACGCACACGCTCAATGTCAGTACCAACAGGCTTTTCTATGCGTTGGCGGATCAGTTGAGCTAAATTCTGTTCTGTATGAAAGTAAGTCGGCTTGTAACAAAGTAGGTTTTTCTCTTCATCCCACTCTCTAATCAGTTCATCTGTTAGAGCCATGTCTTTGATGATTTGTGCAATTGCTTCTTCAGTGGGCTGATGAGATTCAGTAATCAGCAGTTTGATTACCGACTCAATCAGTTCACTTTGTGGTAGATAACAGTGACCATCTTCGGCAGCTTCACTTAAACAGTGGATAATTCCTGCACGGTAACGAAATTCTGAGTCCGGGGCAATTCCGATATTTCGCGCAATTTTATCGGCAGTTAGAAAACCAATACCGTAGATGTCGGCTGCTAGCTGGTAGGGGTTTTTAGTAACAGTGGCAATCGCTTCATCCTTATATTGCTTGTATATCTTCACAGCATAGGTGGTAGAAACACCATGCCCTTGGAGAAACACCATCACTTCTTTGATGGCTTTCTGTGTCTCCCAGGCATTTTTAATTAACTTAATCCGCTTTTTGGCAATACCCTGGACTTCAATCAGCCGTTCAATCTGGTTTTCGATAATGTCGAGGGTTTCTAGCCCGAAGTGAGCAACAATCCGTCTTGCTGTAACTGGACCCACACCTTTGATTAAACCACTGCCCAAATATTTCTCAATTCCGGTGAGAGTGGCTGGTTTGGTTTCTTTGTAGTTGACTACTTGGAACTGTGGCCCAAATTGTGGATGGTCACGCCAGAAACCACTTAGCTGTAGAGTTTGACCTGGCTGAATATTGGCAAAGTTGCCGACAATTGTTGTGAGTTCGTTGCTACGGGGTCGAGTCAGCCTTGCCACGGTGTAGCCTGACTCAGCAGAGTAAAAAGTTAGGCGTTCTACGACTCCGGTGATTGTTTCGTATTGAGGAAAGGCGCTTACTTGTTGAGGGGAAAGATTAGGGGGAGTAGACATTGCCTGTTAGAAGAGGCCGCACATTATTATAATACTGGGAGTCTAGCTATTCTAGTACATAAATACTAAATTAGATATTCAATATTAGTGTCATTGAAAACTTACCCTAGTTCAAGCTTAAAAGCCGGGGCAGTGGGGCTGACACCAGATAAACCATTGCTTAGAGACTGAAAAAGTTAGCAATAATAGAAAGGGCAAAATCATAGTTGAAATGTTAAAGTTCGGTCTACTGAATGTAAGTTTATTTTGCCAGTATGTGACTGATACCGATATTGTTAAGTTGATGTCTTTATTATTTCTGTTCAGTTAATGAGCAAAGTCATTGCAGTTTTTAATCAGTCGGGTGGTGTCAGCAAAACTACTCTGACGATGAATTTAGGCTACCATTTGGCTCAAAGTCAGCAAAGTGTTTTATTAGTGGATATGGACCCCCAGGCTTCACTAACTACTTTTATGGGATTAGAGCCATCTGAACTAGGTAAGACAGTTTATGAAGCTATTCTGGGAGAAGAACCATTACCAATTCATCAGAATATACATGGTATGGATATGGCCCCCGCAAACATCAACTTAAGTGGCGCAGAATTAGAACTTGTTGTCGCAGATATGCGAGATATTCGACTAAAGGAGGCTCTTGAACCAGTTATCGCACAATACCAATTCATTTTAATTGATTGTCCACCAAGTCTCGGTATTCTTAGCTATATTAGCTTGGTGGCAGCCACACATGTACTCATTCCTATTCAAACTGAATATAAAGCTCTAAAAGGAACAGAACTATTGTTAACAACGATTGCGCGTGTCCGTTCTCGGGCAAATCGAAAATTACAGATTGCTGGAGTAGTTCCAACCATGTACGATAACCGAACTGGACAAGGCTCCCAAAGCTTACAGTCAATTACTAATTCTCTATCTAAGATTGGTACCATTTATCCAGCTATTCCTCGATCCGTAGCTTTTGCTGATGCAGCCCAAGAGCATATACCGTTAGCACTTTACAATTCTAAGCATCCATCTGTCACTATTCTCAAACAGATTGCTCAAAGTTTGGAGAAGTTGCCATGAGTCTGAAGAAGCGTGTTAGTCAACCTTATGAAATTAAAGGAGTCGATGCTTTATTTGGAGTTGAAGAAGCAGTAGACAATAGTAGCGCTGCTTTCCTTATCCCAATAGAACAAATAGTTTTACCACATCAACAGCCTCGTCGCTACTTTGCTCCTCAAGCCATGCATGAGTTAGTAGAGTCAATTAAACAGCATGGAATTCTTCAGCCCCTTCTCGTCCGTCCTCAAAAGGATGGAAAATATGAACTAGTTGCAGGAGAACGTCGTTTCCGAGGGGCTAAAACTGCTCAATTAGAGTTTGTACCTGCTGTTATTAGGGAAATGACAGATGCTGAAGCACTTGAACTAGCACTCTCGGAAAATCTCCAAAGAGAGGACTTAAACCCAATTGAGGAAACAGAGAGTATTGTTGCTCTCTTAGGATTAAAACTTAATCAAACCACAGAATCAATAGTTGCTTTACTTCAATCAGCAGCTCATCCAGAACGAGAGGCTGTGGATAACGTTATCCACAGCCAAGAATGGCAGTCTCTACTTGAGGTATTTAACACAATCGGAAAGTTTTCCCCCGAAAGTTTTAGAACCAATCGTCTCCCATTATTAAAACTTCCTATAGATGTTATGGAAGCTCTCCGGTCAGGAGTAATCGAGTATACTAAAGCCAAAGTGATTGCGCGGATTAGGGATGAAGCCCTGCGTAAATCATTACTGTCTGATGCAATTCAAAATAATTTATCTTTAAGTCAAATTAAAGAGCGTCTTGCTGAAATTCAAGCAAACATGCCTGGAAATACAGATAAAAAATCATCTTCTTTAAAAAAGAAGATAGATGAAGCCTACAGTAAAGTAAAAAAATCAAAGGTTTGGGATAATCCCAATCAGCACAAGCGATTACAAAAAATATTAGTAGAGCTTGAAGCTTTATTAGTTGAAAGCAGTGATGATAACTGAAACTACATTTAGTATGGCAATCAGCATTCCGAAAGTCATTCCTTCAAAATAGGCAAATGGCGATTAGATTGTTACAGGAGAAGTGCTTTCTACAACATCGATTCCTTCACTTTGGTAGGAATGATGGCACACTACCTTTTGAAGAGTGATTGGTAAAAGATATTTACGATTGCTAATGCAAATAAGATTTTTACCCTCAATAATAACTGCACTAACGGCACTGACATTAACTAGTTGCAGTACTACTACTGTTGAACAGTATGAAGCTACAACACTCACCAGTTACACCTGGCAAGTTAAATATGCCAATAACCTAACTAGTGAACCACGACCCCGCATTGAAACCTTTGCTACTACTTCGATACTAAATCGGAATGGAGTAAAACCGCTAGGAGCAGTGGTCGGCCCAGATGACCGAGGCTTATGGTGGCCTACTTTACCGCCGCGACCAAGTGTTGATGAAGTTGAACAACGTAAAAGACCTCAAGAAGAGGTAGGTAAACCTGAATTGATCAAAGATATAAAGTACAAACTGACCTATGGGGTGGGTAATACTCAGAACACGCTACCTACTAATTATGATGTTTATCGGCAAGTAGTAAAAGCTTATCCCCAAAAAATTCCTTTGGAATTAACTTTGGGTGTGAATGATAATTCAGTAGAGAAAGCTGAACCTGTAAGCAAGTAGTAACCCACTCGTTACATAGTTAGCAAGAAGTTAAAGATCAAAACTGAATTGCTTTTTAACAAAAAATTGACATTAAAGTATAAATCAAAGAGTCAACGATGATCTAATTTAATTTCTGCTGCGTTGATAAAAGAGATTTCAAAAATTCCTTCTGGGGGCTACATGGGGGCTATATATACCCCAACAATAGCTCAGGACTTTAGTGACATGTTGACCCCCATATAGGGTCTATATAGGTGCTAAATGGGGTACAGTTGACTGGTTAACATTTTGTACCCCATTTAGCCCCCAAGGGGTTATGATAAGCTCTTGAGATTAGAAAAAAAAGAAGTAGTTATTTTATTCTTCTCTCCCCTACTCCCTAAAATTACCTGAACAGATAGCTTTCACAAATTAAAGTGTATTACCTTTGTCTTTATGTCAAACATTCACACCTTACAAAAAATTTTTCCTGCGGGTTTCGATAACGGTTACGGAAGCCTCAAACTTTTAGTCGAAGGATTTGAAGTAGTTCGTGTCCCCAGCTATATAACCAATGCAGAAATGGAAGATGTACCAGGGCGCGTAGTTTTTAACGGGGCTGCTTACACAGTTGGAGAGTCAGCTTACCGGACAGGAAATTATTTTGACCGGAATACCGATAATAATGAAAATAAAGTCAACAACGCGTTGCTGACTTTACTGGGTGCATTGGCACATCTCCCACACCGTAAGGCTTGGCACTTAAAATTAGTTGTCAGCTTACATGACGTTGGTCTGGCATCAGAACTGCAAAAAGTACTCAATGGAGAATATCAGCCAATACTTGCTGGCAAACAATCAGAAGTAAAAGTAGAAGTGCTGAAAGTTGTACTAGAGGGTATGGGTGCATTGTTTGGGCATCCACTACCAAAAAAATTAACCATTTTAGACTTTGGCAATGGTACGACCCTATATTCTCGTTACAACCGGGGTCAGCGAGAAGTTCACACTGCTTACCCCATCGGTGTAGAAGTTCTCATTGATGATATCTCCCAAAAAATGAAACATCTAAATGGAGGAAAAATTGGGGATGCTTCCAAAATCCGATTTTGTTTGGAAATGGGGCATACCAGGTACAGCCGTGACATCGATATCAAAGATGTTTACAGCGCTTGTTTGAAAGATTGGTATGAAAAATACTTGAAGAAAGTGGTGAATCTGACACTTGATGCCAAGCACCAGGGCGATGAAATCTGGGCGATAGGTGGAGGCTGCCTGTTACCAGGATTTAAGAAGCTGTTGGAGAAGAACGGGTTCAAAATTCTGGACAATCCAGTGGAAGCCAATGTCTTTGGGCTTTTGGAGATGGCAAAAACCATCAGCAGTAAGAACCCAACTACTACATCTTTTAAGTAAAGTTATAACAATGGCAGATAAAAAAGACTTAGCACCGGAAAAAGTTCGCCTCAAAGATAATTACCGAGAGCGCATATTTGCAGAATCGCAAAAACTAGATAAAAGTTACCTGGACACGCTTTACTTTATAGTTGATTGCTATTTTGTTTTCATCAAGGCTGGATTACCTGCACAACTTTTACCTGACTCACCTATTAATACTGAATCAAACCAACTCACGTCTTGGACTCAAACTCCATTTCCAGAGGAGAAAGAAGAAGATTATGGTGGGGAAACATTCAGCCTTGATTTTGATTTGTAACCCCTAGCTCAATAAAGTCTGACACGATTAACTTTTTATCTTTTCTTTAATTCTAGGTTTTTACTATCGCTCTTCAATCACTCTCATCAAACAATAATCGAAGCAGAAAACTGAAACTATCACCCAATCAAGGTTTGAGGCTTTATTTTCTAATAGAAATTCAAAAATCTAGCTAAAAACTGAAAACCGAAGTCTCGTAAGCCTTGCAGCGATTGCTTTTCCCAAGATTGATGGAAGAACGCTATAGAAATCCTATTTGATTTTTGAAAAAGAGTACGAGATAATACGGCTGAGTGAACAAGTGTAAAAGCAGACTATGATAAACGAGGAGAGACGTTTTTGTGTCTTGATTGAGAAATCCGAGAGAAATTGTTTCCAAAAGACCACCTACGACTTTAGAGTTTTGAAATAACTATCTATCTGAAGGCGAGGTATGACAACAAGCTTTAGTCGGCGTGAATTTATCTTGTTCGGTTCAGCAGCATTTGCTACTAGCTTAGTGGTGGAAGCTTGCAGTAATAAGCCAACGACACCAACAGCGACAACAATGGGTGGTACTGAAGGGTTTAAAATAGCGATCGCTCTCCCTGGAATGATTACTGACAAAGGCTGGAATCAATCTGGTTATGAAGGAATTAATCTAGCAAAACAAAAGCTAAGTACAGAAACCGCCTATGTAGAAAAAGTAGCACAAGCAGATCAAACAGAAGTATTAACAGATTTTGCTCGTAAAGGCTACAATCTCATCTTCGCACATGGCGGACAATTTGATGCTGCAATTGAACAAGTCTCTTCACAGTTCCCCAATACATTTTTTGTGGGTGTGAATGGTAATCTTAAGGCTGAGAATATTGCTTCTTTACGAATAGATCACCTACAAGCTAGTTATTTGTGTGGTATTATCGGCGCTTCTGTCACTAAATCTAATAAATTATCTTATATTGCTGGAGAGAAGTTCCCCGCTACCGAGGGAGAACTCCGGGGATTTGAATTAGGAGCAAAGTCTGTTAAACCAAATATCCAAATTACCTCTACTTTTACAGGTGATTGGAATGATGTTGCCAAAGCCAAGGAAGCGACGCTCGCATTAATTTCTTCTGGTGCTGATGTCATCTATCAATGGTTAGATAATGCCTCAGCCGCAGTCTTACAAACAGCAGGTGAAAAAGGAGTATATGCTTTTGGCAACACTAAGGATCAATTAGATGTTGCACCAAAAGCTGTTTTAACCAGCGCTGTAAAACGCTTAGATTTAGCCATCGCTTACATAGCAGAATTAGCTAAACAAAAAAAAATCAAAGGACAAATATATACAATTGGGTTAGAGAGAACAGATATCTTATTTTTAGGAAAATTCGGGGGAATTATACCAGAAGTAGTAAAGCAAAAGGTATTGAATGCAAAGCAAGATATTGTTAATAAAAAAATCGTTTTTGAAGACTGTAAAGAGGCTGGTAAAGATACGCGCTGCGTAAAAAAAGCAACAACATAGTACCGCAGGGCGGAAGCCAAAAAGCTTACAGGGCAGAGTTTTTGGCGATTTGGAATGGGCGATTTATTATGCTGTACTGTAATAGGTTTAGTAGACTAGATTAAAAAACTTTTCTAGTAAACCTGAGTTCGGGTTAAGCAGATTGAGGTAAAAGCCATTCCATCTGAAGGCTGGGTTTCTTAGGTTGATGGCAATAAGCGATTAATCCGCACAGAACGTTAACGCAGAAATTAACGGGGCTTCGATGTCTAGAATGTTCAATTTGAGAAATATTCTTGAGTTGATCATTAATAGTCTCAATAATGGAGCGTTTACGGGATAAGAGCTTGTCATGGAGATGCATCAAATGGTTTTTCATGTTGCGACGGGGTTTGGCAAAAAATTTAATGCCGAACTCTTGCAAAAGTTGAGAAGCCAGTTTTTGAGAGACATATCCGCGATCGCCAAATATTTTGCCAAACAGATCACTGAGTAAATCGGGAACTGGTTGACGGTCATCAATATTACCAGGAGTAAGAACCACATTTAAGAGTTGACCAAGTTCATTGACGACAAGATGAAGCTTAAACCCGAAAAACCAATCCACAGAAGTCTTTCCACGAGCGGCTAAATCTTCAAAAACTTTATGCCGAGAAATCCGACGATTATGGCAGACCTTCAGACATGTTGAATCGATAAAACCGATACCCGTACACTGTCCAAAACAATGCTTCAGGTAAACGCACAAAGGTATCAAGGTTGATGGTATCCATTCAATGAATCGTTGATAACTCGGCAGTCCCGGAAAAGCATAACTCCATTGCTGTTTGACATGATTCAAATAAAAATGCTTGAAATTCCGGTAGTGATTTTGATGAAATGCAATCAGTATCGTCATTATTTCACTTAAACACAGACTTCTAGCCCGAATCCGTCTTATTCCTCCATGTACCAACAGCTTTTTGTGCCATTGGCTTTCAAACACCTTACAAAAATCATCTACATGGCAGAACAAAAATTCTAAACTAAACATAGGACAGGTGCTGGATTTGACGTTATTTTCAGCTTACTACCTGTCCCTTTCCTTATCCCGAACTCAGGTTAGTAAGGACTTTAGTCCAGATTTTGAGGACTAAAGTCCTCACTATGAGCTATCATTTGAGTGAATATGAACTATTTACGCTTAAACAATATTACCAAACGCTTTGGGTCTTTTATTGCTAACGATAATATCAACCTCTCTGTTGCATCTGGAACCATTCATGCAATACTAGGCGAAAATGGTGCAGGTAAGAGTACTTTAATGAATATTATTAGTGGACTCTATCAACCTGATGCTGGGGAGATTTATCTTCAAGAACAATCAATAAAAATTACTTCACCAAATAAGGCAATTAAATTAGGGATTGGCATGATTTACCAACACTTCATGCTTGTACCGAAATTGACTGTCACAGAAAATATCATCTTAGGGATGGAGAAAACTTGGCGGCTAAATTTACAAGATAAACAGCAAGAAATTGCTGCATTATCCCAAGCTTATGGATTAGAAATTGACCCCACTGCCAAAGTTGAAAATTTATCTGTTAGGGCACAACAACGGGTAGAAATTCTCAAAGTTCTCTACCGTCGAGCAAAGTTGTTGATTCTTGATGAACCTACAGCAGTTTTGACACCGCCAGAAGTAGAATCATTAATTGCTATCTTGCGACAATTGGCAGCCGCAGGTAACACAATCATTTTTATCAGTCATAAATTAGAAGAGGTAATGAATCTCTGTGAATCAGTAACAGTTTTGCGCCAGGGAAAGGTAGTAGCAACAATATCAACTTCAGCAGCTACACCTCAGCAGTTAGCAACATTAATGGTAGGACGGGAAGTAGCTTTACAGTTAAATAAAAGTCCGACATTACTAGGAGAAATCATTCTGTCAGTGCAAAATTTACAAGTTGCTGATGAAAGAAATATTCCTGCTGTAAATAATGTATCTTTTGAGCTGCGGGCGGGAGAAATTTTAGGAATTGCTGGTGTCGATGGGAATGGGCAGCGAGAATTAGCTGATGCCATTGCTCTTGTGCGGACTATTAAGCAGGGTAAAATTGAGTTTACGCCCAAGCATTCCTCAGTGGGCTACATTCCAGAAGATAGGCAGACAATGGGATTGGTATTGCAATTTAGCATCGCCCAAAATTTGATTTTAAAAGCTTTTAAATATCTGCCATTTTGTCGCCGTTTTTTGTTACAACCAGAAGCGATCGCTAATCGTGCCCAAGCTGCAATGCAAGAGTTTGACATTCGGGCGAATGGGATTGATATCAAGGTAAGTCAGCTTTCGGGAGGAAATCAACAAAAAGTGGTGTTAGCGCGAGAACTGGCGCAAACACCAGCTTTAATTATCGCTATGCAACCCACAAGGGGGTTAGATGTTGGGGCGACAGTAGCCGTCCAGTCTCGAATCTTAACAGAACGCGATTGCGGTGCGGCAATTTTGTATATTTCTACTGAGTTAGAAGAAGTGATGGCAATGAGCGATCGCATTGCCGTAATCTACAGAGGTGAGTTTTTGGCTATTTTGGATGCAGCCACGGCGA
Organism: Nostoc sp. CmiVER01; assembly: GCF_034531135.2. Lineage (NCBI taxonomy): Bacteria > Bacillati > Cyanobacteriota > Cyanophyceae > Nostocales > Nostocaceae > Nostoc > Nostoc sp. CmiVER01. Next base: position 266,919 of record NZ_JAVRBU020000010.1, read on the forward strand.
AGGTTGAAGAAATTGGTTTTTTGATGGCTGGTGGGGTTAATCAATGATCCCAACTAATCGCATGAAATTCCTGTTACCAATCCTATCACCGCTAATTGCCATCGCCTGTGCCCTCATCGTTGGTGCTATCCTCATGCTAATTGCTGGGGCAAATCCCATCACTGCATACAGCATCCTATTTCAAGAATCTCTCTCTACCTACTTTGGATTTGGTAACACCCTCACCAAAATGACACCGCTATTGTTCACCAGCTTAGGCGTTTTAGTAGCGTTGCGGGCTGGGCAATTTAATATTGGTGGAGAAGGACAAATTTATCTGGGTGCGTTGGGAAGTACTTTAATTGGGTTATATGTGCAAGGATTACCTGCGGTGATTCATATCCCCTTAGCACTTTTGGCAGGATTTCTTTTTGGTGCAGTTTGGGGTTGGATTCCTGGTTATCTCAAAGCCATGCGCGGAGTGAATGAGGTAATTACTACATTATTGCTCAACTATATCGCGATGAATTTAGTTAGCTACCTCGTACAAAACCCATTAATGGCCACAGGTGCGCCTAGTCCTTATTCGCCATTAATTGCTCAAACATCGCGTTTGCCGATTCTCTTACCGCAAAGCCTTGCCCATGCTGGGATTTTATTCGGTTTAATTGCCGCAGGTATTTTATGGGTATTGTTAGTGCGATCGCCTCTAGGTTATCAAATTACAGCAGTGGGATTTAACCCGATTGCTGCCCGTTATGCCCATATATCTGTTGAACGTACCATTATGCTGGTGATAGCTTTTTCAGGTGGTTTAGCTGGGTTGGCTGGGAGTTGTGAGGTGATGGGGTTGAAATATCGGCTATTTGAACAAGTTTCACCAGGTTACGGATTTGATGCCATTGCGATCGCTTTTTTAAGTCGTGGTAGTGTTGTCGGTGTAGTCTTAACTTCTTTGTTTTTTGCAGCGCTTCGCAGTGGTGCAAATGTGATGCAGCGTAGTGCAGGTGTGCCGGTAACAGTAGTTTACGCGATTCAGGGGTTTATGGTGTTATTTATTGCTATTAGTCTCGCAGTCGAAAGAGAAATAAGAGTAAAAACGTAGAGGGACGCGGAGGTTTAACGCAGAGGAACACAAAGAAAACTCTGCGATACTTTGCGCTTCACTCTGCGTTTAAAAATAACTCCATGAATAATTTCAACTTCTTCTTTGATTACTTAATCGCTACCTTACGACTAGCCGTCCCCCTAGCATTTGCAGCCCTTGGAGGATTGTACTCGGAACGAGCGGGCGTCTTAAATATCGCCTTAGAAGGAATGTTGCTTACAGGTGCTTTTACTGCTGCTGCTGCCACTTTCTACATAGGTAATCCCTGGCTTGGTATCCTCGCTTCCTTAATTGCAGGTGGATTAGTCGGACTACTTCATGCTGTTTTGTGTGTAACTTTGCGTGTCGATCAATTGGTATCCGGGCTAGCAATTAATCTCGTTGCAGCTGGATTAACATCGTTTTTAGCCCGGTTAGTGTTTAGTGGCAGTAGTACGCAGCAGTTACCTGGAATTGGGGCAATTACTATTCCTGGTTTAGCCAATATTCCCCTAATCGGGGCGCTACTATTTCAGTCAGATTTTTTAGTATACTTATTATTTATCTTAGTCATTTTAACTACATACATTTTATTTAAAACTAGCTTTGGATTGACATTGCGGGCAGTGGGAGAATCTCCGAAAGCTGCTGACACAGCAGGTATTTCTGTAGCATTTGTTCGTTATATCGCTGTGGTGATTAGTGGCTGTCTTGCGAGTTTAGGAGGTGCTTATTTAACTCTCGTACAAGTAAGATTTTTTGCAGAAGGGATGAGTGCTGGTAAAGGATTTATTGCGATCGCAGCATTAATTTTTGGCAGATGGCATCCTATAGGTAGTGCTTTAGCTTGTTTGCTATTTGGGGCTACAGAAGCTTTACAACTGCGAATTCAGGCATTAGGCGCAAATATCCCTTACCAATTTTTAGTCATGCTACCTTATGCGATCGCTTTATTGGCATTAGTGGGATTAGCAGGAAAATCTACACCTCCTAAAGCTTTAGGTACTCCCTACTTTGGAGAAAATCACCAGCCACACTAAAAAAACGTACTATTCCCTGATTCAACATTTCTGCAAGCATTCTTAACACAAGGTAGAACATAACTATGGAATCCACGCAAGACAAATGGGCATTAGTCACAGGTGGGAACCGAGGGATTGGGTTTGCCATCGCTCAAGGTCTACTAGCAAAAGGTTACTCGATAATTATCACTTCACGTTCGCTTGATAACGCAAAACTTGCGGTACAGAAGCTTCAACCAAAGGTAATTCCTCTCGAATTGGATGTAACTAACGATCGCTCTATCGATGAAGCAGTAAAAACCCTGCACCAGAAAATTGCTCGGTTAGATGTTTTAATCAATAATGCTGGAGTGTATCCAGACAAGGATGTAAATATTCTTACCATTTCTCGTGAGTTACTTGATTCCACCATGAATGCCAACACCTTTGGCGCAATTCGGATGGTACAGGCATTTTTACCCCTATTGGAAAAATCCCCCGATGCCAGAGTTGTCAACGTTTCAAGCGGATATGGAGCATTAGAAGACTTGTCTTATGATGTCCCAAGTTACTGCCTATCAAAGCTGGCATTAAATGGGGCAACAATTATGCTGGCACAAGCTCTGCAATCCTTCGGAATTGTTGTCAATTCCATTTGTCCGGGCTGGGTTCAAACAGATATGGGTGGGTCATCAGCACCGCGCACGCCAGCAGAAGGAGCCGACACTGCAATTTGGCTCGCTACTGATGCTCCACGCAATATAAACGGTAAATTTTTGCGAGATCGTAAAGTAATTTCTTTTTAGATGTTAATTGTCGCTATAGTTTTTTACCTTGAAAAAGCATACATCTTCTATGGCTTGAAAAACCCCACCTCCTCTCGACGTATTTAATAATGGATTTATTTGACCAGCATCTTGCAAAAATAACTGAAGAATCAGCACCACTGGCGGCTAGGATGCGTCCCCGGACACTCGATCAATTTATTGGTCAAGAGCATATTATCGGGCAAGGAAGACTACTGCGGCGTGCTATTAGTTTGGATCAACTGTCTTCCTTAATCTTTTCTGGGCCACCAGGGACTGGCAAGACTACTTTGGCGCGTGTTATTGCCAACACCATCCGCGCTCACTTTATCGCTATTAATGCCGTACTTTCAGGAGTCAAAGAAATTCGAGCCGCAATTGAAATAGCCCAACAAAAGCGCAAGTTCCATAATCAACGAACTATTCTTTTTGTCGATGAAGTCCATCGTTTTAACAAGTCTCAGCAAGATGCTCTATTGCCTTGGGTAGAGAATGGTACAATTATTCTCATTGGTGCTACCACCGAAAATCCTTTTTTTGAAGTCAATAAGGCACTTGTCAGCCGTTCGCGGATTTTTCAACTTCAAGAATTAACTGATAAAGATTTATACAAAATTGTTGAGCAAACACTCTTCGATTCGGAACGCGGTTATGGCAAGTTAACAGTACAAATTGACGTAGATGCTTTAGCTCATCTAGTTAATGTTGCTAACGGTGATGCTCGTTCATTATTAAATGCTTTGCAACTAGCTGTAGAGACTACACCCCTCGATGCTACAGGTGTTATTCATATTCCTCTAGCAGTGGCAGAAGAATCAATTCAACAGCGTGCTGTTTTATACGACAAAGAAGGGGATGCCCATTTTGATACCATTAGTGCTTTTATCAAAAGCTTACGAGGTTCTGACCCAGATGCAGCACTCTATTGGCTGGCCAAAATGGTTTATGCAGGTGAAGACCCGCGTTTCATTTTCCGTCGGATGTTAATTCTTGCTAGTTGAAGATGTCGGATTGGCTGACCCACAAGCGGTTGTCGTTACAAATGCTTGTGCTGAAGCATTTGATCGCGTAGGAATGCCAGAAGGACGTTATCATTTAGCGCAGGCAGTACTTTATTTAGCTACTGCACCAAAATCCAATAGCATTATGGGCTTTTTTGATGCTTTAGCCGCAGTAGAAGGCATCACCGTGCCAAAACGGGAAAATTGTACGCTAAGGCTAAAAGCCTTTCTCCATAAGCATCTTAGCCACCCATTTTTCAATAACACCCGTAAGTGAGATTGAGCCTCCTATAGGTGTAATTTGGCGTAGATACGTAGATACAACGAAGCTTTCAGCAGAGGCAAGCTAGTCTGAAAGTACTGCTATGGATCACTTTAGACAGTCTATTATTCATTTATCTTTGCTTGCTAATTGTTGCTATTTGACATGAAATCAAGCCAGATTCAAGTAATGCCAGTATCAAAACAACTAAATTAATCAAAATCTCCCTAAAGTCACATTGGGTTTTCCACGCTAATTTTTAAATGTTGCCAGGAATCGCTTGTAGTACAACACCTTACGCTATTTTTCATAAACTGCTTCCACTCTTTGGGTTCGTTGTCTTGGTACTCAAATAGCTCCCACCCATCAGGTTGAATTAAAATATCTTGTTCACGATTCCAAGCGTAAGCCCATATATAATTACTTTCAGTAGGTACAACGTTTTTATTGATACAGGTTTCCATACATATTCTCCATTTTGTCACGGCTATCTAATTGGTAAAGAAAAGAGTAAATGTAAACACGTATATCAGTAGCTTTATGCCAACCAGCAAGTACAGCATCATCTGAAATGTCTGCAAGAACTACCAAACCATCTTCTTTATCCATACGGTAAGGTAAAGGTTCAGCGCTGAACCAACCGTAAGCGATCGCTTCCTTGTCTTGCTCAAAAACGAAAACTTCTAAACTCTGCTCGTATTTTGAATAGCAGTAAGGTAAATAGCAAGATGGATACTCTCTTAGGATTTCACGATTAACTGTGTATGATCGCCAGCGTAGTTGCTCCCCCTTAATTTCTTTTGGATTAGTTTCTAGCCAATCATAGAGCTTCTTGGCTTGCTGCAATGCGTGGTCTTTGCCTTCAAAAACAACGTTGGGAAGAAAAATATCGCCGTCAAAGTGCAGCGTAATTTCAAATAAATCCTTGCCTTCGTCTTCTGCTTCTGTTACCTCAATAATTCCAGCTTTATATAGTTCAGACATAATCCCATTATGATTGCTTACTTGGCAGAAATTAGAGCTTTTGGAAACAAAAAATCAGAATACTCATGGTAATTATTCCCAAAAACCTCATAAGCCCAGTTAACGGGTGACATTGGAAACCATCCACACCGCTCTCTATCCCAGTAACTCTTGTGATTGCTTTCACGGGCTTTATGTGAAAGCACATCTTTTATCTGTGTGCTAAGAATCCATTTATCTCCATTTGGGAAATACTCAAACCACATCAGTAATTGATTTAAATTTTCATCAATTTTGCAGTGCATATCTGATTCTATGTACTGTTTAGTTCTGTTTTGTAAAAAAGCAAAATGATTAATCATAATTTCCTTTTAGATTATTATCAATCAAGACAACTTTTAATTGTTTTAATATCATCAGATAAATCTTTTTTTAATAATTTTAAACTAATAATGAAGTCGTACATATAATCATTAATACCAATCTTACTTAAATCAACATTATCCGTATTTAGCTCCTCCCGTAAATCTTCTAATGAATCAATAACATGGTCAATCCTAGTAATATTTTCACCAAAATTACTAAGCCAGTACTTAAGACGTTCTTCCATTTCCTGTGCCTGCGCTTTGTTTTTAGTCATAATTCCCTTTTCGTCACTTGATAGATAATCTTGTTTTATTGTTTTTCAGTGCGATGGCTGATGCTTTGTCTGAGTGGTTGATTATCCTTATTTTGTTGGTGCAGAGTAGTATGTATTCTCTGCACCAAGGATGGTATGTTTTGGCAAAAGTATTGTTTTATTATCACACTTAGTTAGTTATATGCTGAAATTATTCAGAAAAGTTTGGTAGGCTTTTTAACGCCAATTGTGCCACAATTTCTGCACGCTGTGACGTTACTTTTTGATACCGTAATGTTGTCTGAATGCTTTCATGTCCCATGAGCGCCCTGAGTTCTTCAATCCCCATTAATCCCACTCGCTCTGTAGCAAAAGTGTGCCGTAGGTCGTGAATACGAATGAATTGGAGTTCAGGACTATCTCCAATGAACTTAGTCCAAGATTTATGCGCCATGCGGTAAGAAAGGCGGGATACTTCTAAAGTTTTTGGCTGTTGAGCAGTAAACAGTGCTGGATGCTTAGGATGTCTATAATATTCAATGTAGTTATTTAGACTCGTGAGTGCTACTTCACTGTAAAAACACCACCGTTGCTTGTTGCCTTTCCCAACAACCTGAAATTTTCGAGCTTCGAGGTCTATGTCATCTAAATTTAGAGCCAGTACCTCAGCAATCCTAGCGCCACTGGTATGCAACAAATGCACCAATGCAGACAAACGAATATCTTTTTTGATGACACCATACAGGATACTTAATTGGTATGGAGTAAGGTAACGCACAGCCTCATCAGTAGCGTGTTCTCCTTGTTCTCGACTGGGTTTACGTCTTGTGAGTCCCGCAACCGGATTGGATTTGAGATATCCCATATCAACAGCAAAACTGAACAAAGCCGTGATTACAGCTTGATGACGGTGGTGGGTCGTATAGGAAACATCAGTTAAATGATTGAGATATTCCATCAAAACTTGTCTGTCGATGATTTCTATTGACCATCGACCGTACTCCTTGAGCAAGGGGATAATCGTAGACTGATATGAACGCAGAGTACTTTTGGCTAGTCCTGAACGTTCTAAAAACTTGGTGGCTAAAGCTGCTAAAGTCATCATTACTTTAGAGGAGCTTTTTACAATTTATTTGAATAAAGGTTTAGATATTAACTTATCATTAACAAATATATTTTCAGATATATTTTGATGATTGTAACAGAACATTCAACGCGACCATTGGGAGAAGAAGGGCTTGCTAATTACGTCCAGAGATTGCGAGGTCAGCTTTCTTTAACCCAAAAAGAGTTGAGTTTTAAAGCGGGAATACATATCCAGACCATCCGCAAAATTGAGGGTGGACAAACTTCGAGACTGAATCAAAAGGCTAAAGGCGGTTTAGCTGCGGCGTTGGGAATACCACCGGAGTACCTAGATGCGGCAGCGAAGAAAGTCTCCCCAGAAACAATAACTACGTTAAAATTTTGTCCTAAATGTTGGACTCCAGGAACTACTCCTGACCAAATGTGGACAGACTTACGGTCGAAGTATTGCTTTGCTTGTGGTACAGCTTTACGGAATCGCTGTGTTAGTTGTAATGAACCAATTATGTCATTGAAATTTAAATTCTGCCCTTACTGTGGCGCGAATTATAAACAAAATCAAACTACTTCTTAAAAACTGAATATCCAGGTATCTAATTGGCAACGCGCGAACTTTTATCTCCGACACAACGACTTCAATTTACTGAAATCCCCGATTCTATCACGACAAGAGATATAGCTCGCTACTATACTTTTAGTAATGACGAACTCAAAGTTATCAAAGAGCGTCGTAGACCACACAATCGTCTTGGTTTCGCCGTACAGTTATCTTACCTACGCTTCCCCGGTCGTGTTTGGAGTCTAGGAGAAATAGTACCAGAATCTGTACTGTTTTATATTGCATCTCAATTAAAACTTGACCCGACAATCATCACCGAATATTCCCAAAGGGATACAACTCGACGCGAACATCTGGCAGAAATTCAAAATAATTTCGGATTTCATACTTTTAATATATCTACATACAAGCAATTCTCAAAATGGTTATTACCTTTTGCAATATCGTCAGATAAAGGGATGGCGCTTGTGGGAGCGTTGATTGATGAGATGCGCTTGCGCCAAATTATTATTCCAGCTATTTCTACGGTAGAACGTTTAGCCTGGGAGGTCAGACATCGCGCTCAAAAACTAGTATGTCTTGAGTTGACTAAAAGTTTGACAACATTACAAAAGATGGCGCTGGATAAGTTATTAGTTGTAGAGCCTGATAAAAAACTGACTGATTTAATTTGGCTACGTCAACCACCAGGTCAGGCTAATCCAAGGAACTTTTTAAAAGTGGTGGAACGACTGGAGTTTATCCGCCATCTCAATCTCGACTCTGGATGCTTGAAACGAGTACACCAAAATCGTCTACTGCAATTTACTAGAACTGGCGCGAAGTCTACACCTGCTCACCTATCTAGGTTGGATGAATTGAGACGCTATGCTATTTTAGTTGCTTTTCTCATTGAATGGAGTGCGTCATTAGTCGATTATGCCATAGAAATGCACGATAAAATGATGGGTAAATTGTTTAACAAAAGTGAGCATCAGCATGGGGATAAGTTTCAACATGATGGCAAAGCAATTAATGAGAAAGTCCGATTATATGCTCAAGTAGGTAAGGCGTTGATTGCTGCTAGAGATGAGTCAATTGATGCTTATAAAGCGATTGAATCAGTCTTAAATTGGGAAAAGTTTATTAGTAGTGTTGCCGAAGCTGAAAAACTAGCCAGACCCGCAGATTTTGATTATCTTGAACTGCTTGATAATCGTTATTCACAATTGAGAAGGTATACACCAAAATTGTTGTCAGCGTTTGAATTTAAAGCTACTGGAGCCAGTTTACCGATTCTAAAAGCTTTGTCAGTCATTAAAGAATTAAATATATCTGGTGGTCGAAAAGTACCGGAATCTGCGGATATTAGTTTCGTTAAACCTCGTTGGTTAAAACACGTAGTTAAGGGCGATACTATTGACCGTCACTACTATGAGATGTGTGCTTTGGCTGAATTACGCAGTGGCTTGCGTTCTGGAGATATTTGGGTAGCAGGCTCGAAGCAGTTCCAAGATTTTGAGGATTATCTATTAACAGATAACGCATGGCAATCAATGTGTTCTTCTCAAACGATACCTGTGGCAGTAACGACGGATTTCACTACTTATATTGAACAACGCTCACTTGAATTGTCTGAACAATTAGCGCTTGTTTCTTCTTTAATGGCAGAAAATAAACTGGTTGATGTCAGGATAGAGAACGAACAGTTAATTATCACTCCTCTTACCAATGCTGTCCCAAAGGAGGTTGATGGATTTAGCAGAACAGTTCATAGTTTACTGCCAAGAATTAAGTTGACTGATTTGTTAGTAGAAGTTGATTCTTGGACGCAATTTACGAAACATTTTACGCATTTACATTCAGGAGAACAAGTTTCAGATAAAGTTGTTTTGTTAAGTGCCTTGCTTGCTGATGGTATTAATTTAGGTTTAACGCGGATGGCTGACGCAACTCAAGGAATGTCTTTTGAGCGTTTAGCTTGGGTGGCGGATTGGTATATTCGAGATGAAACTTATTCCAAGGCTTTAGCTGAGGTAGTGAATTTTCATGCACAGATCCCATTTGCTGCTTATTGGGGTGATGGGACAACATCTTCTTCTGATGGCCAACGGTTTAAAGCAGGTGGACATCGCAGTTTTAATGAAGAGATCAATGCCAAGTACGGTAAGGATAGAAGCGTGATTTTTTACACGCATATTTCTGACCAGTATGCCCCCTTTCACGTTAAGGTAATTAATGCCACGATTAGGGATGCAACCCACGTTTTAGATGGTTTGTTATATCACGAGAGTGATTTACAGATTCAGGAGCATTATACGGATACAAGTGGCTATACCGAACATGTCTTCGCAATGTGCCATCTGCTGGGATTTAGATTTGCTCCTCGAATGCGCGATTTACCTGATAAGAAATTGTATACTTTTGAACCTAGTTCTCCTGATTCGCCTTTGGCACCCCTCCTTGGTGACAAGATTAATGTGAAATTAATTCAGGAATCTTGGGATGAAATTCTACGCCTTGCTAGTTCAATTCGGACGGGGACGGTGACAGCTTCTTTGATGTTAAGGAAATTAGCTTCCTATCCTCGGCAGAATCGTTTAGCTCTAGCTTTGCGGGAGTTGGGAAGGATTGAGCGGACTTTGTTTACTCTCTCCTGGTTGCAGAGTCCAGAACTGCGGCGACGGGCTACAGCAGGACTAAATAAGGGTGAGGCAAAACATACCCTGAAAAGAGCGGTGTTTTTTAATCGCCTGGGGGAGCTGCGCGATCGCTCTTATGAAGATCAGTTTTATCGGGCCAGTGGGTTGAATTTGGTGATTGCTGCTATTGTTCTGTGGAATACGGTGTACTTAGAAAAAGCCGTGGATTATTTGCAGGAACAAGGGATGAATATTCCTGAAGAACATTTGCAACATTTGTCACCGTTGGGTTGGGAGCATATCAATCTCACTGGTGATTATGTCTGGAATTTGAAGCAGGCGACCAGTTTTGATCAGTTGCGTCCTTTGCGGGTTAAGGAAAATAAGTATCGCTGAAATGCTTATGTGATATGGGTTTCAGCCTTAGCGTACAATTTTCCCGTTTTGGCACGGTGATGCCCAACTGCGCGGTACTTTGGGCGTTAACTAATTTTATTCCTAGAAAAGTAAACTATGTCAAGTTCGGAGCAACCAAGTTTACGTATTACTCCCCGCATCAGCCGTCGTGACTTGCTGATTGGTATGGCAGCAGCAGGTGGAGTAGCAGCTTTGACCAGTTTGGGTTATCGCACTCTTTCGGAAACTGCTGAAGACCCATCTGAAGAGACTGTGCCATTTTTTGGTATTCACCAAGCAGGTATTATCACCCCTGTCCCGGCTTCTGCTCTGATGGTGGCATTTGACACAACAGCTAAAACCAAACCAGATTTGGTGCGCTTGTTTCAAACCTTGAGCGATCGCATTCAGTTTCTCATGGCAGGGGGAACACCCAAGCTACGCGACCCCAAATTTCCACCCAGTGATTCGGGAATTCTTGGTTCTGTAGTGGTTCCTGATAACCTTACCATCACCCTAGCAGTGGGTGACTCACTCTTCGATAACCGTTTTGGACTTGGGAAATTAAAACCCAAGCGGTTAAACACCATGCCAGGTTTTCCCAATGACCAACTTGACCCCCTACTCCACCTGAGTCTGTGGTGCCAGCAACGCCTATAATACCAATAATCAGTAATTTTTGAGCATGACATTCTGCAACAGCTTCGCGTAGTGCTTGTATGTCAACTTGATTATTAGAGTTAGTAGGGATTCTGATCAAACCTTGTATACCAATGCCCATTAAATCAGCAGCTTTATCAAAAGAGAAATGCATCAACTCAGAGCCAATAATTACTGCTCCTTTGTAACCGTAGAAATCTAGGGCTGCTGTTAAGCCTTCTTTTTCTATGCCACCAAAATCATCTTTTTCTCCCAAAGAAGTATTTCTGGCACACCAGAGGGCTGTAATGTTAGCAGTTGTACCACCAGAAAGCAAGATTCCTAAAGTACTCTGGCTATTTTGAATATGTTGAGCATAGAAATTATCAGAAAAGTTGTAAATCAGTCGATGCATCATTGCTAAAGCCTCTCTTTCACAGAAGCTGAGGGATTTAGCTGTCTCTATTTTAACTGCATTTTGATTCATTGCCGTCATCAGTTTGGCAATAGGAAGTACAAAGCTGGGAAGTGCAGAGGTCATATGACCAATAAATCGAGGCGAAGATGTGTGTATTGAATGCTCAATAACATTGTTAGTTAAGTATTTGAGATAGCTTTGAAAATTAGCAGGTTGAGCAGGTATTTTGCTATTAGAAAACCTACCTAATAAAGAATCTAATTCAATAACAGTGTTTGCATCATTTGTGGTTAAGAAATTTTGGGATATTTTATCAACTAAACTATCTACATCGTCAGGATTGGCTTTGCCAGATGAAGTAAATACTTTTATTATTTGTTCTTCAATTTCATATTGCAAAGATTGCTCGTTTTCCAAAAAGTAATTTTGTTTCTGGATCTTTTGTTTGCTTATTGTCATTGTTTTTCTTAGATTATTTATGGCATTTTTTAGTGAATGCTGTCATTTTTTTTGAACGATCAATGACTAATTGATAAACTTTCTACAGTTGATTCACTTTATTGAAATTAAGTCTTTTTTGGCTTTGTTACTACTCGATGTTGTTGCCTGACTGGTTTTATGCAACTTAAATGCTTATTAGCTTATGTCAATTAGATAGATATATTCGCACACTAAATTAAGTTGGCGAGTAACTCTGGCGATCGCTCTTGTTTTTGACGCTGACCAAGCATTATCATCTTCAACGAAGCCGGAGGAAAATTAGCACCGCGACGTTGTGGTTTGACTGGTTCTTGTGAAGCTATAGATAGTTGATAATGTGACAATATTGTTGCCAATACTAGCTTCATTTCAAACATAGCTAAAGCTTCACCAGGACAGCGACGAGTACCTCCACCAAAAGGTAGAAATTCATAAGCAGAGAATTGTTTTTCTAAGAAGCGTTCGGGCCTAAATTCCTGAGGTTGTGGATACAAGTCTTCGCGTTGATGCGTTAAATAAATACCAACTCTTAACAATGTACCTGGACTTAACTCATAGCCCATTACTTCAATTGGAGATTCCACTAGCCTTGGTAATGTAACTAACTGAGTTGGATAAAGTCGTAGCGCTTCATTACAGACAGCATTTAAGTAAGGCAATTGAACAATGCTCATCGGATCTGGAGATTCACCAAGGCTATCTAGTTCTTGGAGCAATTTCTCGCGGACTGTAGGCAGATGATGAGTCCAGTATAATAACCAAGAAATTCCTGTGGCTGCTGCATCTCGACCACCGAGTAGTAATGTGAGGAAGAGATCCCGCATATCTTGATTTGTTAGCTGTTCACCCGTTTCATCACGAGCCAATATAAGTTCTGAAAGCAGGTTAGTGGGAAGCTGGTCTGATTTTTGGCGACGTTCGTTAATTTCTCCATAGATCAAATCATCCAATTGTCGTTGGAGACTAAGAAAGTATCCCCACAGACTCCATCGACCTAAATCCCGTTGTAGTGAGGGTAAAGATGCAAAGATTTCCCATAAAGGAGTTCTGGCAAAATTTAGCAAAGCTGGAATTGCTTGTGTAATTTGTTGGTAACGTTCTCCTTCATGCAAACCAGACCAAACTTTTATCAGTACTTCTAGGGTAATAGTTTGGATGGTAGGGAATAATAAAAAAGATTGACCAATAGTTTGTTTTTTAATGATTATTTTTGTTAGTTCACAGATTTGCTGTCCGTAGGAATGGATACGCGCACCATGAAAGGCAGGCATTATCAGTTTCCGTCGATGTTGGTGGCGCAATCCATTAAGCAGGAGTAATCCATTGTTTCCTATTAAGGGAGCTACAATTTGTTGTAACTTGCCAGGAGCTGTAATTTCCTTCGTTTTGGTAAAAATCTGCTTAATTCCGTCTGGGTTGCTCACTAAAACTGTCGGTGTATGACCAAAATTTATGGTGCAGATATCGCCATAATCCCTGGCAAGAGTATCCATATAGCCTAAAGGATCGGATGCGAATTTAATATTGTTTAAGAAAGCTGAAGTTTTCGGTCCTTGAGGTAGTTTCATCGGTATTCTGAATTGGTAATTTTTTGTAAACTAAGCTGGTATAAGGTCAACTATTGTTATCTTGAAGCTTGCAGAGAGAAAGTTAATACTTCGGCGTTCAGGATCAGACTGAAGAGAAGACTGAGTGGTAATAGAAAAATCAATATATTCATATTCAAAAATAATAATCTAAAAATAAAATTAGGCATATCAAAATCAGGCTTTGACAAAATAAAACCTAAAGATTTCTAAATTCATATAGATATGCAGCAAATAATTTAGCCCAACTTTTTTCAGTTAACTCATTATGTAAAAATCCTCTAACCAAAAATGTAAATTTTTTCTCAAAACATACATTTTTAAGCTAGAAATTTGCGCGAATAATTACATAACAACAGCCTGAAAATATCCCTTTCCCAATCCCTATGATTTACTTTGGCTACGAGTCCTAAACCACTCTTCTGCTTTATCCAAACTATAGAAAAGTTCGCAATCACATCCAAATAAACGTTTTCCTGCTCCTTTCAAGATTATTCGTTTTAACAAGGATTCTATACTAGGAGAAGTAACCATAGCTATACCCAAGCAATATTTCTCAAGTTCTTTCTTATGTACACGCAGCCATTCACCCTCCATTTTTTCACCAGCTTTTGATTTTCGAGGTTTACCACCCAGGTATTGAAAAGCAAAGCCTATGCGCTCTTGATGATTGATGAGATTTGTAAAGCGAGCAAGATAATTCTGAGTATCTTGTTCAGTCACTTCCTCACCAATTTGGATTAGACAATATGACTGTTCTAGGTTTTCGATGATATTGACCATAGAATTTTTCTCTTTTATCTTACTGTTGATGGCAATCTAATACTCATAGTAAAATATTAGATGAAAAATGGATTCTCAGCTTAATGATTGACGTTAGTAGCAAACTCTATTGGAAATGAATTGCTATTGCTTTGTGAACTCTGACCCCGCAAAACCATTTTCAAGCCACTGGCAGGAGGAAAGTTAAGAGTATCGCGCTTGGGTCGTTCTGGTTGCTGAGTCGCTAGTTCTAGTTGGTATCCTAAAAGAATTTTTGCTAATACTAGTTTCATTTCAAATATGACCAAAGCAGCACCCATACAGTAACGCTCACCAACACCAAAGGGTAAAAATTCGTAGGGAGAGAATTGTTTTTCTAGAAATCGCTCTGGTCTAAATTGCTTGGGTTCTGGGTATAAATCCTCTCTTTGATGAGTCAGATAAATATTGCCAATTACCACTGTACCAGGACTCAATTCATAGCCCATCAACTCGACTGTTGATTCCACCCGTCGAGGAAAAGTAAATACCTGAGTCGGGTAGAGTCTTAGGGCTTCATTACAGACAGCACTGAGGTAAGGTAATCGGACGATACTCATAATATCTGGTGACTCTCCCAGGCTGTCGAGTTCTTGGAGCAATTTCTCACGAACTGCGGGTAGATGATGAGTCCAGTACAAAGACCAGCTAATTGCTGTTGCGGCTGCATCGCGTCCAGCAAACAGAGGTGCAAGAATGAGGTCGTGTATCTCCTCATTGCTCAGAGGTTCATTGGATTCATCCTTAGCTGAAACTAGTAATGAGAGGAGATTGTTGCTAGTAAAATTTTCTTGTTGACGGCATTTATCAATTTCAGCATAAAGCAATTCCTGTAATCGCTGCTTGATCCGAAGAAAGTATCCCCAAGGACTCCATGAACCAAAATCACGTCGCAGAAACGGTATAGATGCAGATAATTCCCAGAAGGGATACTGCGGACAATTCAGCATAGAATGCAGTTCCTTCTCTATTTTTTCGTATTGTTCCCCTTCACGCAAGCCTAATACAGCTGACAAAATTACCTTTAAGGTAAAAATTTTCATCGTGTTGTAGGCTGAGAAGGGTTTGCCAATTATCTGTTTACTCATAACCTCATCTGTTAAGTCATAAATACGTTGTCCATAAGCTTGTATTCGCGTACCATGAAAGGCGGGCAACATGATCTGACGTCGATTTTTGTGTTTTAAGCCATCAAGTTGAAGTATTCCTTTTTCTCCTGAGGTATGAGCCGCATTTCTGTTTAACTCTCCTGGGGATGCAATATTTTTATTGGTGTAAATCTCTTTAATTCCCTCTGGATGGCTAACAAAGACTGTGGGTGCATCAAAAATAAATGACGAGGTGAAGATGTCACCGTAAAGTTTACTTGTAGCTTCTAGATACCCAAGAGGGTCAGACATCAATCGAATAATCTGTAATATAGGAGGAATTTTTGGACCTTGAGGTGGCTTCATGACTGATGATTTGGTGATTGGTTTGAGATAAAATCTGGTTGATATTTATTGGATGTATCTTCAACAAGATGTCAATTTTACAAAGAGAAATTAAGCATTCAAGTCATACTAATTATTCTTGTTGAATATTTTTTTGATTGAGATTTAAGTAAAAAATCATCGGAGACATTAAATATAATTTTTATTTAAATACAAGTGGCGATCGCTGTTGAATTTCGTTACTGACAAAGACTTGATTAATTAGGATAATATCGAGGAGAGTAATGCCGATGCCGATAGCAAATACTCCCTTGTAGCTAACTATCTGCGCTAGCAAACCACTGATAGCTGAAGCACCGATAGTACCAAAATAAATGAATGAAGTTTGCACAGTAAAATCTGTGCCAGCAGTTGCTAATTGGCTCTTATCCATGATGATAGTAAACAAAGTAGTACCTGCTGCACCAAGAGTTATTTGCACGCTGATAGCTACTAGGTGAAGTATCGGTAAATTGGTGATGCCAAAGGCTGGTAAAAAGTAAGCTGTCATTGCGATCGCATAAAGTAAACCAAATAAAATCAGCGATCGTTTCCTTCCTAAAGGTGCAATCAAAAAACCAGCAGCGATCGCACCAATGATTCCCGCACCATGACTCACAACTCCCATTAACCAACCGATATCTGCCAAAGATAGCCCAATATCCACCAATAATGGACGAAACATGGTGTTTGCCATATTGCCACCAGCCAAATACAGCGACAAAATCAGCAACCAACTCCATGTTCTGCGATCGCGGTAGGGGTTGATTAGAGTCCTAAAATAACTCTTAACGATCCCTGAAGTTTGCAATTCTTTTACATCCGGTATTTGTTGCTCTTGATGACGCAGAACAGGAATCAGTGCTAACACCACTATTCCCGCCAAAATCAGCAGACTCGTTCTCCATCCCCAGTAATTGAGCAAGATTAGCATTCCACCACTGCCAATGATTGCACCAAGATAGTGTCCTGAAGTTTGTATTCCATTCCCCAAACCTCGCTCTTGTGGTTCCAACAATCCCACAGCTAAGGCATCTGTGGCGATATCTTGACTAGAACAAAACAGACACATTAGTAATATACAAATTAACAAACCAGTAAAGTTTGTCTCAATATCAAAAAAGGCACAAATAACCGTTAAAGCAGCAACTAAGAGTTGAAAGCAGATAATCCAAAATCGGTAATGTCCCCAACGAGTAAAACCATAACGATCAATCAGGGGAGACCATAGAAATTTCAGAATCAACGGTAGAGCTATCAATGAAAGTAAACCGATGGCATCAAGATTCACTCCCTGCTGACGCAGAAACACTGGCAAAGCTTGCAAAAGAAACATAATCGGAATGTACTGTGATATGTACAAACAGGCGAGTAATCCCAGCTTATTCAGACTTTGAGTGTTCTTCATTGGAGTGAGATGTATGGTAATGGCTGAGAAAACTGTTGCATAAGATTCTCTTTAGTACACTCTCTTTTTTGAACCTGGTCTAGGGGTTTGACATTTTTATAACCCACGCTGACAATCTCCTTCACCTATTTTCAAGACAGGAAAGTAGATATCTGGCTAAAAAAGTCTGATGACAGCCAAAATTTAAATTTAGTCAACCTTAAGTAAATATCATACAGCTTAAGTAAGTTTATTGATAGCTTTTCTCAATTCTTTACTTAACTCTTGAATATGAGTGTCATTAAACATCGAAAAATGGTTGCCAGGAACCTCAATCAGCTCAATTGGTTGGATAGAACATTTGCCCCAACCTAACAACGGGTCATCACTGTACAACTCTGGACTTTGAAAATCGTGTGGAATTGTCTCTTTAGCTTTAAACAGAGTAATTTTATTGGCATAGACTTGTGGAACATAATTTCGCATAGCTTGGGCATGATTCCGGAAAAGTCTGTAACTACAAAAGTGTTGCTGCATTTCTGTATCACTGATGATCTGAAGTCGTTTTAACAAGAGCTTGAATTGTTCATCTGGTGACAGTGGTAGGACTTGTTCATAGGACATTGCCAAATCTATGCCAAATAAGTATTTTATCGACTCGGCTGCACGAACTATGTATTTAGCATCATCATCATCTGCTGGTTGGATTGGACTATCTGGTACTATGGCATCAAACACGGCAAGTAAACTTATTGTCTGGCCTTGCCTTTGTAGTTGTTGCGCCATCTCGAAGGCAACGATCGCACCGTAACACCAACCCCCTAAAAGATAAGGCCCTTCTGGCTGTACGGTACGAATTGCTTCTAAATAATCACTAGCTGTCTGTTCTATAGAAATAACTTCCGGCTGCTGGACAGGGTTTTGTTCCAGAGCGTAAAATGGCTGTTCTGCATCCAGTCCACTGGCTAAGTTTGGATAGGTGATGATAGTACCTCCAGCTGGATGTACGCAAAAGAAAGGATTTTTGCTACCTGAAGACCGAATTTTGACTAGAGGAGAACCAGAACCTGAGCCAAACTGTTGTCGGATAGTCTTAGCTAACTGCTCAATTGTTGCACCTTGGAAAAGGGCAGACAAAGAAAGTTTTTGCCCAAAACGCTCGTTAACTTGAGCCATTAAACGTGCTGCTAACAGCGAATGACCACCTAAGTCAAAAAAGTTGGCTGTGACACCGATCGGATTTATCTGAAGGAGATTTTCCCAAATCTGTGCCAGAGTAAATTCCCAATGATCGCGGGGAGCAACGAAGGATGCAGTAGAGTTGGGTTGAACATCATCTAGGGATAAAAGCGATCGCCTATCCACTTTCCCACTAGGTGTTAGTGGGAGTGCATCTAAAATCGCTAAGGCTGACGGGATCATGTAATCTGGCAAGTTCTCTTTCAGGTAGCTTTGTAGCGAGGGGATTAAGTTTTGTTCGGTTGTCACAATATATGCTACAAGATAGTCACCACCTTGGGCATGATTGCGGACAATGACAGCCGCTTGTTGAACAGCAGGATGTTGAGCGATCGCCGCTTCAATTTCCCCTAGTTCAATCCGAAAGCCTCTGATTTTTACTTGATTATCGCTGCGTCCCAAATACTCAAGTTCACCATTATTTAGATAACGTACTAAATCACCAGTTTTGTAGAGCTTACTTCCTGGTATAAAAGGGTGATTGATAAACCGTTCTTGGTTCAGTTCTGGACGCTGCCAATAGCCTCTTGCTAAGGGAAGTCCACTAATATATAGTTCACCGAAAACTCCTACCGGAGTATGCTGTAAATGACGATCTAACACATAAACCTGTGTATTATTTATCGGACGACCAATGAAGACGCTAGTAGCTTTCTCTGGCAATAAACTTGTGTCATAGCAAATGACATTGGCAGAAACTTCAGATAAACCATAAAAGTTGAGTAGTTTTGCCGACGGCATCAATTTATAGAAAGTTTGTGTTAAGTCCAGAGGCAGCGCTTCTCCACTTATAGTCCAAATTTTCAGGTGTGACAGATTTTTAGTTTGCTCACTGTAAGTTTCTAAAAATAGCCGTAGCAGTGATGGCACAAGTATGATGCGCGTCACTCTATATTGAGCAAGGGTTTCTAGAAAAAGGCGAGTATCTTTGACAATCGCATCAGGGATAATTACTGCCGGCAGTCCTTGTATTAAAGGGCTGAAAATCTCCCAAAGAGAATCTGCAAAACTAATGGCAGTCTTATAACAAGCAATTTCATCAGCTGCGGGTGGGTAAGTTTCCCATAACCAATTCAAACCATTGACTGTACCTCTATGAGTACCAAGGACTCCTTTGGGAGTTCCCGTAGAACCTGAAGTATAAAGTATGTAAGCTAGCTGATCTGGTGTTGTATTGCTAACAGGATTTTCACGAGATTCTTGTGCCAGAATATCATGATAAACATCTAGACAAATAGTTCTAGTTTGTATTACAGCAGATTTAGTCAGCTTTTCTAATATTTTTTGTTGAGTTATTAATAGATTTGCTTGGCAATCAGCAAGCATGAAAGCTAGACGGTTACTAGGATAATTTGGGTCAAGGGGAACGTAAGCACCTCCAGCTTTAAAAATAGCTAAAATTCCAATAACAAATTCAATGGAACGTTCTAAGGAAATGGCGACGCGGGTTTCTATAGTGACTCCTAACTTTTGTAAATAATGTGCAAGTTGATTAGCTTTTTGATTTAGCTGTTCAAAAGTTATCTGTTCTGATTGATCGATTAACGCTAAAGCATGAGGTGATTGTTGGACTTGCTGTTCAAATAATTCATGCAGAGTCGCTTGAGGATAATTTTTTATAGTATTATTCCACCTGATTAATATTTGCTCTTGTTCATTAATAGTTAATAAAGGTAGTTCAGAAATACGCTGATTTGGTTCGAGAACAATATTTTCTAATAAAGTTTCAAAATTGGCGACTAATCGGGCAATAGTTGCCGAGTCAAATAAATCAGTATTGTACTCTAAAAATCCACTTAATTCCCGATCATATTCGACTATTGACAACAGTATGTCAAGCATTGCCGTGCCATTATCCACATCCAAAGGACTCAAGGTTAAACCAGAAACCTCGTGTGCTGGCATTGGGATATTTTGCAGGACAAACATCACCTGAAACAGGGGATTTATTCTTAAATCTCGCTTTGGTCGTAATTCCTCCACCAGTTTCTCGAAAGGTAAATCTTGATGGCTATAAGCACCAAGAGTCACTTCGCGTACCCGACTTAAAAGTTCACGAAAGTTAGGGTTATCACTTAAGTCGGTACGTATAATTAATGTATTGACAAAAAAGCCAAGCATCCCTTCTAATTCAGGAAGATTGCGGTTAGCAATTGGCGTACCGATGAGGATATCTTCTTGTTGTGTATAGCGGTAAAGTAATGTGTTAAAAGCTGCCAGCAGAGTCATGAATAAAGAAGCTTCTTCTTGTTTGCTAAATTTGTTGAGTGCTTCTGTTAATTTTTTAGAAAGTTTAAAGTAGTGTTTTTTACCTGCAAAAGTAGCGACATTAGGTCGTGGACGATCCGTTGGCAGCCGAAGTACAGGTAGTTCTCCTCCTAGTTGTTGCTTCCAGTAACTTAGTTGCGTTTTCAACAGTTCGCCTTGCAAGCGATCGCGCTGCCAAATTGCAAAGTCCCCATACTGAATCGGAAGTTTCGGTAATGGTGAGGGTAAACCTTTAGTAAATGCAGCATACAGCGTTGCTAATTCCTTCACAAATACACCAATAGACCAGCCATCTGAAACAGTGTGGTGCATATTTAACAGAAAAATATGCTCTTGTTCATTAACTCGCAGTAAAGTTGCTTTGACAAGTGGTGCTTTAGTTAAATCAAAAGATTTTTGAGTTTCTTCAACTGCTAGTCGCTGAACTTCTGCTTTCCAATCTTTGTTAGAGAAATGCTCAAGACTAATAATGGGTAAATCCCAGGTTAATTCAGCTACAATTACCTGCATTGGCTCCTGATCTATTTCGACAAAAATCGTGCGCCATGCTTCATGTCGCCTGAGAACTTCGTTGAGACTTTCTTGGAAAGCTGTGATATTCAGTTCACCTTTTAAATGAATAGCACCTACTAAATTGTAGAAATAACTACCGTAATAAAGTTGGTCAATAAACCATAATCGCTGCTGGGAAAAAGACAATGGAACTGAGTCTGAATTAGAGCGTTTAGCAATAGTCTGTACTTTAAATTGTCCTGCCTTCAATTTTTGTAGAAGGGCTTGTTTAGCCGATGATAAATTAGAGTATTGCTTATCCATATTTTGACTCCTGAATTTTGAATTTCTAAACTTTTGATCTAAAGAAGCCTGAGTTCAAATTTTTATCGGAATTGCGATCAATTAATTAGCTAAAATAGATTTGACTTCTTCTTCAGATAATTCTGCAATTTTTTCGAGAAGAAGTTGGTCTAACATTTCTGCTTGTTGAGCTACAGTGGCAGCTTGAAATAAGATATTTCGCATTGATAACTCTACAGGAAAAGTTGTTTGTAAACGCGAAAATAGTCGGGTAGCAACTAAAGAATCTCCTCCCAATTCAAAGAAATCATCATTAATACCAACTTCTTTCACACCAAGAACTTCTTGCCACATTTCGGCAATTTGTGTTTCTAACTCGTTATTTGGTGCAACATAAGGATTACCAAGATTTAATCTGTAGTAGCGTTGACTAGAAGATGTTCTGTCAGTTTCAGTAATATCTGGTTTTTGATCGTCGAGGGTAGATAAGGGTCGTGGTTTGCTATCAATCCAGTAGCGCTGACGCTCAAAGGGATAAGTGGGTAGAGGCAGGCGATTACGTTTTTCGTGGGCATAAAAACCTGACCAGTCTATCTCTACGCCAGCCATCCAAAGTCGTCCCAATGTATTTAATAAAAAGGCAACATCTGAATGTTGTTCTTTAGGATGATGCAAGGAAGAAAGCACAAGCTGTTTTGCACCAGGCTCTAAATGCCGTTTGGTCAACGTACTTAGCGATCGCCCCGGGCCAACTTCTATTAAAATGCTTTCAGACTGTTGCAACAATTCGGAAACTCCCAAAGAAAACCTCACGGGTTGCCGCAGATGCTGTGCCCAGTAATGGGGATTGGTGGCTTCATCAGCAGTAATCCACGTACCAGTCAGGTTGGAGATGTAAGGAATTTGCGGTGGCTGAAGCTGTACCTGTTGCAAATGCTGTGTGAATTTTTGCACAACTGGCTGCATCTGAGCCGAATGGAAGGCATGAGAGGTGAAAAGAGGCACAGTATCTATGCCTTGTGCCGCTAATTGCTGTTGTAGTGCTTCAATTGCTGATGTCGGTCCAGAAACGATGCAGGATGACAAACTGTTGACAGCAGCTAGAGAAAGTTGTTGACCCAAGAGTGGTTGTACTTGCTGCTCTGTTAGGGGTACTGCCAACATCCTCCCAGTTGGCATCTGTTGCATCAATTTACCCCTAGTGGCGACTACAGCCAAAGCATCATCTAGGGAAAATACACCTGCAATGGTGGCGGCGACATATTCCCCGATACTGTGACCAATCATCGCCACAGGGCGGATTCCCCATGACATCCATAACTGTGCTAGGGCGTATTCAATCACAAACAGTGCAGGTTGAGCAAGTGCAGTTTGTTGTAGTTGCTGTGTGGCAAGTTCAGTTTGTTCGGTATTGGGGTAAAGAATATGACGTAGGTCAACTCCTAAGTGAGGTTGGAGAATCTCTGCACATTTGTCTATTTGCTTTCGGAATGTTGGTTCCAGTTGATAGAGTTCTCGCCCCATATTCACATACTGCGAACCTTGTCCAGAAAACATAAAGGCGATCGGGTGCAGGATGGGCTTTTGGTGGTGGGTTAAAACTCGTTGTGAACTTGCTGCCAGGGCTGATACAGCATCTTTCATGTCTTGGCAGACTACGAAGCGATGGCGATCAAAAGTCCGACGACCTAATTGAAGGGTATAAGCCACATCAGCTAAATCTAAGTGAGGATATTGCTGGAGGTGGCTTTTCAAATTTTCAGTTGCCACTTCCAGAGCTGAGTCGGTTTTGGCTGAAATGACTAACAACTGCCAAGATCGAGACTTTTCCGACAGCTTTTGTGCTGGTGCTTCTTCCAGAACGACATGAGCATTAGTACCGCCAAAGCCAAAGGAACTAACACCAGCCCGCCGGGGTGTACCATTGGTTTTCCACTCAGAAAGTTTGGTATTGACGTAGAAAGGGCTGTCCTCAAAGCCGATTTCGGGATTGGGTGTTTCAAAGTGTAGGTTAGGCGGAATAACTTGATGTTTGAGTGCCATAACAGTCTTAATTAAACCCGCTACACCCGAAGCTGTATTTAAATGACCAACATTTGTCTTAACTGAACCAATAGCACAAAAACCCCTTTTTTGAGTACTAGCATTAAATACTTTCTTCAGGGCACTAATTTCTATAGGATCGCCCAAAATAGTACCAGTTCCGTGGGTTTCGATATAGCTAATTGTTTCTGGGTTAAAATTAGCGATCACCTGAGCTTCAGAAATGACTTTCGCTTGTCCACTACTACTAGGAGCGGTAAAGCCTACTTTTGCTGAACCATCATTATTTATAGCTGAACCTTTAATGACAGCATAAATACAGTCTCCCTCTGCTAAAGCATCCTCTAATCTTTTGAGTACAACAATACCGACTCCGTTGCCCATAATTGTCCCTTGAGCATTAGCATCAAAAGCGCGGCAGTGACCGTCAGGAGAAGCCATACCTTCTTTTATATACAAATAACCTAGTTGCTGTGGAACTTGGATCGAAACCCCGCCCGCCAGTGCCATATCACACTCATAGTTCAATAATCCTCGACAGGCAATGTGAACTGCTACTAGTGAGGTAGAGCAAGTTGTACTAACATTGAGACTCGGGCCTTGCAGATTTAACTTGTAGGAAACTCGCGTAGGTATATAGTCTTTGTCATTACTAGCTGGAAATTGCCTACTCAAAGATTCCAGGGTGTAAAAATTGGTTAATAACAAGTTTTCTATTAGGTATGTACTGAGGCTCCCCCCTGCATAAACACCTATCCATCCTTTGTAGGCTTCAGAATCATAGCCTGCATTTTCTAGGGCTTCCCAAGCACACTCCAAAAAAATACGTTGTTGTGGATCTGTCGCCTCAGCTTCCTTAGGTGAGAAACCGAAAAAGGAAGCATCAAACATTTCAATACCAGAAATTGGTGCGCCAGCTTTCACATAGCTAGAATTATTTACTAAAGCTTGGTCTACACCCAAAGCCAGCAATTCTTCATCACTGAAAAAGGAAATACACTCCCGTCCAGCGCACAAATTCTGCCAATACTCATCAACATTTTTAGCTCCTGGAAAACGACCAGCCATGCCAACAATAGCTATGCCTTTGGGGTTATTCACGGGCCTTTCTCCTTTTTTCAATCAGTTGTGCGTCTTGGGCGATCGCTTTTTGCAGCTTGTCGGCACGTTCATTAATTGGTTGAGATACCGATTCTTGAGTCTGGTCTTTGCTGAGATATTGGGCTAAGGCACTAATTGTGGAATACTCAAAGGCATCATTAATTGAGAAGTTGATGTTTAATCTTTTTTGGAGTTTGCTACGAACTTGGACTATCAAAAGAGAATCTCCACCCAACTCAAAGAAATTGTCATAACGTCCAACTTCATTAATACCCAGAACCTCTTGCCAAACTTCAGCGATCGCCTGTTCAATTTCATTTTTAGGTGCGACATATTCATTTTTAAGCTTAGGTCGTGAATATGTCTGTTGAACTGGTTGAGATAAATTAGCTTTCTCGAAAATCTCGATTAAATTTTCTTGATTATAAGTATTATGTCGCTCGCGCCAACTCAGAAAATCATTAGTCCATATTAAAACTTGTGGCAGTGTACTTCCTAATATTCTGCTAAAAATCTCAATAGTTTCTGATGGTGATAACCCATCTTCCCTAAAGAAGTCTGTGTTAAGTTTGTTATTTTGTGGAAGCAAGCCAACACTATTCGAGTCAGGAGTTGCCAGAAAAGCCGCAGTTTTTCTAGCTGCTAATTCTACTTTGCTTTCTTTATACACAAGTGTTTTTAAAAATTCTTTTTCCTGTAAAGAAACTACAATTTTACCGATATGTTTCCCTCCAGCCATATATTCAAAAGCATCAGCTACCTTTGTAATGGGAAACACTCTATGGGGAAGATTTGGGAAATTTCCTTGCTCGAAGAATTCTACAACTTCCCTACACCAATCAATGTGTTTAAAGTCTTCCATATCTGGGTGAATAGCAAAGAAGCTTAAATTTTTCTCAAAAGGTCTTAGTCCTAATTGAGTATTATTCAAGATATCCTTTTGACCAATTTCTAAAAAGCGTCCATTCCGTGCTAAAATAGCAAGACTCTTAGGGATGAATTCTCCACCTAATGAATTCAAAACTACGTTTACTCCCTTACCATCAGTAAGTCGCATAACTTCATCAGCAAAAGCAACAGACCTGGAATCCATAACGTGCTTAATACCTTTTGAGCGCAGAAATTCCCGTTTTTCTGCGTTACCTGCTGTGGCAAAGATTTCTGCGCCAATCCACTGGGCAATCTCGACAGCCGCCATTCCCACACCACCAGCAGCAGAATGAATCAAAATACTTTCACCCTTGCACAGTCTGCCCACTTTCATCAAAGAATAGTAGGCTGTCCCAAAAGCAACAGGAATTGTTGCTGCTTCTTGCAAAGTGAGATGTTTTGGTTTGAGTGCCACTAAATTAGCAGTAGTTGTCATAAATCGGCTCAAACTAGAACTGCCAATGGCAATTACTTCATCTCCAATTTCAAAACCCTTAACTCCTTCTCCAAGAGAGACTATTTTGCCAGCACATTCAAGACCGAACTCGTAAACAAAATCAGTTGGAGTTGGAAACAAACCCATCGCTACCAAAACTTCTTGGAAGTTAAGACCAACCGCAGCTACTTCAATTTCGACTTCGCTAGGTTTTGGTTTTTTACGAGTGGTAGGTTGAAATTTCAAAGTGTCTAAAACCCCAGGAGAGAAAATTCTTAACTGAAAATTCTCACTTTCTGAGATAGCTGGGATGATTTCTCTAGAGACTTGAGATTGCTCAATTTCTGGATTGATTTTCTTAAGGGTATATTCTTCAATTTCAACTAGTTCATTTCCTTCAATATCTAAGATAGAGATGTTGAAATTGAGAGTATCTTGTGCTGAATTAATCTTTTCTACCAATCTAGCATAACTATATACTCTAGATGGAATTGAGTTATGAATTTTCAGTCTTTTGTATGAGAATGGGAGGTAATTATTTTTATTTGATAATTGCCTGGTTAAAAAACCAGTAGCTGCATCTAATAGCGCTGGATGCAACTTATAATTATTCAAATCATCTAAAAAACTTTTTGACAATTCTAATACTGCCAATCCCTGATTATTCCCAAAGTTTATTTGCTGTAAGTTTTGCCATCTTAATCCAAATTCTAGATTTTCTGATTGAGTTTGATAATTTAGCTCAGAAACAATTATTTCCTGGTGATGGCAGTTATCTAAAATTTCGGAGATTGCATATTTTTTAGATGATTCTGGCTGACTCCAGACGATTTCTCCTCTGGCGTGTTCTGTCCATTGCTCTATGGTTGAATCTACTCGGCTAACGATTACGAATTCAAAACCATCTTTTTGCTTATTTAAGAGAGTACGAACTTCTTTTTCTGTATGTTCTTCTACCACTAATGGTTTTAAGAAAGTAACTTCCCGCAGTTCTATTGTTATATTTTGAGTGTGGTTTTCGCAAGCAGCTACGGCTAATTCTAGATAAGCTGTTCCCGGAAGTGTAGCTTTGCCCATAAGCTTGTGTTCATTGAGAACCCAGTGCTTACTAGCACTCAAGTGAGAAACATATATCTCTTGGTTTGAGTCTTTGATTAAACAACTATCTATCAGAGGGTGGCTAACTGTTTTTGATTGAGCTTGGAAAATCTTTTGGATATGTTTTGTCCCTTCAAAACCCATTCCACCTTCCTGCCAACCACACAAGTTGATAGAAACAGTAAATTGTTTATTTGTGGAGGTTTTGTAATGGGCAAAACTATCAATAAAGTTATTGGCACTAGTATATGCTATCTGACCGGGTAATGGTGCGATCGCAGCCATTGAAGAACAAAGAATTAAGAAATCTAATTCAGTATCTTTGAAGAGGATATCGAGAACTAGTGTACCCTTAACTTTTGCCTCCAAAACACTTTTTACCTGGTCTATAGTTTTTCGCTGAATCGAGCTATCACCCAGAATTCCTGCGGTGTGAATTACACCATTGATTTGTCCAAATTGGCCTTGAGCTTGAGCAATTAATTCTTGCATCTGTTGAAGATTAGCAACATCAGCACTAGCTACTAAAACTTCAGAGCCTAATTTTTCTAGTTCCTGTACTTTGTGAATCTTGCGGCAAATGTCGTCATTGTCATCATGAGTTGCTAACCATTTAGACCACTCTTGTCGATGAGGAAAAGTTGAACGCCCTGTCAGTATCAGTTTAGCTTGAAAAGTTTTGGCTAGATATGGTGCTAGCAATTCTAATCCCAGATATCCGAGTCCACCACTAATCAAGTAAACTCCACCTTGTTTTAAGCGTGGTATTTCTTTGACATCTTTATCTAAACGGACAGACTCAAAAGTTTGTACCCAACGATGAAGACCACGATAGGCAATAATTTCATCAGAAGTATTAGCACTAGTTTCGTTGAGCAGTTGGTCTATAAGTTTTTCTTCTTTCCAACTACCTGAAGCTGGGAGAACAATATCAATACTACGGCAATGGATATTAGGATACTCACGCGGAATCACCTTAACGGCTCCCAGTAAAGTTGCCTTTTCTGGGTTGAGTATTTCTTCTCCAGTTAATGCTTGCATCCCATTAGAAATCACCACGATTTCCAACTCATTTGTGAGATTTTGCTTGCCTAGTGCCTGCACAAGAAGTATCAGACTATATAAACCTTGTTCTTGAGCTTTTTCATAGTTATCAAGTCTTGATTCTAAGGAATTTGGCGGTGTAATACTCCATAAATGAACAATTGTTTTGGGAATTAAACTTAGTGTGCGAAGTTCATTGAGTAAAGCGTCGTAATCATCCCGATTTTGCAGGTTGATAGTATACAGATGTTGTCCAGATTTGGTATTTTTACTAAATTGTTTACCAAGTTTGATAGTAACTACATCTTGTCCTACTAATTCCAGTTGCTTCACCAATTCGCTACCTATGCCATACTCATCAATAAACACTAACGAGCATCCCAACTGAGCAACCCCTAACTGAGAAGTTTTAGGCAACGGTGAAGGTTTCCAGGAAGGAATGTAGAACCAATCGGCAATGTCTGGCTTTTTGTCTAATGAGACTTGAGCTTCTTGTTTTAGAGTTGTAGTAAATGCAGCCGATATAGTTTTATTCTCTAAAGTTGCAGCCTGAGCTACTATTACATGATGTCCAAAAACTTCAGTTGCGGAAAAAGCTTCCACTTCGATAAATCCATGAGAACTTAGTGCTTCTTGCCACTGTTGTTTAGATAAAAATGGATTCCCTTGATTGCGTTGTTCATCTTCTGGAGGATTCATCAAAAGACCCCAGGTAATATCGAAGTCGAAGCGAGGTTCAGTACATTCCCAAAGCAAGAGTATACCCCCAGGAGCTAACAAAGAGCGCACATACTCTAAAGTTGCTTCCATGTTTTTGGTAACGTGTAGCACGTTGGCTGCTACTACGACATCAAAGCTATGAGCCGAATAACCTTGTTCTTCAGGAGGCTTTTCAATATCGAATAAACGATAGTCAATAAATGGATAATCGCTAAATTTCTTTTTAGCTGCTTTCAAGAACAAACCACCCACATCAGTAAAGGTGTAATTGGTTTGTTTGGCAGGCAATAAGGGTAATAATTCGCTGGTGGCTAAACCCATTCCTCCACCTACTTCTAAAACTCTTAAATTAACTGCTGATGGCAAGGACTTAACTACTTGCTCCAGACTTGCCCGCATAATGTTATTGTAATAAGCAATCCAGCGAGGGTAAATACTTAGCTTTTGTGCTTGTTCTTCGTCATATATCAAAGTATTAAAAAACTCTAGTGGTGGTTTTTTTCCAGTTAGTATATCAACTAAATTTTCACCACAAAGCTGGACTAAATCTACCTGTTGAGGTGTATCTGTACATTGGGTTTTGACTGCTGCTAACACTGTGTCAAAAGATTCTGATAAAAATGGCAGCAACTTAGTAAAAATTCCTCCATTTTGTTGTAAGTTACCTTGCTCTACTAATACTTGTAACCACCTAGCAAACAACTGCCGATAGCGAGGAATAACTTGGCATTTCTTAAACAATTCCTCAAAAGTATATTTGTCGTCAGGATTGCTAAAAGCACCATTATGCCTAAGAGTTTTATTGATATATGCAATACACAAACGATCCAGCCATTGTCTGCTCTCCAGACAGGTTTGCTGATCAAATTCCAAAATACCGCTACTTGCTTGGTGCTGACCCGCCTGCACTACAGTTTTCCAAAGCTGTGTTGATGATGAAGAGGGGTTTTCTGGCTCAATCCAGTAGCGCTGGCGCTCAAAGGGATATGTAGGTAAGGGAAGGCGACAGCGTTGTTCATGGGCATAAAATCCTGACCAATCTACTTGTGCCCCATTCAGCCAAAGATGACCTAATGTGTTTAACAATAACTCTAAGTCAGATTGAGGCGATGTCTGCGATGGGCTACCCCAACGCGGATGGCGTAACGAAATTAATACTACCTGTTCGGGATGTTTATTTGGATGCTGCTTAGTTAATTTACTTAACGTCCAACCAGGGCCAACCTCTAACAAAATTTGAGCGGGTTCTTGCAATAACTTTTCTAAACCTTCAGCAAAGCGTACAGTTTGCCGCAGATGCTGTGCCCAGTAATGGGGATTGGTGGCTTCATCAGCAGTAATCCACGTACCAGTCAGGTTGGAGATGTAAGGAATTTGCGGTGGCTGAAGCTGTACCTGTTGCAAATGCTGTGTGAATTTTTGCACAACTGGCTGCATCTGAGCCGAATGGAAGGCATGAGAGGTGAAAAGAGGCACAGTATCTATGCCTTGTGCCGCTAATTGCTGTTGTAGTGCTTCAATTGCTGATGTCGGTCCAGAAACGATGCAGGATGACAAACTGTTGACAGCAGCTAGAGAAAGTTGTTGACCCAAGAGTGGTTGTACTTGCTGCTCTGTTAGGGGTACTGCCAACATCCTCCCAGTTGGCATCTGTTGCATCAATTTACCCCTAGTGGCGACTACAGCCAAAGCATCATCTAGGGAAAATACACCTGCAATGGTGGCGGCGACATATTCCCCGATACTGTGACCAATCATCGCCACAGGGCGGATTCCCCATGACATCCATAACTGTGCTAGGGCGTATTCAATCACAAACAGTGCAGGTTGAGCAAGTGCAGTTTGTTGTAGTTGCTGTGTGGCAAGTTCAGTTTGTTCGGTATTGGGGTAAAGAATATGACGTAGGTCAACTCCTAAGTGAGGTTGGAGAATCTCTGCACATTTGTCTATTTGCTTTCGGAATGTTGGTTCCAGTTGATAGAGTTCTCGCCCCATATTCACATACTGCGAACCTTGTCCAGAAAACATAAAGGTAATTGAGCGATCGCCTGATTCATGAAATTTGCTAGGCTCGACCTCACTCAGTAAGGGCTGTGTCTGTGCAATATCTTGACAAACGAGCATCCGTCTATAGTTGAAAGCCTTACGACCTTTGCTTAAGGTGTAAGCAACATCAGCTAGGTTAAGTTCGGGGTGCTGCTGCAAGTGTGCAGACAAATTGGCGATCGCCACCTCCAGCGCTGAACTAGTTTTCGCTGAAATGGTTAACAACTGGTAGGGACGGGATTTTCCAGATGGCTGTTGTGGTGGGGCTTCTTCCAATACCACATGAGCATTTGTGCCCCCAATGCCAAAAGAACTGACACCAGCACGACGGGGTGTACTTTTAGTTTGCCACTCAGAAAGTTTGGTATTGACGTAAAAGGGGCTGTTAGCAAAGTCTATTTTGGGATTAGGGTTTTCAAAGTGCAGGCTTGGTGGGATTTGCTGGTGTTTAAGTGCCAAAACGGTTTTAATCAGACCTGCAACACCAGCTGCTGCATCTAAATGACCGACATTGGTTTTAACAGAACCAATCGCGCAAAATCCCTTGTTTTGGGTATTTGTAGAAAAAGCTTGTGTGAGTGCAGTAATTTCGATCGGGTCTCCCAAAGGCGTACCGGTTCCATGCGCCTCCATATAAGTGATTGTTTCTGGAGCAATTCCAGCTACGGTTTGAGCCTCTAAGATCACTGCTGTCTGACCATCTACACTGGGCGCTGTATAACCAACTTTCACCGCACCGTCATTATTTATGGCAGAACCTTTAATCACCGCATGAATAAAATCGCCATCTGCAAGAGCATCTTCTAATCTTTTTAAGACAACAAGACCAACACCGCTACCACTAATCGTCCCTGCTGCTCTGATATCAAAGGCTCGGCAATGTCCATCGGGAGATAAAATCATCCCCTCTTGATACAGATAGCCGGTTTTCTGTGGCACTTTAACTGCAACACCACCAGCCAAGGCGATATCACACTCACCATTTAGCAAGCTTTGGCTAGCTAAGTGTACAGCGACTAATGAAGTAGAACAAGCAGTTTGAACAGTAATACTCGGCCCTTTAAGGTTTAATTGGTAAGAGACGCGAGTAGATAAAAAATCTTTATCATTGCCAATCAGCAATCTATATTTGTAATCATCTATCGGGTTAGATGTATCAAACTTTTTATAAAGGTTATTAAGTAAATAAGTATTAATACCAGAACCAGCGTAGACACCAATCGAACCCTTGTAAGTTTGAGGGTCATAACCTGCATTCTCAATCGCTTCCCAAGCTTGTTCTAAGAAAAGGCGATGTTGCGGATCGATCGTTTCAGCTTCTCTAGCGCTGATGTCAAAAAAGAAAGCATCAAACATATCTATGTCTGATAGCACACTATTAGCTTTAACGTAGTTGGTATTATTCAATAACTCAGGATCTACACCAGAATAAGCTAGTTCTTGAGAGTTAAAAAAGGAAATACACTCTACACCTTCTCGGAGATTTTGCCAAAACTCTGCGGTATTTTTGGCTTTAGGGAAACGACAAGATATGCCAATAATGGCAATTTCTGAATCATTATCTAAATTAGGTAAAGGCTGTTTAGTCATGATTGTAAAAAAAACGATGGTTATTAGAAAGCGAAAATATAGCGATTTCCAGTTAAATGAGGTACAGAATCAATGTTTTTAAACGCAGAGGATCGCAGAGTAAAGCGCAAAGGTACACAGAGGTTTTAAGTATCTCTGTAGATTAGGAAATGCTAAATTACTAATTATTTGCTCGATGTTTTTGCCTGAGTTGTCTTTTTTGGATTGTCATAGCTTTGCGAGAGTTACGATTCTCTGCTTTTTCGTATGCTTGCTGAGAATAAGTGGACTCATTATTATTTTCAGTTAAATATTCAGCTAAAGATTTGATAGTTGGATATTTAAATAATTCTATAATAGGTATTTCTTTATCAAAAATTTCATTTAATTCTACTTGTAATTTGACAATGAGTAATGAATGTCCTCCAAGATGAAAGAAATTATCCTCAACTCCCACCTTTTCTATTTGCAATAATTGTTGCCAAATATTAGTAATAAGTCGCTCTACTTTAGTTTGGGGTCTGATATATGGTGTTTCTAACTGACGGTTTTCTGGTACAGGTAAAGCACGATGGTCGATTTTACCGTTGGGCGTTAGTGGCATTCTTTCTAAGAACACGAAAGCTGATGGCATCATATATTCAGGTAGCTTTTTTTGGAGAAAGTTTCGGAGTTCACTTGTGGTTACAAATTTCTCTTGATTGAAGATTTCACTTGTTTTTTGCTCGGCGACAACGTAAGCGAATAAACGCTTTTCGCCGAGTTTATCTTCTCTAGCTAAGACCAGAGTTTCTTTGATTTTTGGATGATTAACGAGTACGGCTTCAATTTCTCCGAGTTCAATGCGATAGCCGCGAATCTTAATTTGATGATCGATACGACCGAGAAACTCAATGTTACCATCTGGTAGGTAGCGGGCGCGATCGCCAGTTTTGTAAAGACGATCTCCTAATTTATCGCTAAAGGGATTACGGATAAATTTATCTGCTGTCAACTCTGGACGATTCAGGTAGCCGCGAGCAATACCGACACCACCAATATGTAATTCCCCAGCGACACCCACAGGAACGCGTTGCAGATATTCGTCTAGGATATAAACTTGAGTATTCGCAATTGGGCAACCGATAGGCAGTTGACTAATATCTGGCGTAGATTCAGCTATGGTGGCGCAGACAGTTGATTCAGTTGGCCCGTAAGCGTTGAAGAAACGGCGACCATTAGACCATTGCGTGACTAAATCCGATCCACAAGCCTCACCCGCAACTATGATAATTTGCAACGCTGGTAGTTCTTTATTGGGTAGAACAGCTAATGCTGACGGAGGGAGTGTTACGTGTGTAATCGCCTGCTCATCCAACAGTTTAAGTAAAGCTGACCCTGGCAGCAACTCCTCTGGAGTTCCCAAAACAATCCTCGCTCCACAACCCAGAGCCATAAAAATTTCCCAAACAGCAGCATCAAAGCTAAAAGATGCGAATTGCAGAATACGGCTGTTTGGCTGCACATCAAAGCTATCAATTTGTGCTTGCGCTAGATTGCACAATCCCTGGTGGGCAATTAAAACTCCTTTCGGTTTTCCTGTAGAACCTGAAGTATAAATCACATAAGCTAAATTCTCAGGTTTAACCCGACTAAGTAAATTATCTTGACTTTCACAAGAAATTTCTGTATCCAAGTAGACTAGAGATGCTTTATGCTCAGGTAAGTTTGCTGCTAATTTCTCTGTAGTTAATAGCACCTTAACCTGTGAATCTGACAACATATAGGCTAGGCGTTCTTGGGGATAAGCTGAGTCTAGGGGTACGTAAGCACCACCAGCTTTCAGAATTCCCAACAGTCCTACGATCATCTCTAGGGAGCGTTCAACACAGATACCCACCAATACTTCTGGACCAACCCCTAGCGTTTGCAAATGATGTGCTAATTGGTTAGCGCGGCTATTAAGTTCTCTATAGGTTAGTTGCTCATCTTTAAACATCACTGCTACAGCATTTGGGGTTTTTTGTACCCACTGTTCAAACACCTGATGAATACACAAATCTTTGGGATAATTTACTTGAGTATGATTCCACTCTAAAAACTGCTGTTTTTCTGAGATGGTTAACAGTGGCAGATCATGCAAGTGTTGATCGGGATTGAGAACGATCGCTGTTAATAAAGTTTGGAAATGATTTGCCATTCTAACGATCGTACTTGGTGCAAACAAGTCGGTGTTGTACTCCCAAGCGCCGATTAATCTCCCATCTGTCTCTCTCACCGCCAGAGTTAAATCAAACTTGGCTGTACTTGTATCGGTTTCCCAAAGACTGGTTTTCAAGCCCAACACCTCTAAAGCCGACAGTGCTGATGTCAATTCATTTTGCAGGAGAAACACCACTTGAAATATAGGTGAATGGCTCAAGTCTCGATGTGGTTGTAGTTCCTTAACGAGTTGTTCAAAGGGCAAATCTTGGTAAGTCTGCGCCTCTAACATCATTTGGCGGACTCGATTTAACAGTTCCCGAAAAGTGGGATTACCAGAAAAATCTGTTTGCATTGCGATCGTGTTGGCAAAAAATCCCACGATGCCTTCTGTATTCTTGTCTCGGTTGCGATTGGCAATGGGTGAGCCAATGACAATCTTCTCAGCCGAAGTATAGCGATAAAGCAGGGTTTTGAAGGCTGCTAGCAAAGTAATAAAGAGAGTAAGATTCTCCTGTTTATTCATATCCTTAAGGGCTTGAGTCAGGTTAGCGCCCAAAGAAAAGTGTTGCCTAGCACCGCGAAAGCTTTGCACTGATGGCCGAGGATAATCTGTTGGTAACTGTAGTACAGGTGGATAATTACTTAACTGCTGTTTCCAATAAGTCAGTTGAGACTCTAGCACTTTTCCCTGTAACCACTCCCTTTGCCAAATAGCAAAATCTCCATATTCAAGAGGCATTTCGGGAAGTGAAGCAGGTTTACCTTGAGAAAAAGCTGCATATAATGCTGCCAATTCCCGAAACATCACACCCAATGACCAACCATCAATAATAATGTGGTGCATGGTGAGCAACAACACATAATCCTGTTTCCCTAGCTGTACAAGCATCCATCGCAGTAGAGGGCCTTGAACAAAATTGAAAGAAGGTAGGCGGTGTTCGGCTGACAAGCGTAGAATTTCCAGTTTCTGTGCAGCTTGGGGTAACTCACTCAAGTTCACAACAGATAGAGGTACATCCATAGAATCGGCGATAACTTGTACTGGTTGCCCCCCAACAGTATCAAACGTAGTACGCAATGACTCATGGCGGCTTACAAGTTCTTGTAAACACTGTTCTAATATGCCTATGTCAAGCACACCCTGAAGTTGGATAGCTCCATGTTCATTGTAGAAAGCGCTATCAGGGTTTAACTTATGGAGAAACCAAAGACGTTGTTGAGCAAAAGATAAAGGAACAGGGGAGATTGTCGCTCGTCGAGATACAACATTTAATTTTTGGTCAGATTGAACTTTACCTTGCAAGCGTTTTGCCAACAGTGCTTGTTTGGCTGGTGAAAGTTGAGACTTTATTTTTAAAATATCTTGCTCTAAAGACATGAATATTATTTCCAATTATTGAATAAGTAAGGTTATTAAATTAGTATTTGTTAATCGATAATTTCTAGTTTTATATATTCTGGCAGGGGTGGAATTTGGTTAAGCTGATTTTCTAAAATTACTATTTCGCCTTTGCTTTCAATTTCTTTAAACCCGGCAAATTTATAGGCTATATACATCATCCGATTACGGTTATTAGAAAGAAATTCAGCACACAGACGCACTTTGTTTTCTTGAGCCAGCTTCATGATGTAGTTAAGCATAACTGAACCCACGCCTCTGGACATAACGCGACAAGACATTAGTAAAAGTTTGATTGTCCATACATCATTACGGCATTCTACAAGAGCCAAGCCAATTTTTCCGTAACTGCCATATTTATCTTCCAAACTAGCAATTAGTAATTTATGTTGCTCTGATTGCCGAAATTGATTGAGTTCATCATAAGAATAAGTGTAACCTGTAGTATTTAACTGGTTGGTTCTAACTGTTAATTCTTCGGCTCGTTGTAAATCCTCTTCTTGGGCTGAAGCTAGAGTAAAGTGCATATTCAGAGTTTTTAAGAACTCTTCTTGAACGCCGATAAATTTTTCTTCTGCTTGTTTGCGTTCTATGTCGCTAATATACATTTGCCTTCTTTTCTGAGAATCCTCTGTAATAAAACGAGGATTCAACTCTGGCATATCTAACAAATGCTCTGTTTCAGTTGAATTGATACAAAGAACATCAGGTAGGGAAAAATGCACTTCTTCTAGTTCAAATTGCTGATCGTCAATAAACGTGATCGCATCTAAACCAATATTAATTGATTTAGCAATTTCTTGAATAGAAGCAACTTTAGAATTCCAATTAATTTGGGAGTAAATAAAATACTCTGATAACCCTAGCTCTTGAAGTTTAGCGATCGCTGTATTGCGATCATTTTTACTGGCGATCGATTGCAGAATACCTCTAGCGTCTAAAGTTTTGATAATCTCAACTATATTTTCTTGCAAATCAACGCGCTCATCTTCTAATAATACACCATTCCAGAGAGTATTATCTAAATCCCAAACGACACATTTAATTGTTTTTTTTGTATTTTGCTTGTTCTTGGTTTGCTCCAAATTTAGACCAATCATGTTTTCATATCCTTGTAACTAATTGTTGAGATATTGCCAAGCAGTCGCCCGAAAACATATACTCCTGATAACCATATTCAGCAATGGTAATTTGTTGAATTTGAGTGCTACCTTCGATGATTTCCATGATTTTGGCATCTCGCAAATATCTTTCAACGGAGTACTCACTACTACAACCATTTGCACCATGAATTTGTACAGCATCACTAGCTATTTTAGTAGCCATTGTGGATGCGAAATACTTGGCAATTGAAGTCTCAGCTAGAGAATTAGGATGTCCAATATTTTTCAAATATCCTGCTTGATAGCATAACAATCTTGCTGCTTTCACATTGGCAATCATGTTAGTTATCATTTGTCGAATTAATTGATGTTCTTTTAAATAAACACCAAACTGTTGGCGTTGACTTGTATACTGAATACAAGCTTCTAAACAAGCTTGAGCAATACCTACACATCCCCAAGCCACACTGTATCTGCCATAATCTAGTGCAGCAGAAGCAACATAAGAAAAACCAAAACCCAATCTACCTACAAGATTTTCTTGAGGAATCCGACAATCAACTAGATGTAATTCTGCTAACATCGAAGCCTTAACACCTAACATCCCAACAATCGGTTTGATTAAGAGTCCTGGACTATCTTTTTCAACTAGAAAAGCAGAAGGTTTACCTTCACACAAACCAAAAACTAAGAAAATATCAGCGATTTGTCCATAAGTGATCCATTTTTTTTGCCCATTTAATACATAACAATCTCCAGCCAGTTTTGCTGTTGTCTCAACATTTTTAGCATCGCTACCTACATTAGGTTCACTCAAACCAAAAGCAGCAATTACCTCACCAGTTGCTAATTTAGGTATCCAATACTGTTTTTGAGACTTACTTCCCCACTTAAGTAGAGCATGAGTAACCATATTATGTACGGTTAGTAAACTCCGTAGCGAAGAACATCCCCGACCAATTTCTTCATTTAAGAGTCCATA
Source organism: Nostoc sp. CmiVER01 (assembly GCF_034531135.2). NCBI lineage: Bacteria > Bacillati > Cyanobacteriota > Cyanophyceae > Nostocales > Nostocaceae > Nostoc > Nostoc sp. CmiVER01. The sequence goes on from NZ_JAVRBU020000010.1 coordinate 305,039, forward strand.
GGTGATGATATCCATGCCGCCACCACCATGTTCTTTAGGTATTAAAGCACCTAAATATCCTTTTTGAGCTAGTTTTTCAATTATCCTTTTTGGAGTAGATTGTTGTTGGTCGTATTCATCGGCAAAAGGAATAATTTCCTCATCTACAAAGGCTCGAAATGTAGCTTGAGCATTTTTTTGCTCAGGAGTTAATTCTATCTGCATTGTAATTACTATTGAGTTTTTTCAAAAGCATGACTCCTAAATTATCTGACTAGTACCGTTTCACTAAGCTTGCGTTCAATAAAACTTGCCATAGCATTGATTGTTCTGAAGTTATCGAAATCTAGGTCTTCATTCTCAATAGTGATTTTAAATTCTTGCTCTAAAAACAAAACAAGTTGCATAGCAAACATAGAATTGATAAAACCTAAAGTAAAGATATCTTCATCTTCTTGCAAGTCATGGGTTGTAATAAAGCGTGAGATAAAATTTTTGATTTGAGTTTTAGCTTGGTTCATTTTTATGTATTTGTTGTAGAGTATCTACTGGAAATTTTCAACTGTAGTTATAAAAACCCTTACCGCTTTTACAACCATACAAACCTGCATCTACCATCTTCTTCAGCAAAGAACATGGTCTGTATTTGCTGTCGTTAAAGCTTTCATATAGAACTTCAATTGAGAATAGAATAGTATCTAAACCGATTAAGTCAGCAGTCTCTAATGGGCCCATTTTATGACCAAAACAGGTTTTAAAGATTCTATCTACATCTGATGCTGAAGCGACTTGATCTTGTAGTAAAAAAATAGCTTCGTTGATAGTTAACATGAGTACCCGATTAGAAACAAAACCCGGTGAATCATTAACTATAATGCCTTCTTTGCCCATTTGGGCTAACAGTTTTTTAGCTATCTCAATTGTTTGCTCAGAAGTATGATAACCACGAATTGTTTCTACTACTGGCTTCATTGGTACTGGGTTCATGAAGTGCATTCCAATGACTTGTGCAGCACGTTTTGTTGCTGAAGCTATGCGAGTAATGGGAATCGCCGATGTATTGGCAGCAAACACCGTTGCTGGCGGACAAATAGCATCTATCTTTTCATAAACTCTATTTTTAATTTCCCATTTTTCTGTAACATTTTCAATCACAAATTCTGCTGATTCTAAGGATTGGTAATCTGTAAAAATCTGAATTTTTTGGAGGACATTTTCAATATTGTCCGATTTATTAGATTTCTGGAACATTTTTTGAAACCGAAGATTATTTTTAATCTTTTCTTTTGCCTCCTCCAAAATTTTTTCTGAGACATCTAATAAAATCACTTCATGACCAGTTTGGGCTAGGTTTTGCGCTAAACCACTGCCCATTACACCAGCCCCAATAACACCAACTACTTGGATGTTCATGATTGATATCTTAAACTCAACTACCTTGAATGTGTATGGTATATGAACTAGGCACCCATATACCAATTTTCTAAAGTCTGGCAAAGGGTTGAAATTAAGAAACCCAAATAAAATTTGGTTTTCTTAATTAAGAATTGAGATTACCCAACTTTCTCTAAAGTTGCTTCAGCTTCTTCATCAGTTAGTTTTTCTAACTCCTCTAGAATAATTTTTTCGATACATAGAGATAATTCAGCAACAGTAGGGGCTTCAAAGAGGGCGCGGACTGGTACTTCTATTTGGAAGTCATCACGCAATTGGTTAATCATTACACTTCCTGTTAATGAATCTCCTCCTAAAGCAAAGAAACTGTCATAAATCCCCACTTTTTCAAAACCTAAAAACTTTTGAAAGCTTTCAGCAATTTTGTTTTCGAGTTTGTTAGTAGGTGCAATAAATTCATTCTTTAAATTTGGTCTGGGACGCAGAGAAGAGAGGTCAGCTTCTTGGGTATTTACTTTCTGTTTTACGGACTTTAACCTAGTTGCTTTTCCTAATCTAGCTGTGAGATTTCCCGTAGAGACAAATACTTGATTTAATTCCTTCCAAGATAAAATCCGTTCGAGGACATTGATACCTTCTTGTGGTGTCAAAATAAATTCCGCTAAACTGGCATCAACAGATAAAAGCTGTTGTTGAACTTTTCCAACTTGCCAAGTATCCCAATCTACACTTACCCAAGGAATAGAACTAGTTTGATTGTGTTGGTGAACAAAAGCATCCATGAAGAGATTTGCTGCTGAATAAGCTATCAGTCCTCTTCCTCCTAAAACTGAAGATAAAGAAGACATCAATAAGCAAAAATCTAGCTGTTGATATTCTAAAACTTTTGCCAGGACTAAAAGTCCGTGTACTTTAGCTGCAAATTGCTGCTCGCATTCGGTCTTAGTTACCTGTTCAATGGTACACAGTTTGCCAGAAATTCCCGCAGCATGGATGACACCGTTGATTTTACCAAACTTTGTTTCGGCTTGAGCGATCGCACTTTGCATTTGTTCTAGGTTGGTGACATCAGCACCAACTAGTAAAACTTCCGCACCTAGTGCTTCTAATTTCAACACTTTTTCTAACAGACAATTCGACCAATCATCACGGTTGGGTAAGATTGAACGTCCTGTTAAGATTAATTTAGCCTTGACAGTCCGTGCTAAATATTCTGCTAATAGTAGTCCTAAATTTCCTAAGCCACCTGTAATTAAATAAACTCCTCCATCTCGCAATTGTGGTGTTACAGTTGCTACATCCCACTGGATTTGCTCAAAATTTTGTACCCAGCGATGATGATTGCGATAGGCAATAATTTGCTCAGTTGATGGTGCAGATATTTCTTTGAGCAAGCTGTCTACAATATCAACTGTTTCACTGGGAAGTACAACATCAATACTACGACAGCTAATGTTTGGATATTCTTGCGGAATGACTTTACAAGCTCCTAATAAAGTTGCTTTCTGTGGAGAGAGTATTTCATCTCCTGTCACAGACTGCATATTGTTGGAGATTACCATGATTTGCAACTGTTGTGCCCAATTCTGTTGTTCTAGAACTTGAGCTAAAAATAGCAAGCTGTAAAATCCTACATCTTGAGCTTGATTAACTTCATCTACTCCTAATGTTGTTTCATTAGGCGGTGTGACACTCCATAAATGAACAATCATTTTTGGTGTCAAATTTAAGCCAGAAAGTTCCTGAAACAGGCAATGATAGTCATTTACTTGCCGAGGATTAATTGTATATACATACTGTTTTTTATCTACAGCAAATTGCTCTCCAACTCTGACGGTAATTACGTTTTGACTTTGAAGTTTCAATCTTTGAACGATTTGCTCGCCCAAGCTACTCTCATCAGCAAATATCAAATAACATTCCTGTTGGTTTGTTTGCTGTGCTGTCACAGGTGGCAACATTGAACGTTTCCATGATGGAACGTAAAACCAGTCTGCAATTTCAGGCTTTTTACTTGATGAATCTTGACTGGCATCTTCTTGATGAATCAATGTTGTCAATGCTGCTGGAACTGATTTTAATGTTGATGCAGAAGCCTGAGCTAAAATAATATGTTCTCCGAACACATCAAATTCTGAGAAAGCCGCAACATTGACAAACCCATGCTCAGTTAAAGCTTCTTGCCACTGCTGTTTTGATAAAAAGGGATTACCCATATTGCGGATGCCTGCTTCATCCTCAATGGGATTCATTAGCACTGCATCCATGATGTCAGCTTCCAATCTGCCTTCGGTGATTTCCCAAAGGATTAAAAAACCTCCAGGAGCCAATAAAGAACGTACATGTTCTAAAGTTGCTCCAATATTCCGAGCCACATGCAGCACATTAAAGGCAATGATGACATCAAAATTGTGAGTAGAATATCCTTGCTCTTGTGGCGGTTTCTCTATGTCTAGCAAACCGTATTCAACAAATGGATAAGCACTAAATTTCTTTTTGGCTGCTTTCAGGAACAAACTACCCAAATCGGTAAAGGTATATTTGGTTTGCTCTTGCGGCAACAAAGGTAACAATTCCTCTGTGGCTGTACCAGTTCCTGCCCCTAGTTCGAGAATTCTGAGGTTGACATTTGCTGGCAAGGGTTTGACCACCTGCTCAACGATCGCTCGCAAGATCGGTTTATAGTAAGTTTGCGTGGGATAGGTTGGCACTGAATAATCTTCTTCTTGAAGTTTCACCGAAAAGTGAAATTCTAATGCTCCCCTAGCACCAGTCAAGATGGCTGGTAAGTTTTCGCCATAACGTTGGTAAATATCTACCCATTCAATTATCTCTTGCGATCGCAATCTCGCTTCTTGCAAAAACGTATTCATTGAGTCTGAGGAAAGCGGCAGCAGATTAGTATAAATTCCTGCCTCATCTCGTTGAATATGACCTGCTTCTACTAATACATTCAACCAGCGAGCCAACAGTTCTCGATAACGAGGAATAATTTGGCACTGCTCAAACAATTCTGCGAAAGTATACTTATCCTCTGGATTGTTAAAAGCACCTAACTGTCTGATGGTCTGATTCATGTACCCAGCACATAAACGAGTCAGCCACAGTTTCCGTTCTTGCTCAAGTTGAGTGTCAATTCCTTTTACACCCTCAACTGCCTGATTTTGACCAGCTTCTACCATAGATTGCCAAAGTGCGGGTAATGTCGGCAATTTGCTAGTAGTTGGTTTTAGTCTATCAATCCAGTAACGTTGGCGCTCAAAGGGATAAGTTGGTAAAGGAATCCGATGACGACGCTCATGTGCGTAAAATGCCGACCAATCTATCTCCACTCCTGAGAGCCACAGTTGCCCTAAAGTGTTGAGCAAGAATGCTAAATCTGATTGTTGCTCGTAGGAATAACGCAGAGATGGCAGCACCACTTTATCTACAACCTGCTCGCTTTCTAAATATTGCAAAGCTAGGCTACTCAAAGTTTGTCCTGGCCCAACTTCTAACAAAATGGGATTCTGTTTTTTCCACAATTGCTTCACCCCTTCACCAAAGCGCACAGGCTGACACAGATGTTTTGTCCAATAGTTGGCATCGGTTGCTTGGTCGGCTGTAATCCATGTGCCTGTAACATTGGATAGATAGGGGATTTGCGGAGGCTGGCGCTTTACGGTTTTGACTAACTCGGTGAATGGCTCGGCTATCGCTTCCATCATGTAAGAATGGAAAGCATGAGAAGTTTGCAAACGCCGACAAGCCAAACCTTTCTCAGTCAATTGAGCAGCTAATTCATCAATTGCATTTATATCTCCAGCAATCACGCAAAGTTTTGCCCCATTGATGGCTGATAAGGAAAGTTTTTCACTCAAGAAAGGACGCACTTCTGCTTCCGCAAGAGGTACAGCCAGCATTGCCCCACTTGGCAATTCTTGAATCATTTGCGCTCTTTTAGCCACCAGAGTTAGGGCATCTTCTAAAGACAATACCCCGGCTAAAGTCGCAGCCACATATTCCCCAATGCTATAGCCAATCATGGCGACGGGACGAATTCCCCAAGAAATCCACAACTGAGCTAGAGCATATTCAATGACAAAAATAGCTGGTTGGGTGAGATAAGTTTGATTCAGTTTTTCGGCGGCTGCATCGGGTTGTTCAACAGTGCGACCAAGCATTTTTCGCAAATCGAAACCCGATTGAGATGAACCGTTTACAGAATTGGGTTGTGCAGAATTTTTGGGATAAATGACATCTCTTAAGTCAAGATTCAGGAGGGGTTTGAGGATTTCACAACATTGAGCCACTGTTTTTTGAAATGTCGGCTCTAGTTGGTAAAGTTCCTCGGTCATGTTGACGTATTGTGTACCCAATCCCGTAAACATGAAAGCCACGGGGCGATCGCTAATTTCTTGAATGCTGCTCAAAACTCTTTTAGAATCTTGAAGTGCGCTCACAGCATCTTCAAGGTTTTGGCAAACAACCGCTCGCCGATGTTTAAAAGCCTGACGCCCAAGTTGGAGTGTAGAAGCTACATCAGCTAGGTTGATATCGGGATGCTGCTTGAGGTGTGCAGCTAAATTCGCCGTTGCTGTGTTTAAGGCAGAGCTAGTTTTCGCAGATAGCAACAGTAATTGCCAAGGACGGGAGTTACCAGAAGGTTGGGAGGGAGGCGCTTCTTCTAAAATTACGTGGGCGTTAGTTCCCCCCAAACCAAAGGAACTAACACCAGCGCGGCGTGGTTTACCGTTAGTTGCCCATTCAGCAAGCTCTGTGTTGACGTAAAAGGGGCTATTCTCAAAATTAATTTGCGGATTGGGTTCGGCAAAGTGCAGGCTGGGTGGTATTTGTTGATGTTTGAGTGATAAGACTGTTTTGATTAACCCAGCCATTCCAGCTGCTACTCCCAAATGCCCAACATTTGTTTTGACTGAGCCGACTGCACAGTAGCTTTTTTTATCAGTACGACCTTGAAAAGCTTGTATCATCGCCGCCATTTCAATCGGGTCGCCCAAAGTAGTACCGCTACCATGAGCCTCGATGTAGCTGATGCTATCCGGCTCAACTTCCGCCATTAGTTGAGCAGCCCAAATAACTTTAGCTTGGGCAATTTCACTGGGTGCGGTGTAGCCAATTTTTAAAGAACCATCATTGTTAATTGCGGAGCCTTTGATTACAGCATAAATTTGATCGCCATCTGCGATCGCACTTTCTAACCGCTTAAGAACAACGACACCTAAACCGTTACCGAAAACCGTACCTTGAGCCTTTGCATCAAAAGCTCGGCAATGTCCATCAGGAGACACCATTCCATCTGCTGGAAATGGGACAAATCCATCTCTAGTAACTGTAATAGTAATGCCACCAGCCAAAGCTATATTACATTCCCCACTCAACAAGCTTTGACAAGCTAAATGAGTTGCAACGAGTGAAGTAGAACAAGCTGTGCCAACATTAATACTTGGCCCGTTAAGATTTAATTTATACGAAACGCGGGTAGCTACAAAATCTTTATCATTGCCAACGATGGCTTGCAAAGAACTTATTGCTTTTGCTGCCATCAATTCCTCATCAGTATCAAGGTTGAAAGGCAAATAACTGCTTGACCCGGAACCAGCGTAAACTCCTATAGGCTTTTCTTCCTTTTCCGGATCGTAGCCAGCGTTTTCTAGAGCCTCCCAAGCACACTCTAAAAAGAGGCGCTGTTGTGGGTCAATAGTTTCCGCTTCTCTAGGAGTATAACCGAAGAATGAAGCGTCAAATAACTCTACACCCTCTAGAACAGCAGCAGCTTTAATTGTCTTGTTGGACTGATTGGATTCATCAAACTCCATATCTACTTGTGGCAGATCTGAAACCAACTCCACACCGTTGACGAGATTTTCCCAGAAATCCTCAATATTTTTTCCCCCAGGAAAACGCCCAGCCATCCCGATTATCGCTACTTCTAAACCAGTGGGTTCAAGATTCATCGCCTTTATCCTTCCTAAAAAATGTAGTTACCGATTGTTACCCATAGCGCAATACAGTTCAGTTCAGCATTTCTTCCTTTGCGTCCTTTGCGTCCTTTGCGGTTGGTTCAAAATTGACTTTGACAAAGAGTTAAGCCTTGTCCGTCAAAGTAATTTGTAATTACAACCAGTAAATACTTGTACAAATTTAATTACTAATTATTTGTTCATAATCGATTTTTGAAACCGTTGTTTTAACCGATTTTTTCCTGCTGCTAATTCTTTCTCTAATTCCGTATTTTGTTGCTGTAAAGAAATTCTGGGTTTCTCTTGGCTTAAGCGATCGGCCAAACTCTTAATTGTTGAGTACTTAAACAAATCTACCATTGAAATATCTAACATTTCTTTAGGTAAAACTTCTTTCAGCTGACTGTAAACTTTTGTAATCAGCAAAGAATCACCACCCACATCAAAAAAGTTATCGTTAACGCCAACTTTTTCTAACTCCAATACTTTTTGCCAAACACCAGCAACAGTTTGCTCAATTTCACTCTCTGGCGCTATATAACTATCTGAGGTTTGCAGCAAACTTTTTTGCGTTTGTAGTTTACTCCGGTCTATTTTACCATTTGCAGACAAAGGTAATTTTTCTAAAATTGTATATGCAGAAGGTACCATATAATCTGGCAGTTTCTGCTGTAAGTAGTTTTGTAAATTACTTGCTTTAAACCTCTTCACAAATAACGGTGCTTGAGCAAGCACAACTTCAAAACCAATGCATTCAGATACAGAATTAGCTTTAGTTAGAAGTACGCTATCTTCAAATCCCGAATGAGACAACATCGTTTGCCATTCTGACCCGGAAATCAATGGATGAACTTGCCGCAAATCATTATCTTCAAATACATCGAATCCCTGCTGCAATCCCATATTTAAATCGAAAAACTGCTGGAATTTAGTTATTTCGACTATTACTAGTAAACCCGCAGGAGCCAACAAAGATTTGATATTATCTAAAGTTTGAGTAATGTAACGAGTATCGTGCAACACAGCCGATGCAATCACCACATCAAAACTATGAAGCTCATAACCTTGTTCTTGAGGGGTTTTTTCTAAATCATATAAATTGTAGCTGACAAATGGATATTGAGCAAGATTGTTCTTAGCATTTTGTAAGAAATAATTGGAAATGTCAGTAAATAAGTAAGTTGTATTTAATGGTAACTCTGGTAAGACATGAATAGTCGTTACGCCAAGACCTGCACCAACTTCTAAAATCCGCAGTGGTTTTCCTGGTAATCGAGTTTGCACCACTGCTTTCATAATTTTCCCAACAATGTAATTACAGTAAGGAAATAGCTTTTGGTAAATTAAGGGCAAATATTTACTGGCATATATTTCGGCTGCTTTAATTTTCTCAGTAATAATATCTGCCAAATTTTCTGAGGCAAAATCAAGCCAACTACTTTCCAATTCATTAAACAACAGAACTTCAGCTAGTTTTGCTCGTCCTTCGATTTGTAACTCTGATAAACTCACTTCTGGCAAAGCAACAGAACTAGTAAATACCTCACCTTGTTGCTCTAACCAACCTGCTTTTACTAGTGCTGTTAATGCTCGATACAACCAATGCCGATAGCGAGGCGCAATTCCACACTGATAAATTAATTGATCTAGATTGTATTTTTCGCCAACAGAGTTAAAAACTCCGAGTTTTTTAAATGCTTGACAAACAGAATTAGTATGCAAATCTCCTAAAGTTTGTAATAAATCTAAAACATTTTCTACACTTGCTTGCCAGATAACTTGTTGAGCTTGTTTTTGACCGGCTTCCACAACAGATTGCCAAATTTGCTGAGATTTGGCTGGGTGTGCCTCTTCCACTTCAAAAATATCTGCTACCTGACTTGGTTCTGGAACTAAATAAGCTAATAATTGTTTTTTCTCCTGTTGTTCTCCCACGGCGGTAACAACAGCAGCACGTACTGCTGGATGCTGTGACAAAGCTGCTTCAATTTCTCCAGCTTCAATGCGGTGTCCCCGAATTTTGATTTGGAAATCTACTCGTCCTAAAAATTGAATGTTGCCGTTTGGTAGATAGCAACCAAGGTCTCCTGTTTGATAAATACGTTCGCCTGTGCGAGGATGAGAAATAAAGTTGGCGGTGGTCTTTTCTTCGTTGCGCCAATAGCCTTTGGACAACTGCACGCCAGCACAGTACATCTGACCTGGAACCCAAACAGGACAATCTTCCAGGCTTTCTTTCAAAATGTAGTATTTTGAGTTAGCCATTGGTTGACCATAGGGAATACTCTTCCAAGTTGAATCAATTTCTTCTATGAGATAACCAATATTCCAAATCGTAGTTTCAGTAGGGCCGCCAATACTGAGTATTTGTATTTCTGGGACTAAAGCTCTGATTCGTTGGGGGAGAGAAACTGGTAGCCAATCTCCACCTAAAATTGCCAAACGTAAGCTTTTAGGAAGCTCCACAGATTCCTGTTCGGCATAGTTGACCAACATCTCCATCATTGCTGGTACAGTATTCCAAAGTGTAACTTGCGATCGCACCATCAAAGCAGCCCAATGGCCAGGGTCTTTAATCGCACAGGCGTCGGGTATGACAATTGCACCGCCAGCACTCAAAAGACCAAATATGTCATAAACAGACAAGTCATGAGCCAGAGAAGTGAGAGCCAAAATCCGGTCTATGGAACTAACGTTAAAGCGTTTGTTTGTGTGAATCACGACATTCACAACATTCCGATGAGTAATCATCACCCCTTTGGGTAAACCAGTGGAGCCAGAGGTATAGATGACATAGGCTAAATCATCGGGTGTCTGAACTGGCTGTAATGGCTGCTGACTTTCAACAGCGAGTTCTTCTGTGTTTATGCACAGTCGTTGAATGTTCGCTGGCCACTCCAGTTTTTCATTCAACCACGATTGTGTCAGAACAATCTGAACTTCACCATTTTCTAATAGATATTCTCTTCGTTGTTGAGGCAATCCTGGGTCGATGGGTAAATAGGCGGCTCCGGCAGCTAAAACTCCCAACACTGCGACGATTTGCTCCCATCCTTTCTCCATAACTATGGCGACAAGCTGGTTGGGACGAATTCCCAAACGGCGTAGCCGATGACCCAGTTGATTGGATAGGTTGTATAGTTCTTGGTAAGTCAGGATACCCTGAGATGAAATAACAGCAGGTTCTAGTCTGCGATTTTGCACTTGAGATGCAAATAAAGTGTGTAACATCTCATCAGGGAGTGGTGCTGTGGTGGCATTTACGGCATCCCGCAGAGCTAATTGGCTGGGAGGTAGTAATTGCCTAGTCTTCTCCAACCAGACAGAATCAGAAGTCGCCAACTGTTTGAGGAAAAGACAATAAGCCTCAAACATATCGTTGACAAGATTTTCTGGAAAGAGTTCTTCAACTACATCCCAGTTGAATGTCAATTCTTCTTTTTCTTCCCAGACTTGTATATCCATCCAAGCCTGAGATGCCTGACTGATGCCATAGACTAGTTCGCCAAAATGACTAAATGTTAAGGTTTCTTGACCAAGGGAGCTAAAGCCGAGAGTACTGGTAAAGACAATTGGCATGGCGCTGGGGCCTGTACCTTTTTGCCGAGCTAGTTCTCGTACCACACGCACACCACTAAAGTAGCGGTGTTCTAAATCTTGCCAAAGTTGCTTTTGTAAGCGCAGGGAGCGGTCAGTAAATGCTTCGGGGCTGGAGTTATCTACTGCCAACAGAGTGACGGAGGTAAAGTCTCCTAAAATGTCATTTACTTGTTGGTGTAGCGGCAGGCGATTAAACAAGGCTAGATTAATCGTAAATTGGGGGTTTTTGCCCCAAAGTGTCAATATTTCGGCAAAAGCAGCCAACAAGACACCAGAGGGAGTTAAACCGACTTGAGCGGCTCGCTGCTTCAATTGCTGCCAAAGGGTTTTTTCTAGTTGGGAATGATAACGTTTACAACGATGTTGTTTGAGTTCTTTGGGATTTTTAGCTAGAGGTAAGTCTGGGGCTGGAGGTATGCTTTCTAGACGGTTGAGCCAATATTTTTGCGATCGCTTGTATAATTCTGTTTCTTGCAAAGACTGTTCTGCTAAGGCATAATCCCGAAAGGAAAGCTCTAACGGTGGCAAGATAATATCAGGATTTTGGTAGAGTTGAAACCACTCATCAAACAAACGAAATAAACTCCAAGCATCAAATACTTGCAAATCGTAGCTGATGTGTAACCGGACGTGTCCTTCATCTAAACGTGTGGCGCTAAATTCAAATAGGGGCCACTGGTCAGATGGTAGCACTTGATGAGAAAGGCGATCACGCACTCCTTCTAGCTGTGCATTGACAACTTCCTCATCTTGTCCCCGCAAATCTAAAACTTTCATTTCATAAGCAGGCACTTTCTCCAAAATCTGCTGCTGTCCATTTGGTCGCACCACAGCACGCAACATATCATGGCGTTCAATTAACTTTTGCAGTCCCCAGTTCAAGCGTTCTAGGTTGATGTCATTACCGGCAATTTCGTAGTAACCATGATTGGATACACTACCTAACTCCAAGGCTCCATTGCGCCCTACCCAGAAGGCGTGCTGCATGTCAGTCAGTGGAAAAGGTTCGTAGCGATCCCTTGGCGCTGGTACAATTTTCGGTAAATCCCTGAAACTCGCACTGATGCTGTTCTCTTGCAAAAATCGCAGAATCTCTAATTTATGTTCAGCCAATGAGTTACGTAATTCTGAGGTTAATACTCCCTTGGGGGCATCAACATCTAGTAAATCTCCATTAGCAGCTAATTTTACGCCTTTGTCAGAGAGACTGGTTAAAAGTGAACGCAAATCCATGATTTTAGCTTGATATTTGGGTTTTTATGATGCGAGTGATGTTGCCTGGTTTACAAACTCAATTTTTCTCTTTCTTCTAGATTGAGGTCAGCAGAGGCGATCGCTTCTGATACAGTTAGGCTGGCTAAGGTTAATTGGTTCAGTAATAGCTCGGCGAGTTGAGCTATGTTATTAACTAAAAATTTATCTATAGACACTTGCACTTGTAGATTGGCCTCTATTTTGCGCCTGAGTTCAATAGCCATTAAAGAATCAAGTAATGAAGCTGTAGACTGCTGAGTGTCAAGGCTGGTTAAAGGTAGCTGTAGTGAGGTAGCTAACCATTCCAGAAGATAAGTTTCTAGCATTTGCTGTTGTTGCTCTGGTTTAGCAGCCAACAGTTTTGCTTTTGAAAAAGAAGTTTGTGTTGTAGTGAAGACTTTTTTTTGGGAAAGATGATCTTGTGTTGCTGGTTCAGACCTAACGCTAATGGGAGGGGCTGGAACTTGTCCAAGGCCCACATCACCCCAACGCATAACAACTGCTGCGGCAGTAGCTGCGGCACCGTTAGTATAAACCAGAACTAGATTATTTTCGCTAATTTTTCCCACTGCTGCTGCATGGTACAAATTGGCGATGGGAAGTACTGGGCCGATATTTGCATATCGCGGGTAGAGATTAATTGTTCGCTGTTTATCGATACCTAATGCTCGCGTACAAACATCGACATACCAAGCAGTAGGAGTATTGAATGCAAAAAAGTCAATATCATCAAAGGTGACACCAGCAGCAGCAGTTGCACCGTAGCAGCAGTTACGGACAAAATCTACTGCTGTTTCTGCAAGCATACTGGCATTGTTTCCCGTGCTAGTACAAATTCGGGGCTTGCCTTGTGCGTCTGTTGCCAGTTTATATGAGTAAGCACCATGTGTGGCGATCGTATTAACGATTTTAGTACCCAGAATTCCCTGATTAGGTTTAAGTAAATCAACCACAAAAGCTCCAGCACCATCACCCATTGACCATGAAAGTGTGTCTGTTTCGTCTACAGCATTAGATCCAATCTGAGAGATAACTACTAGTACGTTACGGTAGGTTCCAGTTTGTACGAGAGCGTGAGCATTTTGAAGCGCCACTAAAGCACTGGAGCAAGTTGACTCTAAATTCCATGCAGGGCAGCATAGTTTTAATTGTTCGGCTAGGTAGGTAGCATTTCCAGACCCGACTTGTTCACAGAAAAGCGAAGCGACAATCATGAGTTCGACTTCACTGGGAGCGAGTTTTGCAGCCTCCAGGGCATCTTTCGCGGCGCGATATTCTAACGTTAGCGATGACTCTTGAGAACTAAGCACCCGTCGTTCAACGTTACCTCGAAAGGGGTCAGATAAGTATGGTGCTACTGCTATTGACCAAATATCCAGCCCATTGTTGTCGGTAGTGAAGTCATCAGATTTAGACCTCCTTGGGTTTCGGAGTTTTGTTTGTGTAAATAAATCGGGATACTTGTTTTGCCAATATTCATTTGTCCGAATGATATCGGGAAAGCTAACTGCAAGTGCGCGAATACCTACTGGAAGGTTAATCATTTGAAAAAGGGAATAGGGAACAAATTAAACCGCAACGCGAGAGTCATTAGTCATTTGTCATTAGTAATTTGTCCAAGAGATATCACGCCCACTTTTCGACTTGGTTTAAATTAGTCCAATATGATTAGTTTTTTCGCCCACAAGGGGCAAGGTATGTACCAAAAACTCTTCATCAATTCAAAATTCAAAAACTTCTGCCTACTACTTAGAGAGCGATCGCACTTGCGGTTGCATAAGATGATACATGGCTGATGCTAACTAACCATTTGGTAATTCCAAGTGCTACCGCAATTTCTTGACATTTGCCATCTAGCAATATTGCTGGTTGACCTGTTGGTAATCGTTGTACTTCCAAATCTAGCCAGTAACAATCTTGGTTATATTCAACGCCAAGGATTTGAAATACAGCTTTTTTGACGCAGAAACGACCAGCTAAATACTGAATACGATGATTACCAAATCCAGATGCACTCAACTCACGTTCTGTAAACCATTGCATCTCAAAAGACCTACCTACTGTTTCTATGAGTTTTTTAATAAAACTTATAGCCACGATATTAGTACTATGACCAATGGCTTTAAGAGCATCAGGCTCAAAGGTGAGCAGGTTTATAGGTATTTCAGACTCAATTATAAACATCAGATTAACTTGGTTTCAGGCTGCAAAACTAAATTCGTCAACATCGTATTCATTTTGTTGACAGACTCTATGTACTCTTTTTCTGGAACTGATTCAGCTACAATACCAGCGCCAGCATTTAAGTGAATAGTATTTCCGTATTGATAAACTGAGCGAATAGCGATCGCAATATCTGATGAACCGTTGCTATCTACCCAACCAATACCACCAGCATAAATTCCTCTTGGCTCGTCTTCTAAACGATTAATCCATTCTAAAGCTTTTTCTTTATCAATCCCAGAGACTGTAATTCCAGGAAACAATACTTTCAATGCATCCCATAAGGTATTACCTATTTTGAGTTTACCACCTACTCGTGATGATAGATGTTGTACACATCGGTACTTTTTAACCTCCATAAAGTCAAAAATGCGGACAGTTTCTGGTAAACACAAAGAAGCAATTTCACTTTGTGCTAACCAGGCTGAGAGTGAGTGTTCTTTCACTTCTTTAGCATCAGTAAATAATTCATCACTCAAGCGTGTATCTTCTTGGAGATTTTCACTACGAGGGCGAGTTGCAGCTAACGGATTTGTGATCACAGACCCATCTTCATTGGTTTCCATCAGAATTTCTGGACTAAAACCAACTGCACGCACATCTCCGATATCTAAACAATAAGAACGCGCTGCATTATTGGCTCTAGATCCTACTACATAAGTTCCTATCACATCTAAATCGCCGGGTACTTTGACTGAGCGAGAAATTATCGCTTTGTGCAAATCACCTTCTTGAATCGCTTGGATGAGAGTCTTAATGCGATTTTGATAAACTTCGCGATCGCTAAAATCCAATTCCAAAGATACTGGTGTATAGTTTGGCAGTTGATTATCAATAAATAATTGGTTTTTTATTTGTTCTAATGACTTAGTAGTTTTGATATGTACTCCTTCTACTGTACAGCGAATTTCAGTTTCGGGAATCATAAAATAAAGTAGTTCTTGCTGAATTGCTTTAGAGTATGAAGAGTAAAAGCGAGCTATATCAAACGCTACATAACCATAAGCTGTCCAATTTTCAACATTCAAAGACTTGAGTAGATTCTCTACTTGCTTTAAAGGATCGATAATTGGCTCACAGTCCGAATTACCTAAACCATTAATCGAGACAAAATCTTGGTTTACTGCTACCCTAAATAACTCATTACCAGCAATACGAACCTCATTTTTCCCTTCATACATGACATATTTTGTAATAATTCCAGCTTCTAAAAGGTTCTTGAGGATGACGATGGGTTCTCTTTGTCCAGGTACAAATGTTTCTTGATACTTTATTTCGGTCTTTAACTCAGTTACCATCTATTTCATCCTTGTAAGTAATTGGTTAATCAACTGCTTTTGTCGCTAAAGTATACTTTTTTCCTAATACTTTGCGATTAATTTTACCAGTCGAGGTGCGTGGTAATTTTTCTAAAAAGTAAACTTTTTTTGGAGCCTTAAAATGAGGTAATCGCCGTTTAGCAAACTTACGAATACTATCCTCCACTTCCGGCGAAGGCTTTTCTCCCGCTTTGAGGCTGACATAAACGACTACCTGAATCAATTCCCCATTGTTTGACTCTGGTACTGCTGCCACTTCAAAAATTTGCGGATGCTGATGCAAAATGTCTTCAATTTCTAAAGGTGATAGCCATTGACCATTAACTTTAAAAAGGTCATCTTTACGACCCATAAACCAGAAATATCCTTCTGCGTCGCATAAATATTTATCTCCGGTTCGCATGGTATTACCATAAAGAACTTTCCGCATTTGTTGCAGTCGGTTCCAGTACCCTAACATTAGGCTTTCTCCACTCACTTGAAGGTCGCCAATCTCGCCAGCACTACAAGGAAAACCATTTTCGTCAATCACCCGAACATCGTAACCAGGAACCGACCGACCAGAACTGCCTGGTTTACACTTTCCTAATTGATTAGTTAGAAAAATGTGCAAAAATTCAGTCGTGCCAATACCTTCACAAATTTCCTGACTGTAAGTCAAAAGCCATTTATGCCAGATACTTTTAGGCAATTGTTCAGCAGCCGATACACATAAACGTATAGAGGAAACATCTAAAGGAGAAATATCATGTGCGGTGAGAATACTTGCATAAGCGCTGGGTATACCAAACAAGACTGTAGGTCGATACTGGTGGATATCAGCAATGATGTCAAAAGCATTATTGGCATCAGATAGTATAGATGCTGCACCAACAGCCATTGGCATATAGAGAGTATTACCTAGACCGTAAGCAAAAGGCATCTTAGCGACTGAATAGATGATGTCATCTTGATGTAAGCCCAGCATGATTTTTCCATACTGTTCTGCACACACCACCATACTTTGATGAAGATGAATCACACCTTTAGGTTGGCCTGTACTCCCAGAGGTGTAAAGCCAGAAAGCTGGTTCATCACGAGATGTTTCGGCACAAGGTAATGCTGACTCTTGTTGAGTTAGTAGAGAAATTAAGGGATTTTCACCATCTGCTAAGAGAGTATGGCGTAAGAACTGAGACTGAATGGGAGCTAGTTTTTCTTGCCACTCTTGGGTAGTTACTAAAAGCTTGGCGCGTGAATTTTGCAGAATATACTGTATTTCATCCAAACTACAAGCAGTATTAATCGGAACTGGTATAGCTCCTAACCAGATAGCACCCCAAAAAGTAAATACAAATTCTGGAGTGTCGGATAAGAGAATGGCTACGCGATTTTCCCGCTCTAAATCGAGATGAGATAGTAGTTTAGCTGTGCGTTGGACAAAGCTGTTCAGTTGACCATAAGTGTATGTCTCACCTTGATAGTAAAAGACTGTTTTCTCGCTACGTCTTTGTACTAAGTTGCCCTCTAAGAAGTAAGCTGCAACGTTAAAGACCTCTGGTAACCTTTCTGAAATACTATCCATCCAATTTTCCTGTGAGGCTGATATGGTTCACTGAGCAAGGACTTGAACTAGTACGTGTTGATCCCAATAGCACCAACTAGCCAAGAATTCTTTGATGCCTTGTTGTTTTGCTTGGATACTTGCTTCTCCTTGCAAATTAATAATTAATTTATTGTGTGTGATGTCTACTTCAATTTCATTCCAACCAATCCCAGCTAATCCGGTTCCCAAGGCTTTACCTACGGCTTCTTTAGTGGCAAAGCAGATTGCATAATGCTGCTGGGGATTATTAGCTGCTTGACAACGGTCAATTTCACCAAGAGTAAACAGTAAATTTAAGGTTTCGCGATCGTATCGGTCAATCAATCTGGTAATTCTTTGGATAGATGTGATGTCAATACCAAGCCCCTTAATACTGACAGTTCTACTAGAGAAGAGGGAAGTCATTGCCTAGCCAAAATTTTTCGGTATAGTTGCGCTGTACTCAGGATTTACATGGATTGCAGCCTGCACCATATAACAAAATTGAGCCAGGGTCATATCTTGCCGACCTTCAAGTTTGACACTAACTCCCAACTGACGTTTGAGTTCTAAGGATACTTCTACTGTTTCAGTGGAATCAAGCTGCAAATCCTTACGCAGTAAAGCATCTGGATAAAGCAACTCTTCAGTAATACCTAAATCAGTAAGTATTTTATTGATAGTTTCCATCACTTTTAGAGTATCCATAAAACAAAATCTCTTAATGCCTTTGAACTACAGGATTTATGGCAGTTCTTAATTATCTGCGATATATTCTCATATAAAGCCTGCCTCATTACTAAATAATGATAACTATTTGCATCAAAAATGAGAAGTTTTTGAACCCAACTATCACTCACCGATTGTTTTAAAAGTCCTGATTTCACTCAGTTTTACAAATATTTCATGCCCTCTTTGGTGCAAATTTGCACGTTATTCGCTTGAGTTTGTTTTAAAACTCTTTTTTAGAACATCTGTGGTGAAAAACTAAATTAATTTTCGCTCTATATAGGAAAGATTTGCATTAACTTTGAGTAGCTTATTACAGAAATCATCTCTTAGCAAGTCCTAATTTCAAGTTCTATCTAGTAAAAAAACTTCTCTGACGAGCAAAAAGGTATGATACTAGGCTATTTCAGTAGTATCTAGCTTGCAAGAATATAATTAAATACATAGTAACAGCAAGCATAATATAGAAATTTATTATCAATAAGCTATGTAAAGCGATCGCTAGTAGTCTAAAGAAACTTTGCAAGGTTGTAGAGACGCGAAATTTCGCACCTCTACAGGGTTTTGGTAACAAACTAATCAATCAGAACTTAGGGGACAGACCACTAGCCTGGGTTTTCTCCAATGGTAAAAGATGAGCTACAACTCCCAAATTCTGAAGTTTCCTTGCGTTGCACTGCATCATGCTTCACAAAAACCTCAAGTTTCAGTATACTGCTGAAAATAAATGATAATTTTTATCGTTTACATTGGAAATAAAGATATTTCTATTGCTTATTGTCTTCAGCACTAACAAGCCCCGGCCGAGACAATGAGCAATCTACCCAGTCGTTGACTCAATTCGATTTGGAGTTTTTTAAGTGACAGTCAGACAACCACCAATATTTCAGGTGCGTGAAGTGACTAAAAAGTACTGCATGGGAGAAGTAGAGGTGCAAGCCCTTCGCTCGATAGACCTCGACCTTGACGAAAAAGAGTTTATGGTCATACTAGGTTCTTCTGGCAGTGGTAAGTCAACCTTACTGAATATCTTGGGAGGACTAGACGTGCCCTCAAGTGGCAGTATGTATTTTCGCGATCGCAACCTAACCAACGCTAATGAGCAAGTATTGACTCGTTTTCGACGCGATTGTATCGGCTTTGTTTTCCAATTTTACAACCTGATACCCAGCCTAACGGCGCGGGAGAATGTTTCTTTGGTTACAGAGATTGCTGCTCACCCGATGCGTCCAAGGGAAGCTTTAGAATTGGTAGATTTAGGCGATCGCCTCGACCACTTCCCATCTCAATTATCAGGTGGAGAACAACAACGAGTCGCAATTGCTCGTGCCATTGCCAAGCGACCACAAGTATTATTGTGTGATGAACCAACAGGGGCACTCGACTTTCAAACAGGTAAGCGGATACTAGAGGTAATTGAGCGAGTTAACCGAGAATTAGGAACAACAATCGCTATAATCACCCACAACGTGGGAATTGCAGCTATGGCCGATCGCGTGCTGACCATGCGTAGCGGTGAGATTATTCAAGAGCATCGTAACCAAACCAAGTTGTCTCCGGCTGAATTAGAGTGGTAAGTCTTAATGTTTAACTCGTCTCTAGATCGAAAACTGTGGCGCGATCTTCTGGGCTTGCGAGGTCAGGTTTTGGCGATCGCTTTAATTGTCGCTTGCGGTATTTCTAGCTTGATTATGATTCAGAGTACTCATGCTTCCCTCGCACTCACCAAGTCCATCTATTACGATAGCTATCGCTTTGCCCATGTTTTTGCTCAGATGAAGCGGGCACCAGAAACTTTAGCTAGTCAGATTGCCGAAATTCCCGGAGTAGCACAGACCCAAACACGGATTGTAGTTGATGTCACTCTCGATATCCCTAACTTTGATGAACCAGTTATCGGCCGATTAATATCCATACCTCAAGAGCGCGTCCCCATACTGAATGACCTTTATATCCGTAAGGGTCGTTATATCGAGTCAGAACGAGGTGATGAAGTTTTAGTGAGTGAGGCTTTTGCTGAAGCTCACCAACTGGATCTCGGTGACTCTATCGGAGCTGTAATTAATAGTCGCTGGCAGCAGTTACGGATTGTCGGTATCGCTCTCTCACCCGAATATGTTTATGAAGTTCGAGGCGAAGGATCTCTGTTTCCCGATCACAAGCGATTTGGTGTCATCTGGATGGGGCGAAAAGCACTGGCGACAGCCTTCGATCTTGACGATGCCTTTAACAATGTCACTCTCAGACTCATGCCAGGAGTCTTTGAGGAGGATGTGATTGAGCGTCTTGACCAACTTTTAGAGCGCTACGGTAGTTTGGGTGCTTATGGACGGAAAAATCAGCTATCTAACAAGGTTTTCTCTAATGATATAGACCAACTCAAAGTATCGGGGACAATGATGCCTTGCTTGTTTCTGGCGATCGCAGCTTTTTTATTAAACTTCGTAATTTCCCGGCTGGTAGGGACACAACGGGAGCAGATTGCTGTACTCAAAGCTTTAGGTTATAGCAATATTGCCATTGGTGGACATTATCTAAAACTTGTTTTGAGCATTGTTAGTTGGGGGACAGTAATTGGTATTGTTGGTGGGTTTTGGTTAGGTAGTGGATACAGCCATGTCTATACGGAGATTTTCCGCTTACCAATACTTCACTATGAAGCGAGAACAGATTTAGCGATCGCAGTTATTTGCATCAGTGTTGGCGCAGCTTGCTTGGGAGGCTTTGGATCTGTTCGCAAAGCTATTTCCTTACCCCCTGCTGAAGCTATGCGACCAGAGCCACCGGCTAAGTTTCGACCATCAATCATTGAGCGCCTGAGTATTGGCCGCTTTTTATCGCCAGGCGGTCGGATTATTTGCCGTAACCTCGAACGCAAGTCAGTTCAAGCAGGCTTTTCTATTTTGGGAATTGCGATCGCGATCGCCTTACTAGTGGTGGGTCGTTACTTTGAAGATGCCTTAGCTTATTTAATTGATTTTCAATTCAATATTGTCCAACGACAAGATATCACCATTATTTTTAATGAGCCGCGTCCTAACCGTGTGCGGTACGAAATCACTCACTTTCCTGGAGTCCTCTCTGCCGAACCATTTCGGACAGTACCTGTAAACCTGATGTTTGAACATCACAAACGCCAAGGTATGGCCATAACCGGAATTGACCCGGCAGGTAGACTTCAGCATTTAGTTGATCGCAATCTCTACCCAGTGAATCTCCCCACTGATGGAGTCGTGCTAACAACTAAGCTGGCACAAATCCTGGGTGTTATTCCAGGGGAAAACCTTACAGTAGAAGTACTTGAAGGCAGTCATGCTGTGCATCAGGTTGCTGTGATGGGGCTGGTAGATGAACTGATGGGTTTCAATGTCTATATGGACATCTATGCTCTCAACCGACTCATGGAAGAAGGGCAAACAGTATCAGGTGTTTACGCAGCGATCGATTTGAATGCCAGTAATCAATTGTACTCCTATCTCAAAAAAATTCCCGATGTGAGTAACGTCTTTCTCCGAGAGGCATCCATAGAGAGTTTTCAGGAGTCTATGGGTAAAAATATGCAGGTAGCCACTAAGGTACTGCTAGTTTTTGCCACTATTATCACGGTCAGCGTAGTTTACAATGCAGCACAAATTTCTTTGTCAGAACGGCAGAGAGAGTTAGCTAGTCTGCGAATTATTGGCTTCACCCGTGCCGAAATCGCTTTCATCCTACTAGGAGAACAAGGGATTATCACCTTAGTAGCAATTCCTCTAGGCTTAGTTTTGGGATCTGGGTTGGCTGCCTTAATGAGTGTTGGTTATGATTCAGAACTTTATCGTTTGCCCTTAATTGTCACTAAGGCAAACTATACTTTCGCCATTATGGTTGTTGTCGCAGCAGCAATTAGTTGTGGGCTGATTGTCCAGCGCCAGCTAAATCGTCTCAATCTGATTGCTGTTCTTAAAACCAGGGAATGATCTACAGAGTTGATGGCGGCTACTTAGCAACTTGTAACTGTTAATTTGTTTTATGAAGCATTTACCTAAGCGGATCATTTATATAATCAGTGGGCTAGGACTAATTACGCTGACATTCCTAGCATTGCGCCCAAACCCAATTCGGGTTGAGATCAAACAGGTTAAACGCGCTTCTTTGCTAGTCACTGTCGATGCGGAAGCTAAAACCCGTATCCGTTCCCGCTTCGTGATTTCAAATACTGTAGCAGGTAGATTAGCTCGCATCCAACTCAAGGAAGGTGATACTGTTAAGCGTGATGCAGTGGTTGCTCACATTGATCCTTTACCTCTAGACACTCAGTTAAAGACAGCCCAAGCAAATCTTCAGGAGTTACAAGCACAACGTTCAGGGATCGTAATTCAACGACCAAAACAAGAGGCATTGTCACAAGCCCAAGCGAAGATTGAAGCAGCTAAAGCAGCAGAAAATCAGACTCAGGCAATGGTTCAGCAAGCCAAGGCGGCACTTGAACAGGCAGAACGCGATCGCCTCCGTGCCCAGAAATTAGTAGAAGATGGTGCAATTTCCCGTCAAAATCTCGAAAGTGCCCAGTTATTGCAAACCACCCGCCTGAGAGAATTAGAGGCACAACAACGCCAGGTTGAAAGTGCTGCTGCTGAGGTAGTAGCTGCCAGAAAATCCTTTGATCTCTTACGCGCACAGCAGCGCGACCCCGACTACCTATTCAATGTCTATGATGCCCGGATTGCCAGTGTCAAAGCTGAACTTGCTAACCTCGCTGATAATGCTACTCGTAGCGATATCCGCTCTCCTTCAGATGGAAGTGTTCTGCGAGTACTGCAAGAGAGTGCCCGGTACGTGGAGGCTGGAACTCCTTTATTAGAGTTAGGTAATCCCTCAAAACTAGAATTGGTAGCTGACATCCTTTCTAGCGATGCTGTCAAGGTAAAGCCAGGAACGAAAATCTTAATTGAACGTTGGGGCGGTGACAAAACTTTAGAAGCAACAGTGCGAAAAATTGAGCCTTCAGCATTTACTAAGATTTCTGCTCTTGGCGTTGAAGAACAACGGGTTAACATCATCGGTGACTTTGTAGATTCTTCAGTGCCCTTGGGTGATAACTACCGTGTAGAAACAAGAATTGTGGTTTGGCAAGGAGAAAATGTCCTCACCGTTCCTCTTAGCGCCCTTTTTCGCTGTCAGCAGTCTTGGTGTACCTTTGTGGTAGAAAAGGGTAGAGCAAAAAAACGTGTAGTTGAGATTGACCAGCGCAATAATTTTGAAGCTGCCATCAAAGGTGGGTTGAAAGAAGGAGAAATGGTCATTCTCCATCCA
Source organism: Nostoc sp. CmiVER01 (assembly GCF_034531135.2). Taxonomy (NCBI): domain Bacteria; kingdom Bacillati; phylum Cyanobacteriota; class Cyanophyceae; order Nostocales; family Nostocaceae; genus Nostoc; species Nostoc sp. CmiVER01. The sequence goes on from NZ_JAVRBU020000010.1 coordinate 328,360, forward strand.
ACAGAGGAAATTAAAGAAGGGAGCCAGATTGCAGATCCTGGGTAAGAAAGCTCCGTCTTTGCTCAGAATAGCTACGTTAGCGTAGCCCGCCGCAGGCATCACCTGCGTTGCCAAGTTATCATCCCAGTGATTAATAAAACAGTGGGCATTAAGCCGATGAGCATATAGAGGATGCGAGTAAGTAGTCCACCGAAGATGCCAAAGTGAAAATCTGCAAGGATAATCAGCATCTTAGACATTGCATCTTTGGGTTTGCTGACTTTGTTAACTTGTAAGACTTCACCACTATAACGATGTAGTTCAACAGTACTAAAGTCAAAGTAACCTGTTTGTTGATTAGGCAACTTCTTTCTGAACGTCAGATTCTGTGGTTGTGCTTCAGAAAAGCTCACATAGGTTGTTTTACCATCAGGCATGGCCATATCAGCTTTGCGTAACAGTTCGCTGAATGCAACTGGCGCTTGTTGGGGTGCGGGTTGCACTTGCACTGGTTGATTAAACATCGGCAAAAAGTGGACGATGACAATCAATACACCAGTGAACGGAATAATTAGCAAGAAAAAATGGGAGACAATACCAGCAACTTTGTGGATGTCGTAACTCACCAGAGCCAGAGGGGTATTCCAGCGAATTTTAAAACCCGTTGTTAGTTTTCGCCAGCCCGGCCACAAAATTGCCCCAGTGAATGCCATTAGTAGCAGTGAAATGCCCGTAATGCCCACAATCACCATACCTACTTTTCCGATAAATAAGTCATGATGCAAGGCGTACAAAAAGCCAATAAGTGATCGCTCCCAAACCCTTGAACCCAAAACCTCGCCTGTGTAGGGGTTGACAAAGGTTTGTAACTCTTTACCATCTTTTGCTTTCACTTCTAAAAGATAGCTCTCATCTGGCTTTTGCGGCCAACGAATAGACTGTACAGAAAAGTTGGGAAACTCTTTCCCAACTGAGTCCAGCATCAAATCCGGCGATATTTGTGTTCCTTGGGGAGTCACTGACCACAGCGATGGATTGAGTGTGCGATCGAGTTCTTCATGGAAAACGATGCTGGCACCACTAAAACTAATCACCATTAGTAGCAATCCCATCACAATGCCAATAGAACTATGCAGTTTCAACACCAAATTACGGAATTTCATGGTTAACCTCAACAATAATTATTAATTCGTAATTCGTAATTAAATCGATAGCACAGCCTCGTCTCTTCTTAGAGACCATTTATAAAGTAAATCTTTAGACAACAAGACGACGCAGCATGATACGAGTCATGACAGCGTATATGGCAGCTTCACTCATTTCTGGGAGACGCTCATAATCCTTACTGAGACTACGGTACAGGTTTTACCAGCCAAATGTTCTTTCTACTACCCAGCGTTTGGGCAAAACCTGAAATTCCCGATCAGTACGCCGAATTACCTCAACATGAGCTTGAATCATCAGCCAAACTGAAAGCGCAAATTTATCACCGTCAGGGCAAGGAAGAGAACTTGATAGGGAGCAACGCGATTTTGTGAGGTGCTGAAACCTGGAACGTATATAGCTTGTTTCAGGATGCGCTCGCCTACGGTGGGCGGTTACGCCATCGCAACTAAAAAACTAGGTTTTGTTGAGAATACAGGGATGTAATTGAGAACCAAACCCCGATCTCACTTTTTCGCGTTGCTCCCCGTAATTACTAATTGTTAATTTATGAGAGCTTTCAATCAAAATTGAAATGTTACTGAACCAACCACAGTAAATGGTTCCCCAAAATCATTGCCTCTGACTGGGTTATCACTAACGGTTCCAATGTAATTGACATCGAACAGATTCTTAAAATTCAAACCAAATCGCCAATTATTGCGGCGATAAAACAGCCCTGCATTGGTGACAAAGTAACTATCAACTTGAAAAGTATTTGGTAATCCACCCTCTCGTTCGCCTACATAGTTAAATCCCAGTCCAAAGCCTAACCCCTGCAAATTGCCAGCTTGAATTTCATAAGTTGTCCACAAACCTGCGCTGTGCTTGGGAATACCTGGTAATCTGCTGCCAACGGAATTTAGATTTGTGTCTTTTGTAACTTCAGCATCCGTGTAAGCATAAGAGGCAATGATATTCCATCCGGGTAAGATTTCCCCAGTAATATCCAGTTCCACCCCTCGGCTTTGTTGTTCGCCGGTAGCAAGAGAGGAGCCAAAATTAGCGGGATCGGCAACAGCAACATTTTGCTTTTTTATATCAAAGTATGACAAAGTTGCGAAGAGTTTGCTTCTGAGCAAATCTGCTTTCACACCCACTTCGTAACCTTCTCCTGTTTCAGGTTCTAGAGGAGAACCACTTGCTGTTGTTCCTGTGTTGGGACTGAACGATCGCGAATAGCTAGCGTAGAGTGAAAATTCTGGGATCACTCGATAAAGAATTCCGAATCGAGGTGATATGGCATCATTGCTTTGCGATTGCTCGCTACCATTTGTATTATCAGTTACTGTCTGCTCTACGGTGTCATAGCGAAATCCTGCTAGTAAAAACAAGTTATCGAGTAGCGTTATCTGATCTTGTGCGTATACACCGAGTCTTTTGGTGTTGGTACTAGTGTCACTCAAAACAGCCAATGTACCCGGATCGGGTTCAGGTCCATAAACAGGATTGAAAATATTAATATTATCCGGGGTACCAAAATCAAACTTAGTCGTACCGCTCTCGTCACTATTATTAAGGTCAACACCTACCACAAGAGTATGCTTAATAGAACCTGTAGTTAATTTTCCAACTACATTTGTCTGAAGTGAGTAATCTTTTATGGTGTCGTCTTGGTCAGCAAAGAAACGAGTCAATAATCCTGTTGTGCCATCAAAGCTTAAAGGCAGTGCTAAAGGACTGTAATCGTAGCTGTAAGACATATACCGAAAGGCATTGCGGATTGTCCAATTGTCGCTAAATTTATGCTCTAAATTGTAGCCAACGCTGAGGTAAGTATTCTCAATAGTGTCGTTGGGATTATTACTGACGCGGCTACGAGGAACGTTAACAATTCCGTTGTTCGAGGCAACGATACCAAAGTCGGCAGGGCCATTATCCTTGGTGTATTCCAAATTGAAAGTTAAATTAGTGCGATCGTCTATTTTCCAGGTAACAACTGGTGCTATAGAAAAGTGGTCGAGATTGTTGTCGTAGTTCCGAAAGCTCTCACTATATTGGTACAAAGCATTCAGTCGATAAAGAACCTTACCATCGGTTGTTAATGGGCCGGAAATATCAAAACGAGGACGCACAAATGGTTGACTACCTACTTGTAGTTCAGCTTCATAAAATGGTTCAGCTAGTGGTTGCTTAGAAACTAGGTTAACTACACCCCCTGGATCAATTTCGCCGTAGAGAATAGAAGCTGGCCCTTTGAGAACTTCAACACGCTCCAAATTGGAAAGTTCTGGAAACCCCTGACTTCCATATACCCTAAAGCCATCTCGCAACACAGGAACACTACCTGAATATGCCTGTGCGCCAAACCCTCGCAAACTAAACCGAATACCTCGATTGTCATTATTTCCCGCAAATGTGACACCACTTACATTACGAAGTGCTTCATCCAAACGAGTAACTTGCTGGTCTTTAATCACCTGTTGGGGAATTACTTGAATAGATGCCGGAATATCCCGGATTGGGGTATCAGTTCTGGTTGCAGAGGTAGCATCAGGGACACGATAACCATCTTGCTCACCTGTCACTACCAGTTCAATCGGTTCATTAGGTTGTGCTGATTGAATTGGTTTCTCTGATGGGGTTTGATTCTCTGGTGGTTGTGGAGTGGGTAGTGTTTGTGCCGAAGATGTAACAGGTCTCAATCCGAATATCAAGCCTTCATCACTATCAAATAACTCTACAACTGGCACACCCGTTTCACCTGTAACCGTCAGTCGGATAGTATTACTATCTTGATTACTAACTGTTATTTCACTAATCCCAACTACAGGTTTTTGGGAGCGGAATGTGAACGCATCACCATTGGGTAGACGTAGTTGTGCGTTAGGAATATCAGCAATAAAACTATTTCCCTCATTGCGATTCGATACTTGCAACTGCTGACCTTTGGAAGTGACTAAAATCACTTCCACACCTTTATCTGTGCCATTGGCCTTGACCGATGTCACTTCGATGATTTCATTTGCAGGCGGTGAGTTTGGTGTTGGTGACTGCACAAGTGTATCTGCACTCTTGAGCGGCAGATTTACTTCACTCAGTTGCCGAATCTCTCTAGTTGGCTCAATGGGCTGTCCTGCACTCAATAAGCTTGATTGTTGATTAATACTTGCAATTGTACTATTGGTGTGACTAGATATCTGTCTCTCTTCTGCATTAGCAAAATGTGTCAATAAGCTCCAAAAAGAGCCTGTAAGTAAGAAAAATTGAAGTAATAGCCGTAGCTTCATCTGTTCACCCACACGCCTTTTGCCCGTCTGCTGTATCAAGCGGGCAAGATTTAGTTAAATTCTCAATATTTATACTTTATACGTTCAACGTTATTAAGAATATCTTTTATTAAAAATTTGGTCGTTTGCATTTCTAAAAATTCGGGTAAGTCCAAATTCCAAACATCCAGACTCACGGTGACAGCACCTACCCTGCGTCCACCTTGATTAACTGCGTAGTTTACCGCCGTAGGCATTGCTGTATCATTCAGAGAAGCACACCACCAAAGGTATCAGCTTTCCCCATCACCCAACTCCCCGTTGCGCGAATGCGAGATTGATTTTTATACAAGCAAATGACAGTTGTCTATAGTATTGGGCTTACGGGGCTACAACTTGAGCTAGGATGCAGATAGAATAAGCCTCTTGAGCAAAGTTATCTCCCGAATAGCCCTGATCTACCCAAACAACTTCCAATTTGGACAATTCTTCAGCAGCTTCATGCAACACAACCACAGTTCCTAAACGTTCGGAAGCATTGGCTTCAGTAACTAAAACACCAATCAACAATCCCTGAGAGTCTACCACTATATGGCGTTTACGCCCTTTAACCTTTTTACCACCATCGAAACCGTAGACCTCCCCTTTTTTTCTGTCGTCTTCACTGATTGAGAATCCGCGATGTCTACGACGGGCTACGCCTACGCAACGGTAGAATGTTCATCTCTTCCTACGTCTTGTCGTAGTTGATGGCGTACAAGACCCGTGAATTTTCTGCCAAATACGCAATGCGATTGCCATTTCTGGAAGTAGCCGTACACTGTTGTATAGGGAGGAAGGTCAAGAGCAACGCATTTCCCACTGACACCCAGTACGTTGCACATAGAATATAGCGTTGAGGATTTCTCGTAAATTCACCTCCACAGGATGCCCGAAACCTTTGGGTGCAGGTAGAAGTGGCTTGAGAATTAACCATTCAGCATCGCTTAAATCACTCGGGTAAGGTTTACGGTGCGGATTCTCAATCTTCGGGAGACGACTCATCGACAACAAAATAACTACACTTGATTTAGCCTATAACCTCAGTCAAGCAACATTTAGTCCTCTTTAGATTTTCTTTACGAATCAGCTCTTAACAGTGGGCTTGACTCCAAAAGCTGTAATCACTTTTCCTGTAAGAGTTTTGAGCCCAACCCTAGTTTCATCCTGGCACAGGTAGCGAACACACTTGCCGGGTGCTAAATGTTCTTCTAGACAATTGAGTATGATACCGAGTTTTTTTTAAACTCAGATACCAACTTTTCGTCCTGCTTATGGCTTTGAGGGCGAGGCACTTTTAGTTTTGCCCCCAATCGATATCGAACCCAGGCATAAACCGTTGCATACTCTATATCTTGTCCATGTTCTTCTTTTAACCATTCAACAATTGCACCATAGCTACTAAAGCCTTTTCCTGTTTTTAACTCCTCCTCAAGTGCTGCGATCGCAGCTGCATCAATTTTCCGTTTTGCTCCTGGTGCTTTTTTAATTTCTAATAAGCCTGATATGCCATCAGTTCTGTACTTCTGCAACCATCTCGTAACCGTTGAATTATCTTTTGCCAAGCGTTTTCCAATTTCTTGCTGCTCCTTAACCTGCCCGCTTTTTATCCACCACAGCATCATAAGCTTTTCTTTCTGGTTTCTTAAGTTAGCTGTTTGTAGACGTTTTTTAAGTTCTTCTTCGCTCTCTGCGATTTCAATCTTAAAAGGGCGGCTCATGGTTATTTTAATTTATCGAGTTGTTTTCTCTATTATATGCACCTTCATATAAAATTGGTATTAGAGATTAGTTTCAGCTTTGATGCTTGATAGACGAGTAACACAAACAGTAGAAAACATATCAACCAATTTCGCTTTTTAGGGTAATTTTTGCCCTGACGAAAAATTACCTATTTGACTAAAGTGAATATGCACATAGCATCAGCAAATAATTGCTGTTTTAAGTTTTTGCACAATCAATTAGGTATTTACCAAAGTATGCAACAGATGGCAACAATGCAATGGAGAGAGTAATGATTACCGAAGAAGACTTAGCCCAGCAATTTAACGTAATTATTGAACACACTCACCCACGGGTATGGAAACTGTTAAGCCAATGTTATGTGAAGGTGATTAATCCTCATCCTCACTTAACAAGAGTAAATTGTATCCGCTATGCAAAATACATTGGAATTTACTGTCCTGATAGACTAATTAGTGCTGTAATAGAACAAAAAAATCTCATTAGAGAAGTAGCAGAATACCTGGGGCTAGTTGAGGTTGTTTGCTTGAATGCCAATAACTTGATGCGCGATCCACTCTCAAATCTCAAGCAAACTTATCCCCAGTTGTGGTTAGACTTGTTGTGGATTGTTACCCAAGAACAATAAACCCAGCTATTATAAGCAGATTTTTCTGCAATATTCAATCTGCAAAAAACCTTAATTACCAATCTTCACCGCAGCTTCATTACATGACAGAAGCTTACCCAAACCTTATGACTCAACCATGCTTGCATCCAGATGATTTGCCTTCGCGTCAAACAATAAAACTGAGTGAAATATTGTTTAGACAGCTTGAAGAAGTAACTAAAAAAAGCTTTTTCCTAACGTGCGATCGCATGACACGTATTTTGTTAGCGAGTTGTCATTGGTATTTCCAAATCAATAGTGGCGTTTTGACGTTGATCGTGATTTGTAATAATATGCAAAGTTATCGTCAGATCATGAAAACTGTTCCCCAGTTTGCTGACAAATTAAAACAGTTTAGCAACAGAGCTAAAATTACAGTCAGTTCTCCAGTTGACAAAGGTATACCGTGGGTACTCAGCATAGATAATGTCTTATCTGAAGGGGACTTGCCTAGTACCTGATAGATAAACCAGAATTTCTTCTAGAAAAATCCTCACTTCAGCCGCATCAATCATTAAATACTCTCCGTAAAAAGCCAATCGCTATCAGTGTCAGAATTTCCTTCGCCATCCACTTGAAGATTTAAGGAAGGCACCAACTGTTCAAGTTGGCTTTCAAGCCGGGAGATCGCCAGCACCAAGGAACCAAGTTGCTCCCTATCCTTCTTAATTTCATTTGAAATCCCCACCCGCAATTGATTTAACCGTTCCTGGAGGGTATATACTACCGTTTGTTTTGGTCGCAGAAGGAATACTCACTTTCTCTTCTAGGGCAGCGATTTGAGCTTTCAATGCTTCAATTTCGGCAGCAGTTGCACTATCTGCACTATCAGGACTCTCTTCAAAGAGTGCTTGTTTAATACAATCCAGCACAAACTTTTTAAAAGTTAAGCGCAACTCCTCAGCACGCTGCTATTCAACCGTAATTTCCAACTTTAAAACACTCAGCAATTTTTCTTCCAAAGCTGTCAAATAAGCACGCTTGGGCTTCCCCAAAGCTGAACAGTGCTTGAACAAATATCGAGTTGTGCCATAATGGGGGTGTAATTAAATTGATATTTCTTCCCCAAACCTTTTGCTGAGGTTGGGGTTTTTCGTTGGCTGCTTTACATATTTCATATTCGCATCTGCGGTCATCACCCTTCTTCAATTTACCTAATTTAGTAGTTACGTCAGAATTTTATGCTAGTCAACAGGGAATTTACAAAAGAGCATTATTTCAAATTGAAAACTAAAATGCCATTGCCGCACTGACTTAAATCTTGCATTAGCAGAAGTTTTACCCGTGTGTTGCTTTATATTCTACACAAGTTTCTGTGCAATGTCTTGAGCGCCCTGGCTTAGGCACTCGCGTTGCGATAAGTAGGTGGGCGGAAAAATTTACAACTATGTAACAAAAAATTAAGCAGAGGAATTAGAATTAAATTTTACACGCTCTGTACTGTAGTTCCCTTTCTCTCCCCTAGCTTTTACACCATCGATCACGGCATAAGCAAGGTCTAACTCATCATCAAATATTTGCCCAGATAGCTCCGATTTTTTGAGGTGTTGCCATTCCAATTCAATTGGATTCATTTCGGAACAGTATTTTGGCAAAAAGAAGATGTATAAACCCATCTGTTCCCACTTTTTCCATAACTGTTGAACTTCCTTGCATCGATGTATCGGCCCGTTATCCTGCACAATTACCCTAGTAAGTCCCTTTCTTTGGGCATCAGCAGCCTCTTGCTCCATCATTTGGATATAAGACTTACGGTTAATACCCCCGATCACCAAACCGTAAACAAAACCAATCAAAGGTTGAAAAAATCCAATAATACTTAATCTCCGACCACGCCGCTTGTTTTGCTCTAAGCGTTTTTGTTCACCTTTAAAGTAATAGGTATAACCCGGTTCACTCCATGCACAAAATCCTGATTCATCCAAATATTTGAGGTCTATTTCTCCCGCAGCAGCAGATAACTCCAAAATATCTAAGTCTGCTTGCTTGTTTGCTCGCGCTATCGGGTCAAGATTACCTTTGTGACTCTTCCTGGCTCGTTTCCAATTGATCCCCTTTTTTTTAGTACCCGTCTTAATCTATCGGGACTCAATTTAATTGAGCGATCGCGTTCTAATTTCTGGCTGAGTTGAAGACTATTGTATGTACGTGGTTCTTCTTTGAGGCATTTTTCCAAAAACATGATGTCAACTTCAGTCCATTTTGATTTTCTTCCTCTACCTGGTAGCTCCCAAAGCCCTTCCAGCCCCAGTTTATCCCATTTGTGCAAAACATCTCTTACCGTTTGAACAGTCAAACTAAAGTGAGCAGCTATTTTCTCTACGTACCAGCCATGTGCGTTCAGCCTAACTATTTCTGCTCGGTCTTTAACCTTCTGTGGCACCTCTGCTGTTCTCAGATTTAATAGGGTTTGGTTTTCCTCATTAGTCAAAAATACTCTGAGACGAGCGCCCATACTTTAAGTTACCTCGGTAGATGCATTCTCCGTATTTACTTATCTTTACATAGTTTGGTTTTTTTGTGCCTACCTACTTAAATAGAGTGAAAATTCTTGAATTGATAATCCAAATGAATCCAGAACAATTAGAAGGCTCCATTTTGGAAGCTGTCTCTGACGCGATTACAAGAGTTTGAATAATTGAAGAAAAAGAGTTTATCCAGAACGATTCAGAGCTACAAAATTAACTTTATCAATGGTTAAATAAAACATTTAAGTGATACTTGTTGGCATCCAGAAAACTATAGAATAATCCGAGACTTAAGCACCTCTTCAAGCTTCAGTCAACCCATGAATTTCTTTGAAAATATTCATTTTTGAAACTTCTTGTATGCGTCTGACACTTGATTACGAGGCTGGTAACGCTTCGCGTAACTTTTGTGAATATTACAAAAAATTCGGAGAAATACAATGGAAATTCAATCAACACTTACCCAAGCTATTGAAGTTATTGTTATGAGCTTTGTTGCTCTGATGATTTTCGATTTTATTGACAGACTTTATGTTGTGCCATTACCATCTATTGCAATTGCACAATTTAATGTTAGTTCCAAATCCACAATAACAGCAACTCAATTTGAGCCACTATCTAACACTGAACAAGTAAAAGTCGAACCTCAACAAATTCCCTTCATTACATCACAGTTTGAGGAAATTTCTGAACAGTTTGAAGAAATTTCTGACCAAGCCCCGTTGGGGCGGGGTATAGGGTATAGGGTGTTGGGTGTAGGGGGATATTCAGCCCCAACAACCAGTGGGATACAAGCCCCGTCTTCTCAAGACGATTGCATTGGTGGGGGTTCAAGCCCAGACCTTTGCCGTATTCCCTACACCCTACACCCTACACCCTACACCCTTCTTCCTGACCCCTGGACATTAGAGCTAGAACCTCACAACAGTTCTACCGAAATTCAACCAGTTATACTTCAATTTTCTTCACTTAAACTGCTACCGCCAGCAACAGGAGTACAACCAAAAGCTAAAGCAACCAGGAAATCCACCGCCAAACCAAAATCCACCACAACCAAGAAATCTAGCAAATTTACCAACAAAGCCGCGACTCCTCGTTCTGACTCTGGCAAGAAGTCCGTGGCATAATCCACAGCTTGGTTTATCAGAAAGAGCGATGGCTGTGCCAACGCCTGCCGTAGGATGCCCAAAGGGCTGTAGGGCGAACGCACGAATAGGATTGCGATTGCTTCTATGTAGAAAAAATAAATTCCAACTCGCAATAAAGCTCAACTTGCATTGGCGTGGCAACAAGTGGCTACGCCAATTTTTTGTGAAAATCAACACTACATACAGTCATGGTAAGTGCAATCCAAGGCTCACTATTTGATGTGCAAACAGTTTTGGACTACGGGCAGTCTATTGTCAGCGCCGGACATGAACTTGCCAAATATTTATTCAACAACCATACAATAACAACAAAAGCGATTCAGTCACAGATGAATCGTTACTTCAACGGCACGGCGGCATCAGGGGCTTGGCAGTGGAAGGACGGATACGAATCTGTAGAGGTTGCGTTAATCTTGTACTTGCGGCAAAAGGGGCTGTCAGATAATCCCTTAGAACAACTGCAACGGCTTGAGTTGCTCTGCCCCACGCATACCCGTCGCAGCGAGGAGCAATTAAAACTTCAGCAGTTCTCTACTCCGTTACCCCTAGCGTACTTAGTGGCGTTAGCAGGACAAATCACAAACAACGACCTGACTCTTGAACCATCAGCTGGTACTGGGATTTTAGCCCAGTTTGCTAAACTTCAAGGTACGAGTCTCATGCTCAATGAACTAGCCGATGACAGAGCGAAGATTCTGCGACGATTGTTCCCTGGCGTTCCCTTATTCTCTGTGAATGCCGAACAGATTAACGATTACTTAGCTGGTAAGACTCAGCCTTCGGTTGTTTTGATGAATCCACCATTCTCATCATCATCCAAAATAGCAGATCGCAACCCTGACGCAACACCTCGGCATATTAACTCGGCATTACAAAGGTTATGCGACGGCGGGCGGCTGGTGACAATCACTGCTAACTGGTTTTCTCCTGATAATCCCACTTGGCGAGAAACTTTTGTTAAGTGGCAAGAAAAAGCGCGAATTGTGCTTTCAGTGGGGGTCATTGGGAAAGCTTACGCCTTGCATGGGACGACGATGGAAACCCGAATCACTGTGATTGACAAAGTTCCGGCTACTGAAATAAGCAACATTCCTTGCATTAGAGAAACCTTGGACTTGCCCGAAATACTGGCGTTGATTGAGGAGTTGCCAGAGCGCTCTTTATGGCAACATTCTACTGTCAAAACGCCTTCTGTTACTGCGTCAAAAGTTGTTCAACTACGCAAGCGTCAAACAGTCGCTCAACCAGAAACACTTTCCTCTCTTCCAGACGTGGCAGTTCTGGAGTACGAATTAGTCGAGTGGAGTGGCTCAGACAGTTTGAAAGATGCCTTGTACGAAACCTATCGCCCACAACGCATCAGGATCAAGGATGCCCTACCTCATCCCTCATTGCTTTGCGAAAGCGCAGCCTTAGCACTTGTCTCACCACCAGCGCCTAGTTACAAACCACATCTTCCATGCAATATCATCACGCAAGGCTTGTTATCATCAGCACAACTTGAGAGTGTTATCTACGCAGGTCAAGCGCATTCTGAATTCCTGTCTGGGTCATATATTGTTGATGATTCCTGGGATAACGTAACTGTAGCAGCAAATACTGAAGAAAATCCTGTGAGATTTCGCCGTGGCTGGTTCTTAGGCGATGGTACAGGCTGTGGTAAAGGTAGACAAGTCGCAGGAATCGTTTTGGACAATTGGTATCAAGGGCGAAGAAAAGCGATTTGGGTATCGAAGAGTTCTGCTCTAGTCGAGGATGCACGTAGAGATTGGTGTGCGCTTGGAGGTAATGAAAAAGACATTATCGACCTCTCGAACATCAAACTTGGCGACCCCATCCCTTTCACCCAAGGTATTCTGTTCTGCACGTACTCAACTCTACGTTCTCAAAAGAATGATAAAAGTCGGCTCAAGCAAATCGTTGATTGGGCTGGCATTGATTTTGAGGGAGCGATCGCATTTGATGAGTGTCACGCGATGGGCAATGCTATGGCTATTGAGGGCAAACTCGGTATGGTTGCAGCATCAATGCAAGGCGTTGTCGGGCTGAGACTGCAAAATGCACTTGCCTTAGCCAGGGTTGTATACGTCTCTGCCACCGGAGCGACGAAGGTTTCTAACCTATCTTATGCAAACCGCCTGGGGCTTTGGCAGACTGGGGATTTCCCGTTTACTTCACGCGAAGATTTTGTGGAATCTATCTCTGACGGTGGCATTGCGGCGATGGAAGTTGTGGCACGGGATTTGAAGGCTTTAGGGCTGTATCTGGCGCGGAGTCTTTCCTTTGATGGTGTGGAATATGACACCTTGGAAATTGAGTTAACACTGGCTCAGGAAAGGATTTACGATAACTACGCAGACGCTTTCAAGATTATCCACAACAATTTACATCGGGCATTAGAGGCTTGCAATATATCTGGCGCAAAAACCTACAACCGTGCCGCTAAAATGTCTGCCATGTCACAGTTCGAGTCCCACAAACAAAGGTTCTTTAACCATTTGTTGACTGGGATAAAGTGTCCACAGTTAATTAAGGCGATTGAACAGGATTTAGCTGCGGGTAATGCCGTTGTTATCCAAATCGTATCAACTAATGAGGAGTTGCTTAAGCGTCGGCTCAATGAGGTTCCCGTAGAAGAGTGGAAGGATTTAAACCTTGATTTAACTCCCCGTGAGTACCTCATGGATTATCTCATGAGTGCGTTCCCCGTTCACTTACATGAAATCCATTCAGGAGATGATGGTTCAGAACGCTCCGAGCCACTGTTTAATGCTGATGGTTCCCCTATCATCTCACAGGCAGCTTTGTCGTTGCGAGATGGACTGGTAGACAAACTTGCAAGTCTTGACCCGATCCCTGGAGCTTTAGAGCAACTGCTTTGGCACTTTGGTCACAAGCAAGTTGCTGAAGTGACAGGTCGTAGCAAAAGGGTGTTGAAAGACGAAGCTGGACGATTATTTGTTGATTCACGGGGTTATGGCGCTAATATTGCTGAAACCACCGCATTTATGGCGGGAAATAAACAAATCCTCATTTTCAGTGATGCTGGCGGCACAGGTCGTAGCTATCACGCAGATTTGAACGTGGTCAATCGTCGGCGGCGATCGCACTACTTACTCGAAGCCGGTTGGAGAGCAGACAATGCCATACAAGGACTTGGGCGATCGCACCGGACTAACCAAGCGTCTGCACCCATTTTCCGACCAGTCACTACAAATGTGCGAGGTGAACGTCGATTCATCAGCACAATTGCTCAGCGGCTGGACAGTCTTGGCGCACTCACTCGCGGACAAAGGCAAACCGGGGGCAACGGGATATTCTCAGCACAAGATAACCTAGAGTCACAGTACGCCGAACACGCTTTGTATGAGCTATTTAAGCAAATCTTCCAAGGTAGGTTTGCTGAAGTTCCATTAGGCACTTTTGAGCAGATGACAGGTTTATCGCTCACTTCCCACGAAGGCGGCATGAAAATTGATCTTCCACCCCTGCGTCAATTCCTCAATCGACTGCTGGCTTTGAAGATTGGGATGCAGAATATCATTTTCGAGAGGTTTGAGTTGCTGTTAAGTCAGCAAATCGAAACGGCGATCGCAAGTGGTGTATTTGAAATCGGAGTGGAAACGCTTCGGGCTGAAAAATTCACTGTCAAAAGTTGCGAAAATGTATATACTCATCCAGCAACGGGTAGTATAACTAATTACCTGAAGATTGAGCAAGTTCAGAAAACCAACATCAGAACTGCTGAGGAAATGCTGGAATTTGCTGGCAAGTACCAGGGGCAACTCCTGATCAACTCTAAGTCCAGGAATGCTGCCGTGTCAGTTCCTACTCATAGCTTATTCGACTCTGAGGGTGGTGTTGTACCACGAGTTCTTCTGATTCGTCCTCAAAAAGAAACCCGTGTCCCTGTTGCTCAGATGGAATCTTCGACCTGGAAGGCGGTTTCAGCCGATGCGTTTGTTGGGGCTTGGTCGAAGGAAGTAGACCAACTGCCCAAATTCACAACTGATTACCTGCACTTGATGACAGGAATCCTGTTACCCATTTGGAAAATTCTGCCGATTCAGAACAGTCGGGTGTTTCGGTTGCAAACAAGTGATGGGCAGAAGATTCTTGGTCGGGTGGTTCATGCGCCAGACATCCAAACCGTCACCGAACAACTTGGACTCAAGAACAAACTCTTGAGTCCAGAGGAATTGGTTTCATTGGTGAAAAACGAAGGATACTCACAGCAGTTGCCCAAAGGCGTGACTTTGCGTCGCTCTTATATTGCTGGTGAACCTCGATTGGAATTGATTGAGGCTCTTTCCCTGGCTGACCGACTTGTGGCGGTGGGGTGCTTCACTGAAATTATCCAGTGGCGCAAGCGAATATTCATTCCCACTGGTGACAAGGCTGCATCAATTCTGGCGGCTGTGATTGAAATCTGAGATGAAATTTGTAGCCACTTTTATCGAGTGGCTACTTTTTCGATTTGACTATCCTATTTTCAACCCCAAGCAAATCCTTATAAACTTCATAATCTCGAAAAAGCTCCATAATCAAACTTCGAGTAAAAGCACAGTAAATCATATTCCCTCGCGCCTCGTACAAACCAAATGCTTTAAATAAATCTTTTTTAGCACCCTCAATATCGCCCAAATGAAATCTGACTGTTCCTCGTCCACAGTATGCTTCTGCACAATCACCATCCAAAGATAATACCTTTTCTAAATCAAAGAGTGATTTTTCTAATTCCCCAGATAAAAAATAAATATTCGCCCTGTTTATATAAGCTGATAAACAGTTTTGGTCAAGTGAAATTACTTGATTATAATCTAAGATAGCTGCTGGGTTATCACCAGTTAAATTTTTATATGTATCGGCCCGATTTAGATAAGCTTGGACTAAATTTGGATTCAGGGCGATGGCTTTAGTGTAGTCTTCAATTACCTGGGAGAATTCTGATTTATGACAGATTTTTGATCTAGCTAGTCCCCGATTATTATAAGCTTCAGCAAAGTTAGGATTCATTGCTAAGGCGTTATCAAAAAGCTGAATTGCACCTTCATATTTTTCGATTTGAAACTGAATCATTCCTATAGTATTGTGAACTTCCGCAAAATTAGGATAGAAATAAAGTGCATTCCTAAAGCACTCCATCACTCCAGATAAGTCTCCTGATTTGAGATGTTCCAATCCTTTGTCGTACCACAGTTGCCCTTGCTCTATATCAATTTCTTCCATTAATTCCACCATATATTCTCTGTTGTGATTTATAATTACTGAAATATTCATCAACTCAGATATTTAGCCGAGTCAGTTAATTTATCTGTGCATTTCTAATTCTTGACTTTTATTTTTTGCTAAAATTTTATCTATCTGACTATTCGCATCTTCAAAAGTTTGTAGGATCTGTGGAGTTAGTTTATTAGTCTGCACCTTACCCGATTGCAAGTTTAAAATTACCTCTCCATTTTTCTGTGAAATAGTTAAATCCCTCTGCTGGGTACTAAAGGTTAAATCATAAATCTTTCCTTGGATTTGAGTACCATTTTCATCAGACTTACCCCAGACCATGCCAATCCTTTGAGCAATTTGAGTCAGCCGACTGATGCCTTCAAGATCAGATGTATCTTTATTCATTACTGTCAACGCTTCGGCTGATAATTGCTCACCAGCTTTAAATTGATTGGCCACCTCAATAATCCGTTTTTTGTAATTTTCCGGCTTTCCTAACTTATCTGCGGCATTGTACCAATTTCTCAAGTTGTCAATAGTGACTGTTGGGGGCTTCTCTACACCTAAAGGTTCGGTTTTTGCACTATTAGTAATCTCTGGTGTAGAAGGAGTACTGGAGAGTAATGGAGTTATAGATTGGTTAGGTGGGGATTGTGCTGTTTGTTCTGGCGGTTTTAAAAATTGCGGTCGTGTGGCGAGGGAATTAACAAATTGCTGATACTCAAGAGTAGATTCAATCACAGCCCCAAATTTCTTGGTCATATTATCCAAAGTTTTGGGAGGAATTGAACTATTAACCAAGTTAAATACTGCTAAACCTTTTTTGGTTTCTCTAATAACATTTTCGGGTGGGGCAAGCGAGAATTTAACATTTTGAGCAGTTAACCATTTAGCAACAGTATCAGCTTTGTGGTTGTCAACAGCCAAGCCCATGACTCCAAGCTTTTTGTTTGATTGGGTAGAAAATAGGAATGTGGGACGCTCTTTAATATGATGTAGAATTGGCTCACTGCTATTAATCATCTCTTGTTGTTGGGGATTAACCGATTGAGTCCCAAAAACTTGGAATTCCTTCGTCCAGTTCTGGGGATACTCAATAGTACTGGGGTCAATTTTGGCGCAGACTAATGAAAAATTACTTTGAATAATAGCGGGTGCAGGTGTCAATTGTCCGCTTTTGAGTAATCCAAGCTGTCTGAGCGCATCTTTATCTTTTTTGAAGTGCAACACTCCCAGGGGTTCACCATTCAAAAACACGGCATCTCTAGTTTTTAAAGGTGGCAAATCGATAGTCAGTTTTCGGTAATCTCGATCGTTGAATGTCTGACCAGAAAAATCATAGAAGTTAATTTTATTAATTTTGAGGAGATTACCATTTGGGGACTCACCCAACAAAAAAGCTTGATCTCCGGTTTCGGAGATAGAAGTAAGTTTCAACTTCAGGGGCAAAGCATTTTTTAGGTAATCAACTTGTTTTAACTGTTCGACAGAATCACTGTCTAACTCCCCCAAAGTTTTATTATCAATTTTGAGCTTGACAGTTTTATCAGTCACCGGCACAGTGCCAAACTCTAGATTTACAGGTTGCTCGTTAAAAACAAGTCCTGCATAAGAGAAATTTTTAAGTTCGCGGATGGTAATTTCAGTCGGCTCGTTTCCTGGTAGTCCAATAGTGGCCTTTGCAGTAGCAGGTTCCACGCCAAGAAAATTAGCTTGCGCCTTTGTGCCAATGGGCAGCATCCCGGTTCTGGGTTCAAGCATGGCGAATTCCTTGTATTCGCCGTCGCCGTCCTGTACAAATAACAGTCTGGAAACGTGGCGTTCGTGTCCCGGTGGGTGGTGGCTAGCCCTAATTTCTATCGCGTGTTTTTCGCTAGGATTCCAGTCTCTACCCAAAAATTGATTCGCTTCATCCAAAAGCGTGACTAACTTTGATTCAGTAAATTGCAATTCATCTAAGCGGGAGATAATCTCATTGGGGAAAGCAGCGAAGGCGAAATTGGAAACTTTTTTAGCGTAAGCCTGGGGGTTTGCGTTTTCTTTCCTTGCAACTTCGAGTTCATCCTGGCGGGATGCACAGATGTTCCAAGCGGCGGCAGCAGATGCAAATTTTTCTGACTCTGGGATTTTCGCGTAGAATGCTTCTGCCGCATCATTTGCCAAGGCAAAGAGTAGTTTAGTTTGGCTTCTAGTAAGTTCTGGTTTTAGTTCTAGGAGTTTAGCTCCCTGCGTGGCCATCCCCGCCTTGAGGTTGTGGTCAATCACCGATTGTTGGCTAACTGTCCCCAGGTTGCGGTAAGCGGGTTTTCCATCTGACCCAACCTCGCCATTTATCTGTGCAACTGCTAATAATTTATGGGGGCGTTCACTGTTTGTGAATTTAATCTCGTCTAGGCGAATATTAAGTGTCTGGGCTTTCCAGATTAGGGGATGCCCGTAACGGGTGAGATTGGTAATTTCGAGTTGCGTTCCTGAATCCGTTTGAACAACTGCGCTAGGGCCAGACTCTGTTTCTCGCCGCCTTGAGACACGAACCGCAGCGTTGAATTTCCGATCAAACTCGTACTTGGCGGCGATCGCTGCAAATTTTTGCTGTGGTGTAAATTCTACTCCTTTGAATAAGTCTTTAAACTGGACGATGGGGCGCGATTCTAACTGTGATTGCTGGAAATATTTATTAGTTTGGCTAATCAGTAATTCTACTGGTGAGTAGCCTTTTGGTATTATCTCCGTGTTTAAATAAACTGAACGCGACTTTTTATCTTTAATATAGTTAACATCACGATACAAGTAGCGACTGTTTTCCCTGATTTTATCCATCTCAGGTTTTTTTGCACTTTTGAATAAATCAACCGCTATTTGGTTTTGATAACATCCCTCACCAATCATTTCTCGGTACATCAGGCGGTTAACATCCATCGCCTGTTGAATAATCTCTCTTCTTCTGTTAGGATTCTCTGCTAGAGCTACAACAGATTGCATGAAAGGTTTGTACTCTGCTCTAATTGGTTTGGGCTTCTCGCCATATTCCTGTTCAAATAAACTTTGATAATGGCTAGAAACTTGGTCTAAATAAGTCAATTGTTGTTCTAAAGTACCGTAAGTTTTAAGTACCTCAATTTCTGATTCTAATGCCTCCAGTGCTGTCACTTGATTGTTGATTATGCCCACGCTGATGCTATCGCTCATGTGGATAGCGATTTTTTCAAATGGGGGTTGGGTTCCATCTTCCAAATAAAATGATTGTTTTTTGAGCTTAACCGTGGGTGAATAAGCGTTTTGAGGAAGGTTTCTTCGCTCTGCCTCTGCCGTTAAATTGGGATATAAGCTAGCTCTTGCTACACCAATGCAGTCACCATCGTAGTCTCGTGCTTGGCGTTCTGATTCGGTTTCGGCTGGATCTATAAAATCAACATCAACCCCTTGTGTTTCTAACTCTGTAATTCTGGCTTGTATGCGCTTGTGGTCTTCGTCATTGACTACAATTATGCCTTGCAAAGATTTTCCATCTGGAGCAACACGGTCTAAAACGTGTTTATTATTAGAAACACACAAACCATTAGAGTTGAGGAAAGGAGAACGGAAGTTAAGAATTTTTTCTTGCTCATCAAGCCAAGGGACACAAATTTCACCATTTTTGAGTTCCTTGGAGGGAACAATCATTGCTCGGTCAAAAGTAAGCGTTTTCCCAATAGCAATATCTCGCCACTCACTTTGTACAAACCGACTTAATTCCTGTTTAACCTTCTCAGTTTCTAAAAGCTGTTGATGCCCTAGTAAATCAGCTTTAATGAGTTTGTACATAAACAAGTCATCTTTGGCAGGGTCATCATCTAACTCCTGATCTGCATCTAAGTCATCATTTGCCCCTAAGTTCTTAATATCTGTTTCTTGATTGTTAACTTCGCCTGTTTTTAACTCATTTTGGCTCAATGATTCTTTACGTTTTTCGTATCTTTCACAATAGTAAGCAGCAACAAGTCTTGGATCATCTTGAATAGAGGTTAATCTTTGAGCTTGTACCTCTAGTGACTCAATAAAATCTTTAAGCCCGTGAGGGAAAGATGCCAAGAGTTGGGAGATAGACATTTGACCTTGTTGGGATTGCCCTTTTTCAGCTAACCAAATATCTTGCTGATATAATCCTGGTTGAATTTGAGGTTTAGTAGGGCCTTTGGGTCTATCTTTGTCTGTTCCCTTAAAACTGCTTACAGGGAGAATTATATCGATTTTTGGTTTGTTATTTGGATCTGCATATTTGATTTCGTCTAGCCTGTATGGTCGTAGTGTTCCTTTGCCAAAACGGTATTTAGTAGTATCCTCTCCAACTCCATCCACCCAACCAAATCGATGCTGAATTACACGATAGCTTTTATCTACTTGGGATTCTCTTAAGGTTACTTTGTCATAAAGTTGTGTTGAAATCTGCCCATAACAGTCACCAACTAATTTATATGCCAAATCATTCGATAATATCCCTCCATTTTCACCAGCCTTTTCAGTAGAATCATCTACTACCAGAATGTTTAGCTTTTCGTGAATTGCATTTTTACAACCCCCAAGAAAGATTGAACCATAAGCCCCACGGTCTTTACTGTCTGGACAAATTCTTTGAATCGTTTCTAAACATTCTTTATCTCCATAAAGTAAACGAGTCTTAGAAGATAGCAATAAAATCTGTCCATCTGGATGATTCTTTAACTCTTCGGCAGTACTGTATTCATCTGAGTGTCCAAACGAGAATTCTTTGCCAGGAAAGTAAAATTCTAATAAGGTATTACTGAGCTTTTCAGTTAAAATTGATTGAGAGCTAGTTTTGTTATCGTCTATATAGATCCACTGATTTAAACGAGGGTCAAAATGCTTTAATTCTAAAGCCATAACTGTTAAGTTAATTGATGAAAATTAATCCATTTTTGAGGAGATTTATATGTCAAGAATTAAGCGTTGGATAAATATGCACAAGGATGAGTTCCATCCAGATGGCAGCTTGAAAAATGAAGCTCGACAAGAAATGTTATCTGTGGGAATGAGTAACGAGGCGATTGATGATTATGCCTCTAGGCTAAAAGCAAGATACGACGAGTGGAAGCACTTAGACGAGACTGATCCAGAGCCGTGGCCAATCTACACAGCCTACGATTTCTTTACTGAACAAGAAAAAAAGGAATTTAACCCTGATGGTTCTCTCAGACCTGAATATGTAGAATATGCTCAGAAAATTGGTATCAATGAAAGTGCCCTGGAACAACTTGAGTGGCGTAAGAAAATGGAGGTTGATCATTATAATAAAATGTCTGCCTCACACGTAGAACAAGGCATCAACTTTGGTGAATGGTTGATGGAAGGGAGGATTGGAAACAGCAGAACATACGTCCAACGTCGGCAGCAGATGGAACAAGACTTGCGTAACTTTGAGGATGCAGATAGTTTGCCTTTCGACAAGAACACAGCATATTAGGTGAGCCTAAGCACAGTGAGTAATAATATAAGCTGAAAGGGTTATCAGACAACGCTTTCAGCTTTTTGGCAAAATCCTCTTAATGAGGTTGAACAGCAGGTGGGTTAGCAGCTGTCGATGGTTTGACAGAGCGAAATGCCCCATTAAAAAAGGCAATCATTCCTAAGATGGCAAAGGTTGTAATGATTACTCTTTGCAGTGAATTGAATGCCGAGCGTTCTTTGATTACTTCAACCCACATCACTTGCAGTTGGTCTTGTGTTGTTTGCTTTAAAGCTAAATAATGGAGAGCTTCAATACAAGGGGATATGTCTTCCCCTTGTTGAACCTTCTGATACAACAGATTTTCTAGTCGCTCTTTCTGTTGAGGGATAGTAAATGAGTCTGTTGCTTTTTGAGAGTGTGTACCGTTGTGGGTTGGTAATTGTAGTGTCATAGCTTTAGTTCAAAGTTGGAAAAAGGTGTAGAACAAATATTTAGAAGAGGGGGAAAGGTTAAACCAATTCACAATTCGCAATTCGCAATTCGCAATTCGCAATTAAATCAGTGGGGGCTTGAATTCCGCCACTGATTTGAGTCCACTGAAATCTTTGATTTCAGTAGGGGCTTGTACCCTGAATTAATCAATTTACAATTTTGTCCGCAATTGCGAATTGCGAATTTACAATTGCGAATTGTTTTGACTCTTCTTCATAAGAGCTACACCTTTAGAGCATGTGAAACGCTAACGAATAAGCCAAAGTTTAGGTCTTCTAGTCCCAAAAAATCAATAACCAGAAGTTTACAAAAAAATCGTACTTTTGGCTAAATTTGGATTTCCATGTCTTCGTTCTCTTGACTAGAGGATTGAAACTGGTTTTGTTGGGAGGCAAGTGCTAATGGTTGATTTGGTTGAAACGGACTTGTCCCGTCATTGAAGATTTCTTGTGCAAGTGTGCGTCCATCCCCGTCAGTATCACTCTCCAAGATGTATCCTGCAACGTGTTTAGGCATTCCTGCTGTTATGGCTTGCGCTAGTAGGGCTTTAGTAAATTCTGGTGATGCTTCACTCTCGCTCAAGACTTGCAATACATACTTAGCATCAGCAGTAGTCATTTTGGTAATGTCTTTAACTCCGGCTTCTTGCCAAACGTCATCGAAAAACTCCACTGAACGTTCATCAAAACTTTGAGATGCTGCAAATTGGGCTAGCTGTTGGGTATAAAGTTCTTGGTCGTTATTCATATATTTATGAGTCGTGATGGAACAATTTGATAGTTGAATTCAGCGCTGCGCGAAGAATTGATGAAAATCTCGCACAGTTAACATGGCTAAGAAAAATTTTGCCGCAGCCCAAGCAGTTGAGGTGTACATCGGCAACTATCGGTTTGACGCAATCAGAGTTAATCCCGTTCTTCCAAATGGGCTTTATGAAGTACAAAATTCATCAAATGCTTTCTCATGAAACAAAACAGAAATTATCCACACATGTCACATCAGTGCTGATTTTGATGAAGTCAGCCAATTCGGTAATAGAACTGAGGCGGCTGGTACAGCGACAGTATGGGGTAGAGCAACTGAATCTGTTTGATGGCTGGGATGTTAAATAGTTAGCTTGAATCATACGATCGCTCAAAAAGCTGGCTTACTCTGTGATACCAATTCACTAAAATAATGAAACAGATGTAAATCCTGAAAGCCTTGCTGTATCTCAGTTTTATAATTGCGAATTGCGTTAGCGGAGCGGGGCGTTAGCCCATTGCGAATGGGCGAAAAAGCGAATTGGTATGAGCGATCGCACTTCAAAATTTTTCAACTGTTCAAAGGTTGTTCAGCCTCACGTTTTTTGGCGTATTCACGAAGTTGGGCAAGACCAGAAGTAGGGGTAGAGGGTCGTGGTTTATTGGGGTCAGGGACTAAATCTTGTTTGCGGTCGTAAGCAAAGTTCTTGTCTAGCATCAATATATAAGTAATGTGCGCCGTCCAGACATCAGCGACGCGCTCACCAAGACCTAAAGTATTAAGAGGAGCAGGGAATTGTACGCCGCCATTCCAAACAATGGGAGTAGCTTCTTTGTGGAAGTGGTTAGTTAATTCTTTTTTGACATACTCAGCAGTCCCGCCACAAATGAGAATTTCATCCAGGACAGCAATATTTCTAATCCAGCGAACAAGAGCGCGGCAGTACTCATCACGAATTGAGGGGAGAACTTTTTGAAATAAATTTAAATCAAATTGGACACCTTCAGGTGTGGCTTTGCGGGACAAGGGACGAAAAGCATCAAAATTGCCCTTGGCTGCTGCGAGGATTGCTGTGATTAAACGTGAATCATTTTTTGACAAACCAACAGCAGTACGCTCAACAAATGAATTGATTACCCAACTCATGCCTAAATCAGTAGATTCGCTCTTAGCTGGATTACCTTGAGCAGAAAGAGCAAAACTAGCATTGCGATAGCCCAACATAAGGATTCCAACATTTTTTTGAATATAGGTTTTGCCAAGAGTACGGCTACGATAGGTGAGAATGCCACTACCTTCAGCAGCAACACAAAAATTGCGTAACTTGCCCTTCAAACGACCATTAGGTGTGAGTATTCCAAGTTTGAGAATTTGTTTTAAAGAAGTTGTCAGATTACGGGCATCATTGACTTCCCCAGGTGGTAACAAGATTTGAATAAAAACATCAACATGATTATGGTTTATACCAAACTTTTGGTAAGCCATTGATAAAAGACCAGCAATCTTGGGAATGGCATAGTGATATTTGTTATCCCTAAGTGCAGCACTACCAGCAAAGACTTCTTTGGCAATTGTACCTAAGACATAATATTCATCACCTACGCCAACCCAGGTACTAATGTTTTGAAAAGTTTGTATAGAAAAGCTGTTAATCGAGTCAATTGATACATCTGCAATTTCTGGCGACATCGCAAGTACACAGGGAATGCCATCAGGATAAACTTGAGCAATCGCTTTGACTTGGCTACCACCCAAATCACAGGACAAAACTAACTTAATCCCAGGTTTGACTTGGGAGAAATTGGGAGTGTTCATTTTTTTCTAAATTTTTGCTGGTTCGACACTAAAGGCTTTATTGGCTTGGATCATCTCTTCGGTCAATTCCAAATCCATCAATTGCTCGTCTTCATCTTCAGTTGGCATTTCGGTTTCAACTTGGGATGAATACAAATCCTCATTGGATAGAGAAACTGGGGCTGCGTCTATTACAGGTGTTGTCTGTCGGGGAGCAACTGGGACAGTAGTAGGCAGTTGCGTAGAAATAGGAGAAACAACAGAACCTAAACTGCAAATCTCACGGATGGCAGAGGCTTGGGCTTCTAATTCATTGATTGCCCAAATAGCAACCTGCCTTAATTCTTCTCCCACTACCCCTTGGGAATATAAAGCTAATGGTAGCCAATGTTTAAGGAGTGTGGAAGTAATTAGTTCTGGATGCTCTTTATCTAAATAGAGGGGATTCGACTTGAGGTAATTAATTACTTTACCTTCCAAACTATCATTAGAGCGTCTAATGGAAACTCTTGTCTCGCTCATGTTGGTTGTAAAAACTTTTAATTGCTTTGGAATTCGTTCGTCGAATATCCTATTCACTAATTATCTAATATTTAGCTGAATAATCACTAAAGAACAAGTATTTCTAATTTCTATTTAAGTACAGAAAATGTATACTTAAAAACGTGGTCTTGATGACGGCACTATTGACGGCACTGTTGACGGCTTTATGCCGTCAAAATCGCGTTCTGAACAATTCATCAGCAAATTTGAAAGTGGTTGTCATGACGGCACTATTGACGGCACTGTTGACGGCTTCCACACCAGGGGTAAATTAGCAAATCAGCCGCCTCTAAATAAACATACCTACTACGTTTATTTTTGCTATTCTTGATTTGGGAAAAATGCCATTTTTAAGCCTGAGTAAAAATACTCAGTGAGCCGAAAAAATAATTTTAGTTATCAGGTGAAATATTGTTGACGAGAGAAAAAAAGGTGGGCGGGAATGGCGTATGCGATCGCTCGTTTGAAAAAATTAAAGCAGAAGGATATAGGGAGTAGCGCGTCTCACACATCTCGTGAAAGGGAAACACTAAATGCTGACTTGTCGGTAGAGAATATTAGGTTTATAGGCAGCAGCGATCCCGAATCAAGGTTAGAAGATTTGGTGATGGCGAAGATAAATGAGGTTGAGCAACGTAGGAAGATAAGGACTGATGGGGTTTACTGCGTCGAGATGTTACTGAGTGCATCGCCAAGTTACTTCCGTGCCTCATGTCCAACCCAGGCAGGGTATTATGAGCAAAATAAATTAGATGTTTGGCTAGAAGCGACGCACCAATGGTTGTCTGAGGAATACGGTTCGCGGATAGTCAGGGCAGAATTACATTTAGATGAAGTCACGCCACATATTCATGCTTACTTTGTGCCAGTGGATGATGATGGGCAACTACGGTGTAATCACTTTTTCAATGGACGGCAGAAAATCCAGGCATTTCAGGACTCGTACTATGAAACGATGCGGCTGATTGGCTTAGAGAGAGGGGTGAAGGGTTCCAGAGCCAAACACGAGGATATAAAGGACTTTTACCGGATAGTAGAAACGGGACGGAACCTGGAAGTATCAGAGTTAAATTTAGAGCAAATCAAAGCCAAAGCCGCAGATCGAGATAGAACAGCCCGCCAATTTCAACAGATGGAAGCAACAGCTAGGCAACTGGCTCAAGCTAATGAACTGCTTCAACAACGCCTTGCTCAATTAGAGAAAGAGAAAAAGGAATTGGCTAAACAGACTCAGCAATTGCGTGACCTAGCCTTAGAAGATGTGGCTTGGGAGTTAGGTTTAGACAAACAACCCAGTCAATTTAACTCTTGGGTGGGACATGGCCACATCATTGATATAAATGGGGATAAATTTCAGTCCACCTCACCAGGAGTAGAAAAGGGCGGCGGGGCAATAGATTTGGTGATTCAGGTGAACAATTACAATTTGCGGCAGGGTTTGGCATGGCTCAATCACAGATTTGGACTTCAGGGGGCAGAACGAGCAGCGATCGCCGCAGTCAAGAAACAAACAGCAGATATTCTTCAAACCGAACCAGCGCCCAAGTTTGTGCCACCAGTTGAGGATAAAAGCAAGTGGACTGGAGTACATGACTACTTGACTCACTTCTGGGGGCTACCATCAAACTTTGTACACGGATTTTACCAATCGGGGTTAATTTACGCTGACTCCAAGCAAAATGCAGTGTTTGTAATGCGAGATTTGAACCAACAGGTTAAAGGGGCTTACCTTCAAGGAAGTGAATTTAAGGGCTTGGCAATTGGAAGCGATCGCACAAACAGTTGGTTCCATTTCCAGTTGGGTGAGCGAGGAACGAGCAAAGTAGAAAAAGTGGTACTTTGTTCCTCAACGATTGATGCTTTCTCATACGCAATGTTGGAATATTCCAAAACTGGGTCAATACCAAAACAGCGAACACTGTACATGGCACTTGCTGACCCCAAAAGTACACCAGTGGAGCGATTAGAGGATATTTCTCAAATCAAAACAGCGTTTAACTCCGATGAATTCGGGGAAGCCTCAGCACTGGCTATTAAGAAATTACTGCCCCAAGTCAGACGCTCAAGACCCAAAACAGTCTCTTGGAATCAGGATCTGTTGCTTGAAAAGTCGCTACAGCAACAACGTCAACAACAGCAGCGTAAGTCAGAGGCAGATTTGAGTCTTTAGTGGCGATTCCTGCTTGAGTCCGAAAGAAAACAATGGCCAAAAGTATGAGAGATTTGGGTACTTCAGACTGTGAGTAGAAAGTGAGTCAGCCTTTATTATCAGTTTGATGCTCAATAATTTACCTATGAGTTCAGAACTGATCAAAAGAATATTTTCTTTACGCGAACAGAACAATCCCTTAATAGCAGTGGAATCTCCATTGCAGGAGAGGATAAGCTTACTTGAAAACCTAACTAAAGAATGCATTAATCTTGGTATTAATTGTTATCTCTGGATGTTAGAGGATGACAAATTGTACCAGTTATTAATGAGTAATTCGGGATTGGCATTCTCAGAATTTCCAGAATACAAGAGAATCACTTTTAAAGTTGTACGCGAAGATTCCTTTGAAATTTTGCGGTTTTGGAAGATAAGCCAGTTACAAGGGATTTTGATCCTGGAAGGGATATACCCGTGGCTAGGGCAAGGAGGGACGGATGCAGATTTCTTCCTCACAGCAGAATGGATTAAGTCAGCCCTGATTAACATTAAGCTTTACAATGATAACTCTGGTAAAACAGCTTTGTTGCTGGGGTCAAACGCAAGCCTGAAGTCAGATATAGCAGGTCTAATACCAACAATTACCCAAGAGTTACCCACAGTTGAGGAAATTAGTGATTATCTGCCAAAAATCTTACCCGACTCAATTACACAAGCCCAAATTAATGAAATAGCAAATACTTGTGTAGGGATGTATTTGGCAGATATTGAAACAGGGGTAAAAAGTGCGCTAGCAATTGACCAAGCCCCGTTGGGGCAGGGTGTAGGGTGTGGGGTGTGGGGTGTAGGAAAAGAAATAGCCTCAACAACTGTCTTCGTACAAGCTCCGTCTTCACTACACCCAACACCCTACCCCCAACACCCTCTTTTTGACAACAGTGAATTAGTCAAAAAAGTTTCTGCTTATAAAATTGAATTACTCAAACGAGTTTACAATGTGGAATTTCTGCAACCGATGACAATTCCAGTCGGGGGACTGGAATTAATGCAGTCAGCATTTAAGGGATACAAGCGGCTCCTGACACCGTTGGCTAAGTCTTACAACTTGCGCCTACCAAAAGGTGTTTTATTAATTGGCCCACCCGGAACAGGTAAATCTCACTCGGCTAAGGCTTGCTCTCAAATACTGGGATTACCCTTGGTAATCGTGGAGTGGGGTCATTTCCGCAGTTATGGAAATATGGCCCAATACAAACTCAAAAAGTTATTGGCACTGGTAGACCGAATTAACCGTATAATTTTCTACCTCGATGACTTTGACAAGGGATTTGCCGGAGATGATGATTTATCACGAAGACTAGCCGGGATGTTACTCACTTGGATGCAGGAAAGAACAAGTGATGTATTAATAATTGCTTCTGCCAATAATATCCAATGGCTACCACCAGAGTTAACCAGAAGTGGACGCTTTGATGAGATATTCAAAATTGACTTACCAAACAACGGCGAAAGACATTCTATATTTAAGATTCACCTAGCAAGATTTGATAAACGCTTTGCTGATGATGGAGATGCCTTTACCCCAGAAGAATGGCAAAGATTATTGAAGGTAACACATCGCTGTGTCGGCGCAGAAATTCAGGCAATCGTCGAAAGGGCAGCAGTCTCAATATTTTGTCAGTCCTTTGGTGAACATACTCCAGCAACAGACGATTTGCCGCCATTACAAATTACCCTAACTGCACTATTAGAATCAAGAAAAAGCGTAAATCCTCTGGCAATACGTGAAGCTGACCGAATAGAAAGTATGCGTAATAAGGCAGATTTGCAAGGACTACCATCTAGTCCGGTGGATTCATCAATATATAGTCTGGGCGATATCGATATTTTTGGTAGTTAATTTTATGCAAATACTGAAATCTCAGTCAAAAATCGATTGGTATGCTGCTGGCTTGAAGCTGCTAAACATCGCTGGGCCAATTGCTGGGGTGTCAGTAATCTTCTTCACAGCAGTAGTATCTTATATCGAAACTCGCCCACAAAAATTGCCTATTCAGTATAAGCTTACTCACAATAACCAGACCTTTTATTTAGAAGCGGCAAATAAAACACAAGAACTTGAGATTGGACTCAAATGGAGAAATAATCTAGAGAGCGATCGCGGAATGTTGTTTAACTTAGGTCGAGAGTATAATAATGTACCCTTTTGGATGCACCAAGTTAAAATGCCGTTGGACATTATATACCTTAAAAATAATGTGGTGACAACCATAATTCACAATGCACCACCATGCATGAAAAATCCTTGTCCAATCTATTACGGTGTCGCTGCGAACCAGGTTTTAGAACTTAAAGCGGGTGCTAGTAATATTCAAGTTGGGCAGAAGTTAATAATAAAGCTTATACCTAATAAATTGTAACAAATATTCCCTGTAGCCGAAAGGACTAGTTTTTTTTGTACTAGAGTCTGTAGGATTTTGAAAGTGAGTTGTGAATAATGTATTTGAAGAAGAATTCAGGAGTCAGAAGTCAGAATTCAGCAATCTTGAAGCTCTCTACGAGACGCTAGCGCGTAACTTGCTTAAAAGTAGGGGGACGCAGACTTGCTTATAGCATTGCTATGCTGTAGGCTTTACCTGGGCTATCCGCCATTCGTACAGAATTCATACCTCGTTTCTAACTCCTGACTCCTGACTCCTGAATTCTGTTTTGATAAGATTTCATACACTCACAAATTATGCAGATATCAGACTACGAAAATCCCAACACAACAACCTCTGGGACAAGACAAACAGCAGCCCTACCATCAAAAAGAAAGAAAGCGATTGAAGGTAGCACAATTGGGCTGATGGGAGTAACGGGAGCATTAATGATTTTGGAGATGTCAGTCCACAACATAATGCTTGGGGGATTGATCATTGCAGGGGCAATAGCAGTTGCAGTTGCAATTCCAAAACAGACACAGGCATTACTAACAAATTTTGAAAAGATACAACGCAAATCGGGAGTGAATGTATATGCAATCTTGTTTGCATTACTGTCGATAATATTTCTGCTAGATTTTGCTTCTGCTCCAGCCGATGCACAGTTTTTCAATAATGCTCAGACATGGATGAATGGAGCTTTTGGTAATGCTGGAAACGGACAAACACAAGCAGTTATAACATTATTTTTCAATGTGTTGAGGGGTCTATTCCTACTCTATGTAGGTATCAGCTTA
Source organism: Nostoc sp. CmiVER01 (assembly GCF_034531135.2). NCBI lineage: Bacteria > Bacillati > Cyanobacteriota > Cyanophyceae > Nostocales > Nostocaceae > Nostoc > Nostoc sp. CmiVER01. The sequence goes on from NZ_JAVRBU020000010.1 coordinate 358,409, forward strand.
GTCCGAATTGTTCAAGCAGCCCGCAACGACGAAGATTGGCAAACATTAGCTAGAACTCCATTAATTATTGTACTTTCAGTCTTTGTGGGAGATTTAGTCACTGGCTTAATTATTGGCGCGGCTTAAATCAGTGAACAGTGAACAGTGAACAGCTATCAGTGAGAGATTGATAACTGATAACTGTTACAAACAACACCACTTTAGTCGCAGCATTTCTTGAATGAGAAAAAATGCCCTGATTCAAGAAATGCTTCATATTAACAACCAATTCAAGAAGATGATAGATGAAAATAAATTTAGAAGTGTAAATAGAATATTGGGAGATAGACCCCGATTAGGCCCATTTCCCGCCGATCAGATTTTCCCTTGGTCAGTTATAGCAATATTAAATGTATTCATTTTCAACTATATGTTGAAAACAAGCTGGTTAGGCACAGGATTAAGCATAGCTTGGGGATGGGCTACATGGTGGTTACTTTCATCAAATCAAGAATTTTTTGGCAAGTTTGTGGCAGTGCCTCGAATTACCAGAGGATACAAACGGAATAATTCGTAATTCGTAATTGATGCTACATATTTTTATGTTTACATTGATGAACAAGGATGCTTTGTTCCTCTTTAATTACGAATTACGAGCTTGTCCTGAGCGTAGTCGTAAAGCCTGCGGCATGGCGGAGCTTAGGGCGCAGCCTCTCCAAGAGTTGGGCGCAGCCTCTTCTTCGAGTTGTATTACGAACTTGTACTGATGAGCGTAACCAAAGTACTACGAACCACGTTAGCAAAGCGGGGCGCAGCCCATTACAAACTACAAATTATTAATTAACCTGAGTTCGGGATAAGGAAAGGGACAGGTAGTAAGCTGAAAATAACGTCAAATCCAGCACCTGTCCTATGTTT
>NZ_JAVRBU020000011.1:0-2861 GCF_034531135.2 Nostoc sp. CmiVER01
TTCAATAAACGACTACCCGAATTCAATAAACGACTACCCGAATTCAATAAACGACTACCCGAATTCAATAAACGACTACCCGAATTCAATAAACGACTACCCGAATTCAATAAACGACTACCCGAATTCAACAAACGACCGCCCGAATTCAATATATTTATTGCATAAATTCTCAAAACCTCACCCCAAACCTGATTTACTAAGGTTTTAGCTTTAGTATTACCCCACCCTAACCATTACTGCGATTAAGTAGGTAATCTTTGGGATTTAAGAAAAAATTCGACTTGTGTGTACACGGTAGCTTTCCAAAGGGAGCCACTGCGTTGCGAAGGTTCCCTCCGTTGTAGCAAGTGGCGTAGGATTAAGGGGGGTAATTCAACTTGTATGTACACCATAGATTCCCTGCTAGGGAAGGGAGTTAGGGGATTAGAGGGTTAGGTCATTTTTCATAGGAGGTGAGAAACTAAATCATCATGCAGTTGATGGCTAAACCTGAACGGACATTTGGGTTAATTGTGGGTATTGAAAAGTACCACGAAACTGCTTGGAACGTGCCAGGTGGGGGGCCAGCCGATGACGCGCTGAAATTTGCTCATTGGCTGCATTGGCACGGTGTACCGAGAGAGAATATCCGGTTATGTTTATCAGCACTGGAAGAAAATCATCAGTTAATTGGGGAATGTGGGTTAACTGTAGAGTTAGCAACAGAGCAAAATATCTCCGACATTGTGACTAACTTTTTATCCCCAAAATCGGGGGATTTACTCTACATTTTTTGGGCGGGACATGGTGTGATTACCTCAGAACGAGAGCGTCGGTTGCTTTGTGCTGATGCAAATAAACAGAATTGGCAGAATTTAGATTTGAATTCTTTATTAGTTTTGTTGGGTTCCGATAAATTTCAGATTCGGAATCATATTTGTATTATTGATGCCTGTGCCAATTATGTTTTAGAGTCGAAGAGAAGACCAACTAACTTAGGTGGCAAGGCTTTTTTGAGTGGTCAGCCACACAAAGATAGTCAACAATTTGTGTTACTGGCTACGCGGGAAGGAGAGCAAGCCAAGGTAAATTCTGAAAATAAAACAGGATACTTTTCTCAAGCGGTGAGAGAGGCTTTCACTGAAGCTAATGGGAATTTTCCGCCGGATATGAAAGGAGTTACTGAGGCAGTTAAGCAGCGATTTATTAGTTTAGATAAAAAACAACTGCCGACTTATTTTTATTCTCGCAGTTGGGATGGAGATATTGAAAAATCTCATTTCAACCCCTTTGATATCCCGCATAATATCCAACAGAGTCAAGCGCGTAAGTTTGTTGGCAGGGATGAGGAAATAGAACAATTGCGTCAGCTATTGCAAACAAATGATGTTGTGGCTATTACCGATGTGACTGGGCAAGGTGGCGTAGGTAAAACAGAGTTAGCTATTCAATACTCATGGCAATATTTGGAAGATTATTCTGGCGGGTGTTGTTGGTTAAATCCCCAAGGTATTGATTTAGGAACCCAGTTAGTAGAATTTGGAGTTGTAAATTTATCTAACTTCAATCCACCTAATGCTTTAAGCCTATCAGGTCAGGTTGCTTATTGTTGGAAGAATTGGCAAGCTGGCAAAGTTTTACTGGTATTTGATGATGTTAAAGACTGGAAGCAAATTCAACCCTACTTACCACTCAAAGGTTCTCGGTTTCAGGTGTTAATTACCACTCGTCAAAACACTGGATTGACATATCCCTCCCTGCCGTTAGATAAACTGTCAGCAGATGGAGCATTAGAATTATTAACAACCCTGCTCGGAAAAGATAGAGTTGAGAAGGAATTAGAGTTTGCTCAAGGACTTTGCAGGTTTGTGGGTTATGTACCTATTGGACTTTACCAAATAGCAGCACAGTGCCGAGAGCCAGGGAGAGTATTATGTTAGCAGATATCCTCGCTCGGTTACAAAAGCAAGCAACAGATGGCGAGTCTGGTGTAGCAGCAGCTTTTGAGTTGAATTGGGAATGCTTAGAACCAGAAGCACAAAAATTGGCTTGTCTGTTGAGTTTATTTGCTTTGGCTCCTATCCCCTGGTTTTTGGTAGAATCAGCAGCAAGCTATAGCCATTTGGAATTTGACCTCAAAGCTAACTGCACTGTTTTAGTTGAGCGTTATCTGCTGCAAGAATTGGTAGATGGCACTTACCAAGTTCACGAACGCATTCAGGAATTACTGCGACAGAAGTTAGAAGAGTTAGCGGAAACAGATGAACTCAAGCGCGGCTTTTGTCAGGCAATGGTAGCTATAGCGCGGAAGATTCCTCAGACACCCACATCAATAGAAATCGCTCAAGCAACCCTCGTTATCCCACACCTTGCAGCAGTTACCACAGTTGCTCAAGATTGGATCAGCAATGGAGATTTAATTTCGGCTGTTGTTGGCTTAGGTAGATTTTACGAAGAACAAGGGACTGACAAGCAAGTTTTACTTTGGTATGAGCAAGTTTTACCTTGGTATGAAAAAAGTTTATCAGCTGCTAGAGAACGTTTCACGGATGAATACCCGAATGTAGCAATTAGTCTGAACAATTTGGCGTTACTCTACTATTCACAGGGAAGGTACAGCGATGCCGAACCTTTGTTCATCGAAGCCTTGTCCATGAAAAAACGCCTGCTGGGGAATGAACACCCCGATGTGGCACAAAGCCTGAACAATTTGGCGTTACTCTATGAATCACAGGGAAGGTACAGCGATGCCGAACCTTTGTTCATCGAAGCCTTGTCCATGAGAAAACGCCTGCTGGGGAATGAACACCCCGATGTGGCACAAAGCCTGAACAATTTGGCAGGACTCTACGAATCACAGGGAAGGTACAGCGATGCCG
>NZ_JAVRBU020000011.1:2959-320975 GCF_034531135.2 Nostoc sp. CmiVER01
CGAACCTTTGTATATCCAAGCTTTGTCCATGAGAAAACGCCTGCTGGGGGATGAACATCCCGATGTGGCACAAAGCCTGAACGATTTGGCAGCACTCTACAATTCACAGGGAAGGTACAGCGATGCCGAACCTTTGTATATCCAAGCTTTGTCCGTAATAAAACGCCTGCTGGGGGATGAACACCCCTTTGTGGCAACTAGCCTAAATAATTTGGCAGTACTCTACAATTCACAGGGAAGGTACAGCGATGCCGAACCTTTGTATATCCAAGCTTTGTCCATGAGAAAACGCCTGCTGGGGGATGAACATCCCGATGTGGCACAAAGCCTAAACAATTTGGCAGTACTCTACAATTCACAGGGAAGGTATAGCGATGCCGAACCTTTGTATATCCAAGCTTTGTCCATGAGAAAACGCCTGCTGGGGGATGAACACCCCAATGTGGTACAAAGCCGGAACAATTTGGCAGCACTCTATAATTCACAAGGAAGGTACAGCGATGCCGAACCTTTGTACATCGAAGCTTTGGCGATTGCTGAAAAACAGTTGGGAGCAAATCATCCTGATACAATAACTTACCGTAAAAATCTAGAATACTTGCGGCGGAATCGTCAGCCTTTATTCCGAAGAAAGGTGGCTTTTGTGTACCGTAGATTTCAGTCATTTAGGTAATCTGCACCAGCTGTATTACCCGCCTGGGATTCAAATCTTAGTCTAATAAGTAGGCAACATAATTAATTACACAATACGATCGCAAATACAGTCAAGCAAAATAAAGTGATCGCACAACCTAAAACTACTTCTCATACGATATGCTTTGCGAAGGGCGCGATCGCTATAACTGTAAATATTTTTATTTATCTATTTAATGAGCCTCTGAACCCCATTAAAGAGTCTTTTAGCTCCATTAATGAGCATCGGAACTCCTTTCCATTATTCACCTACAGCAATTTCAGATCATTGATTTCTTTGAAAAATCAGGGATCTAACTACAAGTAGTTTTGACTCTACTTTGTCAGAGATTATTAAATTCAGAATAAAATAGTAAATATATTTTTGTTTTTTATACTTAATTTATGATGGTAAAATTTGAAATCCAGCTTGATAAAAATGATTATCTAATGTTAAAGCTGTAACAATCTCTCGTTGTTGCATAACAATAAATGATAAACAATCAGTGAGAGAATAAGATTTGTCTTTATGCTTTTGAAAATATTCCCATCCCTGATTAAATAGAGTTCGATCAATTTCGATTAATTCTATATCAGGACTTTCCAATAACCGATTACCAACTTCAACTGCTTTATAATGAAGGTCTCGACTATTAAAAAAAGTAACAACTTCATCAAAAATCTATGTTTTTATTATTAAAAAAGGTTTGGATTTTATTAAAGTAGCCCAATTTTGTAATACTTTTTGATGAGCATCTTCATTTTTTATTTCCAGAGCTAAAATATAGCTGGTATCTAAAAAGTAGATACTTCTCATGGGTTATAGAGATAGCGATCATGGTTAATTGCACTATCTGTTACATCACATTCCACAGGATTTGAACCTAAATTCCAAATAGAAGGTATTTGTTTGATGCTAGTAATAATAATTTTCCCATTTTCTTGAATAATCTCAAACTCTTGGTTTTCTCCTAATAGTTTTTTAGGGATTAATAAGCCTTTCTCTGTTGCTGTTAATTTCATATTTAATTACCTCGATTGATTTTGTAAGCTAATTAAATGAATTTGCTTTAGGGCGGGCAAGATGCCCACCCCACAAAATTGGATAAAGCTACCAGTTACCTACAGGTTGAGCTTCATGAGAAAACATTGAGGGATCGATTGAAATGCCCAATCCTTCAGCTACACGACGACCATAAGAAATATCTGCCCGGAAGAAGTGGCAAAGTTGGCGCATTTGGATATCCTGTCTCGCTTGAGAGAGACTGCCGACGATATTATGAGCAAGACGCTCTTGCTGTTCAGGAGTCATTAACCGATACAGATCGCCTGCTTGGGTATAATCGTCGTTTCCTTCACGATGACTGTAACGATCAACTGTGACATTGCCTAAATGACTAGGTGGTTCTGCATAAGCTGGATTTTCTTTAGGCGTACCCTCAGCACTATTCGGTTCATAGTTAGGAATGCTACCGTGGTTGTTCCCCAACGCCATGAAGCCATCTCGCTGATAATGCATCACTGGACATTTGGGCTGGTTGACAGGTAGTTGCTGATAGTTACCACCCAAGCGATACCGTTGAGCATCTGGGTAAGAAAAAATTCGAGCTTGCAGCATTTTATCTGGAGAGAAACTAACGCCAGGAACCACTGCACTAGGGCTGAAAGCGGCTTGCTCTACTTCGGCGAAATAATTCTCAGGGTTACGGTTTAGCTCTAATATCCCGACTTCAATTAAAGGATATTCTGAATGTTTCCAAACTTTGGTCAAGTCAAAAGGATTATCAGGATGTTTTTCCGCTTGCTCTTCAGTCATCACCTGAATACACATCCGCCACTTGGGATAGTCACCTTGAGCGATCGCTTCAAACAAATCGTGAGTCGCATGATCTGGATCTTCGCCCTTAATCTTAGCTGATTCTTCCTCTGTCAAGGTTTGATGCTCTTGCAGATTCTTAAAGTGAAATTTGCACCAGACGCGATCGCCCTTGGCATTAATTAAACTGAAGGTGTGGCTACCAAAACCGTCCATGTGGCGATGGGTTTTCGGAATTCCCCGATCTGAAAACAGGATCGTCACTTGGTGAAGCGATTCTGGGCTGAGTGACCAAAAATCCCACTTTGCATTCTGGTCTTTGCAATTAGTTTGAGGATTGCGCTTTTGGGTATGGATAAAATCAGGAAACTTGAGGGGGTCACGGATGAAGAAAATAGGCGTATTGTTGCCTACAAGATCCCAGTTACCCTCCTCAGTATAAAACTTGATGGCAAAACCTCTAGGGTCACGCTCGGCATCTGCTGAACCTTTTTCTCCTCCGACTGTAGAGAAACGCAAGAGAAGTTCCGTTTTCTTGCCAATTTCAGAAAAAAGTTTGGCTTTACTGTAGCGGGTAATGTCATTGGTAATAGTCAAAGTACCATGAGCAGCCGCACCTTTAGCGTGAACAACTCTTTCAGGAATACGTTCTCTGTTGAAATGAGCTAGCTTTTCTATGAGGTGGAAATCCTGAATTAATACAGGGCCACGCGCTCCAGCTGTAAGTGAGTTCTGGTTATCGCTAACTGGAATACCGTCAGCAGTTGTCAAGTTTTGGGGTTCAGTCATGGTTAAAGAAGCTCTCCATGTAAGTTAGTCAGTAGATTGACGAATGCCTGCTGATAGAACAATTTAATGCATAGTCATTATGAGTTTATATATAAATCATACTCGATATGATTATGAATTAAAAGAAGTTTTTTTGCATTTTGGTAAGATGCAGAGGCGATATATCGCCTCTATACCATCCGTGAGAGGTTAAGATAAAGTGCATTTTGTCAACCAGTTAAAATACTCAAAATAGTCTTATTGAAAATGATAATCGTGTAGGGGAGAGGGGGAAGGAGGCGAGCGACGCTCGCCTCCTTCCCCCTCTATTTGATTATCATTATCCTTAACATCTTTGACAACTTAAATAAGATATCAAAAGGTAATGTAACGAGAGAATAACTTTGTCAAAATTGGGCTTAATTCTTAGGTAAATTCAGTAGATCGAAAAGTTTTCCAGAAGCCTGAAGAGCCGTTCATTTGAGTTTAGGAACATAGTCTGCCGGAATCCTGTTGGAGTCTGCTTTTCAAGGAACGGGCATTGTTGGTGGGTTAAGAGTGCAGTGCAAGCGATCGCGATCGTCAACTCTAAAACGTCGGCTGAAACCCTGATTATTTCGTCAACTTATAAAAGTTTTCGATCTACTGAAAGTTGCTCAACAGTCTTTGTCAGAAAGATTTTTAGTATTCCCTTCGGAATTATTTGAGCGGACGTTTAAAGATTTATTGCCGAAATTGCAAATTAATTGGCAGCAAAGATTCAGGCGGCCATTGCCAGATAGTGTGAAGTTTTCACTGCCTCTATACTGCTTTTCAGGTATTCAAATGCTTGAGAATCAACGAACAAACATCTGTCGCCTGAATGCGATTTTCATTAACTAGGTGAGTTTGATGGGTGATAAATAGAGGCCCTTCATCAACAGAAGTGCTAATGTTACCGTGAGAACCGCGTACTAGAGAAGCATCCAGAGGAATCACATCCATTAAGTAGCGAAAACCGAGTTGTTTCTTAAGTAGTTTGAGAGCAATTTTTCCTTGAGGAAATTTAATTTGCGGATCAAGGAAAAGTTCTACAGGATCGTAACCAGGTTTGCGGTGGATATCTACAGTTCTAGCAAAATCAGGAGCTTTTGCATCATCGAGCCAATAATAATAGGTAAACCAAGCGTCAGATTGAGCGATCGCTACCAACTCACCCGATCTAGGATGATCGAGATGGTAGGCTTGTTTACCCTCTTCATCCAATACCTGCGCTACGCCTTCAGTCGCTTCTAAAAATGATTGCACTTTCGGGATATATGCCGGATCGTTCACATATACATGAGCAATTTGATGATCGGCAACGGCAAAGGCAATGCTAGCACCAAAATCGAGCAGTTCTCGTCCTAATTCTTCCCGCACAGCAATTAAACCATTTTTTCGTAGCACGCGGTTCAAATCCACCGCTTTGGAGACTGGGGTAATGCCATACTCAGAAAGAATAATTACTTGAGTATTACGTGCTTCAAAATATTTAATCAAATCGCCACAAACAGCATCAATTTCTCGCAAATCAGCTTGGATGTGTTTTTTATCATGACCAAATTTTTGCAGACAGTAATCTAAATGTGGTAGATAAACTAGTGATAATGTCGGGCTATAACGTTCCTCAATCCATTTTGCTGAATTGGCAATCCATTGACTAGAACTAATGGTAGTTTTTGGGCCCCAAAAATCGAATAAAGGGAAGTTTCCTAAATCGGATTGAATTTGCGATCGCACATCACTAGGATGGGTATAAATATCAGGTAATTTTCTTCCATCTGCGGGATACATCGGGCGCGGCGTAATGGCATAATCTACTGATGAATACATGTTGTACCACCAAAAAAGATTGGCACAAGTGAAATTTGGATCAATTGATTTAGCTATTTCCCAAACTTTGGGAGCCTGCACTAGTTTATTAGACTGCCGCCAAAACTTCACTTCACATTCATCGCGGAAGTACCAACCATTAGCGACAATTCCATGTTCATCAGGCAATTTTCCTGTTAAATAAGTAGCCTGAACTGAACAAGTTACAGCAGGTAAAACTGTTGCGATCGGGACTACTTGTCCAATCGCCGCCCAAGAAGATAAGAACGGTGTGTTTTCTCCTAGTAAACTGGGTGTTAATCCCACGACATTTAGAACAACAGTTTTCTGCATAAATTAATCTCCTTTTAATTTGCGGTAAATTCTTTTAATACCCACTCATATTCTCGCTGAATAGAAGTCAACAAATCTATCTTCATTTCTGCTGGTAATACATCCCAAGTGTAAGTTTCAATTTCTAAATGTGAGCAAGCATTGTTTGTTTTAAGTAGATGTAAAACAGTCGCAATATCATCTTGGGTAGACTGCAAAATTTGATAATCATGAATAAAAATTGGCACATGAAAGTGAGTACGCCATTCTTGGGCTAGAGATTGTTCTAGATGCGGTAATGCAGTTATTAAATCAGGATAGTGATGGAGTGTACTATCACTGCGACGTTCTATTACTTGGTGAAGATAAGTAGATTCAGCAAAAGGACGTAAGCGTTCAACTATCAAACTACGTTTTTCAATATCAGCAGGAATTTTTACTTTAATTGCAGCGCTGATTTGAATTTTGCCAATCTTAATTCCTGCCGATTGGAAACGCGCAAATACAGATTGCGGTTCCTCATATTCAACTGAAAAATGGCAGGTGTCGTAACATACTCGAATATGTTCTAGCAATTTAGTTTCTGCTAGATTCTGTTCAATATTTAATTTTTCTGATAAGTAACTACCAGCAATTGGCAACAAATAATTTTTATAGAAATCAATTACTTCTGAGGTATTTTCAATTAAACCATCAGGCTCAGGTTCTAAATCAATATGGAGTATCTTTCCTGTTTCTTCGCAGATGCGAATCATTTCTATAACAACTGATGCTATATTTAAACAACTCTTTTTCAGAACTGTCTCGATTGCTTGGTCTTTTTGCCACCAAGGTTTATAAGATAATGGCAGCGTAGAAATTCCGCCATCAAGTTCTTCTGGTAATAGAGTAGCTAAAATTTGTACCAAGTTTAATGTATAATCTACCCGTTCTTGTGTAGACCAATCTGGTGCATAAACTTGGTCTTTTACCACCTGTCGATGGAATCCACCATAAGGAAATCCATTTAAAGTGAAAACGTATAAATCTTCTTGAATAAGCCACGCTTGGAATTGAGCCAAGTTATTATTTTGTAACAGTTCTTTAGCAGCTGCATCTGCTAATCTTAAACCAATACCAAAAGGTGCTGTTGGCGATAAACGTGATTTGAGATTGAGAACATATTTTTCTAAATTGCTAAAAACCTCTAGCCAACTTTCACCAGGGTGAATATTGCTGCAATAAGTTAAGTGATTATTGTTTTTTGTAATTTTCATTTTTTAGCTTTATCCCTTGTATATGTAATTTCTTTGGCTTATACTATTTCACAAAATACTTGCCACATATTCAGTTGTATGGGCGCACATCTATGCGCCCATACAGCCAATTCATGGTATTACTGGGTGTGTACATTCAAATTTAGGTAACAGCAAATACTTTTGCTAACTTCATCGAAAATGGTAGCAAAATTAGAACGAATAAACCGTAATACAAACCAGCAAAACCAGATGCAATAGTTGCATCTAAAACTATTAGAGATAACACGCCTATTTTTACAGCATTTCGGATATTTTCAGCGACTGGTTCCCGCGCAGCTTTGATAAAATTAGGCAAGACTCTGATAGCTAATACAACAGCAAATGGTAGTGCTGCAATCGCTGCATAATCCCCTAATAATCCTAAAGCTAAAACTGCCGTCAAAACTATTGCAATCAGCAGTAATGCGAGTACTCCCGTAATCTTCTTACCTCCGTGAACTTCACCCTGACTAATTGCGGTGATAGCAGCAATGTAAATAACAGGAATCAGCGCTAAATACCAACGTTCTCCTATCATTTCTGGTACAGCACTTACACCTAATAATAAGTTACTGCCACGACACAAACCCATATTTAAAGGGCCAAAAAAAGAATGATGTTTGGCAAGTGAATTATAGAGTAGGCATGAAAGAGTGATAAATATAGCGATCGCACCACTCAACAACGATACTTGAAAAGCAGCCAGAATCCCGATTGCAAACAGTAAACTCCCCAATAAAGTAGCATTTTGACGAGATACGCGACCACTGGGAATTGCTCTATTTGGTCGCTCTTTTGCATCTAATTCAGCATCAAAAACATCATTAAAAACTACACCACCGCCGTATAAACCAGTTGTAGCTAATAATAACCAAGCTAATGGAATTAGTATAGTAAAACTTGCTTCTCCATTGATTAATTGAGCAAAAATAATTCCAGAGCCAGAAGCAGCAAAACCAACAAGAATATCCGCCCAAGCAGTAACAATATTAGCCGGACGCATCAATTCTAGATAACCCCGCCAGCTTTGAAAATTTAAGCTTGCAACATTCACTTATCTGCCTCCGTACCTAATAATTTCTCAAAATAAACCGTATATTACAGATGAATCAAATATTTCTGCAATTCCTCATCCCCATTCCCTAATACAGACGCGATGAATCGCTACCAATTTTTTACTCAATCAATACATAATCTGAAACTGATTTGATTCCTGGCTCTTGTCCCCGTAACACAGAATTGCCATTGAACAACTGACGCTGATCGATAGATTGGGGATTGAGCCAGTCTGATGCTTGCATCTGACCGGTTTGACTGTAAGCAGCTAGGGCGTTTTCATAACAAACTGCTCGTACATGTTCTTCAGGAATACCCCTGTCTAACATTAACTGAGCCGTTTTTGGGACTGCCAAAGGATCGCTAATACCCCAATCAGCACTACTATCTACAATGATGCGATCGCGTCCATACTTACGGACAACTTCAACCATCCTGGCGTTACCCATCTTCGTCTGTGGATAAATTGTAAAAGCTGCCCAAAAACCCCGTCCTAATACTTCCTCAACGGTTTCCTCGTTGTTGTGGTCAATAATTACTTGTGAAGGATCTAAGCCATATTCAATGCAGCGATCCATACTCCGACTAGCACCCGCCTTCTTATTACGATGAGGCGTATGAATTAGCACCAACATATCGAGTTCTTTGGCTAATGCTAACTGTTGACAAAAGTACTTATCTTCTGCTTCTGTCATGTCGTCGTAGCCAATTTCGCCAATAGCAACAACTCCCTCTTTACAAGCATAAAGTGGTAGCAGTTCTATAACTTCTGCTGCTAGTGCCTCATTGTTAGCTTCTTTCGGATTGAGGCCGATTGTGCAGTAATGTTGGATGCCAAATTGACTAGCACGAAACCGTTCCCAGCCCACAAGACTGCTGAAATAGTCTTTAAATGTGCCAGCGTTTGTTCGTGGCTGTCCTAACCAAAAGGCTGGTTCAATAACAGCGACAATGCCATATTCCCGCATTACTAAGTAATCGTAAGTAGTGCGCGAACACATGTGAATGTGAGGATCGATAAACATCATGGTTTTAATGATTGGGCATTGGGAAAAAGGAGGCAGCAGGCAGGAAGCAGGAGGTAGGAAGCAGGAGGTAGGAAGCAGAAGTACTTTAATTTTGAATTGATTTCTCCCTCATCCCCACTCCCTACTCCCCACTCCACACTCCCTTTTATTTGTAAACAAAAAGGCCATCACGGCTAAAACTATTCCAAGTCAGATTACCTTTTTGAATGGATGACTGTAAATCTGGGTAGCGAGAAAGTAATTCTTGTGCTTGGGGTAAAGAAGACTCAGCACAAGCTAATGCTGCTGCTTCTTGCTCGTGTATATCACCATTAGCCAGTACTTTTTCTAAATCTGTGATGATTGCACTATCAGCATACCGTCCTACAGGTCGCCAAAGTTCTGGCGTAACTGAGCGTTTAGCTGCCCAACGTTCATGGGCATAGTCTGCTAACATCCTCGCTAATTCTGGATTGGCACGCCGATCTAGTCCCCAAATTAGATGCAAGGGACTACCGACAAACACAGCCTTTAGCACCATCTGATTCCAAGCAGCATTATCTAAATAATCTGCTGGATAAGGGTTACGTAATGCGATCGCTTGGAATACATTACTCATATTGCTGCGAATTCCCTCAGCAGCGCGATGGCGATGTAACTCTGGATGTGGTAATAGCGGCAAACTTTGATAAAGGACAACTAATTCCCCCATATCGGCAGTGGAGAAGAATTTATCAAGCGATCGCACATAGCCTTCAGCATCATCATGGGGCAAAGCTAGAAGCAAGAGTGTACGACCTGCTTGATCTACACTCCAATGAGCAGGATACCAACCAGGAATCACATCCTGTGCTGCTTCCAAGTCCTGGAATGTTAGCTGCAAATCCTCTTTACCTAGATAACGCGGCACAGCACTAAAAGCCGTAAAAAACACTCTCTCAGCAGCGCCGCTAGCAATTTGTGCTTGCTTCTGTTCCAGCCAAGCAAAAGCTTTCTCTGAAACAGACTTTAACAGCCAGTGATGCAGTAACTCGTTTACTTTACTCATGATGAATTTTAGGAAAAGTTGCCCAATTTTTTTATGGCAACTAAGTATAAAATCTAGCACTAAACTTGATACTTTGTGATTCAAGCAGCTAGATAATATACTACTGAAATTATAACTTCACTGAATCTATAAAAATCTCCTGACTTTCGATAAGATAATGTAAAGATCCCATTTCGATTAGATAAAGAATCAAATTTGGTTACGGAATAAAATTAAAATTTAATGTAATAATGATATCTGTATGCAATCTTAAATATAAAGTTTAGGCATCAATAAATGTGATTTTGATCATTTATAGATTCAAACAATACACTAAAAAATTACGATAAATTTCTTGGTTTAACTTTGATATAAAATAATTTTAAATTTCATTTTTAAAAAAGATTTTTTCAACTTACTATCACTTCAATCGCAGTATTAAATATATTTACAATTACTTAAAAAGTAATAATATTCTAATGGCTATTCAACAAAAAACCGTTCTTAATCTTCAACCAATTAACCAATGTGTTCGCGTGACCTTTAATTATGATGTTCACTTTACTAGAGGTCTATTTCAGGTAGATAATCCTTTGCTTGCACAAGCGATCGCCGCAGATGGGGAAACAACCCCAAAACAAGTTCTAGCAGTGGTAGATGCAGGATTTTTACAGTATCAAGATGGGTTGCTAAAAAAATTATCAGTTTACGCTCAGTATTATCAAAATATACTAAAGCTTGGTGAGCCGATAGTAGTTCCGGGTGGAGAAGCAGTCAAGAACGATGCTAGATTTATAGAGCAAATTCATCAGCAGATAAATGCAGCTGGATTGTGCCGTCACTCCTACATCTTAGCAATTGGGGGTGGAGCCGTCCTAGACATGGCAGGATACGCAGCAACAACAGCTCACCGAGGAATTCGGCTGCTACGAGTACCGACAACAGTATTAGGGCAAAACGATTCGGGTATAGGGGTAAAGAACGGAATTAATGCCTTTGGCAAGAAAAACTTTTTGGGTACATTCATGCCACCTTATGCTGTCTTGAATGACTTTAATTTTCTTACTAGCCTTGACGATCGAGATTGGCGATCGGGTATTGCAGAAGCTGTGAAAGTAGCACTGATTAAAGATGCAGATTTCTTCGATTTCATTATGTTTAATGCCGAGAAATTGGCTAATCGAGATATGGACATAATGGAAAAGCTGATTTATCGATGTTCTCAGTTGCACTTAGAGCATATTGCTGGTAATGGCGACCCCTTTGAAATGGGTTCATCGCGTCCTTTAGATTTTGGACACTGGGCTGCTCATAAACTAGAGCATTTAACTAATTACAGCCTACGTCACGGTGAAGCTGTAGCGATCGGGATTGCTTTAGATACGACCTATTCATATTTAACAGGGCAACTTTTACAATCTGAGTGGCAAAGGGTTCTAAGTACACTCCATAAATTAGGCTTTACTTTGTATGTATCAGCACTAACAGAACAATTAGATCAACTAGACCATCCGCATTGTCTATTTCGAGGGCTTACCGAGTTCCGCGAACACTTAGGAGGAAATTTAACAATTACTCTTCTACAAAAAATTGGTCAAGGGATAGAAGTTCATCAGGTAGATTTGTCTTTATATAGAAATGCTATTTTGACGCTGAAAGATTGGGAACTTTTGCATTAATTTTTCTTTGGATACATCAACCAAATTTCTAGGCGATCGCTACTTCGTGGTTCTGAATTGCAAAATACTTTTTAGTTCCTCTTCTTCTTCCTTGAGAACATGATAAAGTTCCCAATTTTGTTGGAGATTTAACCAAAAGTTTGAACTATTTCCAAAAAATTTTGATAACCTTATTGCCGTACTAGGTGTAATACCTCGCTTTTGATTTACAAGCTCATTTATTCGCTGATAAGGAACGTGAAGTGCATCTGCAAGTTCTCTTTGGGTTATTCCCATTGGGTCTAGAAAATCTTTAAGTAATATTTCACCTGGATGTGATGGGGGCCTATACTTTGGAACTCTCATCTATTGTTATCTCCTAATGGTAATCGACTATTTCAACTCCTGATGCACCCTGGAGTGTCCATATAAAGCAAATTCGATATTGGTCATTAATCCGAACGCTATGCTGACCTTTACGTAGGCGTAGCCCGTCGTAGACATCGCCTTTTAGTACTTCTAACCTGTTGCCTGGTGGAACTTTAATATCATCTAGAGATAACGCTGCATTAAGTTGATCTAATTTTCTACGGGCAACTTCCCAACAGTATATAGGACACTGCTTTCGAGCTTCCTTTGAGTCATTGCCATCAAAAATATCTTCAGTTTCTTTGTCCTTAAATGATACTATCGTAATTAGCATGATGACACGGTTATCATGCTACTAAAAAACGAAGTGATTTTTTGTAGGATGAGTAAACCAAATTAAAATTATCGTGAGCTAAAAAAGTATGATGTCTTCGCTTCCCGTCAAGGACGCTCAAAATAATTTACAAGAGATCATCGACCAAGTTGCAGAGCAGGGTAAACCTGTGATCATTCGAGGCGATCGCGGTAATGCGATTCTGCTTGCGGAAAAAGATTGGTCTGCAATTCAGGAGACTCTTTACTTATTATCTATCCCTGGAATGCGAGAATCCATCAAAGAAGGACTAGCAACCCCGATCCAAGAATGTGATGGAGAGTTGTATTGGTGAGTCAGCCAACGTCTGAGGAGCCACTTCCAAACCCCCAAGGTGCGAGCTGGAGGTTGATTTACACAAAACAAGCGCAAAAAGACGCGAAGAAATTAGCTTTTAGTAACTTAAAGGAAAAGGCCGAGGAATTACTCGCAGTCCTTCAAGACAATCCTTTTCAAAATCCTCCATCTTATGAAAAGCTGGTTGGTGACTTATCAGGTGCTTATTCTCGTAGGATAAATATACAGCATCGGTTGGTATATGAGATCATCGAATCCGAGCAAGTAGTTAAGATAATTCGCATGTCGACACATTACGAGTAAGTTATCTCCCTACCCCAACTTGGTGTTCACAATGAAAACCTCGATTCTTCCAAGCTTGCATATCTACTTCGGTAAGTCTTGTTACATTTGAGCATTGCGGTTGAATAATTTGGCTAAAAATCGCCCAAAATAAGCTGCGTGTTACATCTAATCCAGTTTTGGCCCAAGATTCATTGTTACCAGGAACACCCAACTCCTCAACAATCTCTGTCTCAACCCAAATACCATGAGCGCCCAAGAGAATCTGTGCCATCCATTTGGCTCTGGGTAAATGACTTGGCGAGGTAATCAACATGACTTTATGCACTCCCCAACGTCGCAAAATTGGAATACCATAATAGAAATTTTCAAAGGTAGAATTCGCACAGTTTTCTAACCAAACGTTTTGTAACCCTGCTAATTTCGCCTGAAAAATCAACCATATACAGGGGTCTGGGGAACCATGAGAAATTAAAATTGGGGTTTGCGGGTATTGTTTTGCTTGTTGGGCAACATAGATTTCTCGATGAATACTCCCACCAAGCACAAAAAAGGCATCTACTGGCTGCGAAGAAGCAAAAACTAAGGTTATAGTGGTAAAAATCAGCCAAACGCCTAAAACAAAATACAATCCAATAGTTAGTTTTTGTAACGA
The DNA here is from genome assembly GCF_034531135.2 of Nostoc sp. CmiVER01. Taxonomy (NCBI): domain Bacteria; kingdom Bacillati; phylum Cyanobacteriota; class Cyanophyceae; order Nostocales; family Nostocaceae; genus Nostoc; species Nostoc sp. CmiVER01. The sequence continues at coordinate 16,383 of NZ_JAVRBU020000011.1, forward strand.
TTGCCACAGATTAGTAAAAATTTTTTTAATAGAAATTAATGATTTGATGGTAGATTTACGTTTCATGACTTAAGTAAGAAAAGCTGATTTAATGGTTGTCTAACAGTACTGTAATTCAGTGATCAAAGTGCTATCTTATAAAAGTAATGAAAAAGTACAAAAATGACGCTGATTAAAGTGTCACATGTTCAGTATAGCCTTCCGGAGAAGGCTAACAAACTGAGAAATGGTTGTTAAGAATGCAGTATTTTCGGCATCATTCAACGATAAAAATGATGAAGGGAGCAGAGCTTAGTTTGGGGTATAAAAACTTAAAAGTTTCTTGAAAGCCTGATTGCTAAACTTGTCAATAACACAATTATTTCAGCTAATATACATGAACCAATCTGCGAAAAGTTACTCACCGCTCCAAGTAGCCTTGATTGGTGGAGCGATCGCCACTACTGCTACTATGTCTTTATTCGGCACCGCTTGGACTCGTGGTGTCCGGGCTGCTCTAGCCCTACAAGACAGCCCGAAAGTGATAGTTGACCAAGTGTGGCAACTCGTAAACCATGAATATGTTGATGGCAAATTTAATCAACAAGATTGGCAAGCAACCAGACAAAGCCTGTTGAGCAAAGACTATTCTTCTCGAGAAGAAGCTTATGCAGCCATCCGCGAAGCTTTACAAAAGTTGGGAGATCCTTACACTCGATTCATGGACCCCAAACAGTTTGAAGCCCTAACTAGCCAAACATCTGGGGAAGTCTCTGGTATTGGCATTCGCATGGAAGTAAACGAAAAAACTCAGCGCCTGACTGTTGTCGAAGCCATAGAAAATTCTCCGGCGCTGAAAGCTGGGATCAAAGCAGGCGATGAAATTTTAGCAATTGACGGCAAACCCACTCTCAAAATGAAGGTGGATGATGCTTCTAAGCTAATTCGTGGCAAAGCGGGTACTCCCATCAAGCTAAAGCTGGGACGGCCGGGGCAAACTGCCTTTGATGTGAAGCTGACCAGAGCCAGTATTGAAGTGCCAACGGTACGTTATACCCTCAAGCAAGAAGGGAATCGCCGCGTTGGCTATATCCGTTTGCGGGAATTTAGTGCCCACGCCGCAGACCAAATGCAACGAGCCATCCGCGATTTGAACACTAAGAAAGTTGATTCTTATGTTTTGGATTTGCGGGGAAATCCTGGCGGTTTGTTACAGGCGAGTATTGAAATTGCCCGGATGTGGTATGACAACGGCGGCATTGTTAAGACAGTAGACCGTGTGGGCGGTACTGAAGAAACTAAAGCCAATCGTACTGCTTTGACAAATCGTCCTTTGGCGGTCTTAGTGGATGGTAATTCAGCTAGTGCTAGCGAAATCCTCACAGGCGCACTCAAGGATAATAAGCGGGCAGTAGTCGTAGGTGGTCAAACCTTTGGTAAAGCCTTAGTGCAGTCAGTTCATGAACTCGCAGATGGTTCCGGCTTGGCAGTTACAATTGCCCATTACTACACTCCGGCGGGAACGGATATTAACCATAAAGGGATTGCCCCAGATATCAAGCTAGACTTGACAGAGGCACAAGAGCGGCAATTGGCTTCTAATCCAGATTTAATCGGGACTAAGAGCGATCCACAATATGCCCGGGCGATCGCAATTTTATCAAATCGTAACTTTGCCCAACCGCCAGCAAATCAGCCCACTCGACCCATGAGCCGCGCCGATAGCCTAAAATTTTAGGTGAGTGTTTTTAAGTGTTTATATAGTAGTATCCCCAAATCCAGATTTTTGGAGTTATGAAAACTGCTTGATATACCCTTCTAGGATTTTGGATTGGGAATACTAGTTAGTAATCTCATCTCTAAAATCTCAGATTTATGAATCATCAGCCAGTTGATGCAACCACCGCTACCAGTTTTTTACCAATGGTGTCGGTGGTTGTTCCTATTTATAACGGTGAGGCGGATCTACCAGAGTTAATCAATTGTCTGTTGTCTCAAACCTACCCGAAAGACCGGGTAGAGTACTTGTTGGTTGACAATAATAGTAGCGATCGCACTCTCAACATCCTCAAAACATCTGCTGAAAATTGCCCCATCACAATCCGCCCATTGAGCGAAAATCAAATTCAAAGCTCATACTCTGCTCGTAATATTGGGATTCGCGCCGCTACGGGGGAAATTATTGTTTTTACCGATGCAGATTGTCGCCCACAACCGCAATGGTTACATTCATTAATTAAACCTTTTGTCAACAAAGAAGTGGTAATTGTCGCTGGTGAAATTTTGGCACTACCAGGCACAACTCTGTTAGAACAGTACGCAGATCGTCAAGAAACTTTGTCGCAAAAGCATACCCTTAACCATTCCTTTCGTCCCTATGGTCAAACGGCTAATTTAGCGATTCGACGCATTGCCTTAGAAAAAGCGGGTTTATTTCGTCCCTATCTGACCACTGGTGGCGATGCCGATATTTGCTGGCGGATTTTGGGGGAAAACATCGGGCGTTTGGAATTTGCCCCGAATGCGATCGTTCAGCACCGCCACCGCGCCACACTTAAAGAACTGCAAAGTCAATGGCGGCGCTATGGACGCTCAAATCGCTATCTGCATGAACTACACGGTGTAGATTTGATGCGAGATATTACACTCAAAGAATGCTGCTATCGTTTGGCACGTTGGTTAGTCAAGGAAATACCAAGGGATATGAAAAAGGCGTTGGCGCAGCCCGCCGCAGGCATCGCGGGTAAAGCCACCCTTGCAGATTTATTAAATACTCCCATTGGTTTGTTTACTGTTAGGGCGCGTGCTGTTGGGCAACGAGACGCCAAGTTGCCAGAAAATGCCAAGATAATTGAGCGACTCTAACAATAAGCTAACGCGCTTATATATTGCATGCACTATTTTCTGTGTAGACCGTCATTAGTCATTAGTCAAAAGTGTTTATTAAGGACAAAAAACAACCTCATTAGTAAATGTGCAATGTTTATTTGTGTAACAGCTTATTAGGTTGGTTGTTTACTTTCAAGGATTTCTGTTGCTTTCTGGACAGAAAGTGGTCGGTAGAATAAATAGCCTTGTACATCCTCACAATTAATAGATTTCAAGAACTCCAGTTCCTCTTCTTTTTCTACCCCTTCGGCTATCAGCTTCAATCCTAAGCTGTGTCCCAAAGTAACTATCGCCTTGATAATATGAGCTACTTTGACATCCTGCGTTAAATATTGAATAAAAGATTTATCTATTTTCAGATTGTGGAGTGGCAAAAGCTGTAGACGCGAGAGCGAGGAATGACCTGTACCAAAGTCATCAATGGAAAGGCAAACACCCATCTGCTGTAGATTCTTTAACACCGTTTTGGTAAAATCTAAATCCTCAATGGCTGTAGTTTCCATAATTTCTAATTCTAAAAAGCGCGGCTCCAGACCCGTTTCTTCTAAAACTGTAGCTATAGTCTCTACCAATTTGGGTTGACGGAACTGCTTAAGAGAAAGATTAACAGCCATCGTTATAGGTGGCAATCCTGCATCTTGCCAGATTTTATTTTGAATACAGGCTGTCCGTAGCACCCATTCGCCAATGGGGACAATTAATCCACTTTCTTCGACTAGGGGAATGAAAACACTGGGTGCGACCAATCCCATCTCTGGGTGCTGCCAGCGCAATAGAGCCTCCATACCAGTAATTTCTTTTGTAATAATGTTTACGCGAGGCTGATAGTGTAGCGTAAATTCATTACGTTCTAGGGCATAGCGCAAGCTCTTTTCTAAAGTCAGGAGTTCAGGATTTTTAGCACTGAGAGAAACACTATAGAATTGGTAGTTATTCCGCCCTTTGTCCTTGGCGTAGTACAAAGCGGCATCTGCGTGCTGAATTAGGGTTTCGGCGTCAGGACTGTTGCTATCAAGCAACGCAATACCGAGGCTGGCAGTCACATAAAGTTCATGGTCTTGAAGATAGAAAGCATCCTCCAATGCCTGTAATATTCTATACGCCACTAATGTTACCTCTTCAATATCATTGACTCGCGGGAGTAAGATAGTGAACTCATCACCTCCCCAACGGGCTATAGTGTCCCCGCTTCTGAGTGAGCCTTGTAATCTTTGAGCGACGCTTTGTAACAATTGGTCTCCCAGAGTGTGCCCCAAAGTGTCATTAATCACTTTGAAGCGATCCAGGTCGAGGAAGATCACAGCTAAACTATCACCATTGCGAGTGACGTTGGGGAGAGTTTTATTAAGCAGCTCATTGAATAGTAGGCGATTGGGCAACCCTGTCAACATGTCATGTAGGGCTTGATAGCGAATCTTTTCTTCTACTTGCTGACGTTGCCGTGCACCAATGATACTGGCGGCCATCGTCAAAAGGGTAGATTCTTCGTGCTTTGACCAATGGCGCTCAAAGGTGCAGTCTGCCAAGCCAAGATAACCCCACAACTCATTCTCCAAGCAAAGAGGTACCAGGAGAAGGGATTGAATGCCATCTCGAATCAGGAATTCTTGTTCGGCAGCAGGAAATTGTTGGGTTAGTCCACTAATCGACTTGCCGCTAGAGAGAACAGTGTACCAACGAGCTAATCCAGAACCTTGATAAGGCTGATTCTGCCAATATTTGTAAGTAGATTCAATAGAAGGATGTGTCCATTCAAACCCCAAGCTGACTACTATTTCTCCTGTAGCAGGATGGGAATGGTTCTGGAAGAGATAGGCACGATCTGCTTTGGCAGCTTCACCCAATACAGCTAAAGCTAGATCAATACCAGTTTCATAATTCATTTCCCCAAGCAAATAATTGGCAGCTTCTGCGACTGCCTGTAGCAAGCGATCGCGCTGATGTAGTTCGGCTGTCGCTTGTTTTTGCTCTGTAATATCCCTAATAATAAAAGTTCTAATTAAATCACTTTCAGGTAAGTAGAGAACGGATTGTTCAAAAACTTCTGTACCTACTTCCACCTCTCGCACAAAAGAATTTTTTTCTACATTATTTGTACTTAAAAGCCCTGTTAAAATCGGGTGTTTTGTTCCAATTTCCCTAAGTTTGGGAAACTTAAGAGCTGCGGCTGGATTAAGATAAGTAACTCTTCCCTCTAAATCCATCTCAATGATTGGATTGGGGATGAGTTCAGGGAAAGATGCTAGGCGAGCTAGAGCAGACTCACTAGCTAGTTCAAAGCTGGGATCGAGAGCTAAGGTTTGAAAAGGATTGGCAGGACTGCCTTGCTCTGATAAGAAACCAGATAAGTCTTCAACATCAAAAGATTCAGAAAATGCTTGTTCTGAAATATTAGAAATAGCATAATATTTAGCTTGAGCTTGATTACTGCCAAAGGCAATGACATCTCCACTTCTGAGATTATGGGAAGAGCATTTAGTACCATTGACAAATAAGCCATTAGTACTCCCTTTTCCCTTATAGTTACCATCAATAATCTGAAAGCCATATTGATCAGTCTCTGGAACAGTTACTCGCAATAAAATTGCATGTTGCATTGATACTGACCGGGAAGACAAGATAATAGTGTTTGCGGGATGCCGCCCCAGAGAATAAGTAGTCTCTTGCAAGGGGACAGTTCGCCGACCTTGCAGGTCTTGAATGACCAACAGATGGCGTATTTTTTCCCGCTCGTTTCCTAGCATGGTTGTTCCTCAATCTTTCATATTTTTAGGTCTTTAGTCTGAATAATCCTACTCCCACAAGTTCCAATACTGTTAGGTTAAGGTTAACCTTTCTTAAAAAGCAGGGCATTCAGTTTTGCGGTAGAAGCTCTAGCTGTTTTCTCTATTCATACATAATTTATAAATTTTCCCCCTTTGTCCATATCGCTTAAGCTTGTCTTTCTTAGGATACCCAGAATAAAATCAAACGCTGAATAGAACACTTGGTATATTTGCGGATTTTTATTCTGAGTGGTGGGAAAACTCTGAATGAAATAAATAAGCATCTGATTTTTATTTTTTAATCAGTCAAATAGTTCTATTTTACGGAATTAATTTTGCTCTCTAGATTAGAGCAAGGCAGGGATTAAATAAATTGGGGGCATCTCAGTAGGGAAAAATATCTAAGGATTTGAAATCGCACGCCAGTTGCTTTAATAGAGCGGGAACTCCAATTGGCGCAGCCTATGTTAGAGAAGGCAAAGGAAGGAGAATGAACCCCTAAATTTTAAAAAGGATTATAGAATAAACTAAAATATAGTCCGTTTTCTTGTAATGTTCTATCATTCGAGTTAACGGATACTAAAGGAATGCCCCAGTCAAGACGAACGGTGAAGCGATCGCCCTGTGACCAACGCAACCCCAGACCAACAGAAGCTAGAGTATTAGGGCCGGGGTTCGGGTTTGTTGCACCAGAATTATTCCAGCCAACACCAAAATCCGCAAAGGGGACAACCTGTAACGTGCTATTTATCTGGGGTAAGCGCAGAATCGGTACTTGAACTTCCGCAGAAACAAAAGTGGCGTTATCTGTCAGCAGATAATCTTGGCGATAACCCCGAACGCTATCCTGCCCACCTAAGCCAATTTGTTCTATGGGTAAGAGTGTTGTAGATGCAAGTTGCGTATTTAAACGAAGTAAAAGTAAGGTTTGAGGAGCTAAAAGGCGTGCCCACTGCGCTTGCCCTTGCCAAGCAAAAAAACGGCTATCAGGACGATTTTGATTAACTGTGGCATTCAACACATCTAAACCCAAACTGAATTGAGAGCGTAGGGCGATGACTTCGCGGCTGTTACGACTCGTCCATTCTTGGAAAAATCGCAAGGCAGATACCCTGGTGCGTCCCTGTTCATCAGCACCTAAACCGGGGAAAGGTAGTCGTACTACTCTGAAGGGGAAATAAGAGGCTTCAGTTTCCCGTCGGGAGGCTGTTAACCCAAGGGCGAATTCTTGTGTGGGAGTTTGGACTATGGGCTGACGGAATGTCAATTCGTAGTAGCGAGATGCCGATTCGATATTTAAATCTTTGAAAGCAGGTTCAATGACATCACTTGATGTAGTGCCATAGTTGAAGCTAAGTGTCCCGTTGCGGGGATTAAGAGGCAATGTGTAACTACCGTCAAAGGAGTTGCTACCATCAGTATTGGTGTATCCTAAACTCAGACTATCTCCAAATCCGAGTAAGTTGGCTTCATTCAATCGTAATCCACGGCGGAAACTGCCAACACTAGGCGATCGCCCATTATCAAGAATTATTGGGCTACTAAAGGTTTGTGCCTCGCTGATTTTGACCTCTAAAAGACTTGTACCAGTCCGCGATCCTGCGGTAAGTTCAGCAGAAACGTTTTTAATCAAAGGATTAAGTTGCAAAAGTTGCAGTGCCTCTAGTAGACGTTGCCGATTCAGAGGCGCTGATGTAGCTATTGCTAATCGGCTACGGACATAATTCGGATTCAACCGCCGAGTTCCAGTTACCTGGATATCTTCTAATTTGCCTTCGACTACCTGAATTTTTACAACACCAGATTGGATTGTTTGGGGCGGGATATAAGCACCAGAAGTAATATAACCATTTTTAACGTATAAATCAGTAATTTTAGAACGTGCTTGATATACTTCAGTTAGCGAGATCGGTCGTTTAGTAAATTCAGCAGTAGCGAGGGCTAACTCTTCGGGACTGAATACTGTGCTACCAACAACTTCAAAACGTTCAACAACAATAGTTTGAGGAAGGTTGTCAGGGAGTGGATTATCAGGTGTGGGAGTTGGAGTAGAAGGTGGAAATAGTTCTGCTGGCGGGGGGAGTGGCTGTGGTGGTTCAGGTGATGGAACTGGCGAAGGTAACGGTGGTTGAACATCCTGTGGCGGTGGAAGTTGTTGTGGGATAGAATTGCTAGGTGGTAATTGTGTAGTATTAACAGCTTGAGCTTTCACTGGACTAGAAATTATACTGCCAAGTAATAGAAGCATACTCAGTGGTAAGCAGGACACTATAAGATTTTGAGGATATTTATCAATCATCGCACCAGGCTATTTTTTGTTAGAAACTATGGGATTATTCAAAGACTGTTTCAGATGTGAATCTTACTTCATCTCTTGTCACTAAAGTTGATATCTTGGGTAAATTTCAATTTAAAAGCTAAATAAACTACTTATTGCAGACTTAAAAGCATTGATGATGTTCGAGCTGCATAAGCAAGCAGATATATTAGAATTATCTGTTGCTGCGGGAGTACGGCGTAAATCTACGAGTACGGCGTAAATCTACCTACTATTTCAATTAACAAGACTTGAGGCAAAATCCCCTTGTTAAAAGTAGGCAAACTAGCGTTTTGTTATGTTTTAGGGTTACTGCATATCCTTTTGCTGAAACATTCCCATCAATTTACGTTTACGAGCGTGGGTTTGCATCAAGTTTTGACGATAGCTTAACCAGTCAGCTTTATTTCCAGATTCCAAGTAGGCGTTACGTGCCTTTTTCAACCATTCAATTGCGTAATAATAGTATTCGGCTTTACCTGCATCCATAATTTTTTCGGCACGGCGACGAGCATTAGCAATCACCCAACTAGGATTATGAGGGATAGCAGCATCCATGACTCGGTGAATCAAGTCTGAATTATAAGAACTGAGTTCACTAGCGATCGCAATTGCATCATCAATTAGCCCCTCATGCAAGAATATATCCACCTTGGCTGATTCTGTTCCCCCACCATTAACAGTACGAATAATTCTCAGCAGGTCTATTTTGACACTTTCCCAATTTTTCCCGGCCAATTCTGCCATCTTCTGGTAGTCAAAAAAGGAGGGCTTCACTTGAAAAGCCGCCTTAATTGCTAATAAAGCAGCTTCACTATCACCCAACTCAATAGCCAAATCACTTGTCCAAATCCCCAATTCATACTGACACTTACCCGGTAAATTTAATCCACTCTGGGCTATATTTAGTGCTTGCTGTAATGCCCCCTGTCCACTGAGTGTTTTCGCTAGGGCAAAAGCCTCTTCCATTGAGTTCATTTGGGTTTGAGCAGCATCAATTGCTTCTTCTACCCTGCCTAAACGCCCTAGCATTGTCAGATACTGTTGGGTTTGCCCTTCCGCTTCTGCTAAATATAAGTATTCTTGGTAACGTTCCTGACGTTCGAGGATTTTTAGGCGAATTAGTGCCAAATCATCCGCGTAATCTGGCACGTCTTCTTCCCACGCTCCCCTTTCGGTAATATTACCTTGAAGAACTTGCACCAGTGGTGGATAATCCCAACCTTGGCGTAAAGCTTCCATAATCATGCCAAAATCAGCATTCCACTCATCTTGCCAAGCTTCTAAATTTATTTGAATATCAACTTTTTCTTCTGGGGTGAGTTCAGCACTGAGAATTGCTTCACACCAGGCATTATTTAATTCCTCAATAAGTTCATCATTTTCGGCACCGTATTCTGCAACATCATCCCAATTTTCCACACAGGTAGAGGTAATCGCTTCTAAAATAGCGATCGCATTCTCACCCTCTCCCCGTTCGCTAAAATCTACCGCAGTTTGCACCACACTCAGCAATTCTTCACCAATTGGATCTTCTTCGCACCCTTCCTCAAAGTAGCGCACGGTATCCTTGAGAATCTGCCGCACTTGCCGCCTAAAAGGAGCCGGATCAATAGTAATGTAGAGCAAGGGTTTTGTGGTTGTTTGCTTGTCAGTAAGATTCGTCATCCAACTTACATGGCGGTCAATCACTTCAATTAGTGGTGGGTGTTCTGTTACTAACTCTTGCAGCAGCCTTTGAGTTTGGATATAATCTAGGCGATTAAGTAGTTGTTCTAGGGTGGGGCGCTGCTCAATGTTTTCTGGGTTACGCGCACAAACAAGCATCGTCGCTACAATGTGTTTGCACCACCCGTCAAAGTTGTAGGCACAGGTGCAGTTTGCTGAGGTTAACCCACTGCTATCGAAACTCAGGTTGACATGATAAGGTTTGGCTTCATTGCCTACAACATCTGCCTGAAGCAGATCGCCACGTTGGGTAACTGTATTGACAGCACCAGCCTCATAATATGCCTCGCCCCGTTGGAAAGATTTGGCGTTGGCATGACGGCGGATAGTAAATTCACTAATTTGGGGAATAGACATCGAGCGATCGCCTGCGTAAATCTTCTGGATGAATACCTAAATCCAGCTTAGTGTTAGGCTAACGCGCTGTAAAGAAATTCAAAGTTATGGATATAGGGCAAAACAGTGCTGAGTGCTGAGTTAGGAGTATCGATAACGCTTGTAGAGACGTTGCAATGTAATGTCTCTACACACCATAACCGTCTCGGTTTTCCCCCTTGCTCCCAGCAAGAACTGCCCCTTTTCCTCTTGTTGACTTCCCCGAACGCGAACAGCGTCTCCAAGAGTTGGGGCTAACAAAGCTATCCTCAATCCTTTTGTAGTATCAAAAAAATAAGTATATAGATTTGATTATAATTACTGAAAACATCCATATTTTCGTCAGAAGCGAGTGAATCATAATTTGAAGCAACACCCGAACCTGAAATTAGTAAACAGTCAGCAGTGAACAGTTCTGATGGTCTATGGTGAGGGATTTAGAGTCAAGCAATAAAACTGATAACTGTTAAAGGGGTTGCGCTGATTGTCGGTCAAGTTGAGAATAAATAGGCGAAGCACACGGGGAAACTAACGTGAGTCAAGGATTTGATTACGATTTAGTAATTATCGGCGCTGGTGTAGGCGGGCATGGCGCAGCCTTACACGCCGTAAGTTGCGGTCTGAAAACAGCGATTATTGAAGCTGCTGATATGGGAGGAACCTGTGTTAATCGGGGCTGTATTCCTTCTAAGGCGTTGCTGGCAGCATCTGGACGTGTGCGGGAGTTACGTAATGCCCACCACCTGAAGTCATTGGGAATTCAAATTGGTAGCGTGGAATTTGATCGCCAAGCGATCGCTAACCATGCTAATAGTCTCGTCTCGAAAATTCAAGGCGACTTAACCAACAGCCTCAAACGTCTAAAAGTCGATATCATTAACGGTTGGGGAAAAATCGCTGGGGCGCAAAAAGTCTCTATTATCGGAGACGGCGGTGAAAAAACCATCACAGCCAAAGACATCATCCTTTCCCCTGGTTCAATTCCTTTTGTGCCTCCAGGGATTGAAGTAGATGGCAAAACTGTCTTTACCAGCGATCAAGGCGTCAAGTTAGAGTCTCTACCAGACTGGGTGGCAATTATTGGCAGTGGTTACATCGGCTTAGAATTTTCTGATATTTACTCAGCTTTGGGTTGCGAAATCACCTTGATTGAAGCCCTAGATCAGTTAATGCCAGGATTTGACCGAGACATTGCCAAACTTGCCGAACGGATACTGATTACTCCCCGCGATATTGAAACCAAAGTAGGGATATACGCTAAAAAAGTCATCCCTGGTTCACCAGTGGTGATTGAGTTAGCAGATTTCAAAACCAAAGAAGATGTAGATGTCATCGAAGTAGATGCTTGCTTGGTAGCTACAGGACGCATCCCAGCGACCAAAAATCTTGGTTTAGAGTCTGTGGGTGTAGAACTAGATCGGCGGAATTTTATCCCAGTTGACGATCGCATGGCAGTACTATCAGCAGGTGAAGTAGTACCGCATCTGTGGGCAATTGGCGATGCTAATGGGAAGATGATGTTGGCACATGCGGCTTCTGCTCAAGGCATCATCGCCGTAGAAAATATAGTTGGGAGGGAAAGAATAGTAGACTATCGCAGCATCCCGGCGGCGGCGTTTACCCACCCAGAAGTTAGCTATGTAGGCTTAACAGAAACCGCAGCAAAGGAGTTAGGACAAACCGAAGGTTTTGAAATCGCCACAAGTCGGAGTTACTACAAAGGAAATTCCAAAGCGTTGGCAGAAAATGAAGCCGATGGGATTGCCAAGGTGATATATCGCAAAGACACCGGAGAAGTCTTAGGTGTCCACATTTTTGGACTACACGCCTCAGACTTAATTCATGAAGCCTCAGCTGCGATCGCAAACCGTCAATCTGTCCAAAGTCTTGCACATCTAGTTCACGCGCACCCGACACTTTCGGAAGTGCTGGACGAAGCTTATAAACGAGCCATTTAGTCATTTGTTCTCTGTCATTTGTCCTTTGTCAATAAACAAGGACAAATGACCAATGACCAATGACCAATGACAAATGACCACTGACAAATGACAAATTATGCAAATCCGTCGCCGTTCACCTAACCCAGCTATTGATGTATCGATATTGCGTTATCAGGCTGTCGTACCTGATGCTGCGCCAAACAACATCTTGGAGGAAATTGTCTGGCAGAAAGAAATAGAATATGACCAAATGCGGGAAAAAGTTCCTTTGCAAGAATTACGGAAGCAGGTACTGACTGCGCCGCCAACCCGTGATTTTGTTGCCGCCTTGCGTCAAGGTAAGACTAAGCCAGCATTGATTGCCGAAGTTAAAAAAGCTTCACCTAGCAAAGGTATTTTACGAGAAGATTTTGACCCAGTAGCGATCGCCCTGTCTTATAAGCAAGGTGGCGCTAGTTGTCTTTCTGTGTTAACGGATGTCAAGTTCTTTCAAGGCAGTTTTGAAAACTTAGCCAAGGTTCGGGCTGCCGTAGATTTGCCCGTACTGTGCAAAGAGTTTGTCGTTTATGCTTACCAGATATACTTGGCGCGGGTTCAGGGTGCAGATGCTATTTTGTTGATTGCGGCTATTTTAAGCGATCAAGATTTGAAATACTTCCTTAAAATTGCTAACAACCTAAAAATGGCAACTTTGGTTGAAGTCCATAGTTTGGCAGAACTTGACCGTGTATTAGCTTTAGATGGAGTCTCCTTAATAGGAATCAATAATCGTAATTTGGAAGATTTCTCTGTTGACTTGCAAACTACTTGCCAACTTTTGGCTACAAGGGGTAGCCAGTTGCAGGAGAAAAACATCCTTGTTGTCAGCGAGTCAGGACTACACAACCCAGATGATCTGAGTCTGGTACTGACAGCAGGTGCATCGGCTGTACTCATTGGAGAATCTTTGGTAAAACAACCAGATCCCGGCGCTGCGATCGCTCATATATTGCCGAAAAATTTTTGAAATAAACACCTTCCCCACGCTCCTTAGCATAAAGCAACTAACTGCATACAATAGTTGGTCAATTGGGTACACTATACGTGGACACGCAGCACATTGCCATCAAATATCATCATATCTTTGCTAAATCTTCATTGCTAATCAAATCAAAGCCATAAGCAACTAGTTATTTCTTATGTAACAATTTATTGATAAAAGCTAAATGACTAATACAAAATCTCAAATATGAAATCAAAAATTAACTTCATGGAGCAAATTCCTTTACCTTCTCCTATTCACTACGAACTTATACTTCAACTTTTAGAAAGACAAACCATGTTAGCTGTAAATGATAATCCAGATTTACGGCATCAGGTAAATCAACTAATTATTACTTTGCGTAAAGCTGCCGTACAGCAAAAACGCCTAGAAGAAATTTGTGAGTTTTCCTCTATGACTGTTGATCACCGTTGGTCAATCAACCATCATCAGGATAACAAAGTTGTTGCCCCCGATTGAAGCTGATAATTTAATATCTCAACCTCAGATTTGGCATCTTTGTTAAGTTAGCTTACCACCTTCAGAAAGTGTCTCTGTGTATTGAAGGAGCCAGTATTCAAAACTTCCGCCGCACTTGCTTAACTCAAATGCACAGTTTGGGGTATGATTTAAAATGATTCTGTAAGCAGAATCTCTGCTTTGTAAAAATATCTAGAAATACTATAGGAATCTTATTTAATTTTTGAAATTATTTACGTGAGCGGGGAGTATGGAGTAGGGAATAAGGAATAATAAATTAGGCTTTTCGCTCTGTACCGAGCTTTTTCAGAAATCAAACATTAGTCTTATAGATGAGAATTTTAAATAGGTAGTCAGTCTGAACGCTTAGATTATATTTGATAAAAAGATTACTTGACTTTAGCTAATTTTTTAAATTTATACATATTTTTTTCTAATTTTTAAATTGATTGCTTACAATTTATACAATAATTTTATTAATGCTATAGAAAAAATCTCATCTTTATAAAAATTTTAGATGGATAAAAGCTCATATTGATTTATAGAAAACTGTAGATCAGCTAAAATATTTATGAGATTATCTCTCGAATTTGGCGAAAGATGAAATATAACAGTATTGATGAACTCTTCAGAAATAATCAGGCTTGGGTTGCTGAAAAACTAGCAATAGATCCAACTTACTTTCAAGACTTATCTCAGGGACAAACACCACCTTTTCTATACATTGGATGTTCTGATAGTCGTCTGGCATTAACAAGTTTTACTCGTACAGAACCAGGAGAGTTATTTGTACACCGTAATATTGCCAATCAGATTTCTTTGACAGATATAAACTTTTTAGCGGTCTTAGAATACGCAATTTTACATCTTAAAGTAGAACACATTATCGTTTGTGGTCACTACGATTGCGGAGGAATTAAAGCAGCTTTAGAGGGGAGAACTATCGGAATTCTTGATAACTGGGTAAATCCGATTCGGGAACTGTATCTACAGAAACAAGAAGAAATTGATGCCTTGCCAACAAGAGAAGAACGTTTGAATCGTTTGGCAGAAATAAACGTTGTAGCGCAAGTAAAAAATCTTTACCAAACTTCTATCATGCGTCAGGTACTATATGAGCGAAAAGCGCCTATGGTTCATGGCTGGGTGCTAGATATAAGCACTGGGTTAATCAAAGATTTGAACGTCTCAACTGTGCAATGGCAACTGCACATTTGCCCCTTGCTTCTAGAGTTTAGGCTGTATGCTATGTTAAAAAATGAGAGCTAATTCGGTATTAATCGACACACAAAAACCCATATCTTTAGATTCCAAAGCTTTAGCCAAGGTAGTCATCTTGCAGGTAATTTATTTTTCTCGTTTTCATACTCTGCATAAAAATGTATTCATTGAGGCTCTAACTCAACTTATCACTGTATTCAGAGCCTCAAACCTACCCCTACAAAGAATTATTTCTTAGCAATTATCCATACTGCGTGAATAATCCCAGGAATGTAACCAAAAAGTGTCAAAACTATATTAATCCAAAAATCTATACCAAAACCTACTTGCAAAAAAACTCCCAGAGGCGGCACGAAAATGGCACACAAAATCCTAACTAAATCCATTTAAACCTCCTATTCATCTCTCAAAAAACAGCTTGTTGGCAAAGTTATTCACCAATGCTCAAGCATATTTGTACCTTTCAAAGATAACATTTCCTCTCTTAATCTAGGTCACGGTTAAGATGCGGTAAACCGCACTCAAGATTAGCCACCGCTAATTTTAGCTTTGTAACCTAGTTTGCTCAAAATCTCGACAATTTTTTGCTTGTGTTCGCCCTGGATTTCAATTTCGTTGTCTTTAACTGTCCCACCTGTGCCGCATTGGGTTTTCAACTGCTTCACCAAATCAGCCAAGGTTTCTGGTTTGGCTTGAAAACCGCTAATCACCGTAACGGTTTTGCCTTTGCGTCCTTTGCGAGAAGCTTGTACTTTGAGATTTTGTTGTTGTGGAGGGAGTTCTGGAATTGGTCTTTCTGTGGCGGCGGAGTTATCGTTGCCAAATTCACGGTAGACAAAGCTTTTGTCAGAAGATTTGGGATTTGAAGAAGACATAAAATGAATGTTTAAGAAAAATTTCAAAGGTAGTGGAAACTTCTACGCAACCATTCTGCTGGAATATCAATTTCTAGGCTAACATCACAAATCCATTGCGAGAGATTCAAAGTAATTGGGCATGGGGAATTGGGTATCGAGGAAGAATTTAGCTTCCAGTCTTCAGATATAACCTGGATATGCCCCAGACTTTCTATAATAATTAAGTCATTCCCCTCATTGAAAACAGCCTGTGACTACTACTCCCCTATCTCCAAATTCAACTGCTCAGGTTCCAGATACACTAGGTCGCTTTGGACGCTTCGGCGGTAAGTATGTACCTGAAACGCTGATGCCTGCTCTTACTGAACTAGAAACAGCTTATCAGCAATACCGCAATGACCCTGGTTTTCAAGCAGAATTACAGCAGTTGTTACGGGATTACGTAGGACGTGCCACACCATTATATTTCGCTGAACGCCTGACTGCTCATTACGCCCGACCCGATCGCACGGGGCCACAAATTTATTTAAAACGTGAGGATTTAAATCATACTGGCGCTCATAAAATTAACAATGCCCTTGGTCAGGTATTGCTGGCAAAGCGTATGGGTAAGCAACGGATTATTGCCGAAACAGGTGCTGGACAACACGGAGTTGCCACAGCTACAGTTTGCGCTCGTTTTGGGCTGGAATGCATAATTTACATGGGCGTTCATGATATGGAACGTCAAGCTTTAAATGTGTTCAGAATGCGCTTGATGGGAGCAGAAGTGCGTCCGGTGGAAGCGGGAACGGGAACCCTCAAAGATGCCACTTCTGAAGCAATTCGCGATTGGGTGACAAATGTAGAAACAACTCACTATATTCTCGGTTCAGTAGCAGGCCCCCATCCTTACCCGATGATGGTACGTGATTTCCATGCAGTAATCGGCCAAGAAACTCGCGCCCAAGCAATCCAAAAGTGGGGTGTATTGCCTGATATTCTCTTGGCTTGCGTAGGTGGTGGTTCCAATGCTATGGGACTATTTTATGAGTTTATCAATGAGCCTTCTATACGGTTCATTGGGATTGAGGCAGCAGGAGAAGGTGTCAATACTGAAAAACACGCAGCAACCTTGACAAAAGGACGAGTTGGTGTATTGCACGGAGCAATGAGCTATCTTCTGCAAGATGAGGATGGACAAATCATTGAGGCACACTCAATTAGTGCAGGTTTAGATTATCCCGGTGTGGGGCCAGAACATAGCTATTTGAAAGATACTGGTCGCGCTGAATATTACAGCGTAACAGATGCAGAGGCTTTAGAGGCATTCCAACGATTGTCAAAATTGGAAGGAATTATCCCAGCATTAGAAACAGCTCATGCGATCGCCTACCTCGAAACCCTGTGTCCCCAACTAACCGACAGTCCCCGGATTGTAATTAACTGCTCTGGACGTGGTGATAAGGATGTACATACAGTAGCCAAGTTCTTAAATGATGCGTAAGTATACGTAAAATCATTGAGAAAAAGCAATAAATAGGATCAACAATTCCAACACCTTATGCTACCGCAACCAACTCACGACGAGTTGGCAGCCCAAAGTTTTGTGCAAAGTTTGAGAATGCACATTTTTAGGAATAGATCTCCCAATACGCTTAGTTTAGCGCCAAAAACCTTAACTGCGTAGGTTGGGCTGAGGAACGAAACCCACCAGTTTCGGTGGTTTGTTGGGTAACACTAAAGTTCAACCAACCTACGAGCATTCTTAATTAAACCGTATGTATTAATACTTGTAGTATTCATACTTAGCAGTGTTAATACTTGATTATGTAATATGTTGATATTCAATCATAATTCATGATCGTGATATATTTTTAAGTGTTAATATTGAGTAGCATTATAAATATATAACTTTTTTTAACTACTATTAACTAAGTAACAAAATCTTAGTGTATTACAAAATGAAGTTTGAAAATCATACTAATGGTAGAGGAAAATTTCTTTAAAAACAGTAATTTTTTTTCGTAATTTTATGCATTTTAAAGTTTACTGGTAGTTTTTGGACAAAAAACGCCATAAATAGAGGTATATAGACCTATAATCAAGTTGTCAGATTGATACTAGCTTGGTTAAGCTTTCTGGAGCTAGAGTTTCAGTTAGTTTCAATAAATGATTAAAACAACAATCTACAGCGTTGCTTTGGGCACTATTATTCTCAGTAGTGGGGCGATCGCTACTCCTGTAACAAATTCAACTTTTACGCCAACATCTGCAAATGTATCAAATAGCACTTTTATAATTGCAGCGTCTAGCGTTAACACTGCTGCTTTAGAAGAGGCGGTTTTCAAACAAATTAATGACTATAGAGTTTCCCAAGGATTAAAAAAGCTGACTCGTAATTCTGCTATTGATAATCAAGCCAGGATTCACAGTCAAGATATGGCTCAAGGTAAAGTTCCCTTTGGACATACGGGATTTTCAGAACGTGTTAAAGCAGTCGGTATTCCCTACAGTTCAGCTGGTGAAAATGTCGCTTCCAACTATGGATATAGCGATCCTGTGACGACAGCTGTTCAAGGCTGGCTCAAAAGTCCAGGACATCTTGCTAATATCAGAGGTAATTTTGAAAATACTGGGATTGGTGTTGTCGTTAGCAACAATGGTACAAACGAAATCTTCTTCACACAAATTTTCTTTACTCCTAAAACAACTTCTGCAACAACTCCTGTAACAACTCCTGTTACAAATTCAAATTTTACATCGACATCTTTAAACGTATCAAATAATACTGTTAAAGATGCAGGATCTAAGGTTGACATTGCTGCTCTAGAACAGGCGATTTTCAAACAAATTAATGACTACAGAGTTTCCCAAGGATTCAAAAAGCTGACTCGTAATTCTGCCATTGATAATCGAGCCAGAATTCACAGTCAGGATATGGCTCAAGGTAAAGTTCCCTTTGGACATACGGGATTTTCAGAACGTATTAAAGCAGTTGGTATTCCCTACAGTTCAGCTGGTGAAAATGTCGCTTACAACTATGGGTATAATGACCCTGTGACGACAGCTGTTCAAGGCTGGCTTAAAAGTCCAGGGCATCTTGCTAATATTAGAGGTAATTTTGAAAAGACTGGGATTGGTGTTGCTAGCAACAGTAGAGGCGAAATCTACTTCACACAAATCTTCTTTCGCTGATAGATTTGGTAAAATTTAGGTTTTTTCTCAAATTCCCCAGACTTCAGCCTGCTAGCAAAGCTTTTGTTAGATATAGAATAATGTAGTTTCAATGACATTTGTTTATTGAATACTACATTATTTTTTTAGTAATTTATGAAAATCTTAAATTATCAGCAAAAATAACCGTAATTTTACGATGCTGATTTATTCAAGTATTGACAATTCAAAACAATTTTTTGTACTTCCTATACAAGGATGTAGCCAGATTGCCAAAATTCATCAATCCTTAATAGTATCGTGGTATATATCGTCGGAACAATAGGGTAGAGTATAAGTCTTATATCTCTACATATTACGCAATTTTCCATGTTCCGACAAACTGCTTTTGGCATCGCTTTAAGTGCGCTTGTCCTTGCTAGTGGGTTAACGACTGTTCCAATACCAAATAATCCTTCTACGAATACATCCACCCGTAA
Organism: Nostoc sp. CmiVER01; assembly: GCF_034531135.2. Taxonomy (NCBI): domain Bacteria; kingdom Bacillati; phylum Cyanobacteriota; class Cyanophyceae; order Nostocales; family Nostocaceae; genus Nostoc; species Nostoc sp. CmiVER01. The sequence goes on from NZ_JAVRBU020000011.1 coordinate 35,590, forward strand.
TAAGCTGTTGTCGCTTTTTTCGAGTCAGGTTGCAATATCGACTCCTACTTTTAAAACTACGGAGCTAGAAAAATCCGTTTTTAACGAAATTAATCGGTATCGGGCTTCTAAAGGACTGCCAAAGTTGACCCTAAATGCAAATATCACTCGACAGGCAAGAATTCATAGTCAGAATATGGCTAAAGGTAAAATACCATTTAGCCATCAGGGATTTGAACGGCGAGTTAATGCTATCCCTATTCGCTACAGTAGTGCGGCGGAAAATGTTGCTTTCAATCAGGGATATAGTAACCCTGTGGATGAAGCTGTTACTGGTTGGATAAAGAGTCCCGGACATCTAAAGAACCTTAAAGGAAATTACAACCTGACTGGAATTGGCGTTGCTACTAATAATAAAGGCGAAGTCTATCTTACACAGCTTTTTTTTCGCACTAGATAGATTTAATTTCTGATTGTTTTGCACAATAATAATCTAGTGTCTGACAAAACTTATATTTGCTGGACACTGCTATTCTTTTTGAATAATTCATGACATTACAAGATTTTCAGGTGAGCGATCGCGATCTAGGCGACGCAGCTCTAGTAGAGTATTTAGAATCTACAGCGATCGCAGTTGATACAGAAACGATGGGATTACTGCCACAGCGCGATCGGTTGTGTCTTGTCCAGTTGTGCAACGAATCCGGGAAAGTGACTGCAATCCGCATAGCCAAGGGACAAGCTGATGCGCCAAACTTAAAAAAACTTTTGGAAACGGCGAATGTCGTAAAAGTGTTCCACTTTGCTCGCTTTGACCTTGCCACTTTGCGAGCTAATCTGGGGATTCAGGTTAGACCTGTTTTTTGTACCAAAATTGCTAGTAAATTAGCCCGTACTTACACAAATCGCCACGGACTTAAAGATGTGGTGCAAGAGTTAGAACAAGTAGAACTAGACAAAAGCTCTCAAAGTTCTGATTGGGGTAACGCCGCTAGTTTGTCTGAAGCTCAACTGAGTTATGCTGCCAATGATGTGCGCTACTTACTTAGTGTGCAGCACAAGCTAACAGAAATGCTCAAACGAGAAGAGCGTTGGGAAATTGCTCAAGAATGTTTTGAATTTCTGCCAACAATAGTTTCTTTAGATTTGTTGCAGTTTAAAGATTTGTTTGAACATTGAGCCAACAATAAACCTCTTGCAAAAGTTTTTGCTGTGGACTACAAGCATTACAAGAGGAAATGTTCTATCTTTTTATTTCTGAATTGTGATTTCTCTAACCATGAGAAATCAAGATTAGACCTCTTGTAAAAATTCTTTAACACCCTACCCCTAACCTTTCACCACAAGCAAGGAGGGGATATTTTAATATAAGCCCAAGGTTGAGTGGGGTTTTCATTATTGATTTATGCAAGAGGTCTATTGCTAATTTTCTAAGTTATTTTTTGTCTAAGATCCAATATTGGAATCATTAGTGTTCTTTAGGAGTATCAGATTCACTAATGGCTTCTTTGACGTTACTGGCTCCCTCTTGAATGCCTTCCTTAAGATTACTGGCTCCCTCTTGAATGCCTTCCTTAAGATTACTGGCTCCCTCTTGAATATTATCCTTGAGGTCACTAGCTCCTTTTTTAATGGCTTCTGTCGCGGTAGGGCCTCCCTTTGGCAGATTTTCTTGGTGATTTTTTAGGCGATCTACAACATTGTAGTCATCTGCACCTGGGGGAGTTTTTGATTCAACAATGCCTTCTGTTGGGCCACCGATAGCCTTCCATGCAGCAAGACCACCTTTGAGTTGGGAGACATGCTCAAATCCATTAGAACGCAGTTGTTGAGCGGCTTGGGCAGATTCTTCTTCGCTAGCACCGTAAACGTAAATATCACGGCTTTTATCTAAAGAAGGTACTGCACGCTGTACCAATTCATCTATTGGCATTGGCATCGCTCCCATAATGTGACCTTCGTTGAAGGTGTTGCGATCGCGCACATCCAGTATCGTAAAAGCTGGTTCGCCCCATTCTAGGCGAGACTTCAATGTGTGAACATCAGACTGTGATTCTATTGGTGGCTGTGGGGGAATAATGCCGCCGACTAAATTGTTAACCATAATTATCCCTGACTTGACGATATTGATAGCAATTTAACGGACTAAACATATTGAATTACTCTTTCTATGGGCTGAATTTCCTTAAAATCACTCTTGAGGTAGAGTACCTAATTCAAATATTTTATACCATTTAATGCATTGCAAAATTAGTCATATTATACTATTAAAAATTGTTTTTATATTAATAGGACTTACGCAATAACTATCTGAAACTCTCATTTCTTTGTGTCCTTTGCGCCTTTGCGGTTCGTTTTTCCATTATTTTGCGTAAGTTCTGATTAAATATACTTAATATATTTAATATTATCTTTATGGTATTGGATTATTAAAATAGATTGTGAATAAGATTAAACTATTCAGCTATTAGTATAAGAATTACGTGCATTTTCAATATCTGCGATCGCTAACAATAAAGCTTTATAGCTTTTCCTAATTAAATAAGTTACATCAAAGCAAGCTCCTCGTTTGCTCTTAGGGATATTTTAAAAGTCCTCAAGCCATTCTTCTCTCTGTGTTGCACCAGTTGCTACCCTGCGGGAACGCTAAGAGCGTAGCTTGCTTCCCCGTAGGGGTACAAGTCGGGGAACCGCAAGGGCGCACTGGCTTCTCTGTGCCTCTGCGGTTAAATACAAGACTTTTTAACCGCAGAGGCACAGAGGACATAGGAGTAAAAAGAGATTTTACAAGCCACCTTGAAAGGGCTTTAAGTATTAAAGCTCATAACTATACAACAAAATTCAAAAATTATATAAACTTTATACAATCAATACTGATAAAATTTATTAGCATTACAATGGCTAAAGTTTTGATAAACTTCATGGAAGATTAATTGTAAATAGGTACTACAGTAGCGATCGTACTCAGCAAAGACGCGTGTGAATACACTATTAACAAAAACACGTAAAGCAAAACTGGTGTAACGAATCGCCCAATCTACAATAGGCAGCATTATGGTTATGGTTCCCGCTACTACTCCCAAAATTCTGATCGTCGATGACGACTTTGGTGTGCGAAATCTGGTCTATCGTTTTTTAAGTCGGAAATATCAGATAGAGTCCGCAGCAGATGGTAAGACTGCCTTATCGTTGTTTGAGCAATTCAACCCGGCCTTAGTGATTCTGGATTGGAATTTGCCGGATCTTAATGGTTATAACCTCTGCCAAGAAATGCAGAGCCGTACTAATGTTTTAGTGCTAATACTGACTAGTAGGACTGACGAAGCTGATAAAATTAAAATCTTAAGCGCAGGTGCTGATGATTTTATGACTAAACCATTTAGCCTTGCAGAAGTTGAAGTTAGAGTGGAAGCTCTTTTAAGACGGATACGCTACATCAATCCCTCCCCAACACAACGGATCATTTTTAAGCAGTTAGCAATTAACCCAGAGGGACGGGAGGTAACACTTAACGAGAAACCTCTTGCTTTAACAGCATTGGAATTTAATATTTTACATTTTTTGGCAAGTCATCCTAATCAGGCTTGGAGTCGCCCACAACTTATCCAAAAAATTTGGGGTTGCGACTACGTGGGAGATGGCCGAGTGGTTGATGTACATATTGGTCAGCTTCGCAAGAAGATGGAAGTCGATGCCAGCATACCGGAGTTTATTAAAACTGTGCGGGGCTATGGTTACAAGTTTGAAGTGCCCGACGAAAATACTCATTCCTGAGCTTGCTGATTTAGGCAGTTTTACTGAGATTTAACCGTATAACTTGCACTAATTTAAAACTCGCTCCCAACTGATTTGGAGAAAGACTTTATCTAGTGCTAAAACCAAAAGTGCAACTACCGCCGATTCAAAGTAGATGATTTTGTCTTGTCACCTGATACCAATTCACAATGGGCTAACCCCCCGCTCCGCTAACGCAATTAAAAAACTTAAATACAACAATGCTTTCAAGGTTTACATCTGTACCAAATTTTTCGTGAAATGGTATGAGTAGGTGAAGATTTTCCTTACTTTGAAATTTATAAATCCACCAAAAATTACTAAAGTGAATCTAACGGATTTAATCGATAGCCCACCCAATGTAAGGCAAACCATTGCGCCGTTTCTTCATCAACGATGGGTGTGCAGACAAGCTAATTGGGCCTTAGCTCAACCTTTTAGATTAACTTTACCCTCAAGCTTTGATCCATCTTGATGAGATAAAAATTTTTCACTACTATGATAGCTTCTTCGCCATTTTTCCAGATGCTCTATAGATATTGATTTAGATATGACGTTCACGCCATTTCCTCGCCAAGCAACTTCTGCATCTGTTGTGAAAACCCCGCATTCTAATTGATCTAGCCTTATATTCCAATATTCACTAAAGCGACCTTTCAAAGTAATGACTTGCTCAAATACTTTGTTTCTGTGTTTATTTCTTCTTTTTCTTTCAGTAGCTCCTGTTGCTTCTGTATCAATAAACTTTGTTTCAATTAAAAACAGGCTTCCTTTAAAGGTCTGATAGACAAAATCACACTTTCCTAAATCTGTGTAATCTGAAATTGGAGATTTTTCAAATAACAGTAATTCAGCGCACGAGGGAAATAAGTCTTTAATATTCAGAAATAAATAAGCTTGCAATAGAAGTTCCTTATCATAAGGAAATAAGATAACTCCTTCAAAAAATTTTTTAATGTCCTCCTGAGTTTGGGGTTGAATGATTTTACAGTATGAAACAAATTTATGTAGCTCGTTCACGATCATCAAGTTATAACTCCTTCCCCCGGTCGCAGCCTTAAGGGTCTTAGCATCAAAATATACCATCGCCTCAAGGAATTCATCATCCGCATAAGTAACTAAAAAAACTACTGCAAGCCTGGATGCTTAGGGCAATTTACAGTTGACAGTTTAGTAAAACTATTATTAAGCTGCTTTTTAGTTTTGGTGGACTCTTCGCTTCTGGCTTCAGATACCAGTCAGCGATTTGATATGAGCAGGAAAACTGGCATTTTGCAAAGCTTGAACGGTTATTCTAGAATCTTGTACGCAAAATTGCCAACCTAAGCGAACAAGTTTCCGAGAATTTTCAGTTTGTATAATTCCGATCACTGGCATTTTTGCCTTTTCTTTGTCTACTGCCTGTTCTTGCAGAATTATTTTCAAACGATGTAGTTCATCGATATTACCTGCTTGCTGGGGATTTAATTCCACCATTACCATTTGTACTGTTTCCACTGGCTCTGCATCTTCAAGAATAAATTGAGTTTGCTCGTCACGTCGATCTACTTTTCCCCAAATAATCAATCTAGTATCAACTTGGAGTAAGGAACTAATCCGTTCATAGGTTTTGGGAAAGACTACAGCTTCTGATTGTGTAGTGAGGTCTTCTATTTGCAAAATTGCCATTTGATCGCCTTTTTTAGTAACCACTTTTTTGACGTTATTCAACATGACAACTGCACAAAGTCTTGTTTCTTCTCTTTGCTCTCCTAGTTGCGAAAGGTTAATTGGAGTCAAAAGTGGTGTTATTTGCCGTAAGGATTTCAATGGATGATCTGATACATAAAAGCCTAATAATTCTTTCTCCATTTGCAACTTTTTCTGTGGTGGCAAGTCCATCACAGGTTTCGATTTTGGAGCAGTTTCAAAGGCATTATTTGCTCTATTGGTGGGAGTAGAAGAAAATCCGTCACCTAATAAATCTAAAAGATTTCCTTGACCACTAGCTCTGTCTTTAGCGCGAGATTGTGCCCAATCATACACTAATTCTAAGTCGTTAATTAGCTGTTGACGGTTGGGTTCAATTTTGTCAAAGGCTCCACAGTAAATCAACGATTCCATAGTGCGGCGGTTAACAGCGCGTAAATCCACGCGATCGCAAAAATCAGCCAGGGATTTAAATCCTGTCTCATTTCTTGCTTCCAAAATACAAGCGATCGCACTCTGTCCCACGTTACGCACCGCCGAAAATCCAAACAAAATCTTTCCTGCTGTTGGCGTAAAATCAACACCAGAACGATTAATATCTGGCGGATCTATGGAAATGCCCATATTTGTACAGTTAGTAATATATCTCTGTACCTTATCGGTATCACCACTGTTAGCTGTTAACAGCGCCGCCATATATTCTAATGGGTAATTAGCTTTTAAATATGCTGTTTGATAAGTTACATAACCATAAGCAGTCGAATGGGATTTATTGAAACAATTGGAAGCTATTAACCCATTTTTGATTGCAAAATTATGGTCATGCTCAACTCCTATATCATAGACACTTTGTTTTCCTAAATATTTGCGCGTGATTATTTTAATCATCCTACCCTACCCCCCCCAAAAAAATTTTGCCAAATTGATAAAATGATGACAATTGTAATTTATGTAATACTATAATCAAAAATTATATCACTATAAAACACTGCTATGCTATTACACAAAAATAGCCTAAATATATTAAACTTTTGGCAAACCATTAGATAGACAGTTAACAGCTATACAATTGCTGTTTTAAAGCTTATTAAACCGTTCCAATACATATTAATCCGCTTAATCAGATGCCTGGAGAGTGCTAAAAAGCAGGGGATCTGTTCGCTGGAAAGAAAAGAATTACTGAATAATAACTTTCTTTCTTCAAGTGCTTCCCCTGCTTATCCGAACGCTATTGCTTAGTACATCCCGTTTCTATACCTCTATCCAATGCCCAATGCGTCAGTTACTATCGTTGAAAAGCAACTGAGTATAAGAGGGTGTAAGTAGGTGAAAGTCGCGTTAATTGTATTTTTGGTGGTGGTTGTGGGATTGTTTGTAGTAGTCGAGATCGGACTGCGATCGCTTTTTGGCTTTGGTAATCCTCTGATTTACATTGGCGATGAGCAGATTGGTTATTTATTGGCTCCTAACCAGCGTACCCGTCGTTTTGGTAATCGCATTGAAATTAATGAGTATTCTATGCGGGGTAATCCGCTCAAGAAGACATCTACACCTTCTAGTTTGCGAATTTTATTGTTAGGGGATTCTATTGCTAATGGTGGCTGGTGGACAGATCAGACTAATACAATATCCACGATGATGATGCGTTCTCTGGCATCATCCACTAATAGTAGTTATCAGGAAGTAGAAGTGCTGAATGCTTCAGCTAACTCTTGGGGGCCAAGGAACGAGTTAGCTTATTTGCAGAAGTTTAGCAACTTTAACGCTCAAGCGGTAGTGTTGTTAATTAATACCGATGATCTGTTTGCTACTGCTCCTACATCTTTACCGGTAGGACGCGATCGCAACTATCCCGATAGTAAACCGCCTCTAGCATTGATGGAAGTGTGGCAACGTTATATCGTTAAGCAACAGCCAATTCCTGAAATGGAAGCAGTGCAAAATGAAACAGGCGATCGCGTGGGGATTAATTTGGAGGCGATCGGCAAAATTCAAGCCCTGACTCGCCAAAGTAACAGCCAATTTCTTCTAGCTATGACTCCCTTAGTGCGAGAAATTGGTGAACCAGGCCCCCGCGATTATGAAATTATTGCACGCCAGCGCTTGAACGATTTTGCTAAAGTACAACAAATTAACTATATAGACTTTTTACCGATATTCAATTCAATTACCAACCCGCAAGCTTTGTATCACGACCACATTCACCTCAACTTAGAAGGTAATAAAGTTGTCAGTGAAGCTATGGAGCGATCGCTTTTGGCAATTCTAAGGGAGATACCACTTCCTCAAAGTTACTAAAGTCATTAATGCTATCCAAAAAAAGATTTGTAGTGAGAGATTTATCGCTTCACTTAGACAATATTCTTTAACTAAAATAGTATAGCAATTCAGGTAATACTCAACCTTAAATATCCACAAAATATCTTGAATTTTGTAGAGTTATTTTTTAGACTATAAAATTAAACAATATGTTGAAATATTATTTTTAGTAAATCCCCTTGTGTAAAAGGCTTAGTTAAATAACCTGATGCTCTTACTATCTTAGCTTTAGCTCTATCTAGAAATCCTAATTTTTCTGACACCATAATCACAGGTGTATTTTTAAAATTTGAGTGTTTACGCAGCAAAGAGCAAAGTTCATACCCATCCAAATTAGGCATTGAAATATCCAACAAAATGATATCGGGTTTGGTGTGAACAATCTGCATTAAAGCCTTTAAAGAATCGGTAACTCCCACAACAGAAAATATTTGCTCATCTAAATAACTTTTAATAGTATTCAATATTGTAGGGCTGTCATCAATACAAAAGATTGTGTAGATTTTTTTATCCGCAGGTGGTTTGGTGATTTGCTGATTCCTATGTTCATTGGTATTAATAGAATAGATTGGCGGCTTATAGCCGTTTGTTGTAGACCAGTTTGGTGTCCTTTTGCTTTTAGGTTTTAGCTCATTTATTTTGAACAATTCTGAAGGGTTTGATTGAGAAGTCGGCGATGTCTGACGATAAGCCGCTTCTCTTTGGGGTGTTTGACATCGTTCAACTAGTAAACGGAGATTCAGATGACAAAATTTTGGCATGTCATCCAGAAAGCTTTCAGGAATGAATTCATAACTCCCCTGGTCTAAGTTCAGAAATGACTCCAGAACTTCTAACGCCAATTGCTCTATTAGTATCGCCGCTTGAGAGGGACTGATATATTTCTGATTGACTAACCAACAAATAGCCAAATAATCTGGATTCGGTATTGCCTGATTTTCAATACCAGTTTCAAATATCGCCCGCAACTGTTCGTGAATTTCACGAGGGAGAGTAGAAATTTGTTGACTCAAACGTTGCAAATTTCTGTAGAGTGGCTCAAACATTTTCTCTGAATAGCAGGCATAAATTAGTTTACCCTCGTCTACATATATTGACCAAGAGCCTGATGTGCTAAATACCTGCAAACAACCAGTAACCGACTTACCAGTGATTTTTTTCAACAAAGATAAAGGCTGGAGCTTTTGGAAAAATCTGTATCTACTAATCGGAAGTGTCTTCATTAGGATGGTTTGGGAATAAAATTAAGATTTGTTTGCACGTAAAATTAGTGAATTACCTTTTCAGAATTCACTGCGACTTTGTTGGAAGCACTATCAGATAAATATAGCGGTCACATTTGAGTTAGTACAGAGATTCCACACCCCCCAACTCTTAATTCACCAATCTCTGTTAAGCTATAAAGCACGAGTCACAAATAAACCAATCCATGTTATTGCCCAATGGCAAAATGGCCTGACTGGTTGCCAGGATATAGTATTTCAAAAATTAGATTGGTTTTCTGTATCTTTCGCTAATCTAGCCAATCTAACAGTAACTTAAGTGCAACGCATACACCATTGGCTCTCGCCCATCAGTCACAAAAGCATCATTGGTATCCGTATTTAGCAGCCTAAAATTGTAGATACACTTTAGTTTTCGTGCCAAAGTTGTTTTGCTTCTAATGCTAAATAGAAAACAATCAAAATCTACTGTAATCTAGATGAAAATGGCTTTAAATCAAGGCTTTTGAGCATTAAATCCGCGCTTACGAACTATGTTTTTGCAGTCGTGACGAAAGTCATCAGATACTTTTGCTAGAAGTTTATTCTTGAGTGTAACTTTTTCAAGAAAAAATGTATTATTAGAAACTAAGCATTAAAAAAGTTAAATGTCTTACTTAGGTTTGTGATTGTAGAGCAACCCTTAGTCTTAGGATTGGGTCAGGGCAAACGCATCTAAAGTATAATAATCCTTTAATAGCAAAGGTTTCGGCGTTTTTTAATTTAGCCTATTTTGTCGTCAAGATCCTTATCTAGCAAGGGTTTCATAAATACCGTGCGTTAGCTCTGGGGATTGGGTAAGATTCTCACTTGCACAACAAGAATGGTAAACCTCCTACTAAGGATAAGTTAGCTGGTAATTGCCGCTCTGATGGTGTGTGGTGAGATGCAACGGGCAACCAAATCAGCAGAAGGGAATTTCTTCATAATTACTGGAGACGGTTTCTAATGTTGTGTGGCGCTAAATAGTCACCCTGCACAATTTGAAGTAATAAATTCAAGAACTTGCAGCGAAATTCTTGATTGCTAGTACATACCTGCAAAATAGCTCTTTTTTGCTAGATGGTAGATAACAAGTAAGTAACCACTAAAATTCAGGTTACTATAATTTTCAAAAAAAGTTTGCATAAATATCTAAACTTCATAATAAATCAGTAAAGGAAACATGAAAACTAATTAATATTATTTTTCAGTATTTATTTTCTCGGATGTCCGGGAAGGCTGAGAATGTACAGTTAAAGATAATTTTGTATATTTATAGAAAATTGTCCCCAATCGCATTTATTCATAAGGTATTTTTAGCAAAAAGACGCAAAGAATTACTTTGCGTCTTTGGTGTGAGATTTAGAAGTGGGAAGTCTCACTGTTAAAATTCTCCATCTACTTAAAATTGCTCCCGCCAGCACCAGCTTAAAAGTGTACCACCTGCTACCAGCTTAACTATTTCTAGTACCCAATAACTGCCGTGCAGTATATTCATTGTCGATGGAATAGCAGCAGCAGCTTCAAATAGGTTAAGTTGAACTCCTATGGCGCACATCTGCGGAGTTAAGAAATAGGTGTCAAGCACAGCTATAGTTAACAGCAGTACAGATAAAACAATACTGCCAATACTCCAGTGATATCGGGTTTTACTCAAAGCTAGCGCCCCAGTCAGGACTATCGCAGCAGATAATAATTCCATTCGATTGAAGTTCCAAAAAATCGTATAGCCTGCTGTTGTAAAACCAGCTTGGCTCATCATGCCAGAAAGATAAAGGCTAGGCATAATTACCCAGTCTAAAAGTAGACTAGCACTGAGCCAAAAGCCCAAAGTCAATATGATGGCAGTTTGCCAAATTGGTCTCTTGAATTGAAAGTTTGAAATAGCAGTCATAAAATAATTGCGTGTGTTGTATTTCTTTAGTTTGTAACTTTACTAGCAGTTTGACAAGAAATATCAACTAACCTTTACAAAGCGATCGCTCTGAAATTATGAACTCAATCCCAAGATTTTTTAAACTAAATTAAAAAATATTAAGTTTTTTTAAAAAGTAATCTAAATAAACTTTGCCTGTTAGAAATACTCAATTTTTTATGTCGAAAGTAACTAAGCGATCGCGGCAACTGGAATGATAAATAATAGGTTCAAGTTTAAATTGATACACAGACAGATTGCCAAAATCCTTAATTTGTTACAGCCTACTGCTTTCTGGAGCATCCACTCTGGCTTCCATAAGTCAGCAAAAAAATTTCATTTCAATATATATATTCAAGCGTTGCAGAACGGTGAGATGAATTGGGGCAAGCTGGCGTTACACGAGAAGCAGGAGGAGAATTTTGGAAGTTGCTAAATTATTCTGCAACTATGCAACTCCAGCCAGTTTAGTAAAAATTTTAATTCTATACAAAACTAATTTTGGCGGTTTTTTATAATATCACGTTCAAATGAATTAATTTCATCTTCTTTAGTAAATATCTATCTTTAGACATACTTTGTTAAAAAAAGATTGTTATGAAGTACACTTCGCATGGCGGATTGACTTAAAGATATTTACATATGTTATGATTTCTATGGTCTAATGTTATGATTTATGTTGTGATTTTAATTTACCCATTGGTAAGTTATTTGCTAAATTAAGCTAAATAGTCTAATTTAGAACTTTAAAGAGCAATTCAAGCAAACTTAGAATTTTTAAGAGACAACCGTTCCTTAAATAAAGTTAAAGTTTTGTTACTAATGACTCAGATATTTTTAACTTCTGAATTTTTAGGAGTTACCGAAGTAGGTATGTTGAATACTAAGCATTAACTTGATTGAATGAAAAAAGAATTCTACTGCGATTCTGAAGAGAGTGTAATGAGTCATATTCGTTTTTAACCATTTTATGGTTTAAGACTAAAACTAAACAAACAGCTATCTGAGAATTAATCATGCCTGTAATTTTAAATGTCAGCCTGGAGATAGATAATATGATTAGTTTACTAAAATAGGACTTTTGCAAAGTTTAATGGTTGGAAAGTTGCTAAAGACAAACATAGTGGAGTTTAAAAAAATTCAGATAAACTTCCTAAAAGTCCACTGTTATTCTGAAGCAAATAGAATATAGCGAGTTTAGTGATATAGGGTTTGATACCAATGGTGAAAAACAGCGAACTTACGATTAATCAAGGTTCTAATCTTAAATTTAAGCTTGGAGATAAACGATACAATAAGTTTTCTAGGCTAGAATTTTTGCGGAATCGTACAGTTGGAAAGCCACTAAAGTTAAACTATAGTGGAATAAATCTCAATTAAGATAAATTTTCCTCTTACTATAGTCAATAATCTTAAAAGAAAGAATGCAAGTATTATGGCGAAATCTTGCTAGAGGGGCATTTGACTAGTTTAGAGGCTATCTTAAATTACAGACTAGCCCACTTACAGAATTTACTCTAATGAATGGTGTTATTTAATAACATTGCCAGTCATAAATATAAATGAGCTTTTTTATTGAAAGCTTATTTAATCATGTCTCTAATCTCAAACAATAAAGAGCATCATCTCCTGCTGGCATAGATTAGGGTAAATCGGAATTATTACCGAAATCTCACAACTTTTTAATTGGAACAAGGTCAACACACATGAATAAAGTTCAAGCATCATTTGAAGCTACAGAATCTGCGTTTCACGTCCAAGGTTACGAAAAAATCGATTTTAGTCTCGTGTATGTGAACGGTGCATTTGATATTAATAACAGAGAAATAGCAGATAGCTATGCAAAATTTGGTCGCTGTCTAACTGTAATTGATGCCAATGTCCATGAACTGTATGGCGATCAGATCAAGTCATATTTTAGACACTATGACATTGAACTGACAGTATTTCCGATCATTATTACAGAGCCAGCTAAAACCCTGGCAACTTTTGAAAAAATTATTGACGCTTTTTCCGACTTTGGCTTAGTTCGTAAAGAACCAGTCTTAGTTGTCGGTGGTGGTCTAATTACTGATGTGGCTGGGTTTGCTTGTGCTTCTTACCGTCGTAAGAGCAACTATATCCGCATTCCTACCACGTTGATTGGTTTGATTGATGCGGGTGTAGCGATTAAGGTAGCAGTTAATCATCGCAAGTTGAAAAACCGCTTGGGAGCATATCATGCACCTTTAAAAGTGATTCTAGATTTCTCATTCTTGAAAACCCTGCCAACGGCTCAAGTTCGCAATGGGATGGCAGAGTTGGTGAAAATTGCTGTAGTGTCTAACTCTGAAGTCTTTGAACTGCTATACGAATATGGTGAAGAACTTCTTTCCACTCACTTTGGACATGTGAATGCGACACCGGAAATTAAAGAGATTGCCCACAAAGTCAACTACGAGGCAATCAAAACTATGTTGGAGTTAGAGACTCCTAACTTGCATGAACTAGACCTCGATCGCGTCATTGCCTACGGTCATACTTGGAGTCCAACCCTAGAATTAGCACCTCAGATACCTCTATATCATGGTCATGCTGTCAATATAGATATGGCTTTGTCTGCAACCATTGCAGCACAACGGGGCTATATTCCAACAGGAGAGCGCGATCGCATCCTAGACTTGATGAGTCGTATCGGTTTATCACTCGACCATCCTCTACTAGATGGAGATTTGCTCTGGGATGCTACCCAGTCTATAAGCTTGACACGAGATGGCAAACAACGCGCAGCTATGCCTCGTCCGATTGGTGAGTGCTTCTTTGCCAACGATCTAACTCGTGAAGAACTTGATGCTGCTTTAGCTGAACACAAACGTCTTTGTGCTAAATACCCTCGTGGCGGTAAAGGTGTTGACGCATATATTGAAAATCAAGAAGCCAAGCTAGTAGGGGTTTGAAAATATGACGAGTGTTTTAGGACGAGAAACAGCTAGACCGATAACGCCACATAGCATCTTAGTAGCGCAGCTACAGCAAACCCTCAAATTAGCAGAAGAAAACAATATTCCCGTAGAGATATTAAATTCTTTGCGGCAGGGAGTTCAATTAGCGGCGGGTTTAGATCCCTACTTGGATGATTACACCACCCCCGAATCGAGCGCATTGACAGCATTAGCGCAAAAAACAAGCATTGAAGACTGGAGCAAACGCTTCAGCGATGGTGAAACAGTGCGTCAACTAGAGCAAGAGATGCTCTCAGGACATCTAGAAGGACAGACATTGAAAATGTTTGTTCATATCACCAAAGCAAAGCGCGTTCTAGAAGTAGGAATGTTCACAGGGTATTCAGCTTTAGCAATGGCAGAAGCATTACCAAGTGATGGCCAAATTATCGGTTGCGAAGTAGATCCCTACGTTGCTGAATTTGCTCAAGCTTGCTTTAGTGAGTCTCCCCACGGCGACAAAATTGTTGTGGAAGTAGCACCTGCGCTAGAGACACTCCACAAGCTGGCTGCCAGAAATGAAGTATTCGATCTAATCTTCATTGATGCGGATAAAAAAGAGTATGTAGATTACTTCCAGATCATTTTAGATAGTAACTTACTGACTCCCGACGGTTTAATCTGTGTGGATAACACTTTGTTGCAGGGACAAGTTTACTTACCACCCGAACAACGCACCGCCAACGGTGAAGCGATCGCTCAGTTTAACCGTGTTGTCGCCACCGATCCTCGTGTAGAGCAAGTTCTCTTACCTATCCGAGATGGTATAACCTTGATTAGACGCGTTGTGTAATCAAAAGATTAGCAGAGAAGTCTAAGCCTTGGCTTAGACTTCAAAAGAATAATTTATTTTTCGCTTGCTTCCTCATCTCTCCTGAAGCTATTTTTTGCGATCACAGTTGTTATACAAAGTACAGCAGTACTTAAGAAGATGAATCATGCCAGTACTTCGTATTCTTCATTTAGTTGGATCTGCATATAATGATTTTTACTGTCAGTTGTCACGCAATTACGCCCAAAGCTGTCTGGTAGCTACGGCAAATCCATCGCTCTATGAGTTTCTGATTGCATACATCACACTTGATGGGCAGTGGCGATTTCCTTCCTCTCTCAGCCCAGAAGATATTGCTGTCGCTAAACCGATGTCTCTATCAGATGCTATACAGTTTATAACAGCGCAAAACATTGACCTAATGTTGCCACAAATGTTTTGTGTTCCTGGAATGACTGACTATCGGGCATTATTCGACTTGCTAAAGATCCCTTATATCGGCAATACTCCCGCTGTTATGGCAATCACGGCCCACAAAGCCAGAACCAAAGCAATTGTCGCAGCAGCAGGGGTGAAAGTGCCTTCTGGAGAATTGCTCCGCCAAGGAGACGTTCCGACAATTATACCTCCAGTAGTCATCAAACCCGCAAATGCCGACAACTCTCTAGGAGTGTCCTTAGTCAAAGAAAAGAGTGAGTATGACGCTGCCTTGAAGAAAGCATTTGAATTTGCGGATGAAGTGATTGTAGAAACATTCATTGAAGCCGGTCGAGAAGTCAGATGCGGCGCCATTGTCAAAGATGGGGAGTTAATCGGTTTACCCCTTGAAGAGTATCAGATAGACTCCCAAACCAGACCCATCCGCAGCTATACTGACAAATTCAAAATACCAATCGAGGGCGACTTGGCTTCAACTGCTAAAAATTATGTCCCAGGTTGGATTGTAGATATTAATGACCCAATCACCCAAAAAGTTCAGCAAGAAGTTAAGAAGTGTCATTTGGCTTTAGGCTGTCGCCATTATAGTTTATTTGACTTCCGGATCGACCCACAAGGACAACCTTGGTTCTTAGAAGCCGGGTTATTTTGTATTTTTGACCATAACGCGGTGATTGCCAGTACGGCGAACGCAGCCGGAATTCCTTTAAATAAGTTATTTATGACGGCAATCAATGAAGCGTTGAGCGCGAACTGATATCCGGCAAATCACCTTTTTAGCTTTTTTCTAATTTGGAATAGCACAAGGTCTTCACTAGCGACAAGTAATAGAACTCGAATCTAGATTATTTGAGTCAACTAAGCATATATCATGTCACAATTACAACTATGAGGGAGAAGATTTTTGCCATATTCCAAAACTTGGGTACTCTTGCATTATTGGCGATCGCGTTTCCCTTTAACTGCACCGTAGTCCTTGCATTGCTGCTGTGGAATTTTTTCAGCCGATCAAATGCTAATCTTGTGGTTTTGAACAAAAATCCTAAAAATATCTTGATCGGTGGTGGTAAGATGACCAAAACCCTTCTACTGGCGCGATCATTTCACGCTGCTGGGCATCGAGTCATTTTATTCGATCTTGAGAAATACTGGTTCAGTGGTTATCGATTTTCTAACTCTGTGGCTGCCTTTTACACAGTTCCTGACTCGCAAGAAGACTTAGAAGGCTATACTCAAGCCGTGCGGGCGATCGCTAAAAAAGAAAATATAGATTTTTTTGTCCCGGTAGGCATTTTTGCTGCCAGCTACTTTGACTCTGAGCGCAAGCCAGTGTTATCAGGCTATTGTGAGAATTTCCACTTCGATGCTGATACAATGAGTATGCTGGATAACAAGTTTACCTTTGCAGAAATTGCCCGCTCACTGTCGCTATCTGTCCCAAAAACCTTTTTAATTACAGATTCCGAACAAGTTCTTAAATTCGACTTTGCCAACGAAAAGCGCAAGTACATTCTTAAAAGTATTGTCTATGACTCTGTTTTACGCCTGGATTTGACCAAGCTACCAATGGAGTCTCTCGAAAAAATGGCGCTTCATGTTAAAAGTAAGCCAATTAGTAAAGATAAGCCTTGGATATTGCAAGAGTTTATTCCCGGAACAGAATATTGTACTCACAGTACGGTGAGAAATGGCGAATTGACGGTACACTGCTGCTGCAAATCATCTGCTTTTCAAGTCAATTATGAAAATGTTGATTGCCCAGAAATTAAAGAGTGGGTGAGTCATTTTGTCAAAGAACTACAACTGACTGGACAAATTTCTTTTGACTTCATTCAGGCGGAAGATGGAACGATTTATGCGATCGAGTGCAACGCTCGCGCTCACTCGGCAATTACAATGTATTACAATCATCCAGGTTTAGCAGATGCCTATCTTAGCAAAGAGCCTCCAACTAAACCTCTGCAACCCCTGAGTAATAGTAAGCCTACTTATTGGATTTATCACGAACTTTGGCGACTTAATGAAATTAGATCGTTAAAGCAGTTACAAAAGTGGTTTAAAAATATTTGGCGAGGAAAGGATGCAATCTTTGAAATAAACGACCCACTACCGTTCTTAATGGTACATCACTGGTACATTCCTTTACTACTACTCGATAGTTTGCGCTCCTTAAGAACTTGGGTGAGGATCGATTTTTGCATTGGGAAACTCATACAGTTTGGAGAAGACATAAAATATAAAACCTCTATCTCTGCAACCCCTGAGTGATAATAAGCCTATTTATTAGCTAACTCGTGAACTTTGAAGACTTAATGAATTAAATCCTTAAAAAGGAAGCAAGAGCAGGATCGCATCTCCTTGTTTCTATAACCTCTTCCTATGCACCAGCCACTGATTCCACTATCATGTCAAAATTCTAACTATGAGAAAGCATATTTTTGTAGTGTTCCAAAATTTGGGCACTCTTGTATTACTAGCACTGGCATTTCCTTTAAACTGTATTGTCGTTTTAACTTCGCTACTGTGGAACTTTTTTAAGCAACCATTCGGTAAGTCAATTGTTGTCAACCCCAATTCTAAAAATATCTTGATTGCTGGCGCGAGAATGACTAAAACCCTTGAGCTAGCGCGTTCATTTCATGCTGCTGGGCATCGGGTTATTATAATAGACATTGAGAAATTCTGGTCAAGTGGTAATAAATATTCCAACTCTGTTGCAGGCTTTTATACCGTTCCCGATCCAAGCAAAGACTTAGAAGGCTATGTTGAAAGCCTACACGCGATCGCCAAAACAGAAAAGATCGACTTTTTTATCCCGGTAGCGATTTTTTCCGTCATCCACTTTGATCGAGGCAAGTCACCCTTACCAGACAGTGTAGAGTTTTTCCACTTCGATGGTGATGTCACGAAGATTTTAGATGATAAGTTTGCCTTTGCTGAAACAGCGCGATCGTTCGGTTTATCTGTCCCCAAATCCTTCAAAATTACCGATCCCGAACAAGTCATCAATTTTGACTTTTCTCAGGAGAAGCGCAAATACATTCTTAAAAGCATCCCCTACGATCAAATACGTCGCTTGAATCTCACCAAGCTACCTTGCGATACCTCGGCAGAAACAGCAGCATTTGTCAAGAGTCTGCCCATCAGTGAGAAAAATCCCTGGATTATGCAGGAATTTATTCCTGGAAAGGAATACTGCACTCACACTACCGCGCGAGATGGAGAGTCAAGAATGTACTGTTGCTGTGAGTCATCCGCCTTTCAAGTCAACTACGAAAACGTTGATTGCCCAGAAATTATGCAATGGGCGAGTCATTTTACCAAAGAACTGGGAAAAACCGGGCAACTTTCCTTTGACTTCATCCAGGCAGAAGACGGAACTGTTTACGCGATTGAGTGTAACCCCCGTACTCACTCCGCCATTACTATGTTTTACAATCATCCAGGAGTAGCGGATGCCTATCTTGGTAAAGAGCCTCTAGCTGAATCTTTGCAGCCTCTTGCTGATAGTAAGCCAACCTATTGGCTGTACCACGAAGTTTGGCGGCTGAATGAAATTAGATCGTTTAAGCAACTGCAAACCTGGTTAAGAAACATCAGGCGGGGGAAAGAAGCAATTTTTGAGGTGAGCGATCCCTTACCCTTCCTGATGGTACATCACTGGCAGATTCCCTTACTCATTCTCGACAACTTACGAAGACTCAAAGGTTGGGTAAGAATAGATTTTAATATGGGCGAGCTTATAGAATGATACCAATCCGCATTCTAAAGCCTAATCTAGTATGCTCCACATGACCGAAAAATTCGCAATGGGCAACTCTTGGAGACGCTAAAAGCGAACGCCCCGCTATGCTAACGCAGTGACGCTCCTTCTCTGCGAGACGCTGCGCTAACGCAATTCGCAATTGCGGACGTAATTGATAATTGATTCATTTAGGGTATAGAGCAAATAATTTTAATTGATTTCTACTTAGTATAGAAGGATGCCTTTAAAAATAATAATTAAAGGTTTGTGGTGAGGGCTGAAACCCTCTGGTGCATCCGCTACATTTAAGTTATTTTTGGCAATAGCACTCACTATTGTTAAATGTAATTCTTTCACAGGGATGGAGCGGCAGAAATGGCACTTATTTTTCCTGAAACGTCCAAACTCCTTCATCCCAATCTGATTCTGTTGGAGGTGACTGTAACCAGTGCTGACAACGTAACAGATGCAACATAGCAGCTTTATCATGGTTATCTGCTGCCAAAACTAGGGCAAATTCAGCTCTAGCACGGTTAAAATCGCGTTTGAGGTAATACTCGCGCCCTTTGTGATAATGTTCAATCACTTGCAATTTTTCGCTTTCAATAGGGTTGGAACGCAAACCCAGTAATTCATATATGGCTAATGGCTCATTTCTACCCTTGACACGAATGTAATCTAGTTCCCTAGCCCAAATCTGATCTTTGCATGGCTTAAAAGTGTTATCACTAATAATAATATCGCAACCATACTGTTTACTAACACTTTCTAATCGAGAGCCAAGATTAACACCATCGCCAATGGCGGTAAATTCCATCCGCTTACTAGAGCCGATATTCCCACTAATCACGGTATCAGAATTGATGCCAATGCCGATCTTGATTCTAGGCTTATCATCTCTATAGCGACGTTGATTAAATTCGTGCAGACGATGGCGCATTTCTAAAGATGTTTGCACTGCCATCCAAGCGTGTTCTTCTAATGGTAAGGGAGAACCAAACACAGCCATGATCGCATCGCCGATATATTTATCAAGAGTGCCTTTATGTTTAAAGACTGCCTCCACCATTGATTCAAAATATTCATTGAGCATACTCACCACTTCTTCTGCTTCTAAGTTTTCCGTTAAAGTGGTGTAGCCGCGAATATCGGAAAATAAAATCGAAACTTCTTTACGATCGCCTCCTAATTTAGCATCATCTAATTTCAGCAATTCTTCGGCTAATTCCTGGGTCATGTAGCGGTACATCGTACTCTTGAGCCGCTTTTCATCACTAATATCTTCCATTACCACCAGCGCCCCCCGGACTTGCTCTTGGTCGCTAGCGTCAGCTATTGTGTTAATGGATAAATTAATACTATGCTGTTCCGTACCAGTAGTTAAGAGTGTGCGATCGGGGTAATATTGCTGGCGGCCTTTTAAGTCGGCTGCATGTAAAGCATCCTGATACCACTTGCTAAAGTCACCTTCTTTGATGCCGATCGCATCAGTAACTAATTTACCTTCTAAACGTTCTTCTGCCTCCAGTCCTAGCATACGCTTGGCACTTTCATTGGCGGCAATAATTAACCCAGCTTTATCAGTGGAAACTACTCCATTGGAAAGACTACGCAAAATATCCCGTTGCATTTGTTCTTGTTGCTTGACTGTGGCAAACAACTGGGCATTTTGCAGCGCTACTCCCGCTTGAATATTAAAAGCTTCCATAAATTCTTCATCGTTGCGATCAAAGCTAGCTTGGAAGCAGTCGGGAGCTTTGGGCCACTCAGCTGGATTATAAGGTGAAAAATCTCCGGTTTTCTTTTTATTTACAAGTTGGGTAACACCAATCAGTTCTTGATCAGCATTAAATACTGGCATACAAAGCAAGCTACAGGTGCGATAGCCATTTTGCTGGTCGAGTTGTTTGGCAGTATCAGAATCAGGATGGTGGTACAAATCAAAGGCAATATTCAGTTTCTTACCAGAAGCTGCTACTATACCAGCAAAGCCTTTACCTACGGGGACTCGTAACTCCTTAGTTGAACCATCATCTTGGGTGATTTTCGTCCATAATTCATGGCGATCGCGGTCTATTAACCATAGTGTACTGCGATCGGCATTCATCAGTTCTTTGGCTTCATCCATCACCCGCTTTAGGGTGTCTTCTAAGTCGAGGCTGCTTTGAGATAGAGACTTGATCGCCTTCATTAGCGCCGCCACTGCTCTTTGTTTTTGAGTGGCGACATAAAAAGAGCGCGAGGATTCTAAAATCAAGCGAATCGATGGAGCAAATTCTTGAAATAATTGTTCGTCAGCACGGATAAAACCTTTGGTATCAATGCGCTCTGCAAGTGGAACATCGGGATTATTCCCATATTTTAATTTATTCAGTAATTGTACTACCGCAACTAACTGTCCATGTTCATTTAACAATGGCAAAGCCAGCATAGTGTAGGTGCGGTAGCCAGTTCTTTTTTCTTGTTCTTGGGCAAAATGCGATCGCGGATCGTTATAAAAATCAAAGGGAATATTAATAACTCGCTTGAAGGTGGCGACTTCCCCAGCAATGCCTTTATCGGCGGGGATGCGAATTTCTAAAGAGCGATCGCCCTCCCCTTCAGCCAGAATTGACCAAAGTTCTTGTTTTTCTTCATCCAATAAAAATATCGTCGTCCGGTCTGCCCCCAGCAATTCTCCAGTTTTCAAGGTAATCGAATGCAACATTTCTTGCAGAAGAGTTTCAAATCCCTGAGAATCCAGCATTGACAGGGTTTGATGGACAATCTGTAATTTTTGCTCGACATCCTGAACGACCTGTTTAAAAGTATCTTGAGTCAGAGGAGCAAGAAACGTAGAAAAAGTTCCTTGTCTTGTGGCAAGAGCACCCACAGGAGCAGAATTTGCTTGTAATTCGAGGTTTTCTTGGTTGTGAACACCAATAATTAAATCGGTGGTCTCCCCACAACTTCCTTGATACACTGACATAATAGGTTTTTTATATAGCAGGATGAGACTTTAGATGTAACAATGCAATTAAATTTATGTAAGTAGTGCTAAAAGCAACAGTTCCTTGATGTTATCCATAGTTTAATCGCTTGTTTAGCTAGCGTCATCCTGGAAAGCAAGGTGGAAGTCAATTACTTATGACTACAGTACAGATACAGTAATACTCCGAACCCTTGCTACCATTACACATAAGTCTTTAGGCGATCATTAACTTTGTATTGAAAAGAAGTCATAGATCAATGAAGAGGACAAGGGGCAGGGGCAGAGAGAAGAACCCCATATATAAATGTAGGGCTGCTGGAACAAGGACGTATTATTTCTCGCGCTTGCGCTTCTCTGCGAGACGCTTCTCTTTGCAGAAAGGCTTGTCTGCGACACGCTCCGCGTAGCTTGCTTCCACGAAGTGGTACGCCAACGCGAACGCGCATCAAGAAAATAGTTTCAAAAATCCAAACGGACTTATATAAAATTTATGTAAAGCTTAAGTGTTGTGAAGCTCAAAAACGCTTTTGATAATATATAAATTTAACTTATGTATTTTAAAATTCATTTCTTTAATAGAAAAATGTTAATTTTACAAGATAAAAACGATATTGAAACCTAACTTAACGAGAACATTGCATTTATCTAAAAAATCTCGTCATTTTTTCTTAAAAAACAGTAGGTTTCAAAAAAGACTTAATTAAAATTTATAAATATTGTTAACAGTATTAGAAATTCAAAAGATTAAATTTTTAAGATTTTATAAATAAGTTGACGTAAATTTTGGTTCATGCTAATTAAATAATTACAATGATTACAGCAATTACATCTAAGTTAAATATGGGAAAATAATTAAAATAAATTTTGACACAATTACTTACCATTTACATAATCAATAATTAACCTAATTAATATTCATATTGGTTAGAAAATATTGGTATTAATTAGGTTAATAAAAGCACTAGCATTTAGACTTAGAGTTTTAAGTAATCTAAATTGAACTTATAAAGAGTTCTGTCACTGAGGCCAAAGTTAGGCATTATTTAGAAATTCAGGAAAAATAATATGGCAGTTATTTTCGGCACTACAGATCCTGACACCAGAAATGGGACATCGGGAGATGACACGATATATGGCTGGGCTAATGGTGGTAATGCCAATAGTTTGTCTGGTAACGATACTCTAAATGGTGCAGATGGTAATGATAATCTATTTGGCGGGACGGGAAACGACAGTTTAATCGGTGAAATTGGCAATGACACACTCGATGGTGGCTTGGGTAATGACAGCTTGAATGGGGGAGTAGGCGACGATACTTACATCATTGACAGTGCTACTGACACCATTACCGAGGCTAGGAATTCAGGTATAGATACCGTCCGGTCTTCTGTCCCCTATAAACTGGGTGCCAATCTGGAAAACCTGAGACTGAGGGAAGGTAGCGCTATCAACGGGACAGGTAACAGTCTTAATAACATAGTATTTGGTAATACTTCTAACAACATTCTGAATGGAAGAGCAGGCGATGACACGCTAGATGGTAACAATGGCAATGATACCCTCAATGGTAACGAGGGCAATGATAGTCTCCAGGGCGGGCCCGGTAATGATGTAGTCAATGGGGGGCCTGGAAACGACATCCTCATCGGTGTTTTTCCTGGCAGTCCTCTTCCACCTGGATTAGGGGAGGCTGATACTTTAATCGGCGACGTTGGGCTAGATACATTTGTCCTTGGGGATGCAGCAAATGTTTTCTACGATGATAAAAACACTACGAATGCTGGTTTCGGGGACTTGGCTACTATTACTGACTTCAATACTAGTGAAGATAGAATAGAACTAAAAGGCTTGCCAAAAAACTACCGTTTGCAATCTGTTGGAGCCAATACACAAATATTTTTAGACAAACCTGGAGCAGAGCCAGATGAGATCATAGGTATTGTGCAAGGAGTAGTAAACCTTAGACTTGAGAGTGACAATTTCCTTTTCTATGAACCGGAAAATCCTGGACAAGCTACAAACAATACACTAGCCAGTGCTGAAAAATTAGGTTCTCTATCATCAGGCTCAGACCTTAATCTCTCAGGTGAGTTAGTAACAGTTCAACCAGGAGACAATCCCGATTTCGATTTTTTTACATTTTCTCTAGCAAATCCAGGGACTGTGACTATCACTGCGGCGACAACAGATGATACAGTGATCGGACTGTTTAACAATGCTGGTATTTTACTACAAAGTGATGACGATAGTGGCCCCGACTTTGGATCATTAATCACTGCTTCATTAGGTGCTGGAACCTACTCTGTTTCAGTGAGTAAATATGCTTTCTTTCCCCAAGATGGCGGAACTTTCTCTGGTTCTAGTGATAGCAACCCTGCTCCTTATACGCTAGAAGTCAGTTTAGCATAAGAATGTTGTTAAGTTAAGGAAGTACTGCATTATAAGGCTGATTGAGGGACACGACCATGTGTCCTCCCTTCAGGAATAAAAGACTATTTCTAAGCTAAGTAGACAACCATAATAAACAGAAAATAAAATCCTAGTTCATAGTGAGCTATTCATAGCTCAAAACTACAAGCTTTAATTTATTGAAACCGAGCTACTTAGTCTCCATTGCTCATTTCAATCGAGAAGCTCTAAAATTGTTTCCTTTCTCAAGAAGATATAGCAACAAAATCATCTGACTATTTTATGAACAAAATAATGAATAGCATTAAGTCATCTAACCAGCAACACAGATTTATTGGCAAGTTTGCTCTCAAAAGCTACTTTGTTGCCGCGAAAACGCTGTTATTTACAACAGTTCTATTAAATTATGGCGCTACTGGAGTAAATGCTGCACCTAAAGCCCTGCGTCCTGATATTCAAATTCGCAATATTACAAATACCTTATCAGTCTCTCCTTCTGTTCGGATTGTAAAAGATCCACGAAACAATACCCTTTATTACCTCAAACAAAATGGTGATATTTATCAAGTCAATTTAGGCTTGTCTAATAGTAAACTTGTGTATACCTCTAGCGATCATAATGCAGGTGAAACTCAAGGTATGGCCATTGGCCCGAATGGCACAATTTATTTGGTGGGCAATGCAGACCTTGCGAATAACCAGACTAAAGCAATTATTGTTAAAGGCGAAATTAAGCCGGGTACACAACAGCGCGTCTGGTCTATCTTAGCTAAGAGTGCAGGCTATCCCAAAAGCAAAACAGCCTATGACCATCGCTTCAATGGCGTGGTTGTTAGCCCAGATGGTAACTTTATCTATATAAATAGTGGTTCTCGTACCGATCACGGTGAGGTTCAGTCTGTTAATGGGCTATATCCGAATACTCGTGAAGTCGGATTAACCGCCTGTATACTCCGTCTTCCTACTAATGGCAAAAATCTTTTTCTTCCAAACAATCGAGCAGCTTTAAAGACAGCTGGCTATATTTTTGCAGAAGGAACACGTAATACTTTTGATATGGCCTTTGCTCCCAATGGGGATTTATTTGGCACAGAAAATGGCCCCGATCGCGACATGTCAGAAGAACTAAATTGGCTCCGTCCAGGTGGTAATTACGGCTTTCCCTGGCGGATTGGTGGGACAGATAACCCACAACAATTTCCTAATTATGATCCTGCCAAAGACCTTTTATTAAGCCCCCAATTTAACGCTGTTCAAAGGGGCTACTTTCGTAACGATCCAACCTTTCCCGCTCGACCTGTAAACTTAATTGAACCAATTCCTAATTTTGGGCCAGACGCAGACAATTTCCGCGATCCTCAAGATGGAAAAGTCAAAGATGCCAGTCTTCTTGGACAAAGTATAAGCACTTTTTCAGCACACCGTTCTCCTTTAGGCTTGGTTTTTGATACACAAGGAGTAATGAGTCCAGAATTCAAGAGAGATGGATTCATGCTGAGTTTTACAACAGGCGACCCCACTGGCGAAACACTACCAGGCCCTTTTAAAGATGCTGGCCAAGACCTACTGCATTTAAAGTTAACTAAAGTAGGAACTAACTATAAATTGAATGCTACCCGCATTGTTGAAGGTTTTAGTAATCCCATTGACGCTGCGATTATCGGCAATAAAATTTATGTTATAGAATATGGTGGAAATCAAGGAATTTGGGAAATCACTATGCCGACTAAATAAAGCAGACTGAGTGTTACAGTCTTGCTTTTATCAAACAGAATTCATGCGTCAGTCGCCAGAATTCAGAATTGAATTCTGTGCGACTAGTGGATGAATAAATGGGTTTAAGACCCCCACAAAATCGTAGATTTGGTGGTGCAACAATTGAGTGGTGGGTCTGGAATCCCCCACTCATTGATTCTGACTCCTGAATTCTGACTTCTGAATTCTTCTTCAAAGTGCCACCCGAACGTGGTTGAGGCAGAAAGTCCTTAGCAATGGGAGATAACAAGCAAATGCCTTGGTTTGTCAAGATTGAAGAAGGGAAAGTCGATAAACCTACCTTTGACCAATATGTACCTGCCCACAAAGCCTATATTCAGGATTTGATTGCAAAAGGACACAAAGCGCGAACAGGCTATTGGGCAGAGCAAAGAGGCGGGATGTTACTGTTTGAGGCGGCCTCAAAGGATGAAGCAGAAGCAATTGTAGCTGATGACCCGTTGGTGAAACACGGCTGCGTCAACTATCAGCTTTATGAATGGCGGATTGTTATGGAATAGCATACACATTACTGACTTTTAATGTTATGCTTTAAAAAGACCTGGATCTATGCGATCGCAACACCCAAATCTTGTCAGAACCGGAAGGTAGCAGCAACACGGGAGGCTTGTGATAGGCGTAGTCTCCGGGTCGCCCTATTTGTAGGAGCGGTCAGGGAGAATGGCTGGTTTTGGAGATATTGTTCAAAAAGCTTTTTACCTCGGTGTTGGATTAGCTTCTTACGCAGGTGAGAAAGCAGGGGGAAAATTAGCCGAAGTGCGATCGCAAGTCCAAAAACTGGCTGATGAAATGGTGGCGAAGGGCGAAATGAACACGGAAGAAGCCCGTCGATTCGTTGAAGAAATGATGAAGCAAGCCCAACAGCCCCAAACATCTGGTGAAACCTCTGAAAAAACACCTCCTTCTGAACCTCGCCGCATTGAAATTTTAGAGGAAGATGAAGAACTAACGGTGAAAGAGGGAGCAAATGATGAAAATGTGGATCAATTACGCGACGAAGTGCTAAAGCTGCAAGACGAGTTAAAAAGATTGCAACGCGATCAATAAAAAGCATTATTGAAGCGAAATATTAATAATAGGTGGCATTTTGACATGGCACTTTAGATAGAAACTTGATAAGATACATTGCTTAGTGTGTACTCTAGTTCTTTAAGCCAGAAAACACAAAGCGTCCTGTTTATAGCCTGCAAAGGTGTCAAGTTTATGGAACAGTGGCAAAAAGATTTAGTAGAGATAGTTGAAACAGTGGCAGATGAAGTAGAGCGTTTCTTCCTGGGAATGAGTGAAATGGTAGACGCTTTTTTTGAGCTAACGGAAGAAATCACCGGGCAAGTCCCTAACATTGCCATTGAAGTCGATCAGTATTTTCAGGATTTGACTGAACCAATGTTTGAAGCTTACTGGGAACTGGAAGATATTGTAACAGATATAGATCCAGGTTTTCCTTATTCAGTTGAACCCACAGCTGAAAAAAATCCTGCCTGTATTGGGTGTACTCACTACCACGGTCAAGTTTATAGTGGTAATTTGTTAGTTTGTGCTATGCATCCCCACGGTTGTGAAGATGAAAATTGTCCAGACTGGGAGAAGGAAGAGTATTGAGTTAGGAGTGGGGAGTAGGGAATAGGGAGTGGGGAGTTAAGAAGCTACAAAATTAATAAAAAGATGTAAAGATAAGTAAAATAACCAATGACAACTGACAAATTATCTGAAAGTGTAACCCAGGCAAGCCAAGAAATGAAGTATGGCGAACGCGATATTGCCGAAGGTAAACTAATTACCTTTCCGAATCCGCGTGTGGGGAGGCGATATGACATTAACATTACTTTGCCGGAATTTACTTGTAAATGTCCCTTTTCTGGTTATCCCGACTTTGCGACAATTTACATTACATATATACCTGATGAACGGGTAGTGGAATTGAAGGCGCTTAAGCTTTACATTAACAGTTACCGCGATCGCTATATTTCACATGAAGAATCTGCCAATCAAATTTTGGATGATTTTGTAGCTGCTTGCGATCCGTTGGAAGCTACTGTGAAAGCAGATTTCACGCCTCGTGGTAATGTACATACCGTAGTTGAAGTGCGTCATCATAAGTAATCATAATAAAAACTTTAGCTTGTAGTGAGGACTTTAGTCCTCTCTACGAAACGCTAGGCGAATAAAATTAGGACTTTTTACTCAGGTTGATTAAATAACGCGATCGCCTATCCTAAACTAAAAACTATTTATTCTCCAATCTTCTTTGCAGCAGATTGCACTTGAATCACAACTTTTGGAGACAAAGGGATATATCCGAGTTCCAAACTGGATTTTTGCCCCTCAATCACAGCCCAATCAATAAAGTTTTTCAGCGCTTGAGCTTTGACTCGGTTTGGATATTGGTGATAAGTTAAAAGCCAGGTGTAAGTAACGATGGGATAAGACTCGGCACCTATAGGATCGGTGATAAAAGCAATCAAGTTATCGGCGGGTAATTTAACCGCTTCTAAAGTTTGAGCTACAGATTTTGGTGTCGGTATAATATAATTACCAAATTTATTTTCCAAAGCAGCCATAGGGAGTTTATTTTGTTTGGCGTAGACGTATTCTACATAGCCAATAGCTCCTGGTATCTGTTGAATTAAGGCGGTGACACCTTCGTTACCCTTTCCACCAATTCCTACTGGCCATGCTACAGATTTACCGGCTGCAACTTTGCTTTTCCATTCTGGACTTATTGCACTTAGATGTTGCGTCAATACACTTGTAGTCCCACTACCATCAGTTCGGTGTACTACCTGAATCGGTAGATTGGGCAAATTTACCCCTGGATTAGCTGCGGCTATTCTCGGATGATTCCAATTCGTAATTTTTCCGAGGAAGATATCTCCGTAGACTTGGCGTGATAGTTTTATACTAGTTGGCGGATTGGCTTGAGGGGACTGAAATGAAGGTGTAAGGTTATAAGCCAGCACAATAGAACCAGCAGTTATCGGTAAAGCGATCGCTCCCCGTTTTATCTTAGCTGCTTGTTCATTTGTAATTCCTACGTCACTAGCTGCAAAATCCACAGTACCTTCAATGAGTTGTTGCACTCCAGCACTGCTTCCTATCGCTTGATAGTTAATTTCTACATTGGGATTTTGCTGGTTGTAATCTGAAAGCCAGCGTTCGTACAAAGGTGCAGGAAAACTTGCCCCAGCACCTACAAGAGAAACACGGTTGATGTTTCGATTATTGGCAGTGCAAGAAGCAATATTTAACAAGATAGCAATTAACGGTATAAGGTAAACGCGTCCCTTGAATTTAAGTTGAGCAGGCATAGAAATCTTTTGTTCCAATGTTTAATAAATACCTCTAGTAATTTCCCAATTTGTAGAAATTTTGAAACGTAAAGGGGCGCAGGGGCTAACGCAAAGGAACGCAAAGTAATCCTCTGCGTTCCTCTGCGATTTCCTTTGCGCCCTTCTGCGTTTAAATTTCAATCGCCGCCTCTTTCTCTTCACCTTTTGGCTGTGAACTTAGCCGATCTAAAATCTCCAAAACCTCTTGTTCAAAAGCAACTTGGGCGCGATTAGTTTTCCCACCCACATACAAGCGATCGCCTTTTTGCAATGCCCATATTTGCGAATGAGAAAAGTAACTCATTACTACACCCAGCATTAGTAAACCAAACCCTGAGTAAACAATTGGTATACCTGGATCGGCTTTAATTTGTAAGCCAGTGCTGCCAATAATATCCAGAATTTTCAGTTTCACGCCATTAACTTGAGTGGACATCCCAGCGCGAACAGTATCAACGAGTTTGCCTGCGGGATCATAAATTAGTACCATCCCTTGCAAGTCTTTGGCTAGCAAAGAGACACCCTCACTCAAATCCGGTTTTGTAGGAACCCACGTTCCCCAAATGCGTCCTTGGCCATTGGTATTCAATAGCGCCATTGGTAGCTGAAAAACCGGGCTATTGTTAAATTGGACGCGAACACCTGCAATTCCCCAATCAGTTTGGTAGAAAGTGATGCCATGATAGCGCAGAGGCTCGTTGACAAAAATCTTTTTGTGGTCAATTTCCTCCCCCTGCTTATTCAAGACAGACATATCCGAATAAAATTGATCGATGCCGCCAGATGGTGTGTAGTCAATCCAAAAACGATTAACTCGCACAGA
Organism: Nostoc sp. CmiVER01; assembly: GCF_034531135.2. Classification (NCBI taxonomy): domain Bacteria; kingdom Bacillati; phylum Cyanobacteriota; class Cyanophyceae; order Nostocales; family Nostocaceae; genus Nostoc; species Nostoc sp. CmiVER01. The sequence continues at coordinate 65,754 of NZ_JAVRBU020000011.1, forward strand.
CCAATCTTTCGGGATTGGTGCTGCTAAAGGGCCAGCATCGACAATATTTGTCACTTGAAATGTATCACCACTAGCAACCATTTCCTGAGCCAAAAACCCAGTCATCGCCCCCCAAATTCCCCCGATCAGAATAGCGACGATGCCAATATGAACAATAATTGGGCCGATGCGTCCGACTATTCCTTTACGGGCGTATAGGAGATTTTCTTTTTCTTGATCTGGAAAAATTTTATAGCGGCGTTTCTGTAATATTTGACTGAGAGAATCCAAGGAACCAGTATCTAGTTCTGCACTTAAAGCTAACTTTTTAAATTGCCGTGGTTCGTCGTAATATTTCCAGCGTTGGGCAGCTTTTAAGGCTGGTAACTGTCGAGTAAATGAACAAGCAGTTAAGCTAGTGCCAAATAAGATGAGTAATGCTAAAAACCACCAAGTACGATATACATGGTCTAACCCAACTACCTGAATTACCTTCCAAGTTAAGAAACCAAATAAAGCTGGATGTTCTGGGTAGTTAGCCTGGTAAAATGCGGGTGACTGACCTTGTTCAATTACAGTACCAGTGGAGCTAAAGATTGCAATCAATAGCAGTAGTGCGATCGCTAGTCGTAAATTTGTCAGTACAGGTAAAAGCTCTTGCCGTAAGAACTGCCCAGGTACTGCCCACCATTTTAATTCTTTCGACGCTGAATCTTCTAAAGTCATTATGTGTAAAATCTAACAAATGTATTGATATTAAAAACTGCCAAGGGGAATCCGAGAAATTAAAGAAAATACACCGAATCCTACCAACAGCGCCCCGCTAACTGGGTTAATCCAACCAGACCAGCGACGCAATTCTAGTAACTTTTTAATTGAAGCTGTAAAAGTACCCGCCAAAATCAATGGTGCTACATAACCGGCTGTGTAAGAAAGTAGCAAAACAGCCCCTAAAATTAAGTCTTGTGTATTGGCAATCCAACCCAACAAACTAGCTAAAACAGGTGTGCTACAAGGGGATGCGACTAAGCCGAAAGTCAGCCCCAGCAAATAAGAACGCAATCCTGCTGGTAAATCTGGCGAAATCCAATTCGTTTCGCCCAAGGATGGAAATTGTAGAGGTAGTGCTTCTAATAAGTTTAGCCCCATGAGAATGGCGATAATGCTGACGATAATCGGCAAACCAATTCCCACTTGACCGTAGACTTTTCCGACAAAAGCTGCTATAATACCTAGTCCTGCCAAGGTAGTTGCTAATCCTAAAGCAAACCAAGTTGATTGGGCAGCTGCTTGGAGGCGGCTTTTAGCTTCATAACCGCCGATGTAACCAATAGTAATTGGCAGCATAGAAAGCATACAGGGTGTAAGACTGGTAAGCAAGCCAGCAGCAAAGATAATAGCAGCACTCACCACGCTAAGGTGTGTCAGTTGGTTAGAAACGAGGCTGTTGGCAAATTGTTCTAGTTGGTAAACTTGGGTTTGCAGGTTATCAAGCATGGGGAGTTTATGAGCGGGAAATGCTTACTCTGCTTGAATTTTAGCTTATTTTTCCTTTGGAAGTTAGCAGAACGTAAATTATCCAAACTTAATATCATCTAAATTTCATCTGCCCAAGGAAATGTATCTAAAATACATTAAGCTCGAACTATATTTGAAGAAGCACGGCTGGAGTATTTGGCATGATGATTGCATTACCCGGATTTCAAATTGTCACTTTGTTAAAAGCAGGGGTAAAAGCAGTCATATACCGTGGAATTAGGCTTAGAGATAATTGTCCAGTAATTATCAAAGGGCTACGTCCAGAACAGTGTACGCCCAATAACATTGAACAGATCAAACATGAGTATGCGATCGCACAAAGGTTAAACACCGCAGCCGTAGTTAAAGTTTACGCCTTAGAGATGCATCAAGGAATCCCTTATTTAATTATGGAGGATTTTCAGGCGCGATCGCTTGATCAGTTACTAGGCCAATTTCAACAGCCTGTTTCGTTTTTGAAAATTGCTATTGAAATCACTAGTAAACTTGCACAAATTCACACTCATCATATTGTCCATAAGGATATTAAGCCACAAAATATTTTAATTAATCTGGAAACCAATCAGGTTAAAATTGCCGATTTTGGAATTGCTACCTTCATTCCATATCAGCAGCAAATGGTTAGCAGTTCCAGTCAAATTGAAGGCAGTTTACCATATTTGTCACCTGAGCAAACCGGGCGGATGAATCGAGGAATTGACCATCGCAGCGATTTGTATTCTCTAGGAATCACCTTTTATGAAATGCTGACAAATCAGCTAGCATTTAAAGGCAAAGATCCCTTAGAGTGGGTACATTGTCATATTGCCAAATCTCCGCCATCCCCGAAAAAGTTAAATTCTAATATTCCCCAAATCCTCTGTGATATTATCAGCAAATTGCTGTCGAAGGTTGCAGAACAGAGGTATCAGAGCGCTTTAAGTTTGCAATTTGATCTGGAACGGTGCTTAAAGCAATTAGAGACGACGGGAGAAATTCAATCCTTTGTTTTGGGTGAGCAAGATATCTCAGAGCGGTTTCAAATTCCTCAAAAATTGTATGGGCGAGAACCAGAGATTAGCAAACTTTTACAAGCATTTGAACGAGTTGTTAGTCAAAGTAAACCAGAACTCGTTTTAGTTTCTGGTTATGCTGGGGTTGGTAAATCTTCTTTAGTAAAAGAGATTCACAAGCCTATTGTGCGAGAACGCGGAGTTTTTATCTCTGGTAAGTTTGATCAGTACAAACGAGATATTCCTTACTCTACTATTGTTCAAGCTTTTCAAACACTTGTTAGACAAATTTTAACGCAGTCCGAAGCTCAACTTCTCATTTGGAAAAAGCGAATACAAGCAGCATTAGGGAACAATGGTAGACTAATCACAGATGTGATTCCAGAAGTTGAATTAATCGTTGGAGAACAGCCTCCTATACTAGAGTTGGGGCCTGCCGAATCTCAAAACCGATTTAATTTGGTATTTCAGAATTTTATCAGCATCTTTGCTCAAAAAGAGCATCCACTCACTGTTTTTTTAGATGATATGCAGTGGGCAGACAGCGCTACTTTAAATTTAATTCAAACCGTCATTACTGGGTCTAGTATTCAATATCTCTGCTTCATTTTGGCTTTTCGAGATAACGAAGTAGATGTTATGCATCCCTTTAGTTTGATGATGGAGAAAATTTACCAGTATGAAGCAAGAATAACTGAAATTGTGCTTACCCCTTTAAATCTTGTTTATGTAAATCAGTTGATTGCTGATACCTTGCATAGTTCAGTAGAACAAGTAGAACCTCTTGCTCAATTGATTATCCAAAAAACTGATGGTAATCCTTTTTTTGTTAATGAGTTTATGAAAACACTGCATCAAGAAAATCTTCTAATTTTTGACCAAAAACATCGTATTTGGCAATGGAATTTAAGTGAGATTGAAGCCCAAGGGATTACAGATAATATTGTTAGCTTAATGATTGGGCAGATGCAAAAACTGCCAGCCGCAACTCAACAGGTGCTTAAGTTAGCCTCTTGTATTGGTAATCGTTTTGATTTAGAAGTTTTAGCGATCGTTGGTGAACAATCTATTGAAGAAACAGCGAATGTGCTTGTTGATACAATTTTAAGAGGATTAATTATCCCCGTAGAGTCAGATGAAACTGCCCAGAAAAACTATCGTTTCTATCATGACCGAGTTCAGCAAGCTGCATACTCCTTAATTGCTGATGAATCAAAGTCGGCAGTTCACTTGAAAATTGGGCGGCTTTTGCTAAAAAATGCTAGTCCTGAACAAATGAACGAGCAAATATTTGATTTGGTCAATCAACTCAACTTCGCAGTGGATTTAATTATTGAGCAGACAGAAAAAGATGAATTGCTACGCTTGAATTTAATTGCTGCTAAGAAGGCAAAAGCTTCCACAGCTTACACACCAGCTAAAAAGTTTTTTAGCATTGCCATGAATCTTTTAGCTGAAAATGCCTGGATTGAACAATATGAACAAACATTTACGATATTCAGAGAGCTAGCTGAGTGTGAATTTTTAACAGGAAATTTAATACAAGCAGAAGAATTATTTGAATTACTATTCATGAAAGCAGCATCTTATGTAGATAAATCTAATATTTATATGCTGCAAATTAAACTCTATCAAGTTGCGGGGAGGTATGAAGAGGCGCTGACATTGGGGCTAGAAGCTTTAAAACTTTTTGGGGTGACATTTCCTGATACCAATGAGGAAGCGAAGGCTGCGATCGCAATTGAAAAAGACCAGGTAGTAACCAACCTTGGTAATAGACAAATCTCTGATTTAATTAATTCTATATTAATTCAAGATCCAAATATTAAAACAGTCATTGGTCTGTTGACAACCTTGGGCGCACCTACTTATCTCAGTAGACCCGATCTCTTTCCCTTAGTCGTACTTAAAGCAGTTAACTACTCACTCAAGTTTGGGAATACAGAAGATTCCTGTTTTGCCTATAGCATGTATGCCATGTTGTTGGTTTCCATCTTCCATAATATTCCTACAGGTTACGCATTTTCTGAAATGACAATTCAATTAAATGAAAAGTTGCATGACTTGAAACTTAGAGGAGTTGTTCTGCACATTCATGGAAGTCATATTAACGTTTGGCGTAACCATCTTTTTACCGATATTTCATTTTTAGAGCGGGGATTTATCGGCTGTGTGGAAGCTGGTGATGTGACGATGGCTAACTACAATGGTTATCAAAGCTCATGGCAAATTATCCAGTTAGGTTTTCCACTTGCAGAAACATACAAATCTCTAGAAAAATATACTGTATTCGCCCGCCAGTCTAAACATGAGACTGTCTATCAGGCAATCAAACTACAGCAGATGCTACTGATGAATCTGCGCGGACTAACTCACCATAATCTGACTCTAAGTAATGATGAATTTGATGAAGTATCTGCTTTGTCTATTATTACAGATGCAGGTTTTGTGAGTGGGATTATTTTTTATCATATTATTAAATTAATTATATTTTTTACCTATGGAGAATATACAGAGGCATTTAATTCTGCCTTAAAATTGTCTAAATTGCCAGTTAAAACACTAGCATCACTCATTGAAACCGATTACATTTTATATTACTCACTGACTCTGACGGCTCTTTATCCAACAGTATCTTCTCAAGAGCAGAAACAGTTTTTACAATCCCTAGAATTATATCAGCAGCAATTGCAATACTGGGCTAATCATTGCCCTGCAAACTTCTTACACAAGTCTCAATTAGTAGCTGCTGAAATAGCTCGAATTGAAAATCGAGACTTGGAAGCAATGCGCTTGTATGAGCAATCAATTGCTTCAGCCCGTGAGCAAGGATTTGTGCAATATGAAGCTTTAGCTAATGAGTTAAGTGCTAAATTTTATGTAGAACGGAAGTTTGAATTAATTGCCAAAACCTACTTACAAGAAGCTAAAAATGCTTATTTACGCTGGGAAGCATCTGCTAAAGTTAAACACCTCGAAGAATCCTATCCTCATCTATTGCCACAACAACAGTTTATCTCTAACGGAACGTTTTTCAGCACAGTTGAACAGCTAGACTTTTTATCCATCGTTAAAGCGTCTCAAACCATATCTAGTGAAATTGTGTTTTCGCGGTTGTTGAAGACTTTAATGCAGATTGTTCTTGAGCAAGCAGGAGCAGAAATTGGTTATTTATTGCTTGAATACGAGCAAAATTTGGTAATCGAAGTAGAAGCTAACTTTAATCTCCAGGCAGAAAAGCTTAATGTTTTTCAACCTGTATTAGATGGCGAAATTTCACAGGTTATTCCGCAATCAATATTGAATTATGTTCAGCGAACTCAAGAAATAGTGATTTTGCAAAATGCTATTGAGGAAAATCTGTTTTCCAAAGACGAGTATATAATCCGAAAGCAACCTAAATCTGTACTTTGTTTACCGATTACGCTTCAGTCAAAATTAATTGGTATTTTATATTTAGAAAATAATCTTATTTCCAGTGCCTTTACACAAGACAAGCTTTCTGTACTGGAAATATTGACAGTTCAAATTGCTATTTCTCTAGAAAATGCCCGTCTTTATCAAGGTCTAGAAAATAGTCAAGAAAAACTCAATCTAGCGTTGGAATCTGCCCAAATCGGTGTTTGGAGTTGGGATATTGCCAACGATCGCTTTGATTGGGATGAGCAGATTTATCAACTATTTGGCTTAACACCTGAAACCTTTGTTGCCACTTCTGAAGCAATTTTAGCTCGTCTCCATCCAGATGATCGGGGATTGCTGGCTCAATCGTTGAGCCGAGCGATTAACCAAGGTGTAGAGCATGATTTAGAATATCGAATTATTCGAGATGACAGCAGTATTCGCTACCTAACCTCCCGAGGAAAAGCTTTTTTCAACGAAGCAGGTAAAGCAACACACATGAGTGGGGTTGTGCTTGATATTACAGATCACAAACAATCTGAAGCTGAACGTATCCAACTGATTCAAGAGCAAACCGCGCGACAAGAAGCACAAGCCGATCAGCAACGGGCAACATTCTTAGCTCAAATCAGTGCAACCCTAGCCTCTTCCCTCGATTATGAAAGCACACTAGCAAGTGTGGCAAATCTGGCTGTGCCTTACTTCGCTGATTGGTGCAGTGTCGATCTGCTGCAAGACAATCAATCAATTAATCGGGTAGCAGTTGCTCACCGAGATCCAGAAAAAGTGAAACTTGGTTGGGAAGTTTATCAGCGTTATCCTAGAAAGTTGGATGCACCTGGAGGTGTGCCTAAAGTGCTGCGTACTGGACTTGTAGAAATGGTAGCTGAAATTTCAGATGCAGCGCTAGCAGAAGCTATCCAAGATCCAGAACATCTGCGGATTCTGCGTGAACTTGGCTTAAAATCATGTATTATCTTGCCCTTGATGGCACGCGAAAGAATTTTTGGGGCAATTTCCTTTGTGACTGCTGAATCAGAACGTCGTTACAGCACAGCTGACTTGTCGTTAGCTGAAGATGTTGCCCATCGAGCTGCGATCGCCATTGATAATGCTCGCCTTTACCAAGAAGCGCAGCAAGCACAAAAAACAGCAGAACGAGCATTAGAGCGCATTGCCCGTCTTCAATCCATTACGGCTGCTCTTTCAGAATCGCTAACACCAGCCCAAGTATCTGAAGTCATTGTAGACCAGAGTATGGCTGCCTTGGGAGCCAGTTCTGCCCTTGTCGCCTTGGTGAATGAAAGTAAAACTGAACTAGAAATTGTGCGTGCGGTTGGCTATAACCAGGATTTGGTAGACACTTGGCGGCATTTTTCCATTGATTTACCCTCTCCCTTAGCAGAAGCTGTGCGGACTGGGCAACCTATTTGGGCTGAATCAACAAAAAATCGGATCGCTCGTTACCCTAATTTAACTGAAGCTTACTCAAAATATGACTTTGAAGCCTGGATTTCTATTCCATTGATGGTAGAAGGTTGGGCAGTTGGCGGTATAACTTTGGGATTTGCCCAGCCTCAACAACTGAGTGGAGAAGATCAAGCGTTTCTCTTGGCCATTGCTCAACAATGCGCCCAAGCGATCGCTCGTGCCCATCTTTACGAAGCCGAACTAACCGCACGAAGCGCTGCTGAATCAGCAAACCGCATCAAAGATGAATTTCTCGCTGTGCTGTCCCATGAATTGAGAACCCCGCTTAACCCAATTCTGGGTTGGACAAAACTGATGCGAACCCGCAAACTTGATCAAGCAACAAGCGATCGCGCCCTCGAAACTATTGAGCGCAACACCAAGTTACAAACCCAATTGATTGAAGATTTACTTGATGTCTCCCGCATCCTTCAGGGTAAACTTAACCTCAACTTCTACCGCATTAATTTGGTATCAGTCATTGAAGCTGCGATCGAGACAGTGCGTTTATCAGCACAGGCCAAGTCCATCGAGATTCAGACAATTATTGAGCCTAGTCTAGGGTCAGTTTTAGGCGATGCCAATCGATTGCAACAAGTTTTTTGGAATATCCTTTCTAATGCCATCAAGTTTACTCCCACTGGGGGACAAGTAAAAATTAAATTAGAGCAAATTGGCTCACAGGTAGAAATCTGCGTCACTGACACAGGGAAAGGGATTGCCCCTGAGTTCTTACCTTATGTCTTTGATTATTTCCGTCAAGCAGATAGTGCCACAACTCGAAAATTTGGCGGTTTAGGTTTAGGATTAGCGATCGTCCGGCATCTTGTAGAACTTCACGGGGGAACTGTTCAAGCCCAAAGCATGGGTGAAGAACAAGGAGCAACTTTCACCGTCAAAATTCCATGCTTACAGGATGAAAGTAAAGGAATCAAGGATGCAAAAGATAACTCCTCTCTTGTGAAAGATCAGTCCTTACCCTTGTCTGGTTTAAAGATTCTCGTGGTAGATGATGACGCAGATATGCGAGAGTTTTTGCCTTTCATGCTGGAGCAATATGGTGCAACTGTAACTGTTGTAGCCTCAGCCATTGAAGCTTTAACTGCACTGAGTCAATCCCAGCCAAATTTGCTCATAAGCGATATCGGAATGCCAGAAATGGATGGTTACATGTTGATGCGACAAATAAGGAGTTTGCAACCAGAGCAAGGCGGGACAATTCCAGCGATCGCTTTAACTGCCTACGCTAGTGAGATAGACCATCAGCAAGCGATCGCTGCTGGATTTCAACAGCATATTTCCAAGCCTGTAGATCCAGAAGAATTGGTGAAGGCGATCGTATTATTAGACTTATTGAAACAGAATAAAGGCATCAGTCGTTAGAATTCACCATAAATTCTGTAGTCGCGGATTTGAATCCCCACGCTCTTGGGGACTTCAAAATCAATACGGTTCAGTTAAGGGCTAATTGTACAAAATTGTGGGTTTTCTCCAAAAAATAAATTATCCAATTCTGGACTCACTACGACTTTCCCTCCCCCTGCCTCCTGAAGTCCCTAATTAATCGTGCCTTGAAGCATCAGGCATAATTGCCTCGTGAAGATTTGCACCGTTGAGGTTAGCTCCCCTAATGTCGGCTCCTCTGAGGTTAGCACCTCTGAGATTCGCGCCTGCTAAATTCGCGCCTCTGAGGTTAGTCCAACTCAAGTCAGCTTCACTTAAGTTAGCTTCACTTAAGTTAGCTTGCAACAGGTAAGCACCACTGAGGTGAGCCTTGTTTAGATTAGCTTTGTATAGTTCAGTTTTATAAAGATAAGCCCCTAACACTTCCGCCTCATACAAACTCGCCTCGCACAGATCAGCCGCAATTAAGTTAGCTTCAATGAGGTTGGCAAAAGAGAGATTAGTCCGCATTAGCTTCGCTGCACCTAAATCGGCATCTCTCAAGTTAGCGCCTCTTAAGTCGGTTCCAATTAGATTAGCATGAGCGATCGCAGCCTCTCTAAGATTCGCCTCACTCAAGTCTGCCCCAATGAAATTAGCATGACTCAAATCTGCCTGTTTAAGTACAGCACCACTCAAGTTAGCAACACTGAAGTTAGCATTACTTAAGTTAGCTTCAATAAGCAAGGCTTTGTAGAGGTTGGCACTACTCAAATCAGCACCACTGAGATTTGCTCGCACAAGTAAAGCATTACCCAAATCTACCTTGCTCAAATTTACCCCCTGGAGATTTGCGCCTCTAAAGTTATCCCCTTGCAGGTTTGCGGCGCTGAGGTCTGGTTCAATCTGAGGATTTTTTTCTCTCCATTCAATCCATGTAACTGCACCTGCTTTGAGTAAAGCTAGATGCTCTCGATTTACCATTTTCTCTCCTTTACTCCTGACGACCACCTAGAGGATTTGCCCGACCAGCTACACTTTCAATAGCCGTTAATGCTCCCGCCGCACCTGCTAGAATATCCTGTTCTTGTCCACCTAAGTAAAGCCGTCCAAAGCTACCTACAGCTTGAACTTCAAGAATGTTAATCCTCGCTGCTTTCTCCGCTTCATTGGCAGCCAGGGCAGCATAAGCAGCAGGTTCTACTTCTAATACATACAGCGTTTGCCCTGCCAGTAATAGCTGGCCCCTTCGCGTGCGATTAATGAGTTGTGTTTGATAAGCATCAATGTTGCGGATAATCTGGCTAGAAATAACACGCGGTTTGAGACATTCCTCTCTTCGGACTCCCAGTGCCGCCAAAATTGCTTGACCAGCAGCTCGCGTTTCGCCTTGGGAGCTAGAATGAACTTCCAACAATCCGTACAGTCGTTCAACTACCTGTACTCCCGGACGGACAGAGGCAGATTTCAGAGCTATATCTGTAATTTTATTAATTTCGATACCAGGAGAGATTTCAATCCACAGTGATGTATCCCCTGGTAATGGTAAGAAGCCTTGAGCTACTGTTCCCATATATGCTGCATGTTGAGGTTGCAGGCTGTCGAGAAATACGAAACTGCGTAGTTCTATTCCCAAGATTTTGCTCTCCAGTCATAAGGGTAAAAGTTATCTATTGCAAGATAGAAGCGCCTAATTTGGGGCATTTTTGCCACAAGTGCAGGATGGAAAAATACAAAGTAGAAAAATTTTGCTGTCGATAAATTTTACGCCTGAGAAGTATTCTGGCAGGAAACCGCCTTGACAATTGTACAAGCTTTATTACCCACAAATCGCTGTCTGCAATGCCCAACTGGTCTTGATTTACTGATAAAGTTGATGTTACAAAAAAGTATTTACCTAAACTAATGCAGAAAAAATCCACTGGACTTCTGCGGATATCTTCAAAATACTGCTAAAACCGCAGCCGATCAAACTCACAGTACTAAGATTTGCACATTGACAAAGTGGGCAAGTAGTGGTTTTTATGAAAACAAGGAAATATCCGAAAATCAGCAACTTTAGTTTGGAGATTAAGTATACACCTACCAAAATGAGATGCACTCATTGCTAAATCATGGTAAATACAAATTTAAAACTAAGATTTAAACCCGTTTCTCACAGTTGGGTTGCTCTGCATCCACAACCTAAAGGAGTAATTCAATTTATTGCAGGGGCTTTCTTTGGTACATTTGGCCCCATGATTTTTTATCGCTATCTGCTTCAATGCCTATATGAGCAGGGATATACAATTATTCTTTTGCCGTTTAATTTCACTTTCAATCATTATGTGGAAGCTGGTTTCCTCATGAGAGAGCAGTATGAAATTCTGCCAGAGCTTGTGAGAATGGCAAGCGTTGAAGGATATGATTATGAAGCCTATCTAGATGATAAAAACTTTTCTTGGATTGGACATAGCCTTGGCTGTAAATATATCTCCCTGTTAGAAGGATTTACTGCTTTACCTACAGAGCCTCAAGATAGAGAAAAGTTTATTCGGAATCTGCTATCTTATACTTCGGATGAGTCAGAGATAGAAAGTGTTATTGCAGATATTAACATTTTGTTTGAGGAACTTAAACAAAAAATAGTAGAAGACCGGAAACTAATTTACAGTTACGTAAATCGGGAAATTAAAATTAACAGTGTCTTTATTAAAGGGCAGACTTCTGTTTTATTAGCACCTGCTATTGCTGACACAGGGAGCGCAATTCGTCCTCAGTTTTTAGCGAATCTCATCGATAATCTGGGTTGGGGTGTGAAACCAACTGTTGAAGAGACCCATAACTTAATTAAGGATAGTGGCTTATTTAATATAATGGGTTTAGTTTGTTTTCAATCTGATAACATTGCTAAAGTAACCTGTGAGTGGTTTAATAATATTCTGAAAAAACCACCTCAAGAATTTCTACAATCTGTAAAAGGTGGACATTTAAAACCTTTAGGTATTCAACTAGGCAAGTTTGTAATTAATCTTTTCGATCGACCTTTGATTGAATCAGTGCAAGAGCGAAATAGAGGTTTTGAATCTCATGTGATTCAATTACTTGAAGAACTAAAAAAGAATAAATAAAAAAGTACTGAAAGTTCCAAAATCATTAAGTTAATAATATAGTGGTTCTTAAGCAAAAAGACAAATTGAGAAAGCAATCTGTCTTTTTGCTTTTTAAAATGAGCAATTTACCCTCTCATATCATGTCCGCTAAATTACCCATAATAAAAGAACCTCACCCCGCCAAAGCTATGCTTTGTCTCCCCTCCCCGCAAGCGGGGAGGGGTTCTTCGAGTTTAATAAGCAATCAAGCGGACATGATATCATAATAATCATTGCTGTCTTGTACAAACCATTAGTCATTGAGCATGAAGTAAATTACTCTTTTTCTCTATTGCCTAACCCTCTTTCATAGCAATCCTAACTCTTCTGGAAAGCCTAGCATAATGTTTAAGTTTTGGATTGCGGCTCCCGATGCGCCTTTGCCCAAATTGTCAAGACGAGCAACTAGCAATGCTTCTTTGGTAATGTCATTGGCAAATACAAATACCTGAACAATATTAGTGCCATTCATTGCGATCGCATCCAAAAATATTCCGTCTCGCAGCAGTGTAGAATCTTGGTATGGAGCAACCTGGACAAATTTTTCACTTTGGTAGTAGTTAACAATTGTTTGATGAATAACCTCACCTGATGGTGGATTGTCCAAAGTTCCCAATGGCAAAGGTATCTGAACCAGCATCCCTTGCTCAAAATCTCCTACTGCTGGTACGAATAGCGGTGGCGATGCTAACTCTGAGTAATGATGCATTTCCTTGACATGTTTATGTCCAAACTGCAAACCGTAGATACCATAAGGATAGAGCGACTCTCCTCCAGCCTCCTGTTCGTGGAAGGTATGGTATTGTTTGATCAGATTCTTTCCGCCACCAGAGTAACCTGACACTGCATTAACGGTGATGGGAAAATTACTCTTTAAAATTCCTTTAGCAATCAACGGACGGATACAGGCTAAAAATCCTGTGGGATAACAGCCTGGATTGCTGACAAACTGAGCGCTGGCGATTTTCTCTCGCTGTCCTGGATTGAGTTCAGGAAAACCATATACCCAATTCTTAGCTGTGCGATGGGCACTACTAGCATCAAGGATCTTAACCTTAGTACTACTTACTAAGCTAACAGCTTCGCGGGCTGCATCATCAGGTAGGCAGAGAATCACAACATCGACGGCGTTAATTAATTTAGCTCGCTCAGTTGCATCCCTGCGTTTAGATGCCTCAATGCTAACTAACTCGATATCATCGCGTTGATTGAGGCGTGAGTAAATATGTAAGCCTGTGGTTCCCGATTCCCCATCAATAAAAATCTTAGGTTTAGTAATCATGCGTCCAGCATCCTGATTTGTGAGTAGTATTATGCAGTAAATCAATTCATGCTGGTCAAATTACTTGCTTTTTGCTCAGTCAAGAGTTGATTTAGGGAGAAAGCCAGGGCAAACACATCTATCTAAAGTATAAGAATCCTTTGACAAGTTTAAGGCGTTTAATTCCCCTGTCTAAAAAGGGTAGCACGTTTAGGGTAAGCACGTTTCAAATGGTAGCGATCGCTTCATTAAACCGAGTTTTAACCTATCCATGAAATATAGGATAATTGGCTTTAAGTACTAGTACGTAATCTGCGGAAGCATTATATATTTGAAAAGATCAGATTTATTAGCTTCTGGAATTTATTAATTATGAAGCCTAACTTAAAAGACATTGTTGGTAGTTCTTCCCGTCGTCAAATTCTCAAAACTGCTTTTACCTTTGTGACTGGTTTAACTGCCACATCACTAGTTTCTTTTTTTATGACCAAATCCACAAAGCCAGCACAAGCAATTGTTGTGCAACGGCCAAATGAGTTTAAACTTGAGGGCGAAGATACAACAATTCAGTATTCAATTCTTAAGGGAATTCCACAGCTTGATTACAAAACTAAAAATATTTCCACTCATTTTAGTGGTAACGAAATTCAGACATTAGCTACTGATATCGGTACATTAGTGACAGTAATTATTAGCAAGCCACCAAACCCTGACTTTGGAGGAAATATAGTCAAACTGAGCTTACTTTTGCCAATTATTAACCTATTTATCAGAAATGGAGAAACCCCTGTCCAAACCGAAGCCATTTTAACTACTCAAAAAACATCAGGATTTATTCGCACTCCCTTGTTAGGACAATTACAGTCATACCAGACTATAGTACTGCGGGGAACTGCCAAAGCAAACGCATCTTAAATTGCATCCAAAAATGAAGTATAGATTAACGCTGCTCTGGATTTACACCAGAGCAGTTTTATCTTGTACAAGCTCTCTAACCCCAGCTAAAAATAATAAATCGGTGAATCAACTAAAAGTTCTGGGGTGGAAGTGGTTTTCCTTGGCTCTTAGGAATATTAACTACATTTAAAGCATTGGCAATTGCAATAACGTCATTATCCAATATTTGAGCTTTTGCATTGCCAGGACAGCTAATGTCTGGCGACTCTTCACCAGCTAATCTAATGGTAGTAGTTGTACCAAAAGAAACAGATTTGACGCAACCTCGTTTTGGTAAATTAGATAAAGGTTCAGCAACTTTCAAGTCATTGAAAAACTTTTTCGTTAATTTTTCGGGCAATTTACCTTGATTAGACCCTTTGCCATCAACATATTTAATTTGTCCAGATGGTGATACGTAAATGCGATACCCAATCGTATTTGTAGAGCCACTATTAACAATAATGGCAACATTATTGGGTACAAGCGCCATTGCTAATTGAGACGAACAAAGTAAGAATGATACACCTGCTAGCCCCAGTAAGCTCTTAGAAAAAACCCGGTTCATATAACAAATCTCCTGATTTATAAGTTTTGATTGTCAAAAATTTATGACTGATATTCGTCTAAATAAGTTTCTTTCATTTCCTGATTTTAACAGGCTGTTTAGTAAAACTTTCGTCATATTTTTGTTATAACTTTGCCATAAGTGCGTCAAATTAATATGAAATGATTATAGATTGTGTTTTACTGCTTATGTAAATTAGAGTAGTAAGAAAAAAGCGTTTTTACAGCAGGTTAAGCGCACTTTGTCAAGTATAAAACATCCATATTAGTAAATCTCAAAATAATCGCATTCATTAATACTTATTCATTGCAAAGATTTCAAGCGTAGGCGTAGCCCGCACTTCAACAAGCTTAGTTAGTGAGCATCAAAGACATCGACTTAACCCCTAAAAACTAAATCAAGCGATAAATCTGATTTCATTAATACATTCTTAATCAAGGTTTTTGCCAAAGGTAATTTAGATGTGCTTACCTAACTGCACATCTTGATGCCTAATTAAAATCTCCGTTATAAAATGTAATTGCTCTTTGATCTACGAGATGCCTTGCGAGCATAGCGGGGCGTAGCAAGAGTGCAAATTACTTTAATAGCAAGGATTTGAGGTTTAATAATTGAGTTATTTTTTCATCAATATCCTTATGTATACAGCAAGGTTACACAAACTACATGCGTTTATCCTGGCATTCTGCCTTAGTTTTTTCAAAAACCAAATAGAATTCCTATAGCAGAGGTAAAAGTTAAATTTAAATTTTTTGTGTTGCTCACGACATTTAAAAAATAATGAGTATGTTATGTTACTTAACGACATCATTAATTATCTCATTTTCAGCAATTAGTTTAAGTGTGAATACAGCTATTGTGGTATAGCCAGCTAGAGGATTTCAAAATTCTTCCTGGTCAAGACTATACCCAAATTCCTGATGATTTCTCACTATAAGCTAGTCATGAATAACGATTTATAGTACTTGATTTCACAACTAATTTATGAAATAAAGTACTACAAAATTTGTTAATCCAAGCCATCCAAGCTTTTTCAATTGTATGGAATAGATATCTCTTAAGGAGTGCAAAGTCTTGCACCCCATAGAAGATTGCATCCATACAAGAATTGTTATACCTAGTCTGAGGTATATCTATAAAAATAAATCTCCAGCCTGATTAAAAGGAATAAATGATTATGCCCACACTGAAATTATGTTCGGTAAAGCAGTTTTTGAACATTAGGCTGGAGATTTATTGCGGGTTAGCGTCTGAGCAAATTTTTGTAGGAGTGTAAGTGAACAAGATGAAACTGTACAAACAACGTCAAAGCAAAAATAGCGCATTAATTTTAACTTCTCTGGCTGTATTGGCGTCTCCATTAGTATTGCCCTTGCAACAAGCCTCTGCACAAACATTAACGACCGTTGTAAATTTCAACGGTACTAATGGAGCCAACCCAAAAGCAGGTGTGTTTGCAGGGAAGGATGGCAATCTTTATGGAACCACTTCCGCAGGTGGTTCGCAAGATAAAGGAACAGCATTCAAATTAACTGGTTCTAATTTTAGTACTCTGACTACACTAGTTAACTTCACTGGAACCAATGGAACTAATCCAATTGCTAGATTATTCCAGGCAAGTGATGACAATCTATATGGTGCAACCTCTACAGGTGGTACAAATAACCTCGGTACGTTGTTTAAGTTGGGAAAAACAACTTTTACAACCTTGACAACTCTTTTAAATTTCAATGGCACTAATGGAGTCAACCCAGCAGGTCGATTGATTTCAGATAGCGATGGCAATTTGGTGGGGATAACTTCTGCCGGTGGGGTCAATAATAAAGGAACTGTATTCAAGATTGCGCCGACTGGTGGTGTCCCCACTGTCGTAGTTAACTTCAACGGTACTAATGGAGCAACTCCATTAGCAAGGTTGCAATTAGCTAGTGACAAAAACTACTATGGCACCGCCTCAGCAGGTGGAGCAAGTAATAAGGGTGTGGCATTCAA
Organism: Nostoc sp. CmiVER01; assembly: GCF_034531135.2. NCBI lineage: Bacteria > Bacillati > Cyanobacteriota > Cyanophyceae > Nostocales > Nostocaceae > Nostoc > Nostoc sp. CmiVER01. Next base: position 82,407 of record NZ_JAVRBU020000011.1, read on the forward strand.
GTTAACTCCCGCAGGAGTGATAACTTCATATAGCTTTAGTGGTGCTAATGGGCAAAGTCCTCAGTCTGGATTAATTGAATCTGATAAATTTATCTATGGCACGACTTCTCTGGGTGGAGCCAGTAATAAAGGAGCTATATTCAAGGTTCCCCTCGGTGGCGGTACACCAGTTGTAGTTGCCAGTTTTAATGGCACCAATGGGGCCAACCCCACAGCTGCACTCACAAAAGGAAGCGACGGTAACTTCTACGGTACGACTTCTACAGGTGGTGCAAATAATAAAGGAGGCATCTATCGGTTGACATCTGGAGGAACCGTCACTTTGTTATTTAGTTTTAATGGCACGAATGGGGCAACGCCAGAGTCTACCCTAATTCAACTTGCTAATGGTGCATTTTACGGTACTACCTCTACTGGTGGTGTTTCGGGAAAAGGAACCGTGTTTCAATTTACACCATAGCTTCAAACACAATAGACCTTTTGTAAAAGTCTATCCCCTTTTCCACATCCCGTAAAAAGTCAGGTTGATCGCTCACATTTGCTTGTTGAGCGATCGCATTTACTTGTTGTGTTTATAATAAGGGCTACTCCTCCCAAGCAAGAGTGCGTTTCACTGCCTTTTGCCAAGTAGCAAAGTTGGACAATGGGGCATCGCTCCCCGGCTCAAACACACGTTCAATTTGCCGTTGTTCCACCAGTGCTTCATAGCTCTCCCAAAATCCTAAAGCTAAACCTGCTGCAAATGCTGCACCTTGAACAGTCGTATCGCGCATTACCGGACGTTCAACTGGAATACCTAATACATCAGCTTGAAACTGCATTAGAAAATTATTCTCGCAAGCACCACCATCTACGGTTAATCGCCCAACTGGAGTATTGCTAGAAGCATTAATCGCCTCTACTACTTCCAAAACTTGATAAGCGATCGCTTCCAACACGGCGCGAACTAGATGCTCTGGTTGTACACTGGCGGTAATGCCGAAAAAGGCTCCCCTAGCACTCATATCCCAATAAGGTGCGCCTAGCCCACTAAATGCAGGCACAAAGTAGACTCCGCCATTATCTGTTACCTGATTTGCCATCGCTTCACTTTCAGCAGCAGTTTTAATCAGCTTCAGGTAATCGCGTAACCATTGGATACAAGCTCCACTAGTAAACATACTACCTTCTAAGGCATAGCCTACATCTAAAGTTCCTTTCGGATTTGCTTGTGTCCATGCCACTGTAGAAATAAGTTTATGGTGCGATCGCACAATTTGATCACCTGTATGAGCAACCAAAAAGCTACCAGTCCCATAAGTACATTTCATCAAACCGGGGCGATCGCAGCCATGACCAAATAGAGCCGCTTGTTGATCCCCCAAAATCGCAGTAATGGGAATCTCAGCACCCAACAAAGTAGCATCAGTGACTCCAAATACTCCTAAACTCGGCTGAATCTGGGGCAAAATATGCGCCGGAATCTGAAATAGTTCAAGTAAGTTCTCATCCCACTCAAAGGTTTTAAGATTCATCAACATTGTCCGACTGGCGTTGCTGTGGTCAGTAGCATGAACTTTGCCACCTGTGAGGTTCCACAGCACCCAGGTATCAATAGTTCCTGCTAAGACATTGTTCAGGTCAATATCTGTAAACTTGTCTAATAGCCACCTGAACTTAGTCGCAGAAAAGTAGGCATCAATGATTAATCCGGTGTGATCGTAAATTTCTTGAGCGTAGCCTTGCTGTTGTAATTGGTGGCAAAGGGGGGCAGTGCGGCGATCTTGCCAGACGATCGCTCTATGGAGTGGTTTACCAGTAGTTTTGTCCCAAATCAAACAGGTTTCACGCTGTACAGTTAGCCCCAAGGCTGCGATCGCAGATGGAGCAATCTGGGCATTGCCAATTGCGGTTTGCATCACCCAACACGTATCCAGCCAGATTTGTTGAGGGTCATGTTCTAACCATCCGGGCTGAGGATAATACTGACTTAGTTCTTTATATGCCTGTCCAACAATCTTACCGTCTGCGTTAAACACAAAGGCGCGGTTGCCTGTCGTACCTAAGTCCAATGCTAAGATGTAGCCCAATGATTGAGTTATGTTGCCAAGTGTGTACATAGCTACTTTGACATGCTGCGTAGGCGATTTTAACAATACATGTCAAATTAGATATACATTATTTTGGGTACATTTTGAATTCCCAGTCGGCATAGCATTACGCTTACTTTGCTGTGTCCGCCTCAAATCCCAGATCCTTCACAACGTTGCAAGACGCTGTGCATTTTAATTATGTATAAGTAAATTGACACAAAAAATCATGATATAGCGTTTCCTAATCATACAAGGTAGATCATAGCCCCCTCTCGAAGAGCGGGGAGGGGGTTGGGGGTGGAGTTCGTGTTCTTAGAGCGATTTGGTCATGGTGCTACTTAACTTATTGTTTAATCTGGCCTAGATACATCAGCCATATTTTTGCAGATATAATAATTTTCCTAATTGGCTGGCAACTTATTTTTGCTTAACAAAGATGTCACGTTGCTTCTTTGTAAGAGTACGCTCAAAATTCAAAATTTCAAGTCATCAATTTACAAGAAAGTAATTAATCAAATCCTCTTAATATGATGTGTTTTTTTAAGTCAAAACTGATTACACCTTCTTCTTGTAATTTGCCAATCAATCGTGTAATTGTTACTCTAGTAGTGCAGCAGGCGCTAGCAATATCTTCGTGAGTAAAGCGAACACTTAGGCGAGTTCCCTCCGGCACAGTTTCACCAACTTCCCGCTTCAAAAGTTGTAATAGATGGTGTAAGCGCTCTTGTACCCGTCGTCTTCCACAAATGACTAAAAAAGATTCTGTTTGGCGTAAGCGCTGATTAATTTTTGGTAAAAGGATATGGCTCAGGTTGGGGGAGGCTGCTATCTCTGCTGCATAAATTGACACCAACTCAACATCAGAGAGGGCTGTTGCTTGGTAAATGTTTAAAGATGTTAAACTAGAGCCAAAAACCATTTCTGCTGTTGCCAATCCTGTTAAAACTTCTTCACCCGTTTCACAGTAAGTACTAAGTTTGACCAAACCCTGACAAACATACAAAATTACTAATGGGTTAAGGGGAATAGTTTCTCCTTTAGAATATTTCTGCACAGGACGATCGTACAAGAGGTTGCTATCGTCTTTGATCACTGCTGATTCTACCCCTTTCCGTTCAGAAATATTACGTAACATCCAGCGCAAAGAGGTTGCCTTACCCTGTGGATTCCGGGCAACTACCACTGTCAAAGCTGCATCAAATAACTCACCATGACGTTGTTGCAAGCGTATCAATAGCTCTTTAACTCTGTCTGATTGAGCTAGTTCAATCAGTTCGTTACGAAGGTGCTGACGTTCTTCTATAGGGACGAAGTTAATCATTGGTTTGCCCACTAAAAATTGCTTTGAAACATTGAGCAATTTAGCTGCGGTGAAATTAACTTCTTGAATGATTCCTTCTGTATTAGTCACTAAATAGGCATCAGGCGCAAACTCGAATAATTCTTGATAATATTGGCGTTCTGTTTCTAAACAATTCCGTGATTGTATTAGTTCCTCATTTTGTTGATGGAGTTCCTCTGCGGCTAACTGCACTACCTTTGAGCTGTTATAGAGTTCTTTAAAAGCTTGCGGCAGCAGATCTGGTGAAATCCAAGGTAATACACTAGCAGTTTGGTATAAATCTGCTAAACGATTGTTTAATGTTTCTGAGCGCTGGATAAATTTTTCTATGTTCACCTTAAATTCTCGCTACTTACTTGCAGAGTTGAAGCAAAAAATATACTAGGTAAATTATTGGAAAAATTACAGTACTTCATATTATAAATTTAATTAGTTCTGAACTGCAATTATTATTCAATAGAATCTCTAAGAGTATGTCTATTCTAGGTTTTCAACAATTTATCTTTTTGGCACTACATGTGGTAGAATCTTGTAAATTGACATGTATTGCATTTAACCTAGATAAATAAAGCAAATTGAAAAAATTGAATCTAGGGAATTAGAGAGTGTCCATTAATAACTTTTGCACTCACATGCTTTTTTACAAAAAGCTTACAGTACTTTGCTAAGTATTATTTCTACCTTGAGTGGGAGATTTGGTAAACTTTGCTAAATACGAATGCAAAATCTGCTGACCCCAGATTATGCAGATTTGTAATTAAACTTATAACCCATTCACAATTATCACTAACAGATAAATTAGATAAAACATTGCAATTAGAAAATCCTGGCTCTCAACTTTTAGTTTTTATTTTTGTTTAACCCACTTTTTCTTTTTTTTAATGGATAATTAATTGCTAATAATAATTATTTCTATGATTACATAGAATAACTAATAATCTTTTCCGCAACTTCCATCACAAGTATCAAGCTACTACTACCAAAGATATATAGTTTAAGTTAAGTCTGTTTGTGATTATAAATACATTTTTTGCTCAAAAACCTTCCGACTCCTTACAAAAGTCAGAAATCTGAGCTTTTAGATTTTCACAAATCTATGAAGGAACTATCTGGAATAAGCAAAAGTAAAACTAAATAGATGTTAATAAGTTAAAAGTTTTTGTATAGTAAATCACATAACAACTTAACGACTATCCGCTTCTTTAGTTAGAGGAGAAATCAAGTAATAAGCTGGTGTAATTTAAAAATGCGTAACAGCTTATCAACGTGCAAGTTATTCAGGGTGATGGGTGAGGTGTAAATATCATAAAATCTCATCTCGTCACTTTTTTATTTATTTCAGTTTACAGCGCTTATCAAATAATTAAACTACACGGCTCCCAACTGACTACTCCCCGTCTCAGTCGTGGTTTAAATAACTGAAATGGTATAACACACCTTTTAAAATTTTTGCTAATTTAGGGCTAAGTAAGTCGGTGCGAATAAATAAGATTATATTAAGTAATATAAAATCATTGTCATCGAGTTCGTAGTAAAGACTTCAGGCCTTCTTTTGGGACTAAAGTTTTTACTACAAACCTTTAATTATTTAAGCCGTTTTACTTAAATATCCATAATTCACCCTACATATATATACTTAGGTTTTTTTAAGAATCAAATTTGATTGCTATAGACAGATTAGTATCCACCCCGGAACGCATATACGTACTTTTATAAAAGTCAGGTTTTATTAAAACTTTATATATTGTTGGTTGTAGTTCATTAAATATACGATTTATGAGCTAATTGACTGAAAATCGCGTTTTTCAAAAAATTCAGTAAAATTTCTATTTTAATAATAAAAAAATCCGATTAAATTATTAATAGTTAGGGCTGACTTAATTGATGAATAAACGTCAGTTATTTCAGGGTATCTATTTGCAAACTTTCTGTAAGATCAATTCCATAATTCTAGAATACCCCTCTCTTAAAAAAAGAGCAGAATTTAGCTTTCCCCTACCTTATATGAAAGGTAACAGAAGGGGTTAAGTTTTTGTGAATGAATCAATGTACTAAGCTGCGATTTATCTAGAAAAATCAGGGTCTTATTTCCAACTTAGAACAAATACAACTTTTTGAAACTTTTTGAAAAATCCCCATGCGACAATATCTTTTTAATCTGCTGATAGTGGTATTAGGAACAAGCTCGACTTTCATCATTACTCCATCTCAAGCTGAAACTCCGGTAAAATCCAACACCCAAAATACTGATAATATTACTTCTATATCTTCAAATTCACCTTCGGCTATCCAACTAAGTGATTTTGCCAATTCTACTAATAGCAAACCACCTATTCTCTCTGAGGTAGCCAATAAATCTTCTGATGCTAATGTCAATATAGCTGATAATGCTAATATAACTTCAACTAAGCCGAAGCTACGGGTTCCTATATTCAGCAGAATTTTTCCTACAGCTTCGATGCAGCAATAATTAGAGGCTAAATATTTAGTTGACTAGTTTGTGGTGGTAAAAGTATACAATTGTATGTATATTATATACAAGTTTAAATAGTGAAAACACTATTATAGTGAGAGATTTAGTTTTTCTCTCTCATTTGTGTAATATCATTTATAGCAATTCTCACTTGTATGCAACATACTTAGACCTCACTTCATTCCCCAACCCTATAAGGGTTGGGGGTGTTTTTGTTAGATATACATTGCAATACGCTTGAGTTAAAGATTTTTGGTATTGATTTTAGCTATGTAGAGACGTTGCATTGCAACGTCTCTACATAGGATTTGGAGCTTAATTGAAAATGTATTGGTCTATATTGGACTCACTGAGAACTGCTATTATCTATGTGAGGCATACTCTGATTTGCTTTATGCTTGCAGTTGACAGAGTAATAAACCAAACCATTGATTTGGATCTGTCCACACTTGGAGAGGTAATAAACCCTGTGCAGTGAGTTGCTGCTTGATAATATTGAGGTCAAATTTGCGGGAAATTTCGGTGAGGATAGTCTCACCTAGTGCAAAATTAACCTTGAGGTTAAGAGCGCGTAATTCTACATTTTGCGATCGCAGGCTGCGTAAATGCATTTCTATTTGATGCTCATTTTCATTGTAAAATGCCCAGTGTTCAAACTGAGTGGTGTCAAAATTGCCTTCAAACTGTTGATTTAAATGCTCCAGTATATTGAGGTTAAATGCTGCCGTCACTCCTTGGCTATCGTTATAAGCTGGTTCCAAAATCTGTTTCGGCTTTCGTAAATCTATCCCCAACAAGAAATATTCACCTACTTGTAGCGCTTCTGTAATTTGAGAAAAGAATACATCGCATTCATTAGGTGTAAGATTACCTAAACTGCTACCAATAAAACAAATCATCCTGCTGGGTAATTGCGTCGGTAGGAGTTTTGCAAGGGCTAATTCATAAGTTGCCGCTAAAGCATAAATTTGCAGTAAGGGATAATCTCTTAATAACTGCTTGGCGCTACTTTCCAATATCCCTGCACACACATCAATTGGTAAGTAGTGTAGGGGATAGTCTAGCTGCTGGTAGGCATCTAGTAAAATGCGGGTTTTGGTAGAATTGCCACTGCCAAGTTCTACTAATTCACAAGCGCCAGTTATCTTGGCAATTTCGCTAGCATACTGTTGTAAAATCGTTGTTTCTGTGCGTGTGAGATAATATTCTGGTAAATCACAGATTAACTCAAATAGCTCAGAACCACGGTCATCATAAAAGTAAGAGGGGGGTAGAGATTTAGATGTTTGAGTTAATCCCTTCACTACATCACTCCCAGTACTAGGTGCAAGTATTTGAGTTGCTCCTATCAAACACTGCATCTGCAAGCGTTTTTCAACGGTGTTTTGAGAAGTAACGTTCCTGTTGAGAGCTTTAGATATCGACATTAAACCTCCGTATGCTTGGCGTAATAGATTACCTGTGATGGCAAACCTTTACTCTAATTAGTGAAACACATAGCCATAGCTAATAAAATCATGCTTGAGCAATATTGCTCAAGCTTTAAAGGTATTTTTAGGGATTTCCTGATTCAAATGACAATATAGCGGTTCTCTTTTTTGTGAGGTACATCGGTAGGGGCATGGCAGTATCTGTGCTTCTATGTGGTGTTGTTGAGGCTTTGAACTTCAACTTCTATCCTCAGAGCTTGGAACTTCATGCTCACAACTATCTAAGCTTACCCTGAGAACTCGGATGTTCTAAACTGGAACTACATTTAAAAATTAAATAGGAGGTAAACAACAATGCTACGAACCATTGAAGGAATTTATAAAAATGGCAAAATTGAACTAGCTGAAACACCACAAGGTATTACTGAAAGCAGAGTCTTTGTTACTTTCTTAGAAACAAAAGCCACGACTTGGCCAGAAACGATTATGCAACATCAAGGTGTAGTAGAAAGTATTATTTTTAAATCTTACCGAGACGAACTGCTACCACCTAATGAAATCGAGTTGTAATGATGGGTTACTTACTCGATACGTGCGTAATTAGTGATTGTGTCAAGGGAGAAGAAAATACTCTCAAGCTATTAAAGTCTACTATTACCACTGATATTTTTATTTCCTCCTTAACAGTAATGGAGGTTAAGTATGGATTAGCAATTAATCCTCAACGTGCCTTAAAAATTCAATCATTGATTGAAGCATTATTAGGTTCAATGACAATTTTACCTTTTGGTATGGAAGAAGCAGAACAAGCTGCCAAAATTAGAAGTATTTTGAAAACAGCAGGTACTCCTATCGGTTCTTATGATGTTCTGATCGCAGCAACAGCACTAACTCACAATCATATTGTTGTAACATCTAATGTTCGATAATTTTAAAGAGTACCTAGCTTGCAAATAGAGAATTGGCGTTCTTATTAAATTACATATCAATGTATTGGAAATGGGGCTTTAGACTATTAATTGTATTTTTAGGGCTGTGGCTACTCGTGGATCTGGGTTCTCGCGTGGGAGCAGAGATTTTTTGGTTTCAGGAAGTCGGCTACCTTCAAGTATTTCTGTTGAGGGTGGTGACTCGTGGTGTTTTGTGGGTAGTCGTGGCTGGGGTAACTGCTACCTATCTATTGTTAAATCTGGCTCTAGCACAACGGCTAAAATATTCTCAGTCTCTGAAAATTGAGGAAGTTAGGCGTGAGGAAGCAGAACTCACTAGTGGATTAACAAATTTTCTCAATCCTCATTATCCAAGACGCAACGAAACCCAGACACTTACGCCGCAACGCTTAAAAAAAATGAGATTGCGCGGGTTATTACCCTTAACTCTAATACTGAGTTTCTTGATCGGGTTAATGCTGGCTCACTATGGTCAAATTGCTGTTTCTTACTGGCATTCTCCAGTTAACCAACGTATTTTACCAATTCCCGCCTTATTCCGACCAGAGACAATCTGGCAACTCTTGAGGCAGATTTTCTCTCAAGTCTCCTATCTCGGTTTAATTGTGGGAGTAGCGATCGCAATCTTAATTTATCCCCAATTTTTACTAACTGCGATCGCAGTTTTCTTTAGTCCCATTTTTGCCTTCATCATATTCCAACACTGGCCAAAGGTGCTGCAATATTTCCACCCCACCCTTTTTAACAGCACTGAGCCTTTATTTGGTCGAGATATCAGCTTTTACGTATTTTCTTTACCCGTTTGGGAACTGTTAGAACTCTGGCTGATGGGATTATGTTTATATGGATTCGTCGCCGTTACTCTCACTTATCTCCTATCGGCTGATAGTTTGAGTCAGGGAATTTTTCCTGGTTTTTCACCCCAGCAACAGCGTCATTTATTCGGTATGGGTGGCTTATTGATGCTGGTAGTGGCGCTGAGTTACTGGCAAAGTCGCTATGAACTCGTCTATTCTACCCGTGGAGTAAGTTATGGTGCCAGCTATACTGATGTAACAGCCCAGTTGCCAGCTTACACTGTCTTGTGCATCCTGGCAGTAGCGATCGCCTTTTACCTACTTTGGCGAACGCTTTTCTGGAAACCTAAATCTCAGTATCGTCCTTTGGTGTTTTACGGGTTAGGGCTTTATTTAGTATTAGTTGCAGCTGCTGACATTGTTCTACCTGGGGTGGTGCAATATTTAATTGTCCAACCTAATGAGTTACAACGAGAGCAACCCTACATTCAGCGTACTATTGCCTTGACTCGCCAAGCATTCGATCTAGAAGCGATAGATTCTAGAACCTTTAACCCGCAAGGAACATTAACTCAAGCTGATATTCAAAAGAATGACTTGACAATTCGGAATATTCGCTTGTGGGATGAGCGACCACTATTAGAAACCAACCGTCAACTGCAACAAATTCGACCTTACTATCGGTTTCCCGATGCCGATATTGACCGCTACACTCTCAAAACAGACGTAACTTCACGCCAACCATCTGCTCCCCAAAAGCCACCAGAATCTAAGCAGGAACCAGTTGAGGCAGCAGAACGGCGGCAGGTACTGATTGCCGCACGAGAATTAGACTACAATGCTGTACCACAGGAAGCTCAAACATGGGTTAACCGTCATCTAATTTATACTCACGGTTTCGGCTTTACTGTTAGCCCAGTTAATACAGTTGGGCCGGGTGGGCTACCAGAATATTTTGTCAAAGATATTAGCGGTAATAGTAGCGCCCTCACAACTTATAATGCAGCCATTCGTGACAGTATTCCTATTGGGCAACCCCGGATTTATTATGGTGAAATAACTAATACCTACGTAATGACTGGCACAAAAGTTAGAGAGCTAGACTATCCTAGTGGTAGCGATAATGTTTACAATTCTTACGATGGTCTAGGCGGCGTTGAAATCGCTTCAGCATGGCGACGCTGGTTATTTGCTATGTATTTGAAAGATTGGCAGATGCTGCTGACGCGAGATTTTTTGCCTGAGACAAAGGTGCTACTGCGACGAAATGTGAAGCAAAGAATTCAAGCCATCGCACCCTTCCTCAAATTTGACAGCGACCCCTATTTAGTGGCTGCTGCTGCTAATCAAGATTTCCCAAGTAATCCCAGCTATCTTTACTGGATTGTTGATGCCTACACGACAAGCGATCGCTATCCTTACTCAGACACTGGTAGCGATGGTATCAACTACATTCGCAACTCAATCAAGGTAGTGATTGATGCCTATCACGGTACTGTTAACTTTTATATTGCCGATCCCAGCGATCCGATCATTGCCACTTGGTCAGCGATATTTCCCAACATGTTTAAACCGCTCAGTACAATGCCAGTAAATCTCCGCAGTCATACGCGGTATCCGGTGGACTTCTTCAAAATTCAATCTGAGCGGTTGATGACCTACCACATGACCGATCCTCAGGTATTTTACAATCGGGAAGACCAGTGGCAAATCCCCAACGAAATTTATGGCAGTGAACCCCGTCCAGTAGAGCCGTACTATTTGATTACTAGTCTTCCCACCGTGCCTTTTGTTGGCAAAGCCTCTCGTAGAGAAGAATTTATCCTATTTCTGCTCTATACTCCCAAACAACGGACTAATTTAATCGCTTGGTTAGCGGCGCGATCGGATGGCGAAAACTACGGGAAGCTATTTTTATATACTTTTCCCAAAGAAAGACTGATCTACGGGACGGAGCAAATCGAGGCGCGGATTAATCAAGACCCAGTAATTTCTCAGCAAATTTCTTTGTGGAATCGCCAGGGGTCGAGAGCTATTCAGGGGAATTTATTAGTCATTCCCATTGAGCAATCACTGCTGTATGTCGAGCCAATCTATCTAGAAGCCACACAGAATAGCTTGCCAACTTTAGTGCGGGTTGTCGTGGCTTACGAAAACCGCATTGTCATGGCACAAACCTTAGAACAAGCCTTGCAGGGAATTTTTAAACCAGAAGTTACACCAGCCCCTGCTATTATCCGTCCTTTTGAAGAAGCAATCCCACCTGGTTAAGGGACTTTTAAATAAAACAATATTCAATTATTTATTGTGGAGTGGCCGTCTCGCACCCCATATAAACTAGGCGCTCATATTATACCATTTAACGAAAAATTTGATGCAGATGTAAACCCTGAAAGCATTGCTGTATCTAAGTTTTTTAATTGAGAATTGCGTTAGCGCAGCGTTAGCGAGGAACGAGGGTCATTGCGACTTGCATTAGCGTAGCGGGGCGTTCGCTTTTAGCGTCTCCAAGAGTTGCCCATTGTGAATTGGTATTAGCCACCCCATTAAGATTGGATAATTTATTCTTTGGAAGTCCCTAAGCGATTTTAAGGCTAAACAGTTACATAACAGGTGATAGCGAGCGTAGACGGGTAACGGCTTGTCGTAATACCATTTCTTTGTGAGGCTGCGCCAAACCCTCTTAAATTCTTTCTTTCTTTCTTTCTTTGTGTCCTACCCTGCGGGAAGCCACTTCGTGTCTATGCGTCCTTTGTGGTTCGTTTTTCTTCCTTGTACTTAAATATGGTTGAGCGCATCTTCATACAGAATTGGTATAAGACATCGCCATTAACAAAATTTATCGCAACAAAAATAGTTTAATAGTTCAATATATGTAATAGACACTAAAAGTTAATCGACATGCTACAAAATAAGCAACTAGAGATCCGCCACATTAGTCCTGAAGTAAGGCAGTTGATTAAAATGTACGCCGATGTTAATAACTGTACGCAATCTGAGATGTTGGAACGCATTATTTTAGAGTGGGACGCCCAACAAAGCGAGAGCGAAAGACCGCCAGGAAACCAAGATGAATAGCTTTCTTAAACAATCTTTAGTCAGCTTATAGCGAGAAAATTTCATTAATTTGGTTCTTTAGTTGTAGAAAAACTTTCTAGAGATTGGGTCTTGTTTGAGGGATTGAATAAAATCCCTCAAAGTCATCATGCTGCCTGTTAAGGTGAATTTAGGAGTGCCATTTTGAGCAACGATTCTTACTTCACCATCTTGGATCTGAATCTTATTTTTAATGCTATCCCATAGAGTCTCAAAGCTCTGATCATCGTTGCAACCATTGGCTTCAAGGAATCTCTGGCGTACTTCTGTTTTGAGTGCAAGTGCTTCTGCTGCTTGAGTCCGCGCCTCAAAGTGCTTAATTACATCTTCGTAAGCACTCTCCCTTAGAGTTTTGTTTTCGGACTGAACTTGCTCTAGCTGAGTTTCTATGGCTTGCAGTTGGGACGCTAAAGCAGCTGATTTTTGGTATTCAACTTTTAAGGCTTGCTTTGCATTGGCTAACAAAGTTTTGTAATCTAGTTGATCTTGATTTTTTTCGGATTGCATTTTTATCTCTCGATCAATAGATTTTCAGTTATCAACTCTCGTCAGTTATATGATAAAAACTGGCGAGAGCTTAGTAAATATTCTATGTGTTATCTGAGTATTAGTTAGTTCACTAATAATGATGATTCAGAGCTAGGATTCTCTTGAATACTACTCAGACTAGAATTAATGTGGGAGCGGATAGCTCGTTCATAAACACTAGTCTGCTGAGTGCGTACACCTACAGGTTGATATATTAAGTTAACATCTGGGAATTCAGACCAATACATTAAAAAAATGTCTTTAGCTGGAGTAATAATTTCATAATTATTCTCTTGTCTTTTCTTTCTAAGTTTACAATTATTTAGTTGTAGTTTTTGTCTGAATAGTTGTTCAAATTCTGAAATTAAATCTGAAGTAGTTTTCATGGGTTATCCACGTTAAAACGTGTTAGTTATGCAAAGACTATCTGGTGATATTATTAAGTATGACACTTCAGATACCTCTTACTATACAGTGTATCAGTTATCCGGTATTTGAAAATTTAAAGTTCACTTTTAGGTAATCTTTTGAGGATTTTGATACGTATAGCGTCTCCAGGAGTTACAGTGCTAGTACCGCAAGGCAAAAGTCAGAAGTTAACATTGAGGACTTGCCTTGAGCGCAGTCGAGAGGAATCGAAGTGTTAAAAGTCACGCATAATTTTATTCCAAGCTTCTTCTGCTATTTGAAATGGTATAGTTATTTCCGCGCCCGTTGTACTAGTTAGCAGAGGCATCCTGTATAAGTACAAGGGCTAAGTTATGTTCTGGGTAGAAGCCCTGAAAGCCATTCGGTACCTACAGGCTACAGCCTGGGACTTCGAGACCCTCGGCAAAATTGATTAATTCCAAGTACTCTGGATTTTCTACGAACTTTTTGGCTGTTAGCAATCCGGCAATGCTCCAAGTTTGATAAACTCTAGCTTCTTTGCCAATCAAACGGCCATTATTGCCATCGTAGTATTCTGGGAATTTATCCTTAAATAAACGCCTTTCGGCAATGGCGACCGCTGCTTGGGCAAGTTCTGTTCGACCTGCTTTCAGTGCTGCTGCGGTAAATAACCACAGCAAAACGGGCCAGTTACCGCCGTTGTGATAAGACCAAGCCCTGTTTTTAGAATCACATCCTGTAACAATTCTCCACTCTAAACCTTCCATTGCTGGAAAGCAGATTTTAACAGGCATATAGCCAATCAAGTCTTGCCAACGTTGGGCAAATAAATTCATAATGCTTTGAGATTCTTTTTCACTGGCTAAGGAAGTTAAGATTGCCATCAGATTTCCCAGAGCAAAAAAGCGAAAATCTATCCGTCCCGGCCCCAAATTTCCCGCTAAATATCCTCCAGTTTCGGGCAACCACTCGGTTAACCAATTGGGGATTGATTCTGAGTTGATGTTGAATTTATTAACAATTTCTTTACCAAATTCGTTATCTTTGTAACGATAAATTTCCCCCAATCGCTTCAGGTCTAGCCAGTAATAGTTGCGGATATGATATTTCAAAGATCCCAATCGTCTATTGATTTTGCCAAGGTAGCTATCGCCATCCCCATCTGGTAAAAGCAATTCAGTAGCAGCCCTGAGAGACGCATAGAATAACACCTGAATTTCTAGAGGATGTTCGTAGACTCCCATGCGACGGTCAATCATAAACGCGCCATCGGGAACTAACATTGTTGGGTACATGGAAAAGCGATGTACCAAGCAAAGATCCAAAATTAACTTGATTCCTGCTTGAAAATCTGGCTGACGCGCTAGAGTCAAATCGCCTGTAGCTTTTTCATAGGCGCGTAGCAAGAGAATCCACCACATACAAGAATCAATTGGGGGAACGCGAGCGATCGCCAGTTCACCAAAATCAGCAACCAAAAATTCCTCATTCCCATTAGAATGTACTTTGAAACTTGCAGGCATTAATCCCGCTCCTGGTTCAAAGCAGTCTATCTGCTTTTCATGACTTTGTAATTTCAGTGTTTCTACTAAGAAGTTACGCACAATCTCTGCTTTGCCGTGCATGAGAAACACCAAGGCAGAAGGGACAAAATCGCGGAGGAAGCACTGGTCATAATTAAGAGCATCTGACTCCGCATCCTGGGCGGCTACAGTACCAATGGGTTTTCCCTGGTAATAAATTATCGACTCTTCCAACAATTCCCAGGCTTCTGCTTCGAGCAGACTGTTCTTATCGATCGCGCTAGTCATGGGCGTCTAGTTCCACTAATGGTATGTATCGGCTCAATTGTGGAAAGTACGCAAGCCTACCTCAACGAACAGGCAGGGAGAAGGAGGCAGGGGGCAGAGGCGGAATCGACCTTTCTGTTCTATTCCCCTTGCTTCCTGCTCCATGCTCCCTTGCCTCTTTTTCAAGCTGACCAGCTTTCTCGAAAGTCAGCATACAGAGTCAATCCACCATCTATGAATAGGGTTTGTCCGGTGATGTAGGTGGCTTCATCCGAAGCTAAAAAAGCTACTGCGGCTGCCATCTCCTCAGAGGAGCCAGCACGCCCCATTGGGATGTGACTTTCCACAATCGCCTTTTTTTCGGGGTCATCTATCCAGGCTTGATTTATTGGCGTGACTGTTGCTCCGGGGGCAATGGCGTTGACACGAATACCTTGCTTGGCATATTCCAATGCTAAAGTTTTGGTTAGGTTTTCCATACCACCTTTGCTAATGGAATAACTGATATACATCGGTCGCGGAATAATTTCGTGAACGCTGGAAATATTAATAATCACCCCCGGACGATTAACAGACAGGAGGTGTTTAATAGTTTCACGGGCGCAAAGATAAGCACCCCGGAGATTGACTGCAATTACCCGGTCAAAGTCTGCTGTGGTAACTTTATGGGATGGACTTTCTGTTTGAATGCCAGCATTGTTAACTAGAATATCTAAACTGCCAAATTCTTTGACTACGGTGTTGACCATCTCAACAATGTCTGATTCTTGGGAGACATCTCCCTGAACCAGTAGCGACTTCACACCACAATTTTCGATATTTCCGCAGGCTTTTTGCAATGCCATCTCTTCCGTGTCTGCCGCAGCTTCGGGGTCTTTGCGGTAATTGATGGCGATATTGCACCCTTCTTCGGCGAGTCTGATAGCGATCGCCTGACCAATACCTGAAGTTGCACCTGTAATTAAAGCATTCTTTCCTTTTAACCCTATCATATTTCCTGCCCTTACTTGAATTTCTACCAGTCAAAAAATTTTGGATTTTAGATTATGCTCTCAAGCTTTAAACTTGCTTTTGTCATCCCCCAATAGAAGTAATTTGAAAATGTAAAGATTCTTGATTGCATTAGAGTACATTTCATCCGCAGCTTCTCTTCTTGCCAAGGAGCTAAGGTGTAAACACAGAACCAAAATATCGGGGCGATATAATCCACCATTGTTTTAAAGGCTTTGCGGGTGAGCGTGCATAAAAAAAACTAGTGTTCAGGCGATCGTAGGTTAGCACAAACATCATCACCAGTCTCCACGTTCGTGATAATGCAGATTCTACAAGGACGACAGAACTACCAATGGCGGTAAGTCCGAGAATTACTACCAGCAACAAATCCAGAAATTTTGCAGCATTGAGCAAGTTTTGTGTCTATTTACCTAGCTGCAAACCGATGATATTCAAAGCAGTTAAAAGTGCGATCGCTTAAAACTTCAGATTAAAGAAGGGCACACATCTATGCACTCTTACTTAATAAATAACAAAAATCATTTTTCACCTTTATTCCTTTAGTATCTGCTACTGGGAAAAAGTAAAATATCTATCAATTCGCCAATCACCAAACCTAATATTGCTATGACTGTTAAAACCCAAAATGAATCTAGCTTGTCGAAGCCAGAAAAGCGCATTTCCAAATCAGCTAAAAGCGTAGTTGCTAGGGGTATGATAAAAAGCCTTAATAATAGCGACCAAGTTGCGACAAAAGCAATTGATATACTTAAAAATAATATAACAGCTAAAGTTTTAGACCCAAATTCAACTAAACGCTCTAACCAAAAAATACTTTTCCGCACTACAGCTATAACTATAACAGCTACAAAAGCTCCTACTAACCAAATAATATGATGAGCAGCAAGATACCATCCCAGCAAAGTGTAAGCCAGCCATAATAATACTAAAGGCATCAAAGGAATCCTGTTAAAAAATCCCACATTCATACTGCTAAGGCTTGTAAAAATACCAAGTTAATATAATAGGATTACTATTTTATTTTTGAACAAAATTAGGTATTGTAGAGTGTGTTAGAACGGAGTTCGTAACGCGCTACTATCACAGTTTTGATGCGTTATGCTGTCGCTAACACATCCTACGTATATTTTCAGAAATCAAACCGGATTCCTATATCTTAATTGTAGTTAAGCTGGTTACCACTTAAATATCTAAATATATCAACTTTGCTCAGGACATTCCTCTATCTACAGGGTAAATTTAAGGACATACTCTTTCTTTGTGACAAATATATATAGGTCTACTTAATGTTTAGATTTAGAAATTTGAGCCTTAGACGCTTATAAGGTAGTACACTTGGGTTATACTATTTCACGAAAAGTTTGATACAGATGTAAATACTGAAAGCCTTGCTGCATCTAAGTTTTTTAATTGCGTACAGCCCTGCGGGCATGAAAACAGCGGAGCGGGGCGTTAGCCCATTGTGAATTGGTATTAGCGCCAGAAATCTTAAGTTGCGTAGGTTGGGTCAAATAATAAAACCCAGCAGTTCGGAGGCTACAATTTTTCATAAAGGCCAGCGTATTGGCTTACAAGGTTTATAGCAATAACAGTTTACTAAATAGTAAAGTTTGTACTTAGCAATCTAAAGTTTTATTTAAAACATAATTTTCTAGCCTTAGAACAAAAGTACTATATTTTAAAATACTAGTAATATATAAGTAAATTGATTTTGATTCTCAGCTATTTGCTATGAAATTTAATCAAGAGGTAGTTACAATTCACTGTGTACAACTTTGACAACTGTCCACAATAGTGTTGCATGTCTCAAGCTCATGGTAATATTATTTTACTGTCAGGAGATATTATTTTATACATCAAGTTTAAAACATGCTGAAACAGTTAGTTAGGTGCGCTACCTCCAAAAAAGAAAAATTATTCAACCCACCAAGGAAATCCACAAAAGCGCCAATTTGCCAAGCACAGAGCTTTTAAAATTTCGCTTTATAAGGTACTAAATAGCTCACAAAGTCCTCTTTGATAAATCATTAAAGCTAGCTAAGAAGGTGTAAAACCCTCTTAAAATGGCAAAAAATTAGACAAGAGTAAATATAAAAGTTTTGACACTAAGTCAGTTGTTTTTCGTATAAGTAAAAATATCGAAAAGCCAAATTTGTCTTGTCAATAAGACATTAATATTGTGTGTTTCATTTAGATATTGATTTCTCTTTGTGAGTAGTTACCTATATAAAATGCCTATTTCATTGTCGAAAACTTAAGCTACTTCGACCCAATGAGACAAACACTTAAATCTAAAAAATGATTTAGGACTGCTAGATCAATCTTGATTTAGTAATGGCTCGATTCTTAACAACGTCAGCAAAAGTAACAGGAAAAACATGAATATTATTGTTCGTTTGGTTGGAGCGATCGCTCTCCAAATATCTGCGATCGCTACAATGTCTACTATGGCAATGGCTAATGACAAGACCCCACAAGTCTATAACCAGGAGACTCTTGCTGCTTCTCTACGGAAAACAACGCAGAGGATTTGCTCTTTAGATCCCATTGATAATTTATTACCTCCAGTACAGACAAAGGCAAGTAATTCTTTGCTTTCTTACCTTGCAGAACAAGGTTTTATACAGAATCAAGAGGGTTCTTGGGTCTGTTATGCGAACGATCCTAAAAAAGAAGGGCGTTACTTTACCCTATTTAAAGTTAAACAAGTTGATGGCAGGCTCATAGCAAGTTCTTTCCTAGATGAGGGCAGTCTGATTCAGGGACAGGAAAATCGTAGTTTAGATTTCTTTATGATGCTGATTAAGCGTCACATGAATACTAGTCCAGAGAACCGTCAAGGTATACGCAGGTATTTAGAAGCCTTTGTCTCCTTAGTAAAAGAAGGCAAGATCAAACCCACACGTCGTGGGTTTCTTTTCGACCAACCTAACCGGGGATTAGTCTTATATCACACACTCTCATCAGGAAATCTTAAAGGTACCGGAATCACGATCAACATTTCTTTACCTAAGAGTTAAATGAATTAGGGAATGGGGAGTGAAATAGGTATAGATGGGGATTCAAACCTCACTCAACTCGTAAAGAAATTTTCTCCCAATCCCTAATCGTAACTACCAAGGATAGGAATACTGTTTGCAGACTCGGTGAGTCTGCGGTATTGCTGCGACCGATTGGATTTATAGAGCTATTAATTTCAACCCCACGGACTGGAAGAGGGACGTGAACAACCAATGAAATTGCTGTCATTTAGTGGAGGTGCATCTTGCCTAAATCAATTGTTCAAAGAATTGCAATGCCGTACCCCTTCGTGGAAGCAAGCTACGCGCAGCGTCTGTCTAGGACACGCTCCGCGAACTTAGAGAAAGGGGTTCGGTTTGCAACTATCGTATTCTCATCTGTTGCAGTAGTACTCACTACGTTTCAATCTGCTTTTGCACAGCTCAATATTGGACGCTATGGTATCCAACAAGGACTGGAGTATGAGTATCTCCAGTACCAAATCAATAACCAGAATCTGAGCCAGATGCGAGTCATTCCTGGATGTGATGTGGGATTTGGTCTGACTTGCAATAAAACTGGATCGGTAATCCAGCGATTATTGGATTTAAACGACGGAACTAACTATCAAAACCTTTTGATACGAGCAGCTGGTGGAGAAAAAAACTTCCAGAATTTTGCTAGCTTTTACGGTAACAATCCCAATCTCTCTGAAGTGCCTTACGCCTCATTTTGGAGAAACCAATCCCCCACAATCATGGATGGTTCTCAATACCTTCTTGGACAACCTGTTGGTCGGAATCCAGTAGAAGGACTCGGACTTGTAACCAAGCAGTTTTACTGGTCACCATATTCAGGAACCAATAACTCAGTTAGCCTCCGTAATGGATTAATAGACTTGAAGTTGTCATACGGACGACTACTCTTTGAGGAAGCCTCAAAAATCCCTAACATTAAGGAGCAGATTCAGTCTTTAGGTCTGTCGCCAGAGATGACGAATTTCTATTTCAATAAAATCTCTACAGGCTTGAATGCGTTGAATTCTGGAAATTCAAACCAACTCCAACAGAGGATTTTTGAAGTACTATCCTTTCCATACTCTGAAAATGGTGGGGAACTCGGACGTCCCATTAACGCGATTCCACAGGAATTTAGTCAGCTCTTGGGAGAAGATATCCCAGGAGATATATTGCTGAGTGATAATCCACTAGCGTTGGATGGAGAAGTAATGGGCCTCGATACTTCCCCTGCCTATGTGGGAGATGTTTTGGTACAAGACAGTCCTGATTCCTTTCCACTCTGGCCAATATTTGGAATTGGGGGTCTTGCTTTAATTCTGCTTCTACTACTGAATGGCGATAGTTCCTCAGCTCAAGCATCTGTTTCATCTGTTTCTTCAAAAAATACACCTTTGTCTCTCACCAGCACAGGCGAATGCGATCTGACTCCCAGTGGTAATGGTTCTGATCACACACAGATCATTGAGGTTCCGTGTAATGTTACTCCTAAAACCCCTACCGAAGTGAAGAAGGTAGTGGAGCCATCAATGATCAAAGCGCTTTTATTGCTAATTGTTCTACTATGCATAGTCGGTTACAAACACCGCTCTTTAAAAATCCGTAATTCATAATTCTTACAGCAGCTTTAATTTCTGTAAGGGTACAGTAATGCTCATTGGTGTCAAATTAAGGTAAAAGTCATGTCTTGCATAAAACTAAAGTTCCATGCGGGTGAAGGAGCCAATAGTTAAGCTATTTCTAGGCTTTTGTTAACACATATGATTAATACTGTGCCCTACAGTACAAGTCTATTTACCTGGCGATCGCTTGTAAAAGTGTTCAGGACTTACGTAACTGGCAATACTGCGTAGGTTTTGCCTAAAAAATAACTCTAATGTAGGTTAGATTGAAAAACGTAGACCCTTTTGCGGAGCGTCTGGTAGAGTCGTCTTTAGACAACTTTCACTATTAGACCGGTGAATTCGTTCTGAGGCGGGTTAGATAACAGCTAGATGACAAACAATGAAATACCCCTAACATTAGTTGTCAAGTAATTTGAGCAAAAATACTCAAGAAAATAGAATTAATCACTGCCAATGCATGGGACTATTTACACGCACTCCAAAAGCTCCATCTTCAGTGAAAACCCTCTACTAGAGAAGCTACCAATGCAAAAACCATTACACTCAATACTTTTGTAATAAATCTAACTTACAAAATCGGATGATTTTAATATTTATAAACTTTTAAAGTATTTTTGCATATATTCTAACATAAAAACATCTAGTTATAAAGCTCATAATCTAATTTCTCCCCTTGGGTATATAACTGAAAAATATAAGCAAAACTCTTGGCAGATATGGCTAAAGTTTTATTTTGCTAAACCTATAATTAAACCCTTATAAACATTAGAACTTGATCTACTAAAAAATGTGTAGTGATTTGTTTATTAAAAAACAGATCAATAAACTTAAACCCTAAATATCGTTATCTTCCAAAGTTTTTTGATATTTCTATCAATATGGAAGATTTATAACTTTGCCATGATTTAGGAAAATCAAGTTTTGTTTATAAAATTATGCGGAATCTTGTAAAAAATGACTATATATTCCTAAAAAACAGTGTCATCAATTTAATTTTGATGACACAATAATAGTCAGGATATATTTTCAAATAACTAGCTAGTACCGCAGGGCGGAAGTCAAAAGTCAAAAGTCAAAAGTCAAAATGAATACAGGGTAATAGTTTCGTTGATTTGGAATGGGTGGTTTATTTATGCCGTGCTGTACTAGTGATGGCTAGTAAAAATCAAGAAACCAAAGACATATAGTAAAGGTAAATAATATGTATCATTCTCAAATGTTGTCGACAAATGTAGCAAATAATAGTAAGTTACATCAAGTAATCGTGAGTGAAGCAATAAAAGATAAAGCACAAACGCATGAATTAACTATTACTGATATAGCGATATCTTTATCTCCTGTTGGCTTTGTAATTAGTTGGATGGTTTTTTTCCTAATATTGCGAAAAATCCGGACACTTTTAGATTATAAAATTGTGTTTCCTGCCAAAACTTTACACAAACTTCCCTGTAAAAACTGTAGTTTTTATTCTAATAATCATTATCTAAAATGTGCGGTAAATCCTTCTATTGTTCTCACTGAAGAAGCAAAGAATTGCTCTGAATACTCACCAAATAAGAAACATTCTTCCTCCAAAAATCCTTTTGTATAGATATAATAGTTATTAATCTGATACCGTATGAGTAACAGAAGCTACATATTAAATAAGTTCTTTAGCTGGTAACGCCTTGGTTTGGATAGCGGCGATCGCCTGTCTTTTTCCGTCACGTTTATCTAACTGTACCCTGATTAAGTTGAATTACTAACCAAGTGAGATAAATACCGAAAGCCCTATATCTTCGCAATGCACCGCAACAGTTGAAGATAGTAAGTTACTACTTACCCATTATTCATCTTAGTTTTAATCTGTCTGTAGATAGCTGCAATATTGCGAGCATCATCAATGCCACGATGGTGTGTACCTTTTAATTGTATCCCCAACTCATTGAGAGCCTGTGCCATGCCAAATTTTTTAGACACACCAAGATATTCTGAAAATTCCTCTTTGATATTGATGTGTTCAGAACTAAAAGGATAAGGGAAATTATGAAACATGCAATCTTGAATAAATTGCTTTTTATCGTAATTGCCCCAAGAACAAAAAATATGATTGGGAAATGAATAAATCCATTCTTTGAAGCGAGAAATTGCCTCTATAAATTTTGGTGCTTTGTCAACATCTTGCTGACGAATACTAGTCAATTCGGTGCAAAAACCTGTTAGTTGCGGATGTCTCACAGGTTGAATGAATTGCTGAAACTCGGAATCAATTTCCCAAGTTGTTCGATTGAGCATCACTGCGCCAATTTCGATAATTTCCATTTCATGGCGGGGAATACTCCCACTGTCAGAGCATGTAGCCTCTAGATCGACTATCAGATAATAGTGAGATATTTTAATATCCATATTAGTAATAATTTATATTTTTATTTAGGGACATAGGGAGTTTAGATTGATGAAAAAGGTTTAATCCAACGAAGTTGAATAGCGACATTAACAGCGATCGCAGGCAACGCAAACCACAACACACTTTCTCCCGCCAACACCAAAAAAGGCCAAATTGTGCTATTAGAATTCCAGCCAAGTTCTATCTGAGTTAATCCCCGCACTAAGCCAAAAGCCAGTACACCACCAGCTTTGAGTTGGGGATTTTTATCTGAGCGGATGATATAACGGTAGGTAACACCAAATAATAAGCCAGTAAAAGTTGCAACTGCACCACTTAGCCACAAGTGCCAGTCAAGATCATTTTGCAGACATGCGAGTGTCTGAAAATACTTTGCCAGTACGAAAGTATTCAACAAACTAGAAAGAGCAAAAGCAAAACACACAGATAAACCCCCAATTATTCCAGCTTTCAGGGATTCTAGGCGTTCTGCCATCAGTTGAGCATCTAAAATTGAGTTCACTCTATATAGAAATTAGGAATTAGGTATTGGGATTTTCCTTACTCTTCAGTATGATAAATGCTAAAGCAGCGTTGTAATTAATTAAATGCTGCCTTATGCGGGAATTTTGATAATAAACTCGCTTCCCATACCTGGTTGAGAATTCACTTCTAATACACCTTTGTGTTTCTCTACAACTATTTGATATGCGATCGACAAGCCAAGTCCAGTACCTTTACCAACGGTTTTTGTGGTAAACAACGGCTCAAATAAGCGCTTTTTAAACTGTTCAGGAATACCAATCCCATTGTCAGCAATCCGAATTATAACTAATTGTTCAGAATCTATTTCTGTTACAATTTTAATCTGAGGAACTAGATTGATTATTTTACCTAGAATTATAGCTTCATCAAGGGCATCAATTGCATTTGCCAAAATGTTCATAAATACTTGATTCATCTGCCCAATATAGCAGTTTACTTCTGGTAATACTCCATAATTTTTAATAACCTTGATGCCGGGACGCTCGCCATTAGCTTTGAGGCGGTGTTGCAAAATTATTAATGTACTATCTAGACCTTGGTGCAAATCAGCAGATATTTTAGTATCACTATCCGAGCGAGAAAAGTTGCGGAGTGAATTAGAAAGGTTCTGAATTCGTTCGCTTCCTACTTCGAGAGAGTTCAAAATTTTTACCATGTCTTCAAGAATGAAATTAATATCCAAATCCTTAATAGCAGTGGTAATTTTGGCTGTTGGGTTTGGATACTCTTGTTCATATAGTAAAAGCAACTTCGTTACTCCTGAAATGTATTCTTGCAAGGGTGGAATATTGCTGGAAATAAAGTTAATGGGGTTATTGATTTCATGGCCAATACCAGCGATTAACTCTCCGAGTGTTGATAGTTTCTCTTGCTGCACTAGTTGGACTTGAGCTTGTTGCAAAGCCTTGGTGCGATCGCTAACTTGTTGTTCCAAAGATTCAGTCAATTGTTTGAGTTGTAAATGTACGCGCACTCTAGCAATGACTTCCTCTTGTGCAAACGGTTTAGGGATATAGTCTACTGCTCCAAGGGAAAATCCCTTAGTTTTGCTTTCCGTATCCGCTAAGGCAGTGGTGAAAATAATTGGAATATTTTGGGTAACAGGATTGGCTTTAAGGCGGCGACAAGTTTCAAAACCATCAATACCGGGCATTTGTACATCCAGCAAAATCAACTCTGGTTGATTGCGTTCGGCTTGAGCGATCGCAGTTTCTCCATCGACTGCAACACGGAAACGAAAACCTTCACTATTGAGTGCTTCACACAGGACAGATAAATTTGTCGGATTATCATCCACAATCAAAATAAATCCGTTATTTGCAGTTTTACCCATGATGAATTTTAAATTGGAATTTAACTGAAATTAATTGATGTATTCTTGAATAAAATAATTCAGGAGCCAGGAGTCAGAATTGAGAATAGAATCAGCATAGTAAGTTAGGAACTTATTAACTTACTGAACCTATTAATTGGGAAATTTATATACTAATAAAACAAACTAATGCGCTTTCTGCTAAACTATCAAGTATTGAAATATTTTTGCAGATTGTCTTATTTATTCTGACTTCTGAATTATGACTCTTGAATACTTACAAGAAAAGTTTCCAGACGTTTGAGTTGGAAATTACTAGCAAGTTGGATAATATGCTGGGTAAAAATGCTTAAATGATTATCAGATGCAGAAAGTTTTTCAGCAAGTTCTAAAACTTTTTGAATATCGCCGTCTTGTGTCAGATCGAGCAACTCTTGTAAAACCTTTTTAGCAGGATAAATCATCTCATCTGATTGATTTAAACCACCTGTATAGGTTTTTTTGATTGCGTCTACCTTAACGTCAAAAATCCATTCCAGTTGCAAAAATTGTCGTAGTATTTCCAGCAGCGTTTCAGCTTCTATAGGCTTTGGTAGAAATGCATCTGCACCGATATCAATACTCTTGTGCTGGTCGATAGCAAATACACTGGCTGACGAAGCGATGACAGCAATCTCTTTAAATGGCCCAGACTGGCGCAAACGTTCAATCAACTCAAATCCATTCAATACAGGCATCACTAGATCAGTGATAATTATATCTGGTTTGTAGACTAGAGCCTGTTCCCATGCTTCCTCACCCTGGCTAGCTTCTACAACAGTAAAGCCAACAGGCTCTAGTAAATTTACAATTACTGATCGGTTTTCCCATTTGTCATCTGCAATCAAAATGGTGCGCCTTTCTCCTTGATAACCAATAATGGTTCCCTGCTCAACCACTCTAGAAACTTTTGCCCAGTCTTTAGATTCTGGCAGTTTTGCCTCAAACCAAAAAGTGCTACCTTTACCTAAGATACTTTGCACCTGAATTTGACTACCCATTAACAAAACAATTTTTTGGCTAATTGCTAATCCCAAGCCTGTACCTTCAGATTGTCGTTTCTGATTTCCTACTTGCTCAAAGGGCTGAAAGATTTTTTCGGCTTGTTCAGGGATTATACCTGTGCCTGTATCTATTACCTGAAAACGAATTTTGTAGTCAGTTTTTCCATTGGCATCTGATTCTTGACCAATGACCTGAACTTTGAAGGTGACACTACCTTGATTAGTAAATTTGATTGCATTACTAAGCAAGTTAATCAGTACTTGCCGCAAGCGTTTTTCATCAGCATGAATGCCTATTGGCAAATCAGGATCGAGTTCGACATGAAATGCGATAACCTTTTGTTCTGCCCGGATGCGGCAAATTTCAGTCACGCTATCTATAAAGGCAGGTAGGTAGAAATCTACAGGATACAATTCTAGTTTTCGGGCTTCTATTTTAGAGAGATCCAGGACATCATTAATTAGGGTTAAAAGATGAGAACCACATTGATAAATAATGCTAACTCCTTTGCGTCCTTTCTCACTTAAAGATTCTGTGCGTTGGAGAATTTGTGTATAGCCCAGAATACCGTTAAGAGGTGTGCGTAGCTCATGACTCATATTGGCGAGAAATTCACTCTTAGCTTGGCTAGAGTTTTGAGTGACTTCCTGTGCAACGCGTAGTTCTTTCTCGATGTGCTTGCGTTCTACAATTTCAGTTGAAAGTGCTCGATTGATAACTTCTAACTGCGCTGGGCTGGGTAGTGTTAGAGCTTGAGGCATGAGATAAAATAATGCAAATGCCGTATATATTGAAATAATGGCAGTTAAAGCTTTTAAACCACCTGCAATCCAATAGTCTGGATGCCAAAGCGTCCAAATATCCATCAAGTGTCCAGTACCGCAGGCAATGATAAAAGCACCAAATAACATAAAGACTCCATTGAAAGGAACGTCTTTGCGCTTGGAAATAAAGTAAATCAGTAGAAAAGGAATGGAATAATAGGCAAGAGCGATCGTGGCATCAGATATAATGTGGAGCCAAACTAATCCAGTTTTCCAGAGATAACAATGTCCGTGGGCAACAAAACCATTAGAGTGGAAGGGATAGTTGAAAAACGTCGGCATGATACTAGGGGTGGCTGGATTTGAAATATCTACGCATACCCTAGTATTCCCAAACTATAAAGTGGGAAAGCGCGATCGCTAATTTTTTACATTTGTCTTTATTAATGCCTGAAGTAGCAGCGTACCAATAAAAATGGTGTATCATTTGCAACGTCTAATAGCCCTCACTTCTTTAAGAGACGCTGCGCGTAGCTTGCTTCCACGTTCGCGTAGCGATGGCAAGGTCAGTGACCATCGTAGACATCACACGTCCAACTTATAATCTCATTTATAAACAAATCTCAGCCTGCCCAATCCCTGTATGATAAATATTAGAAACCTTTTGTAATTATTTGAAAAGCGGGACTATGGAGATTTTGACACTAGGTTGGGTATCACTGTTAGTTGTGTTTACTTGGTCAATTGCAATGGTAGTTTGGGGACGTAACGGACTGTAGAGGCATCGTGGAAAGTCCATTTTTGAGTATTTTGACAATAGTAGCCGTAGTGCTACTCGTAGTAGTCACTGGTGGTATTGGTTATTTAACCGTGGCAGATTGGCGCGATCGCCGTCGCCGAGATGATGACAAACGTACCAGCCGCAGCGCCACTCCTAAGCGGCGATAATTTTCTCGTGGTTGAGAAATGTTTTTGTAGGGACACGATAATATCGTGTCCCTACACTATTTTTTATGGCATTCCCTGAAAAGAACTGTTACCTTTGCGATCGCAACGGGAATCATGAGATAGAAGACTTCTAATATTTAAAGTCCCACTGGGAATGGAAAACTCCTCTACAACTCAACCCATAGAAGCAAATTCACAACAGCAAGAATCTCATTCAGATGTGACATCCTCCTTACATCAGAATGAGCAACAAAAAGCCTTATCTGGAGTTATTGCCCGCATCCGCGAGTCTCTAGATATAGAAACCATCTTCAAAATTACAGTTACTGAAGTCCGCCAGCTTCTGAAAAGCGATCGGGTTGGCGTGTTTCGTTTCTATCCTGATTTGGCATGGGAAGGGGAATTTATCTATGAAGATGTGGCAACAGAATGGGATTCGGCACTAGCAGCCAAATTGTGCGACCACTGCTTTAGTGAGGAGTTCGCAGGGCTATATCAGCAAGGTCGGATTAGAGCAATAGCTGATATTTATCAAGTTAATGCTAGTGATTGCTACATCCAGATTTTAGAAAGATTCCAAGTACGTGCTAGTATAATTGCCCCCTTGATCAAAGGTAAAGATTTATGGGGATTGTTGTGTATTCATCAGTGTAGTAGCCCTCGGCAATGGGAAACATCAGAAATTGAGTTTGTGCAATTAATCGCCGGACATCTGGGAGTTGCTTTACAGCAAGCAGATTACCTAGAACAAGTAAAACTACAATCAGCAGAACTAGCACAAGCAAAAGCCAGAGAAAAAGCAGCCCAATGGCAAAGAACCATCGCCATAACCGTTGAGAAAATTCGTCAGTCTCTAGACTTAGAAAACATTTTCCACACAACCACTGGAGAACTTAGGCAGCTGCTAAATGCTGACCGTGTGGCTATTTATCGCTTCAATCCCGATTGGAGTGGTGAATTCGTGTTTGAATCAGTGGCAGAGGGTTGGATTTCCCTCATAGATGAGCAATTTCACCGGCCA
Organism: Nostoc sp. CmiVER01; assembly: GCF_034531135.2. Lineage (NCBI taxonomy): Bacteria > Bacillati > Cyanobacteriota > Cyanophyceae > Nostocales > Nostocaceae > Nostoc > Nostoc sp. CmiVER01. The sequence continues at coordinate 110,931 of NZ_JAVRBU020000011.1, forward strand.
GAAGTGAGTGAAAACGTCAGTGAATGTAGCGCCAAAGATTTAGCTAAACCTCCAGTCGCTGACACTTATTTACAAGATACAGAGGGTGGTAGCTTCAGTCGCTGTGAGGTGTACCGTGTTTGTAATGATATTTACAATTCAGGCTTTAGTAACTGCTACATTAAAATTTTAGAGATATATCAGGCAAGAGCTTATGTGATCATTGCCATTTACCACGGTCAGAAGCTGTGGGGCTTGCTAGCAGTTTATCAAAATGCCAGAACCCGTGATTGGCAAAAAGATGAGGTTTACTTGCTTACTCAAGTGGGCACACAACTAGGTGTAGCTTTGCAGCAAGCAGAATTTATCCAACAAATGCAAACCCAAGCAGCAGAGATCAGCAAAGCCGCCCAAAGACAAAGAGCGTTAGCGAACACCGTAGAAAAAATTCGTCAGTCTCTTGATATTGAAGCTATTTTTAAAACCACAACTCAAGAAGTCCGTCGGTTATTACAAGTAGAACGAGTAGCAATTTATCGCTTCTATCCTGATTGGAGTGGCGAATTTGTCGCTGATTCTATTGTTGATGGTTGGACACCAATGGTTAAGCCGCAGCCTGTGACAGCAGAAGGCGTTTTTCTACAAGGAAAGCAAGCGGGTAAGTATGCACGAAATGAAGTTTTTGTCCCAATTTCTCAGGGCGAGAAGTTGTGGGGATTGCTAGTAGCTTATCAAAATTCCCAACCTCGTTATTGGCAAGATGAGGAAATCAATTTATTAGCACAAGTTGGCGCTCAATTGGGGGTAGCACTACAGCAAGCTGAGTCTTTGAAACAGATGCAGGTGCAAACCCAAAAACTGGCTCAAGCTGCTGCACGAGAACGGAAAGCAGCCGAAAGAGAAAAGGCATTAGCCACAACAGTAGAGAAAATTCGCCAGTCTCTTGATATTCATACCATCTTTGCCACCAGTACAGAAGAAGTCCGGCGGCTATTGGAAGTTGATCGAGTGACAATCTATCGATTCGGGGCTGATTGGAGTGGCGAATTTGTTGCTGAGTCTTTAGCTCAAGGTTGGACACCAATAAGGGAAATTGTACCTGTAGTTGCAGATGATTATTTACAAGAAACGCAAGGCGGAAGGTTTGCTAATGCCAAAAGTTGTGCCATTAAAGACATTTACAGCGCCAATTATTCTATTTGTCATATTGCTCTGCTTGAGCTAATGCAGGTTAGGGCATATATAATTGTGCCGATTTTTCAGGGTGAGAAACTTTGGGGATTACTAGCAGCTTATCAAAATATCAAGCCCCGTGATTGGCAAGAGGATGAGGTAGATTTGCTGATGCAAATTGGTACTCAGTTGGGGGTAGGACTTCAACAAGCGGAATTACTCGAACAAACTCAACGTCAAAAAGAAGAAATTACCCAGACTCTTAAAGAATTACAGCACACTCAGAGCCAGTTGATTCAAAGTGAAAAAATGGCAGGTTTAGGGCAGTTAGTTGCTGGTGTAGCACATGAAATTAACAACCCGATTAGTTTCATTTATGGCAACATCACTTATGTTACTGAACATGCCGAAAATTTATTAAAATTACTGCGCCTCTATCAAAAACAGTATCCTAAGACAACAGGAGAAATTCAAAAGCAAGCAGCAGCACTGGATTTAGATTTCATTAGTGATGACTTGCCTAAAATTCTGACTTCAATGAAGATAGGGGCAGATCGAATTTCTCAGCTAGTCTTATCATTGCGAAGTTTTTCTCGACTTGACGAAACAGGAATGAAGCCCGTTGATATTCATGAAGGCATCGACAGTACTTTGTTGATTTTACAGCATCGATTGCAACCAGAGACTAATTCTTTTGTTATTGAGGTAGTTAAACAATATGGTGAATTACCTCCATTAGTCTGCTATGGGGCCCAGATGAATCAGGTATTTATGAATATTCTCAACAATGCGATCGATGCATTAGAAAACTCAGAAAAAGCTGCAAAAATAATTGACAATCCTAAAATTTGGATTCGTACAGAAGTTATCGAAGGGAATAGTATTCTAATTTGGATTGCTGACAATGGTTGTGGAATTCCAGAGATTAAGCGATCGCGCATTTTTGAACCTTTCTTTACCACCAAACAACCTGGACAAGGTACTGGCTTGGGGTTATCTATTAGCTACCAAATTATTGTGGAAAAACACGGCGGTAATATCAAGTGTGTTTCTGAACCTGGCAAAGGCTGTGAGTTCTGGATAGAAATTCCAATAAAACGGACAATTTAGGCGTTAGCGATGCTTGCGGTAGACTTTTCTAGGTAACACTACGCGTATCTTTACGGTTTTTTTGTCTGATACGGAGGCGCAAAAAAAGAATAAAAAATGCAATACCTGCCGTAAGCTACGCTAACACACACTCTGAAATAAAAGAAGTAATGTTAAAATTATATATCCATAAAGGAGAAGATTATGAGCAATCAATCTGTTCCTAAAACCAATAGTCTCTATGCACAAGATTATCATTTGTGGTTAGAACACACTGTTAATTTATTAAAAAACAAAAAGTTTTTAGAATTAGAGTTAGAAAATTTAATTGAAGAAATTGAAAGTATGGGAAGGAGTGATAAAAATGCTTTAAGGAGTAATCTTAGAGTGCTTTTAATGCACCTTCTCAAATACAAATTTCAACCCCAGAACCGATCCAATAGCTGGTTATATACAATTTATGAACATCGTCAAAGATTACAAGAAGCATTTGTAGATAGTCCTAGCTTAAAATACTATTACACGGAAGTTTTTGACAATTGTTACCAACATGCTCGAAAAGAAGCATCTATTGAAACAGGGCTTCCTCTATCTATTTTTCCTAAAGACTATCCTTTTTCTATTGATGAAACCTTAGATTCTGACTTCTTCCCAAATTAATCATAATCGCAGAGTAGAGATTTTTCAGGTGGTGCCTTTTCTACGAGAGACTACGCCACTACGCCAATGCCTACGCCTTTTTTAACAAACCGCAGAGGCGAAAAGGACACAGAGGAATCAGAGAAGAGGCGATACCTGCGATAAGCTACGCTAACGCATACTGTAAACGCCATATTTTGATTAGGATTAATAATAGATCGACTCTATAAACTTATATGCAAATCAAAGAAATTCTCCAAGCACTTCCAAGTTTGAGTATAAGCGATCGCCTAAAGATAGCTGAATCAGCCCTGCAATTGGTTCTTCAAGAAAAACACTCACTCACCAAAGATGAGCAAAAACGCCAATTAACACTAGCGGCTGTGACAGCGATCGCAGACTATGCACCTGGTAGTGAATTAGATATATTTTCTAACTTAGAAGGAGAAGACTTTTGCGACTATCCAGATTAAGACTTACACAACTCAGAAAATTATGTATAGAGGTGAAGTCTGGTTAGTTAATTTAGATCCAACAGTAGGGACAGAAATTAGCAAAAAACGTCCTTGTATCATAGTCAATGATGATGCTATTGGGATTTTGCCTTTGAAGGTCATTGTCCCAGTTACGGATTGGAAAGAAAGATATGCTGTTAGACTTTGGATGGTGCGGCTGGAACCAAGCACAGAGAACAGTTTAGCTAAAGTTTCTGGTGTAGATACTTTTCAAATACGTTCAGTTTCAGAAACAAGATTAGTTAGAAAACTAGGTAAACTCTCCGACTCAGAAATGCAACTTATTTTTCAAGCATTAGCTGTTATCTTAAATATTTCTCACTCAACATCTTAGCGATCACTTTTTTAACGAACCACAGATTTTACAGAGGAAGAGAGCGATCGCAGTGTGGAGTTTTAGCGAGCATTTTTTTAAGGAACCACAAACTACACAAATAATTATTCTTCCGCTATTTTAGCGGCAATTGAACTACCAATATTATGGAAATATTCATTTGTTAAACCTCTACTTACAGGATGTTTAGCTATAACAAACACAGTCTGACTATTTTTACAAATTAAGAAACCTTCTGAACTTGGTGAAAACTCAACATCAGGTATTTTTTCAGTTATTCTTCTCCAAGAATATTCATATCCTATACCATAGAAAACAACAGCTTTAGGTTGATGTTCTTTTATTCTTTGACTAATATGATTTATTCGCTTTTCAAGACAATAATTTTCATAAGTATCTCTATTAGATAAAAAAGTAAGCTTAGAATATTCACTATATATCCAATGTTTAAGAGATGGTGAAGGTAAAGGTAATAATTCTAACAAACAAGTCTCTTTATCTTTTCTACCTAGTTCCTCTATTTGATATTTACGAATATCTTCTAGGTCAATATTATCTTTTTCTTTAGCACTCAATATAATACGAATTAATGTCCTCCAGACCGGCACATCTAATTTTGCGCCTGGTTTAAAACTAGCTCCATATCCGATAGCTTCATGATATTCTGCAATATCTTCTATTTCCTTCTGTTTTCTCTCTGACCATTTATTTATTCTGTTATTAATTTCGTTAAAATCTCCTCCTGCTTCTTCCATACCAATAAACCAATAATTCCCTTGATAATTACCATATCCATAAAATGCATCAACTATTCTTTCTAGAAGCTCATCATTAAAAAAATTTTGACTGACCATAACTCTATTATTTTAATTAGAAAATTCAAACTTGTTCATTAAAAATAATTGAGCATATATGGAATGTCAAGTTAAATAACTAAAGTGAAAATTTTCGGACATTATCAAGTCTATAATAAATAAACTTTCTATTATTTGTGCCTTTGTATGAGGCAACTTTCCCACAAAAAAACTTGCCTTAGAAGCATTACACTCCCAAGGCAAGCCAACTCTCTACATTCTTTTTTTACTTCGCGCCCTTTGCGCTCTTCTCTACAAGACGCTACGCGAACGCGGTTCGTTTCGCTTAAAGCTGCTTCACTTCTGAAACCAACTTCGCCACCATATCTTTCGCACTACCAAAAAGCATCGTAGTTTTATCCTTGTAGAACAACTCATTATCTACACCGGCAAAACCCGTACTCATCCCGCGCTTAATCACAATCGTCTGCTTCGCCCGATCTACTTCCAATATCGGCATACCATAAATCGGGCTATTTTTATCACTCCGTGCTGCCGGATTTACTACATCATTTGCCCCAATTATTAAAGCCACATCTGCTTGTTCAAACTGGGGATTAATATCATCCATGTCGTACAACTGGGTATAAGGCACATTTGCCTCTGCCAGCAACACATTCATGTGCCCCGGCATTCTCCCGGCAACGGGGTGAATGGCATACTTGACATCAACGCCCATACGTTCTAGCTGATCTGATAATTCCCGGACGCTATGTTGCGCTTGGGCAACTGCCATACCATAACCAGGCACAATTACCACAGAACGGGCATAACCCAACATCATCGCCCCTTCTTCAGGATCGATACTGCGGACGGTTTGATCGGTTGCACCACCAGTAGCAGCAGCACCACCAGAACTAGAACCTGTACCAAAAGCGCTGAACAGCACACTAAACAAGGAGCGGTTCATCGCCTTACACATAATTTCGGTGAGGATTAAGCCAGATGCTCCTACCAAAGCCCCAGCGATGATTAACATATTGTTCATCACCACGAATCCAGCCGCCGCCGCCGCCACACCTGACAAGGAGTTCAACAGCGAGATTACTACTGGCATATCGCCGCCACCAATGGGGATGACGAACATCACACCCAACACTAAGGAAACAGCTACCACTCCCAAGAATATGGGTAAGCTATCTGGTGTGATGATTAAATAGGCACTGCCTAATAAATAAGCACCCAAAAGCAAAAGGTTAAATGGTTGCTGGAATGGAAATGTAATCGGGGAACCGCTAATTAAACCTTGCAATTTGGCAAAGGCTAAAAAGCTACCAGTGAAGGTAACACCGCCGATTAACACGTCCAATAGCATGGAAATGTTCACATCTAGGGGTATCGGCTGAGAACTATCTAATAACCGCCAGAATTCGGCAACGGCTACTAATGCCGAAGCTGCACCACCTAAACCATTGAGTAAACCCACCATTTGGGGCATTTCGGTCATTTGGACTTTGTAGGCAACGATCGCACCAATTCCCGATCCAATCGCCAAGCCCAACAATATCATCTCGTAGTTCAATACATTTTGATCCAGCATTGTCGCCACAATTGCCAGCAACATCCCCACAGCCGCTACAATATTACCGTTTCTCGCTGTAGCAGGTGATCCCAGCTTTTTCAAGCCCAGAATGAATAACGATGCAGCGACTAAGTACGTCAGCTGAATGCCAGTTGGTAAAAAGTCGCTCACGCTTTAATCTCCTTCTTCTTGAACATTTGCAACATTCTGTCTGTCACTAAAAAACCACCCACAACGTTGACTGTTGCTAATACCACAGCAATCAAACCGAGAATTACTGACACACTTGTGTCTCTTGCACCAGCAGCAACTATTGCTCCAAGTACTGCAATCCCAGAAATCGCGTTTGAGCCTGACATTAACGGCGTGTGTAAAGTCGGTGGGATTTTATTGATGACTTCAAAGCCAATAAAAGATGCCAATACAAATACAAACAAAGCAGCAAGTAATGCCTCTGTCATGAAATCAAAACTCCTTTTAGGAATGGGTATTGGGTACTGGGTATTGGGTACTGGGGATTGGGTATTGGTGTATTGGGTACTGAGAAAGTATTGCTAAGTATCTATTTCCTAGTCCCCAGTCACTAGTCCCTAGTCCCTAATTCCCAGTCCCTAATTAACCGCCGGTTGTTGAGTATTCAAAGCTTGTAGCGCATCGCGCACTCGTTGATTGCGAATTTCACCAGCGTGGGTAACGCAAGCTGCATCAACGATGTCGTCGCCAAAGTCCACCTGCAAAGCTTTGTCTTTGATTAGCAGTTGAATCAACGATGTTACGTTCTTGGCATACAATTGGCTGGCGTGAATTGGCATCGATGATGGGAGATTGATGGGGCCAATAATTGTCACACCGTTCCAGACAATATCTTTACCTGGTTCGGTGCAGGCGCAGTTACCACCCTGTTCAGCAGCCAAATCCACAATCACTGAACCTGGTTTCATCTGTGCCACCATTTCTTCTGTAACTAGCCGTGGTGCTTGTCTGCCAGGAACTTGAGCAGTGGTAATTACGACATCAGAATTTTTAATGTGTTCAGCGACAACTTCTTGGGTACGTTGTTTGCTAGCCTCAGAGATTTCCTTTGCATAACCGCCAGCAGCAACGGTTTCTTCGTCTAATTTGACTTCAACGAATTTTGCCCCTAAGCTTTGCACTTCTTCTTTGACGGCGGGACGGATATCAAAGGCTTCTACCACTGCTCCCAAACGTCTGGCAGTAGCGATCGCTTGCAATCCGGCTACACCAGCGCCCATAATAAATACTTTCGCTGGAGCGATCGTACCTGCGGCTGTGGTTAACATCGGAAAATATTTCGGTAATGCAGCTGCGGCAATTAATACAGCCTTGTAACCTGCTAATGAAGCTTGCGAGGACAAAGCATCCATACTTTGCGCCCTAGTGGTACGGGGAATCATCTCCATACTCAAGGCTGTAACTTTACGATTTGCTAGTTGCTGTGCTACAACGGGGTTTCCCAAAGGATTAAGGAAACTAACTAAAATAGCCCCTTCCTTTAACAAATCAATTTCTGAGCGTCCATCTTCTCGTTCTTGTGGGGGGCTGACTTTCAGCAGAATATCTGTTTCACCCCATAATTTGGCAGTATCGCTGATTATTGTGGCTCCTACCGCTTCATAGTCAGAATCGCCAAAAAATGATCGTTCTCCTGCACCTGTTTCTACCCAAACTTCCAAACCTTGTTTTACCAATCGAGCAACGGTGTCAGGAATTAATGCTACACGACGTTCACAAACTTCAATTTCTTTAGCAACTGCTATTCTCATGAAATCTCCTGAAGATAAATACCTAATCTCTGCCAAGTAAGCGATTGTCTAGATGAGGCGTGTCCCGCACTCATAGTACTTAGGCAGGAACATCATCCATGAATTTTACTTGTAGATTGAACCTTGAAACTTTCCTCTCCCACTCTTAGCTATCCAGGCAAAGCCTGACTTTGCCGCTCGCAGATGTCATATTTTCAGATAGTTGCAAACAGGGTTACGTATTGCACATCCTAAATTGATTCCCAAATTTTGCATCTTTATCTTTAGCTTATTTTCGGGATTGAGAAATTTTGGTATTCCTTTCTTATAGAGTAATATTGACCAAATTTTGAAAGCTTTATAATTTCCAAATCAAATTTTAATAATTACGACTCTGATTCCAACTTATTTTAATCAATTTAGCCCAACTTAACTGGCGATCGCTGATGATACGCCTCAATTTTTGTAACAAAATTCTCAAATTTAGATACACTTGTACATATTTGGAAACACAATCTAATGGCAACTGTGTTTGTACTGAGTTGAAAATTTGACCAACATAACCATCAAATCAGCACTCTGTAAGGGTGATGAGGTAAGTCGATTACATAGTAAATTTATAACTAAGCAATTTTGCTGTCGCCTAAACCTCAGTGAGGATGGCACTTATTTTTATTATTAAACGTCAATTGTCAGGAAGTCAGTAGTAAAGTTTAGTAACGAATACTAACACACAGTTATTTTAGATAACAGATTTATATTTTGGTAGAGGAAGCCTGATTATGCGACGTTTACTTTCTGCTTTAGCCGTGACGAGCTTTTTGGTTACTGGATTACCAGCGTTGACTTGGGCACAAAGTTTACCTGGATTTACCCTATTTAGCGGCGTCAAACAAGAAAATCAGCTGCCCTTTAGGTTAGATTTTGGTGGACAAGCCAATGGTTGGGATCGATACATATTAAGGATTCCAGCCCAAAAAATGAAATTGGCTGTTGGTCAATTTGCGATTACCTACCCTGATTATTACAAAGGAACTTTCGACCAGAAAAAAATTGAAGTCCGAGTCAAAGGTAAAGCAGTTCCGCTTTCTGAGGTGAAGTGGGACAAAGAAGGTAAGCTGATTAATATTTTTCCCCAAGATCCAGTACCAGCAGGTAGTCCAGTTGAAGTAGTCTTATCTAACGTGAAAAACCCAGCCTTCGGCGGAGTTTACTATTTTCGCTGTCAAGTTCTCTCCCCTGGCGATGTGCCACTATTGCGCTACATGGGAACATGGATTGTAAGCATCAATTAATAAGTTTGGGGAGTGGGGAAATAAGGGAGATGAGGGAGCAGAAGGGGCAGGGGAGGCCGGGGAGCAGAGGGGACAAGGGGACAAAACAAGGGGACAAAAGTTTAGAACTTCCAACAAGTCTTTCCCCTTGTCCCCTATTCTCCTTGTCCCCAAGTCCTCTTTCACATGCCCTATTCCCTATTCCCTTATAACGTAATACAATTAGAGATTGTGAGTTTTTATAAAAATCACCTAAGAGGAGAAAAGTATGAAAAGAACATTAGGCGGCACTAGCCGTAAGAGAAAAAGAACCTCTGGTTTTCGCGCTAGGATGCGGACACCAGACGGCAGGAACGTGATTAGCGCCAGGAGAAAAAAGGGACGTCACCGTCTAAGCGTTTAGGGCGTATCTAAGCTAAAAGAGCATCTGTGGCTTTGCCTAAAGCAAATCGGCTAAAATCCCGCAAAGATTTCCAGGCAGTTTTCCGGGAAGGGATTCGGCGTCATGGCTCTTATTTAACATTGAGAGCCTTAAAGCCTTTATATTTAACAAAACCTTCTTTGGACACTGCCACCCAGACTACACAAGTAACTGACTCAGCACATCTTGCTAGTACACGGATTGGCATTTCCATAAGCACAAAAGTAAGCAAAAGGGCAGTAGTTCGCAACCGAATCAAACGGCAAATTACTTCTGCTTTACATAGTTTGCTGCCCAAATTATCACCAGGATGGCGGCTAGTGTTCATTGTCAAACCCACAACAGTAGAATCTAAGTGCGTAAGCCCACAATTTCTGCAAGAATTAGAGCAGTTGTTGGCACAAGCTGAGGTGTTTGATGGGAATTCGTGAAGATGTTTATTATGAAGGTGGCCCCCATATTGGGGATTTAATTGTCAACCTGTTGATTGGGCTAACCATTGTCGGGATACCATTAACAGTTGGGGCGATTGTCAGAGCATTATGGCTGCGTTTCCGCATCACCGATCGCCGGATTACCGTGACAGGAGGTTGGCAGGGACGCGATCGCACTGACATAATTTACTCAGAAATTGTCAAAGTCGTTACAGTTCCCCGTGGCATTGGCTTATGGGGAGATATGGTACTAACCCTAAGAAACGGCAGTCGTCTCGAATTGCGGGCAATTCCCAAGTTTCGAGAAGTCTATGACTACATCAACGAAAGAATTGCTGCGAAAAATCCCGAATATAGCGCTGCTGCTAATAAGTGATGGGAGTAGGGAGTAGGGAGATAGGGAATGCAAAATTTACTCAGATAAAATCTAAAGTTAAGAACTTCCCACTTACCAAAAATTACATACCACTCCCAATTCCCCACTCCCACTCCCTTTTTTTGGATGTGCGGCTATCCGTAGCGAAGGGTAGTCGCACATAATTTATGATTTAGATAAATTAGATTCAGTTTACAGTACCTCAGGTTGAATTCAGAATAATGGATTTTGGTATCGGCTTTCTCTCGAACAACGTGATGCTGCCAATCATAGATTTCTTCTATGGTATTGTGCCTAGCTACGGATTGGCGATCGTTGCTTTGACCCTGATAGTCCGCTTCGCGCTCTATCCCCTGAGTGCTGGCTCAATTCGCAACATGCGGAAGATGCGAATAGTGCAACCTCTGATGCAGAAGCGGATGGCAGAAATCAAAGAGCGCTATAAGGATGAACCGCAAAAGCAGCAAGAGGAAATGGTCAATGTTCAAAAAGAATTTGGCAATCCTTTAGCAGGCTGTTTTCCATTACTAGTGCAAATGCCGGTCTTATTAGCGCTGTTTGCCACTTTGCGGGGTTCGCCTTTTGCAAGTGCCAACTACAGCGTTAACCTGCAAATCTTTCCCGCAGAACAAATCGAACAAATTCAACCGCAAGCCTTTGCCACTGCTCCTCAAAATATTTACATTGCTGATGGAGAACACGTTAAAGTAGCTGCTATCCTTCCTAGTGGTAACAAACTAGCGGTGGGAGAACAAACTAAGATCCAATATCAGACCGTTGAGGGCAAACCATTTCAGGTACTCTTAGGAGAACACCCAGAAAATAAGCTCATTCCTGATTGGAAAGTTACCAAAGGTGAAGATAAGGTAAAAATTGATGCCCAAGGCAATGTAGAAGCATTGCAACCCGGAGAAGTTACTATTCAAGGAACAATTCCTGGACTAGCAGCAGACAAAGGCTTTCTATTTATTGATGCTTTAGGCAGGGTTGGCGCAACTGATCCAGATGGCACAATCCACTGGGATATCGTCGCCATGATCGTCTCCTTTGGAATCAGTCTTTATGTTAGCCAAATGCTTTCTGGGCAAAATTCCAGTGGTGGCAATCCGCAGCAAGATACAGTTAACAAAATCACTCCAGTTATTTTTTCTGGGATGTTTTTGTTCTTCCCCTTACCAGCAGGGGTGCTGATGTATATGGTGATTGGTAATATTTTCCAAACTGCCCAAACTTATCTTTTATCGCGCGAACCTCTACCAGAAGAACTGCAAAAAATCGTAGCAACCCAAGAGAAAGAAGCAGTAGTAGCAGAACAAAAGGCATTGCCATTTGAACCAAAAAGTGCCAAGAAAAAGGCAACAGGGGGATCATGAGCGATATTTCCATGCAGCGAGGTCAGCAGTGGTTAAAAACACTGCTGGAACTCACTGGAATACCTGCTGAAATTCAGGGTCATTTAGAAACTGCCAAATCTCTTGACGGCGATTCCCCAGAACCAGATAATTACTGGTTAACAATTGACCAAACTAATTTGACGACAGAACAAATCCAGGTATTAATTGGTGCTGATGGTTCTGTGTTAGATGCGATTCAGTATCTAGCAAATTCGGTTTTAAACCTAAGTCAACCTCCGGAAGAACAAGCTTCTTACACCATTGAGTTAAATGGCTATCGGGTTAAAAGAGAAGCCGAAATTCGCGCATTAGCAGAAGCAGCAGCCGATGAAGTGCGCTTTTCTGGTAGAGAAGTGGAAATCAAATCTCTCAGTTCTGCTGAACGGCGACAAATCCATACCTTCTTGAAGGAGTTTGGAGATTTAGAAACCTTCAGTCGCGGTAAAGAGCCGCATCGTAATCTAGTTGTCCGTCCAGCTACGTTGGAAGGAGTTGGGAGTTAGTAGAGGCGCGATTAATCGCGTCTGTACAAGAGTTTGGAGTTAATTGAAAACTCCTAACAATATAATTTCTTTCAAAATTTCTCTTGTTCTTAAGAGATAAAATTAAAGATGTAGTATCAGTATTATTGCTGATAATGAAGATAAATTTTTAGTGAGGATGGCTCACAAATCCTATGGACGCAATTTTTATTCCGCAGCTAACTAGAGCATCGGAGCGGACAGAGGAAGTTCAGGTTCAGGAATTTCTGCCTGGTCTGGAAACGTTGACACCAGTTCGCGGTCATGTGCGCGTTGAGCATCATGGCAATTACCTGGAAGTGTCCGCTCAGGCGGAAACAATTATAACTTGTACCTGCAATCGCTGTTTGCAGCAATACAATCGACGTTTAGGGCTTAATACGAAAGAAATCATCTGGTTAGACGAAACTGCAAATCAGGTAAATGATTTACCCTTAGAACGGGAAGTGACTATGGAAGATTTGCAGGAAACCCTACCGCCCGATGGTTATTTTTATCCCAACGAATGGTTGTATGAGCAGATGTGTTTGGCAATTCCCCAACGCCAGCTGTGCGATCGCAATTGTCCAGGTATTCCTATAAGTAGTACAGTCGATAATTCTGATAATATTCCTGAAACTCCAGTTGATAACCGTTGGGCTTCTTTAGAAGCACTGAAAAAGCAACTTCTGGGATAGATAAATCACTTTCAACTTCGTTAACGCGCTATTAGTAGCGCGTTTATTTTAATTAGTTGATTTATGACTATACTTAATTTAGCCTCGACTAAGGGGTTGATTTAATCGTGTCCCACACTTGGTACAGAAGTTGAAATTCGCCGGATTAGTGCGACTACAATTGGTACATACTATATTTTTTTCAACTTGAGTTTGAGATGGAGTGCCTCTCTTAAAATTATTGGTTGAATTAACTTCAGTGAGTGCATTATTCCTATCAGTAGACTGATGAATTAGTTGTGAACTTGGTTGAATAAATACTGGCTCCATTTGGGCAAAATGCTCCAGCAGCATTCGATGGATAAAAATGTAACTGCCTCCAACTTTTTGCACAAAGATGTGTTCAGTCGCATAATCAAGAAAGCGGACATAGTTTCGAGGTATGCAATTCTTAGTATAAAGAATGAGGCGTAAAGTAAAGTGTTGTAGGCAGGCTTGACCACCACCAAATACAAGCCCAAATACCAGCCCAAACACTAAACCCAATTGCAGCCATCCTGATTTTGCGAAGATTTGTCCACCAATTAATCCACCAATCAATCCGAGGAATCCACTAATCAATCCCATTATTCCGGCATTCCTAGCTGAGTTCCAAATCCCTTGGTTAGGAATTGTTCTTATGTTTATCTCTGGGCCTCTCAGTCCACCTAACAACCCTAAAATTAGTCCACCAATTAGCCCATATACTAACCCTAATCCCAGCCCAGTTTGGAGATCAAATGGAGCGGTAACTAGCTTAAAAACCAGCCCTACAATCAGCCCCAAAGGTAATCCTCGTAGTAGTCCATCCTTCAGAAACTTTCTGGCTTCTTGCCAAGACCATCTCAAAGTTTCAACTGGCTTTATTTCTGTAGTACTCAAACATGCTGTTATTAAACCAGTGATTACACCAAGATACACTCCATTTATTGATTTACTTATAAAATTGCCGATTAACCCACTAATTATTACTATAAATAGGTTATTGAGAAATTGATAAAGTATTTTTTGAAATCCATTTGACAACCAGGTAGGCTGTATTCTTTCAATAAGAAAAACCGTTTGAGACTTATGAAACATCTGCTGTGCTAGCCAAATTAGCCAGCGCATTGCTTCCACTTTGGAATATTTTGGCTCATATTTCCGACGCTTAAACATCCGTTCAATATAAGCATCAAACAGGTGCTTTCGGCGTTCTTCTTTAGAACCTGCGTTAGGTAAATCTTCTAGTTTATTACCTTTATAAGCCAGAGTCATGACGCTTAAAGTCAGGGGAGACTTGGCTAACTCTTGCAATGTAGTGTCTTCTTGAAGCAATGTTTTTACTGCTTCCAGTTGTTCACCAGCCCTATCTAAATATTGTTTAACTTGCTGAAATGTTAAAGATTGGATGCAGATAGCACCTTGCAATTCTAAACGAGTAGAGAGAGCTTCATAATCTCGAATACGGCTTGTCACCACAATTTCAATCAGCCCATGTTCTTGCATGAATTGGTTGATGGCTTGAATGCAGCTTTCCCGACGCTCAATTTTCACCTCATCTAAACCATCTAGCAGCAGTAATAGTTGTTGATCTTCAATCCAGACTTTAGCAAGTGCTTTAGAAACTTGATATGTACTATTCAATTCCTCAATTAGCCAATCAGTAATTGTTTGCTGTTTATTTCCCCAAGAAGATAAGTTCAGCACTACTGGAATAGGTTGGCTCAAATCTTTTTCGGTACGAGCAATTAATTCTTGTGCCAGCTTCAGGAGAGTGATCGTTTTACCCGCGCCGGGTTCTCCTAAAATCAATAAGGTTCGTCCTTTTCCCATCTGATTGAAGACTTCAGAGATACTTTTCCCTTCAGGTAAGATTTGCCCAGACTCATTAGTAATTTCTTGGACAATACTAGATGGGCGCTTTACTGCGTCTAATCGTTCTTCCAGCCCCAGATCAATTAGACTTTTGGTATACAAAGATTTTTCTAGTACGCCTTTAATCCAATACTGTTTGACTTTATTAAGTAAAACTTCTCGGAAACGGTACTCCTGTTTCCCTGAAGGAGGTTTTACCTTCCTGTTACCGATTAGTTTAGCTAGGCTGAAGCTTTCATTCACAGTTAGGTACTGAATCTGGTGCAAGTCGCGTCCAGCCTGTCCAATCTGAGCTTCCCGAATCAAAGCACCATCAATATTAAGATTTTGATTCATAATCTTTTTTTATGTAAAAAGTAAAAGACTTTTAGCTGCAATTCCTAACCAAGGAGCTAATTGTGTGGCAATTGGCTCTAACTTTTGCCAAATCCCTTGGCCTGCATTAAACGTTTCGTTAGTTTCTTTGAGGACTTTACTAGCTTTTTGCAAACTTGTTGCCGCAGTGTTTTTGTCTGGTTCTTTTTCCTTAACTGCGTCGTTTGCATAATCCAGATGTTTCAGTGCTTGTTTCTTTTGGTCTTCTGGTAAATCGGAAT
Source organism: Nostoc sp. CmiVER01 (assembly GCF_034531135.2). Classification (NCBI taxonomy): domain Bacteria; kingdom Bacillati; phylum Cyanobacteriota; class Cyanophyceae; order Nostocales; family Nostocaceae; genus Nostoc; species Nostoc sp. CmiVER01. The sequence goes on from NZ_JAVRBU020000011.1 coordinate 126,367, forward strand.
TACGAAATATGAATTCAATTTGTGCCATTAATTCTGCAACCTCAGGTAAGGTCAATTCTTTCTCAGCCCCACCTTGAGTATTTTGCTGATTTTGGGTCATGTCGCCAGCAGCTTGTCCAACTTGAACACCTGAAAATTGACCGCCGCCAATGTTGAGGGACATTCCTCCGGGATTTTTGGGCTGTGAGTTATTTTCTGTCATTTTATTTGCTTGATAAGAACATAACTTTATTTAAGCTCTAATCCAGATTAAGCAGATAACTTTCCCGAATATTAAAAAAATTTCCGTATATAGTAAGCCAATTACTACATTCACAGATGGTAAGCAAATTCACTTATTTCCAGTTTCCACCCGTAGCTGCGAGCTTTGCGGCAACTTTTATCTAAAGAGCTTCTTCAAGTTTCATTGCCTGATAGAGCCAGATAAGGAGATATATATTCGTTTTTAGTTTCGTTTTTAGTTGTGAGACACAATACAAAGAAAGAACAATGAGAGAAGAACTAATAACGATAGCCAAATATGAACTTCCGTGAAGAGTTTAAACTGCTGCTACGCGCCCGCTACCCATTAATTTATATTCCTACTTATGAAGAGGAACGGGTAGAAGCAGCTATCCGGGAAGAAGCAAGCAACCAAGGTAATCGCCCAGTGTATACTTGGGATTTTGTCGATGGCTACCAAGGAAACCCTAATGATGTTGGGTTTGGGCGACGTAACCCGTTGCAAGCTTTAGAATTTATCGAAAAATTACCAGCTTCCGCACCTGCGGTATTGATTCTCCGAGATTATCATCGCTTTTTAGATGATGTTGCGATCGCTCGCAAACTCCGTAATCTGTCCAGACTTCTTAAGTCGCAACCAAAAAATATTGTCCTATTATCACCGCGCATCGCTATTCCTGACGATTTAACCGAAGTGTTGACAGTCGTCGAGTTTCCCTTACCCGCCGCCCAAGAAATTAGAACTGAGGTAGAACGCTTACTACAAAGTACTGGTAACTCCCTTTCTGGCAAAGTTTTAGATGATTTGGTGCTATCTTGTCAAGGGCTTTCAATGGAACGGATTCGCCGGGTTTTGGCAAGAGCGATCGCTACCCACGGTGAATTGCGACCAGAAGACGTGGATCTGGTTTTGGAAGAAAAACGCCAAACTATCCGCCAAACCCAAATATTGGACTTCTACCCCGCCACTGAGCAAATTTCTGATATTGGCGGATTGGATAACTTGAAAGACTGGCTGATTCGCCGGGGAGGTTCATTTACCGATAAGGCGCGACAGTACGGATTACCGCACCCCCGTGGTTTAATGTTGGTGGGTATTCAAGGAACTGGTAAATCGTTAACAGCAAAAGCGATCGCTCATCACTGGCATTTACCCTTGTTACGTCTAGATGTAGGAAGGTTATTTGGTGGTTTGGTGGGTGAATCAGAATCTCGAACTCGGCAAATGATCCAAGTAGCTGAAGCTCTTGCTCCCTGTATTTTGTGGATTGATGAAATAGATAAAGCCTTTGCCGGACTTGGTAGCAAAGGTGATGCCGGAACAGCCAGCCGTGTATTTGGTACTTTTATTACCTGGCTAGCTGAAAAAAGCTCACCCGTTTTTGTCGTCGCCACCGCCAACGACATCCAAGCCTTACCGCCAGAAATGCTGCGTAAGGGGCGATTTGATGAAATTTTCTTTGTGGGATTGCCCACCCAAGAAGAGAGAAAAGCAATTTATGATGTTCATTTATCCCGATTGCGCCCCCATAACTTAAAAAGTTATGACATCGAAAGGTTAGCTTATGAAACGCCGGATTTTTCTGGGGCAGAAATTGAGCAAACTTTAATTGAAGCGATGCACATTGGATTTAGCCAAAACCGCGACTTTGCTACTGATGATATTTTAGAAGCAGCCAGTCAGATCATCCCCTTGGCGCGAACTGCTGTAGAGCAAATTCAGCAACTCCAAGAATGGGCTGCTGCTGGGAGAGCGCGTTTAGCATCTAAACACAATCCTTTAAGCGAACGCCTCCGGCGCACTACGTGAATTCATTCAGCAGTAGCTACAATAATTGCTTAGTTAATAATTGTTAGTCAATAGTCAACAGTTAATCATGAATTACTATTGACTATTGACCACTGGTGATCAGGTTTTAAATATGTTGTCTGGCTTCATAAAGTTTATACTTGGGTTTTTCTTAGCGATCGCTGTGCTAATAGGTGGTGGCGTTGCAATTGGACTCTATTTCATGAATCGCACCGGCATACCCCCTGCCAAACCCGTTTTTTCTAATGATAGTCCCTCGGTGAAAGCCCAAGCTCCCAAAGCAACTGAGCCTGGAGGAGCTAAACCCACTCCTAAATCTGGGACAAAGGCTGAATCGTCTCCAAGTCCAAACTCCACTCCCACAGAATCACCAAAGCCTACCCCATCACCAAAACCATTGCCATCGGGAGCTTACCGAGGGCGTGTTAGTTGGCGTGAAGGCTTGAGTTTGCGATCGCAACCAAATCAAGAAGCTGAAAAGATTGGTGGGGTTGCTTTTAATCAAAAAATTATTATCTTGGAAGAAAGCCAAGATAAATCCTGGCAAAAGATTCGTTTGGAAGGTAGCGAACAAGAAGGTTGGGTAAAAGCAGGTAATACTGAAAAAGTTGATCAACAATAGCTTAAAAAATCAGAAAATCAGATGTATATCAATAGCCTTGGTGATTAAGACATCAATAGATGATAAAACCTAGACACAAAAAGGCTTTCCACCTAGTCCCCAGTCCCCAGCTATATCTACTCAATAACATCTGGAGCTACTTCAGATTGCTTTCCTAGAAAACAGGAAGTATCTATCAATCTATCAATTGGAAGCTCAATTTGAAAAGTAGCTCCTTGCCCCTTGGCAGAAATACAGTTGAGCTTACCACCATGTGTTTTAACGACAATCTGATAGCTAATTGATAACCCCAATCCACTTCCTTGTCCAACTTGTTTAGTTGTGAAAAAGGGATCATAGATTTTGTTTTGTACATCTTTACTAATGCCAAAACCATTATCGAAAATCTGAATGTTGATCCAACCGATTTGAGAAACGGTTGTTTTAATCCGAATTAAAGGTGTAAAACTGGAGTTTGATTTTAAGCTACTCAGCTTTTCTTCTAATACATCAATAGCATTGGTAATGATATTGAAAAACACTTGATTTAACTGTCCGGCATAGCAATTTACTAGGGGTAAATTACCATATTCTTTCATGACAATAATTTCTGGGCGATTGTTCAGTGGATAACTAATACGGTTTTGAAGAATGAGTAGTGTGGAATTAAGTCCTTCGTGGATGTCCACAGCCTTTAATTGTGCCTCGTCTAGACGAGAAAAGTTACGCAGGGATTCCACAATATATTTAATACGATTGGCTCCGGCTTGCATTGATTTGAGTAGTTTAGGTAAATCTTCTAGCAAAAATGGTAGATCAATAGACTCTACTTGAGCTTGAACCGCAAGCACTGGAGTTGGATAATATTGCTGATAGATATTGATTAATTCTAAAAGTTGTCGCAGATAAATTTCCGTATGAAACAGGTTTCCATAAATGAAGTTAGCAGGATTGTTAATCTCATGAGCAACTCCCGCTACCATTTGTCCTAAAGAAGACATTTTTTCTGCTTGAATAAATTGCAATTGAGCTTGCTGAAGTGCCAACATAGCTGTCTCTAATTTTTCAGACCGAGACTTAGATAGAGCAGCTAGTGCTTCTTGGTTTTGTAAGGCTTGTTTGAGACGTTCTTCGTTTTCTTTAAGATCAGCTGTTTTAACTAGTTGAACACTCAATTGTTCGTTGAAAAAAGATGTGATCAGCGTCCATCCTAGAAGGAGTAATGTGAATAAGCCAATAATCGCAGCCATCCAATAGGTTGCAGTAGTATCAACTTCTGAAAACTCGACTGATTCGACGACTGAAAAATGGGTAGCCATCATCCCTGTGTAGTGCATTGACGGAATGGCAGCACCCATGAGAATTGCACTGCCAATCCTCAAAAAGCGTCCTGTTACTGTACTATTAGCTCTGAGGTTAAATCCCACCCAGAGGGCAACCAATGAGATGAGAATGGCGATCGCAATGGAGAGTGCAACCACACTCAAGTCATAAGACATTTTGGCTGGTAAACGAATTGCAGCCATACCGATGTAGTGCATTGCACTAATCCCTGCGCCCATCAGGATGCTACCACCGAATAACCGCAAAATACCAAATTCTGGTTGACTAACAAGGTACAGGGCTAATCCAGAGGCGAAAATTGCAGGTAGTACCGACATTAAAACTGTTAACCAGTCATAGTAAATCGGAATTGCCAGACTGAAGGCCAGCATGGCAATAAAATGCATTGCCCAAATGCCGATTCCCATAGCGATCGCTCCCCCTACCAGCCACCGCCACTTTTGGTGTGATTTAGCGTCTGTCACTCTGATCGCTAGATCAAGTGTGGTGTAAGCCGTAAGCATGGCGATCGCAACGGAGAATAAAGTTAAGCGAATATCGTAAATACCGTGGAGCATTAGCTTGAATATTATCCCCAATTCAATAGAAGACTAAACCCACTATTTGTCTGCGTTGCTCATGCTCGAAACCCAAATGGGTATAGCAAAAATTTTGTCAGGCAAATAGAAAATAAGTCTCCAAAGCTTTACATTGCTTATTATTCCCCATACAGAAACTTGTGTATCATATCAATTGGGGAATTTTTATGTAAATAATAATACTAAAAAAAAGATAATACAGAGAAAGTGGTATAATACTGTATAGTCATAACTTGAAAAAAACAAGTGGAAACAGGGGTAGATAGCTATTTAACCAAGCTTGCCTCAGTCTACGAGGCAGCCGAAAGCGTCGAGGTTGTTCCTAGCGTAGCTAATTTCAAATTCAAGAATTTGGAAAAGTTATATAGTGGTGCAGCGATGCGTCTTTTATCCGTGGCATTGATTACGGGGTTTCTGAGTATTGCTGGACAAGCTTTAGCACTTCAGAAAATAGGAAGTAATGGCCCTGAAGTTAGCAGTAGTCAGAGATGTTTAAAAAAGTTAGGCTACTTTAACGGCCCGGTGAGTGGCAAGTTTGCTAGCTTGACTCAGAATGCTGTGATCAAATTCCAGCAAGCCAATAGAATCCCTGCTGATGGTGTTGTGGGTGCTAGTACTCAAAGAGCCTTACAAGAAGCATGTCAAAGTAGAACTTCTAGCAGGAATACCAGTAGTGGCCAATACCCTGTCCTATCTCAAGGTAAAACTGGTACAGCCGTCATAAGGTTACAACAGCGTTTGCGGCAGTTAGGCTACTTGAATGCTAATCCCACTGGGAATTTTGGCCCAATGACTAGAAATGCTGTAATTGCATTCCAGCGAAATTATCGCATATCTGCTAACGGGATTGTGAATCAACAAACTTGGAATGCGCTACTAGGTTCCTCTGGGATTCCAGGCAGATCAAAGCTCTCTACTCAACAAGTGAAAGAATTACAAGTGCGTTTGCGGCAGCTAGGTTATTTTAATACTGCTGCCACTGGGAATATTGGCCCACTTACCAGAGAAGCTGTCACCCGATTCCAACAAAATTACCGCCTACCTGTTGATGGCATGGCCAATGCTCAAGTTTTAGAGGCAGTACGTAGAGCCTCCACTGGTGGATATACTACTCAACAACCAGGCAGAAGTTATCTGACTGTAGGCGATCAAGGAGATAATGTCAGATTAGTTCAAGAGCGTTTATCGCAATTGGGTTTCTCTAATACCAATCCTGATGGTTTTTTCAGCGATTACACCAGACAATCTGTGATTGCATTTCAGCAATCATCTCGACTGAATTCTACTGGAAATGTAGATTGGCAAACTTGGGAAGCATTAGGGTTGAATAACTCGAATGCGAGCAATTATACTGAGACAAATGGTTATGTATTTTCTAGTAACAATGACTATGTAGCACCTCAGACTAATCGCTATGCATTACCTCCTACTAATGGCTACGTTGTACCTGTGAGTAATGGCAACACATTAGTTGCTAATAATCCCTACAGAGTAATAGTGCCAATTTCCAATAAAGATACTCTGATTAAAGTGCAACAATATATACCTAATGCTGTCACGGAACAATCCCATCTAGGGGATTATGTGAATGCTGGGGCATTTAGCGATCGCGCCCAAGCAGAAACACTAACGAAAAAGCTCCGCTCATTAGGTATTGATGCACGGGTAAAATACAATTAACTAATTCGTAATTCGTAATTAAATTGACAAACTCAATTGGGAACCTTCTTGAGTTTTATTCACCTCAATCCTGGCTTGGAAAGCTTCTTTGAGGTGGGGCATGTGGGTGACAGTAAGAATGCAGGCGAAATCGGAAGCGATCGCATTAATCGCTGCAATCAAGCGATCGCATCCTTCAGCATCTTGTGTACCGAAACCTTCATCCACAATCAACAATTGCAAAGCCGCCCCCGCCCGTTGCGCTAATAATTTCGCCAAAGCCAAACGGATGGCAAAGTTAATTCTAAAAGCTTCTCCACCAGAGTAAGTTTCATAAGCTCGTGTTCCCCTAGAATCGGCGATTAAAATATCTAATGTGTCTATCAGCTTGGCATTTTTCTTGGTTGATTTAGCACTACGTCCAGCTTTCTGAGTAATAAATTGTACATGAAACTGATTCCCACTCAGCCGCGAAAGTAGCTGATTTGTCTCAGCTTCCAGTTGCGGTAACACATTCTCAATCATCAGTGCTTGGATACCATTTTTACCAAAAGCTTGCGCTAATTCCTGATAAACACGGCATTCCTGCTTGCAAGATTGTAATTGTTGCTGCTGTTGTTTGTACTGAATTTGCAGCGTTTCTAGTTGATGCGCCAACTGCTCTAAACGCCCTAGTTTGGCAATTTGTTCATCGAGTTGCCGTCTGCGGATTGCTAACTGCTGCTCTAAAGCTTGAATTTGGTCAGATGGGTTAGCTGTTGCTTGTAACTGCTGGATAATGCTTTCAATTTGTCCGCCAAGTTTTTGCCGTTCTGTTACTCTGGCGCTTCTAGAGTCCTCTAACTCTTGCAATCTCGTCTGGAGTTGCGGATATTGCTGCTGGGCTGACAGCAGTTGTTGATACCGCAAATGCCAAGATTGAGCTTGGCGGACAGCCATACGCAGATTGTTGTGCTGCTCGGAACTGTAGCCAATTTCGGTAATGTGACGTTCAAGAGCTGCTATTTGTTTAGCACATTCCGAATCAATCTGATCCTGCTGGATTTTGGCTTGTAATTGAGCAATTTGGGATTGTAATTCTGGTTTTCGGGCTAATAGTTGCGCTTGTCGCTTAGTCGCATCCTTAATCTGCCCTTGTTTAATTTCTGCCCAACGCCAGCGCTCAACTTCACTCCGGGCGAGGGCGTGGTCTTGTTCATTATAATTAACCTGTTGCAAATATTGGTCTAGCTGCCGGAGTTCGGCTTGTTTATCAGGAGCGTAATCACCAGCTTGGAGCGATCGCTCTAAATGTTGTTTTTCAGCAGCAATTTGTTGTAACTGTTGTTGCACATCAGTTGTAGCTTCTAACTGGGCTGCTAACTGTCCCCGTTGTTCGCGTAAACCATCGTAGCCTGCCAATTGTTGGGAAATTTCCCGATATTCTTGCCTAAGTACCTGAATTTCTCTGTCTGATACAGCCATTTGTTCTCGCACTACCCAAAACTGCCCTTGAGTATCCTCTAACTCAGCCTGGGTTTTTTCTACTACCCGACTCCAGTGATGTTCGTCTAAAGGACGCTCACATAATGGACAAAGAGCTTCAGGATTTTGCAGCATTTGCAATTTTTGCTCTAATTCTCCCAGCAGTTTTTCATAATCGCGTTGATGAGCTTGCAGACGTTCGATAAAGTGCCGCCTTTCTTGCCCTTTTTCTTGCACTCGTTGTAGATAAACCCGCTTTTTCTCCAGTTCTTCAATCTGGATTGCTACATCCATCACCGCTTGTTGCAGTTGTGGTTGGCGGCGGTGCTGGCGTTGCAATTGGTTCTCAGTACTTTGGAGTTGTTCGAGTCGCGCTACTAAACCAGCATGAGTGCGATCGAGTTGGCTTTGTAAAGTTGCTCGTTGTTGCAACAAGGGAGTAACTTGCATTTGCAGTTGATCTAAACGAGCAACATGATGACGGGCTGCGGTTAATTGTGACAAAGCAGCTTCTACTTCACCTGATTTAGTCAGAGTTTGCTGAATATCTCGCTCTTGTTGCTGCAAAGCTTCTAACTGCGCTTGAGCTTGTTGCAGTTGCCGTTCGATTTCGTGAATTTGTTTGGTAAGCTGTTGTTGCTTTTGTTGGCGAGTCTGCCCAGCGCGGGTATATTCTTCAAATTTGGCAGCAAAAGCTTCTTCTTGAGATTGAAGACTTTGATATTGGGCGTATCCAGCTTTAATTTCAGCTTCTTGATGTAATATTTTTTCTAAATCTGATAGCTGAGAGCCAATAGCTGATTGTTCTTGTTGGAGGCGATCGCAGTCTTGGGTAAGATTTTGGTATTGCTGCTTTATAAAGCTGAGTTGCTGTTCCCAATTCTGGCGCTGGTGCTGGACAACTTGCAAACTTTGTAATTGAATATTATCAAAAGCTTGTACCTGTTGCAGTTGGTTGAGTTCGGCTTCTAACTCGACTCTTTGCGCTTCGGTTGTCTGGCGTTGTTGCAACTGAATTTTAATCGATTCCAAAGAACGCTCTAACTCTACTGCCCTTGCTTTGAACTGACGAGAAGATTCCTTTGCCCGTTCTTCTAAATCATCATATTGATTGAGTTTCAACAACTCTGCTAAAATTTCTTTGCGTTCTGTGGGGCGTTTGAGCATGAACTCATCTGCACGTCCTTGACGTAAGTAAGCAGAATTAATAAATGTATCGTAATCGAGCTTGATATGTTCTAGAATCAAATCTTGGGTTGCTCTTACCCCTTTGCCAGTGAGTGAACGAAACCCAGATGGTATTTCTATTTGAAATTCCAGAACGCTAGTACCTCCCCGAATTCGGGTACGAATTACGCGATATTTTTGCTGGTTGCTTTGAAAAGTAAAATCAACCCGAACTTCTTTCGCACCAGAATAGATTACATCATCTTCAGCAGTGGCGCGGCTTTCACCCCAAATTGCCCAAGTGATTGCTTCCAAAAGTGAAGATTTACCCGCACCATTGGAACCCGAAATACAAGCCGTATGCAAACCACGAAAATCTAAAGTTGCATCACGGTAACTAAGAAAGTTTTTGAGGATAAGTTGTACTGGGATCATTCACGCTATAGCGCCACATCTACTTTTAATAAATAACAGTACAGATGCACTGTTTGCTAGTTTAGCTATCTAAATATCAGGTTTCTAGTCTTGAAGACATCAATTTTACAAAATTTAACAATAAAATCAACAAATTTTTCTTGTTGCATGAAAAACTTTTGTTGTCTTTGAAGAAAAATAAAACTTCTGTGGAGGTTTGTTGTTATTTCTGCTTGTTATCTGAGAGAAAAACATTTATAGAAGAGTGGCAATACTGCGTAGGTTTTGCCTAAAGAATCACTCTGGTGTCGATGTAGGTTGGGTTGAGGAACGAAACCCAACAGTACTCCAAAGTCGTTTTGAAGTACTCCAAAGTCGTTTTGAAGTACTCCAAAGTCGTTTTGAGGTACTCCGAAGTCGTTTTGAGGTACTCCAAAGTCGTTTTGAGGTACTCCAAAGTCGTTTTGAAGTACTCCAAAGTCGTTTTGAAGTACTCCGAAGTCGTTTTGAAGTACTCCGAAGTCGTTTTGAGGTACTTCAAAGTCGTTTTGAGGTACTCCGAAGTCGTTTTGAAGTACTCCGAAGTCGTTTTGAGGTACTTCAAAGTCGTTTTGAGGTACTTCAAAGTCGTGTTGGAGTAATTCAAACTTTGTCGCACCGCGATCAAGTACACAGGTGCGTAGGCGTAGCCCGCACTTGACTTTTAAAACAGTCGCTACAAATCTTCAAAACTTACGCAGTATTGAGATGATTAGGCTAAATTTCACCTTAAGGTAAAAGAATCAAGGTGATAGGGGAAAAAGCGTTAATATACTTAGTAAAAATGTATGTACATTTCTGAGATAGATATCATAAACCAATGGATATAGCTCTACTCATTAAATTTCTCGCTCCCTATCTGCCATTTCTGTTGAATGTGGGTAATAAAGCTGTAGAAGAGGCATCTAAAAAAGTAGGTGAAGATGGTTGGAATAAAGCCAAAGCGATTTGGGATAAGTTACATCCCAAGGTAGAGGCTAAGGAAGCAGCGAAAGAAGCAGCAACGGATGTGGCACAAAAGCCAGAAGATGAAGATTTACAAACAAGTTTGCGGGTGCAACTCAAGAAGATTTTAGAAGCGGATACAGCACTTGCAGAGGAAATAGCTAAGATTTGGGAAGAAACAACTACAAGTTCAAATAATAGCGCTTCTAATGTCAATGCTCAGTCTTACGATGACAGTACACAAATAAATACAGCAGGTAACGTTAATAACCCAACCTATGACTTTAGGAGGTACGATAACCCAAAGTAACCAGTATTACTGTTTTTGGTGCTACACAGCAAGAAATATTGGAGTTGCTAGAACGCAGTACCAAAAGAGAATCGCCGGGGGTTCTCAAAGCAGGGAATCCCGGTAAAAGTTTGGCTTACTGGCAAGGAAGAACAGCAGAAATCGCCCAAATAGAGCAATGGTTAACTGATAAAAATACCTTTTTAATTGGTATAGAAGGCATTGGTGGCACAGGTAAATCGATGCTGGCTGCTAAAATTTATGATGAAATTGCGGGTTTCCCCAAACGATTTTGGGCTGATGTCAGTAACAGGGCAGGTTTTAGCGATTTAGCTCGTCAAGTCCTCACAGAGTTTGGCTTTTCCGTTCCAGAACAAGAAGCGCAGTTAGTAGAGGCGCTAATTAGGTGTTTACGTTCTGGGCAATTTTTACTGATTATTGACAACCTGGAGAGTTTATTACAACCTGATAGACTGTGGGGAAGTCTGTTTTACGGTGACTTTTTCAATGGTTGGGTGGAATCTGGCGGTAATAGTAAGATGCTAGTCACCACCAGGGAAAGACCAGAATTAAAAGGCTTTGAGTGGCTATCCTTGAAAGGTTTGCAACTAGATGAAGCAGTAGCAGTGTTAACTGTATTAGGCATTCGGGGAGATTTAACGCAGTTTGTGGAATTAATAGATGGACATCCCCTACTGTTGAGATTGGTAGCAGACTTATTAAAAGAAGAATATCCCCAAGACCCAGACTTAAGCAGATTAGCAGATTTAGGCTTAGGGAATTTGCGCCAGTTGTTGACAGATTCCCAAGTGGTAGGTATCCATCGCCGGGAAAATGTGGGGATGGTGTTGGTATTGGATGCCAGTTTTAATCGGTTGAATGAGTTACAAAAGGTGTTGTTGCTGAATATTAGTGTTTATCGTGGTGCCATTGACAGTGCAGCAGCAGTGGCTATGTTGCCGGGAAGTTCAGCAGCCGAGATTGAGGGAGAATTGAGGAATCTGGTTAAGCGTTCTTTGTTAGTAGAAAAACTCAATGGTAGGCGGCGGTTTGAGTTTCAGGCAGTGGTGTTGGAGTATGTGCGGTATAAAGCTGGTGATCGGACGGAGGCGCATCAAAAAGCCATTGGTTATTATCGCTCAATCGCTAAACAACCACCTTGGACGACAAAAGACGATATTAAAGAATACTTGGAAATCTTTGATCACTTTTATCAGTTGCAAGATTATAACTCTGCCTTTGATAGCATTTGGGTTTGCAATGATTTTTTAACCTTACAGGGTTATTACATAGACCAAGTAGAATTATATGGGCAGTTGGTAAATAAGTGGGAAGAAATTAACGATAGAGAAAATTGTAATTATCGGGCTTCTCTGACTTCATTAGGCAATGCTTACTTTTGCTTGGGGGAGTACCCACGAGCGATTAAGTTCTACCAGCAGTCTTTAGATATATCCAGAGAGATAGGCGATCGCAATACTGAAAGCAAATCCTTAATGAATTTGGGTCTTGCTTACTTTTCCTTGGGAAAGTACCAACGGGCGATTAAGTTCTACGACCAGTCTTTGGATATATCCAGGGAGATAGACGACCGCAATACTGAAAGCAAATCCTTAATGAATTTGGGTCTTGCTTACTTTTCCTTGGGAAACTACCCACAGGCGATTAAGTTCTACGAGCAGTCTTTGGATATATCCAGGGAGATAGGTGATCGCAATGGCGAAGGTAATTCCTTGGGCAATTTGGGCAATGCTTACTTTTCCCTGAGACAGTACCAATGGGCGATTGAATTCCACCAGCAGTCTTTGGAAATATTTAGGGAGATAAGCAATCGCAATGGCGAAGGTAATTCCTTAATGGGTTTGGGCAATGCTTACTTTTCCCTCAGACAGTACCAACGGGCGATTGAATTCCACCAGCAGTCTTTGGAAATATTTAGGGAGATAGGCGATTACAATGGCGAAGGTGGTTCCTTAATCGGTTTGGGCAATGCTTACTTTTCCCTGAGACAATACCAACGGGCGATTGAATTCCACCAGCAGTCTTTGGAAATCAAAAGAGAGATAGGCGATATTCGAGGGCAAGCAATCGCCTGGTATAACTTAGGTTTGTCATTGGAAAAAGTTGGCCAAGAATCAGATGCGCTGGGTGCTTATCATAATGCCAGCAAACTATATAAGACTATGAGACTTGATGCTGATGTGCAAGATTGCGACAATGCAATTGAGCGTCTTTCTCAACCAAAAATGCCAGTAGTTTCTCGCCGTGATTTGTGGCGTTGGTTGCGTCGGTTGTGGCGTTGGCTACGCAGTTAGTTTCGGCAGTAATATTAATTCACTATCTTATGAAAACGGAAATAGTCGGCTATTTTTCAACTATATGCTGCAAAAACCACTGGCCAGTTTGTTAACTATGGGATTGCTTATACAACCTATTGCTACTCACTCCCAGGCTTTAACCTATAATTACAACAATGCAAATTTATCTGAGCAATCCTTACTAATAAGCCAATTTAGACCAGGAGATAGTTGTGAAGCAAACGACAATTTAAGTTTGTTGGCTGATACTTTTATTAGTGTGTGCCGCAAAGCATCGATTAGGCGGGAGTTTCCCAGCGAGTTTTTGAACTCTTATTTAGAAGACATCAAGATAAATAAATCCGCTAGTGGTAAAAAAGCTTGGAAATTATTGAATGATAATAGATTTAAAAAGTAGCTGGGGAGAACATCAGATGAAAATTGAAAGTGCAAATAAAGTTGAATCCTTTTACATTGCTATAATTCTCTACAAATCGTCTTCAGATGCACCTAGTTATCAACCCTTGTACCAAGAAAGCTTTGTTTTGATTAAAGCTACTTCTTTAGAAAAAGCAAAAGCAAAGGCTTTGAATCATGGTAAAAATGAAACCGTCAGCTATACAAATGAAAATGGAGAAACTATTACTTGGTCTTTGCAGCAAGTAGTAGACGTAAATTCAGTTTTGGATGATGACTTTAATTCATCTGAGGAGATTGTTGATTTATATGCTCGACACTTTCGGAACTATGAGGCTTACCAATCATTTGAGCCATTATTATCTCAAGAGCAATTTTGAGAACAGTTATAAAACCATGCGATCGCTCTTGTCGATTCTCATCACTGGCCCAAAAGCGATCGCAAGTCTTTTCTCATTTTACTGGTATCGACTTCCCCACATCACGAGTGAGGTTCTCCTAACAAAACAATTGAACACTTTAATTCTCTAATTAACTGCGTTGTCACTTCACTCACAGCTAATCCACCTGCTGTGCGATAACGAACAGAACGTAACACCGCTAAATCAAATGCCTGAGCTTCCCGAATTATGGTTCTAGCAATATCATCACCCCTGATTGTTTGGATATTCGTATTCACTTGTAATTGGCTTTTAGAAGTAATATCAGACAATTGAGATACAAAGTTTTCGACTCGATTAGGCGGTGTTTTGCGATCGGATATGTGTAACAGCACTACTTCTGCCTGATTAACATCAGCCAAAATCTGGGCAAACCTTAAAGCACCGATAGTTTGCCGCGTTAAGTCTCCAACTGGCACAAGAATTCTTTGAATTGTCTTAGGACTACTTAATAGGCGTGTTACTGCTACTGGACAGTGAGAAGACCAGAAAACGCTATCAATTACATTACCAAATAAGCGGGCACGTAAACCTGTTGTCTGCGACCAACCCATCACTACTAAACTAGCGTTTTGTTCTCGACTGGTGCGGCTAATTCCCAAAGCTGCATCATCATCAATCCGAATTGCTGGTGATACTTCCACGTCAAATTCTTGGCTGATTTCTTTAGCTAAATTCAATCTTTCCCGGCTTTGGTTGAGCGCTGTTACTAATTGCGGATCATCCATCTGAATATGTGCTCTAGTAATAGCTAATGGCACAATCCTCCCAGATTCATGACTAGCTAGTAGTGCTGCCATTTCTATTAGATATCGCTGGGTTTGGGGGTTGTATATTGGCACTAGTACAGTAAATGGATATTGATTTTTCTCTACTTGCTCATCTTCATTACCTTGCCACCAAGTTGTCAAACTATCTGTTTCAAAATCTGTCTGAGAAAGCTGTAATGAAGGAGCAAATCGTGCTGTTATTATGGGGCCCAGAATTGCAGTTACTAGCATGAGGACAATCACACTGTTCAAGACAGCTTCACTAATTAAGCGCTCACCAGCAGGATTTACCGTTTGATAAGCAACCAAGGTTGCTGCTAGTGTGGCTGCTACCTGGGGTAGCGACAATGACCACATCGTTAGCAATTCCGCCGTGTTATAGCGATACAATAATTTGGCTAAGAATGCTGCTATAAATTTGCTGCCAATCAAAGCTACTACAATTACCAGAGTCAGCCAAATTGAACTGAGGGTTTTGATAAATGCAGGAATATTAATCAATAATCCCATGTCCACAAAGAAACAAGGGATAAATAAAACACTACCAATAAACTCGATTTTTTCTCTGACTGGGCTACGTCCTAGAACATCGTTGACAGCTAAACCTGCTAAAAAAGCACCAACAATTTTTTCAACTCCAATTACCTGCGCTCCAACAGATGCCAAAAATAATGCTAGTAATATAAACAAAAACTGGTTACTTTGTTCATCCCCAGAGCGGCGAAAAAACTCTTTTCCTGCCCAGTCAAAGCCAAACAGGACAACAGCAGTGTAAATTGCTAATCCACCTAATAAAATCGCTAAACTCATGGCGGAGAATTCTCCTCCGTGAATTCCAACACAAATCGCTAATACTAGCAAAGCACCTGTGTCAGTAAAAATTGTGGCACCAATCGTGACGGTTACAGCTTCATTTGTTACCACTCCCAGACGACTCACAATTGGATATGCTAAGAGGGTATGAGAAGCCAGTAAAGAACCGATTAGGACAGAGGCATTCCAACCAAAATTGAATAATCGCCCCGTAGCAATGCCAGCAATCATTGGAACTAAAAATGTTAAAGTGCCAAACCCGATTGAGCGATTTCTAGTTTTACGAAATTGCTCTAAGTCAATTTCTAAACCTGCCACAAACATCAAATAAAGCTTGCCAATCTCCGAAAGCAGCTTGATAGTTTCAGACTCAGGGTTTAATAACTTTAGTCCATTTTGCCCTAGTAATATCCCTGCCACCAACAACCCCACTAATCCAGGTAGCCGTAATCGCTCAAATATAGGAGGTACAGTAAAGATTACTGTTAGGAGAATTGTAAATGCAATAATAGGGCTGTCTGTTAGCGAGTTGAGTGCCATATTTAATAATTAAACCTAAATAGGAAATTTATTTGCGTAAAAAATTTTACTTAAACTTTTTAGTTTATTAGTTACATTAGTTACAAACAACTAAGTTTTTAACAGCATAAATGTTGCAATGCCTACGGCGAGCAAAGCTATCGCAATTACGATACCACCTTAAAAAGGGGTTATCTACATTTCCAAGGTGAAATAACAATAAAATTTATAGTAACGAAAAGAATAGATGAATAGATAGTAGAAAATGGCTCATACAACTGATCATTTGAATCATTAGAGGTGCAAAGATGTGCTAAATGACTTCTGTGCGCCATATCTATAAAAATCTGGAAGACCGTTCTTATGGGTTCCCATCAATGATAATTTTAAGCATTGGGAACCCCTAAAAATCAAAGTTTATGAACGCAGCCGACGATAAAACGATTGTTCGTGAGTATTTCAATTCTACCGGATTTGACCGTTGGAAGCGAATTTACGGCGATGGCGAAGTCAACAAAGTTCAACTAGACATCCGCAATGGACACCAGCAAACCGTGGATACAGTTCTCGGCTGGCTGAAGGCTGATAACAATTTACCAGAGCTATCAATCTGTGATGCTGGCTGTGGTGTCGGTAGTCTCAGCATCCCGCTAGCGGTAGATGGTGCTAAAGTCTATGCCACCGATATTTCTGAAAAAATGGTGGAAGAAGGCAAGGATAGAGCCAAGCAAACGTTAGGAAATGCCGAAAATCCCACTTTTGCCGTGCAAGATTTAGAATCGTTGAGTGGTAGTTACCATACCGTTATTTGCTTGGATGTTCTCATCCACTACCCTCAAGAAAAAGCGGATGAGATGATTTCTCACCTCTGTTCTTTGGCACAGTCGCGGATAATTCTCAGTTTTGCGCCGAAGACTTGCGCCCTAAGTATACTCAAGAAAATTGGTAGTTTCTTTCCCGGGCCAAGTAAAGCGACTCGTGCATATTTGCATCGTGAGGCTGATGTGGTGAAAATCTTGGAAAGTAATGGCTTTTCATTGCAACGAAAAGCGATGACGAAGACTCGTTTCTATTTTTCCCGCTTACTTGAAGCTACACGCAACTAAGTTTAGAATCGCAGCAAGATAAATATTATACCTCTGCTGCGATTTGAAAATTTTAAGGTTTAACACTGGTAAGTATTATAGTTGGCGCTAAGTTCTACTTTTAATCTTGGCGTAGGCGTAGCCCGTCGGAGACATCGCTCTGACTGGGAGCATGAACAATTAATTATTATAGCGATCGCACACCCTTATTTAAGTAACAAAGGCAAAATTTATACTATAGTTTTGACATTTATACGATCGCTTTCCTTTGTGACAAATAAACAGTGGGAGAACCTTAAGCGCCTATATACTATCGAGAAAGGACTGAAGAAGATAAAAGAAACGCTGACAAACCTATCGTCAGGAGTAAATTGATATATTGGAACCTTTGCGAAAGTAAGGTTAAAATCGCTAGCAAAGTCTAAATCTGAAGTGGAACTATGAAAACTGCTGAAAAATTGGCCGCAGCTTGGCTACTGACAATGGGATTCATGTTTGTAACTCTATCAGCAGCAAAGGTATTTAATAAAACGACTATGGAAGAATCAATCACGCTACCCGTAGCTTGGGATGGTTCGTTTGAATTCTCAGAAACAAATACCCCTGTAATTGATGAGACTACGGTAGAACGTCTAATTTTTGGCATTCCTACCCTAACATTGGGTACATGGTTAGCATTGGGATTATACCGTCAAAGCCGACAGGAGAAAAAGGCGCTTAATCAACAAGTTAGCGATCGCCTGCAATCAATTTTTTATAAAATGCTACAAGAAAATCATGGGCGTATAACTGTTTTAGGCTTTGCAATGCAGTCACAACTACCCGCAGCCCATGCTAGGCAATATTTAGATGAAAAAGCTAAAGACTTCAATGCAAACTTTAAGGTAAATGAAGAAGGGGCTGTATCATATCATTTTGATGTCTAATTGTCATTGGTCATTTGTTATTTGTCCTTCGTTATTAACTAATGACCAATGACTAATGACTAATAATTAACTTACGGCTAAGTCTAATGACGCAGATTTTTTTGAGCGTAGCTGCTATTTTAGGCGGTTTATCAGTTGCTGCTGGTGCTTTTGCTTCCCATGCCTTGCGGGAAAAAATTAGTGAGCGATCGCTAGAAATTTTTGAAACTGGCGCTCGTTACCAAATGTATCATGCTCTAGCACTTTTTCTCGTAGCAATACTAATTAGTCGCACCGAATTTCCTCAACCTACTCTTGTAGCTAGTGGATGGCTGTTTATCATTGGTATTGCTATTTTCTCAGGTAGCTTGTACGCCCTTAGCTTAACCGGTATTAAATCCTTGGGAGCGATCGCACCAATAGGCGGTGCAGCTTTTCTTGCAGGTTGGGGTGCTTTAGCTTTTGCTGCTTGGACTTTGAAGTTGTAGAGTAACAAGAATATTTTCCTACAAACAAAGTTATGAATTATGAGTTGTTCACTTATAATTCATAGCTCCTCATTCTCAGGCGTATCAACAAATTATGCAAATCCGCATTCGCTGAAGGTACTTCAGGTAATGGGCTGCATTCATATACCTCCTGTAATTTATTACGCAGACGTTCATATTCTATTTGATGGAAAGATACATTAATATCTGATAAAACAGACTTTTCTGTGCCTACTAACTTCTGGGCAATTAAATCAGGAATATATGGTAAATTAAAAACCTCATTTAGCTTAATTAAATTAGCTTCAAGTACCCCTGTTTGCATCAGATGAATTGCCGTTAATAGAACCCGATAAACATAAAGTAATGGCTTTATTTGATACGTATGTTCTTTATTAAAAAGTCTCCATTGTGTTGCAGCAAAACCAAGATAGTGATAACTATGGTGGCGGGTAAAGCAATTTTTGGCAATAAATTTTAATTCTTCATGTTCGGGTGAAGTGGTT
Organism: Nostoc sp. CmiVER01; assembly: GCF_034531135.2. Classification (NCBI taxonomy): domain Bacteria; kingdom Bacillati; phylum Cyanobacteriota; class Cyanophyceae; order Nostocales; family Nostocaceae; genus Nostoc; species Nostoc sp. CmiVER01. The sequence goes on from NZ_JAVRBU020000011.1 coordinate 145,139, forward strand.
AAGATTAAAGGTGAATACAGTTGTTCTAATACGTAACCATTCTTTTTAAGTAGCATCAAAAAGAATTTTTTGACATCATGAGTAACTAAATCAACTTCTAAAGATTCCCGAACTTCTGAAACTTCAATAGTTTCTTTCCCAGTCTCTAATCCCACCACTTCCCTAACTGGTAAAATATGCACACCACGCAAGTCATAATCAGAATCAGGTGACGGGAAACCATATAAGTGGGAACCACTGATAATTGCGAATAAAAGCGGGTAAGGCTGTTGCCGAATAATTGTGTTAAGTGAAGGTGGAATATTCATAATATACAGTTTACTCGCTTACCTCCGTGCGCCTGTTTGTTTAGAGAATCTTGTTTTTTAAGCCTTCGATAAAACTAGACTTGACATTCTCCCATTACTGATTTGGGGTATCAAATAAGTTGATACCAATGCAATGCTGTGCGCTTGTATCGTTGTGCCCCTTGAGAAAAATCACACATCGCGCTAGTCTTCATTGACGTAACTGCACAATGTAACATTAAGCGATGACAAATCAACTTTCTGTGAAAATTCCCTCTTGCACTTGGAGCCGTCCAATCGGCTTAGGCTGGGACAAACCTTATACCGTCCGCTACGCAAGTAATATCGATGATGGCCCTTGGCATGGTATGCCTTTGGGCGGTTTTGGTGCAGGTTGCATTGGTCGTTCTTCACGGGGAGATTTTAATCTGTGGCACATCGATGGGGGTGAACATACCTTCAAAAACGTTCCCGCTTGTCAATTCAGCGTGTTTGAGTCTAATAGCACATCTTCCCAAGCCTACGCTTTATCTACGCAAGCGCCCGATGATGGTACTCTCAAAGCTTGGCAATGGTATCCGACAACTTCCACCACAGAGGGGACAGGTAATTATCACGCGCTATATCCACGTAGCTGGTTTGTGTATGAAAATGTATTTCAAGCACAGTTGACTTGTGAACAATTTTCCCCAATTTGGGCAGGTAATTATCAAGAAACTAGCTACCCTGTGGCAATATTCCTCTGGAATACCCACAACCCTACAGATGCACCTATTACTCTCAGTATTATGCTCACTTGGCAAAATATGGTGGGCTGGTTTACAAACGCTCTAAAATCTCCCGAAGTGCGGGTGCGCGATGATGGTAGTCCGGTTTATGAATACCAACCGCGCTGGGGCGAAAGTCAAGGAAACTATAACCAAATAGTTGAAAATACACAACAGTTTGGCTGTGTTTTAGGTCGGGTTGGTAGTGATGTGCAAGAAGGTGACGGAACTTGGTGTATTGCAACGTTGAAGCATCCTCAAGTGGAGGTATTTCACCACACCCGATGGAATCCTGAAGGAACTGGTGATGAGGTGTGGCAAAGCTTTGCTAAAGATGGTTCTTTGCCTAATTATCTAGATACGACAGCAACAGAGAATACACAATTAGGAGCTGCAATCGCACTCCGTTTTACTCTCCAACCAGGCGAAACTCTGGAAATCCCCTTTGTCCTCGCTTGGGATTTGCCGATCACAGAATTTGCCGCCGGAGTCAACTATTATCGCAGATATACAGACTTTTTTGGTAAAAGCGGAAACAACGCTTGGGCGATCGCATCTACTGCGTTACAAGAATACCAAACTTGGCGATCGCAAATTCAAGCTTGGCAAAAACCGATTCTTGACCGCGAAGATTTACCCAACTGGTTTAAAATGGCTCTATTTAATGAGCTTTATGACCTCACTAGCGGCGGTACTCTCTGGAGTGCAGCATCAGAACTTGACCCTATCGGTCAGTTTGCAGTGCTAGAGTGCTTAGATTACCGTTGGTATGAAAGTCTCGATGTGCGGTTGTATGGCTCTTTTGCCCTACTGATGTTGTTTCCAGAACTAGAAAAGTCGGTAATGAGGGCATTTGCAAGGGCGATTCCTCAAGGTGATGATACACCCCGAATAATTGGCTATTACATGACAATTAAGGCAGAAAGCCCGATCGCAGTTCGCAAAGTTGCAGGTGCAACACCCCACGATTTAGGCGCACCCAATGAACACGTTTGGGAGAAAACCAACTACACCAGCTATCAAGACTGCAATTTATGGAAAGATTTGGGTAGTGATTTTGTCTTGCAAGTATACCGTGATTTCTTGCTCACGGGTGCTGACGATGTAGAATTCTTAGCAGATTGCTGGGATGCGATCGTTCAAACCCTCGACTACCTGAAAACTTTTGACATTGATGGCGATGGGATTCCCGAAAATTCCGGTGCGCCTGACCAAACCTTTGATGATTGGCGGTTACAGGGTGTCAGCGCCTATTGTGGTGGGTTATGGTTAGCGGCGCTAGAGGCTGCGATCGCAATTAGCGATATTTTATTAACTCACAAACTTGGCGATCTTGGTGGCTTGGCGGTTCAAAAATCCACTTATGAAACTTGGTTACAACAATCTCTTCCTATTTACCAAGAAAAACTCTGGAATGGGCAATATTACAAACTTGATAGTGAAAGTGGTTCCGATGTAGTGATGGCAGATCAATTGTGCGGACAATTTTATGCTCGTCTGCTGGACTTACCAGATATTGTACCGGGCGATCGTGCTCTCTCTGCCTTAAAAACTGTTTATGATGCGTGCTTTTTGAAATTCTGCAATGGTGAGTTTGGTGCTGCTAATGGTGTTCGTCCTGACGGTTCACCAGAAAACCCTAAAGCTACTCATCCCCTAGAAGTCTGGACAGGGATAAACTTTGGGCTAGCGGCTTTTCTCGTGCAAATGGGAATGAAAGATGAAGCATTTAAGTTGACGCAAGCTGTGGTGCAGCAAATTTATGACAATGGTCTGCAATTTCGCACCCCTGAAGCTATCACCGCAGCTGGTACTTTCCGCGCTAGCACTTATTTACGAGCAATGGCAATTTGGGGCATTTACTTAGTTATTAATTGATTTGCTATCAAAGCGATTCTCGTCTTGATCCAACAAACGTAAAGACACACAGCTATCATCCGTGTCAACTTCACATGATATCATGTCCGCATAATTAGTTATGCTAACCATAGTCATTATACCCCACCCCCAACCCCGCTTGCGGGGAGGGGAGACAAAGCCTAGCTTTGGCAGGGTGTGGTTCTTTGGATTTAATAAACAATCAAGCAGACATGATATGAAAGCCAATCTAGAACAAGCTTTTATCGCAATACGCTTGGGTTAAGCATTTTCTCTGTGTACTTTGCGCCTCTGCGGTTAATTAAAAAAATTGATTTTCACAAAGAGTTTTAACCTTTACCCAAGCATATTGGTCTTTGTCTGACAAAGTAGAGTTTAAATTTGTGACTGTATTTTCCAAGTGTTTCCGGAATCGAAGGAAAATTTCAGTAATGGTAAGAGTTGAAGCATTGAGAATTCAAGACTACTTTATGCCAACTATATTTTTGTTTTAGACCGAGGTATTCTTGTTGAGCAAGGTACTACTCATAAAAATTGGTAGTTTTTACTAATATTTAGCTTAATTACCACAGCATCCGTAATCTCAGCTTCATAAAAGTTTTAAAGATTAAGACACATATAGGACTACGATTTATTTTTTAAATCCACGTAGGGGTTGTTAGCAATAATGTAACTTCACCAAAATCTTAGAATGGTGGATTGCGCTCTGTTGAGACACCTTACAAGACTACTTATTGTTCAAAAACAATTTATTTATAATTCATATAAAATTTACTGCTGAATAAACTTAACTGTCTTATGTGTTAGTTAACTTTATCTATACCAATAATTTTCCTAATCTTCTACCTATTTAATCTGCTACGTTTTTTTGGTAAAAGCATATATATAGAGATATTTTACTTGATTTAAATTGATTAGTAACTTTATTTAGATAAGCTGAAGCTGTATTTCTTGGAAATCAAGAAAGCTCTGCATAATAAATATAATTATCTAATTGAACTTATTAATAAAAATATGTTCAATGCTATAGCTGCGAACGTTTTCTACTATTTATAACTTTCTTGTTTTTAGAAGTTGTTTTACATCATAGTTAATGGTAGGATTTTCTAGCGACTCGACAATAATAAATGGTTTAAATTGAGATTGTATGAGGGGTCACACCCCTCATGAATTAGCGAAGGAGGACAAAATTAAAAGTTGCACAAGACGCAAGTACGTATTTAAATACATTCAGTAAATTTAGCTTAAAATCTACTAACTTAGTAGATGACATTAACGAAAAAAAATAGTATAAATACGAATGGCATTATTAAAGCTCAAAGATAAATAAGTTTTTCCCACTACTCAAAAAAATATGGAAATTTGCCGGAAAATGCTTAATTAAGCAGTAGTAAGAAATACAGGCGTTTTAACAGAGAAAGTTTATTGAACTAGGAGTTGAGAAAGTTTCAGAGAACAAAACTACATCTACTAAGAGCTACGCCGAGACTTTTGTCCTACCAATCAGATGAGAAGACAAAAGATAAATTTTTACCTTTCACTTACTAACAAGCTATAAGCACAGTTTCCTCAATTCATCGGAGGAAATCTGGATAGTTAGGACTGATCAGCCAACAAACTTGATTAAAAACTTGATTGTTTTTAATCAAACGTTAGTTCATGAAAAAAATCATCAGGTCAAATGCAGTCGAAACCTCAAGCCAAGGGGACAGTTCAGGAATGAATCTATATAATTTGTATCCTTACTACGAGCTAGCTCTTGCCAAAACTAGTTTACTAGGGGAGTTATCAGCCAAAATTACTAAAATGCTCAATAGCGCCAAGGTAAAGCTTAAACAGCAAAGAAGTTTCAGACTGTATCTTTACCATTCAAAGCTACGAGAGCCAATCAGAGTTTAGGAAAATTATGTACGCGTCTGTTGATTGATAGATTTTTATCCTTCGTCAACATCCAACACTACCAAATTACTGATAATTACCTGAAAGCGATTCAACAGCTACAAAAAGGTTAGTGCAGTTTATAACCCTCAATTGAACACTAACAATCGCAGAAATTGAACTAGTTTACTTCATCCAAAATAACTAAAAACTATGATGAATCAAGACATTGTTGGTATTAGTAGTAACTTAGATACAACAGTCAAAGCTCAACAATTTGACAAAGTAGTTGAAGCAATTATTGCTGGAAAGTACTCCTGGGCATGTGTTTTAATGCTACGGTTTGCTGGGTATAATCCTCTCCATTACATTCCGTACCGTACCTACAATCGCTTGCTTAAAGAAAATTCTCAAACCAATAGAACAAAACAACAGCAAAGTGAAAATCTAAAAATGCTAAAAGATTCAAGACCTGCTTATCTTGAAGTAGTTGGAAAGCAAAAACCAGAAGGCAGCCAAGATATTTCCTTGAAACGCTGTGGAGTAAATTAAAAACAATTTGGAATCCACAGATTCTGCCCAAGAGTTGATTGAGTGTCTGAAAGCCTACTATGCTATTTTAAAATTTTTAGCGTGGTAGGTTTTCTACAGCAGTGATTAATTTAATATTTGTTTGCATAAATGTGCCAAAATGGCAAATATATACTGAAGATATTGGTAAACTAATAACAACTAAAACTTAAACCAAAACAGAGGTGATTGGCGGCAAACAGGTTAATTTTAATAAATAAAATCAATGATTAGTTCTGACTATGAAATCAATCAAATTTATTACAAAAGTAGTCAGCATTTCATGGAGTGAATAACTCCTATACCAAGACCAACGATACAACCGTTGCTACTGGTGGTTCTTTTTCTGAGGAAGTCTCAGCAAAGAGAATTTGGGGAGGTGGATTCCCCCAATCCAAATTTTACACAGCTTTCATCGACTGCAGACGATGAGAGTAATGCTAATAAAACTTTCTATCCTGTGGTTGGTGTTGCTTTAGTTAAATAAAGCAAACGCTTAACACCAATAACAGGAACGGAAACAGAAAAGTTACGGTGAAATTATTGTCGTAGTTGGTAAAACTAGTAGGTCTATACGCTTCTCTTTCGACTATTGTAATCCTAGTCCTCCCAACCTGGATTATCTCTAGTTTCTAAATTTTCAATTTATATAACAACTACTGGAAGTTCAAAACTTGAATAGCTTCCAGTTTTTTATGTCTAAATAAAAATAGGGCGAGCAATTTGCCCACCCTATTTTTTGTAGAGAATGGTTAATCCAGAAATAAATTAAACCTTGGCTAATTCTGGGGTAGGACGCTTGCTGTTGCGAATTGATGTAATAGCCTCAGCATAGTCCTTAGCGTTAAATACAGCTGAACCGGCGACAATTGCATTAGCTCCCGCTTCTAAAACTTGCCAGGTATTATTTGCCTTGAGTCCTCCATCCACTTCAATCCAAGGGTCAAGACCGCGTTCATCACACATTTGACGCAGCTTGCGGATTTTGGGTAATACACCAGGGATAAAGCTTTGACCACCAAAACCAGGGTTGACGCTCATAATCAGTACTAAATCACACAAATCTAGAACGTATTCAATTAGCTCTAGAGGACTACCAGGATTAAGTACAACTCCAGCTTTCTTACCAAGCTCTTTAATTTGCCCTAAGGTGCGGTGCAGGTGAGGTGAAGCATTATGTTCGCAGTGTACAGAGATAATATCGGCACCTGCTTTAGCAAATCCTTCTACATATTTTTCTGGCTCCACAATCATTAAGTGGACATCCAAGGTCTTAGTTGTAACCGGACGAATCGCCTCCACAATCAGAGGGCCTATCGTAATATTAGGTACAAAACGACCGTCCATGACATCAACATGAATCCAATCGGCTCCAGCCGCGTCTACGGCCCGAATTTCATCACCCAGACGACTAAAATCGGCTGATAGGATAGATGGAGAAATGACAATGGGTTTTTGAGATAGGTTTTGAGTCATGGCTGGTGGGTTTTTAAGCGTCCTCGTCTGTAAGCATTGTAACAAAACATTGAGCAAGACTCATAATTTTGTTCCCGGATTTTTTGGGAGTAGGGAATGGGGAGTGGAGAGTGGGGAAGATGAGGGAGATGAGAGAGAATAATAACTCCTAACTCCTGTACAGATGAGATTAATCGCGTCTCTACTAATGACAAATGACTAATAACAAATGACTAAAAAACTAACCTGGATAATTTGGGGATTAAGTGCTTCTTGTCTGAGTGCGCCGGTAATCGCTTCGGTTTTAGAATCTGCTCTAGGAACTAATGGCATTGACGCTCTGAGGCTACACCAAGCTCCTTATAATTTAATCGGTCGCAAGATTGCTATTGGTCAGGTGGAAATTGGCCGGCCTGGAATGTTTGGGTGGGATAAGGCGGTGTCTAAAAATCGCGCCATTTCTTTAGCGGGAGTGTTCTTACGCAATGGGCCAGCTAAATCAAATAGTGGTATTGACCCCCACGCTTACAATGTCGCTGGGATGATGGTGAGCCAAGACAAAGCTTTGCCGGGAGTTGCTCCGGGAGCGCGACTGTATTCGTCTGCGGTGGGTTCCACTAAAAGTATGGGTCAGCCAGAAGAGTGCTTGTCAGCCCAGCATATAGCCCTACAAAATGGTGGCGATGTGCGGGCGATTAACTTTAGCTTTGGTGAACCTTTGAGCCGCGATCCTAGACCAGAGGCTACTTTAGACGGCAATGCTTTACTAACTTTATGTGTTGACTGGTCTAGTCGCGTTCATGATGTTTTATATGCGATCGCAGGCAATCAAGGTAAGGGGGGTATTCCTATTCCTACAGATAATTTTAACGGAATAAACGTGGCTTTTTCATCTCGCCGAGGAGGAGTTTTTAACAAAGTAGATGTGGCTAATCTAGCGGGTGCTAACCAAGGAGTGAGCGGAAGGCTAGCTGGAAAGGAATTTAATCTTGATGACCGTATTGCTATCAGTTTAGTTGCTCCTGGGAATAATATTCCTTTGCTCAATCCAGATGGCAAAGCGAACAAGGTTACAGGTACTAGTTTTGCAGCGCCTCAAGTTACGGCTAGTGTTGCTCTATTGCAAGAATTTGGTGACAGACAGATACGGACAAAACAACCACATTGGAGCATTGATGCTCGCCATCATCAAGTAATGAAGGCTGTATTACTGAATTCAGCAGATAAAATCCAAGATAGAGGTGATGGTTTACTGTTAGGAATGAGCCGGACACTAATTGATAAAAAAAATCAAAACTGGCTAGATTCTGATGCTTATAAAGATCCAAAAATTCCCTTAGATGCCCAAATGGGAGCGGGTCATTTAAATGTATTTCGCGCTTATCAGCAATTTAGTAGTGGTCAATGGCAGCCATCAACAACTGTACCTGCCATTGGTTGGGATTATCGTACAGTAAATGCTGGAACCTCTGTTGACTATATATTAGCAAAACCGTTAAAGCAGGGGAGTTTTGTTGCTGTTACTCTGAGTTGGGATCGATTGGTAGAACTCAACGATAAAAATAAAAACCAGCAATATGATGTAGGCGAAAATTTCCGCGATCGCGGTTTGAATAATCTAGATTTATACTTAGTAAAAGCTAATGCTCAAAATTCAGATGCTGGTGCTGTTTGCTCCTCAATCAGCCAAATTGATAGTGTAGAACACATTTTCTGCCCTGTTGCTGCTGCTGGCAATTACAAAATCCGCGTCCAGTTTCGTCAAAAGTTAAATGAAGCGATTCAACCCTATGGTTTAGCTTGGTGGAGTGTACCGATCAATTGAAATAGTGTGCCACAACTTTTATCTGTGTCAACTTACAGCGTTTTTCATTCATTTAAATAACACTCCCTTGTAGGGTAGCACAGCCGTGTGTCCCTACAAAAGTTTTGGTATTTCGTGTACTAAAAAGCGTGATTTTATCTTTAAAAACCAATAGCGATGGTTATTTTGTGATTAAGTAGTCTACAATACTTTTATAGATAAATAGGAAAACTCCTAAAAATCAAGATTTTTATAATTCGTCTACATCACCCCTTCAATTAGGATTTAGCCACTCTAATAAGTTGTGTTTAATTCCTCTGAGCTAATAACTTGCTGTTACAGTTTCTGTAACAGTGCCATTTTTCTATTGGAGCAAATGCAATAGTTAATCATTGACACAGTATCTGCGTCACCCATGATCACAGTTCGGGAATCTTTCGCAAGTGAGGTGGTAAAATGAATCCGCAGAAATATAGTAGTATGAGAGAAAATTTCATGCAAAGACGTTACGGTGTTAGCCTGGGCAGACGCTATGCTATGGCAGCTGCAAGTGTTGTTTTATGCAGTGTATTAGGGTATTCTCAAGTCGATAGTAATAAAAGTGTCCTTGCCCAATCTGGTTTACCTCAACCAGAAACTCCATTGCAAAAAAAAACACTCAAGACTGATACTAAACTTGTTGAGTCTAGCAATAGGTTTGGCTTCAAACTATTTTCAGAAGTTCTGAAAAAGGATCGAGATCAGAAGAATGTTTTTATCTCACCTTCGAGTGTTGCGATCGCTTTAGCTATGACCTACAACGGCGCTAGCGGCACGACTCAACTAGCGATCGCAAAAACTCTGGAATTACAAGGGCTAAATCTAGCAGAAATCAACTCTTCTTACGCGGCGGCATTAAAGCAGCTTTTAGACAATTCTGACCCGAAAGTGCAACTGAATATTGCTAACTCACTTTGGGCAAACAAAAATTTTAGCTTTCAGCCAGACTTTCTCCAAAGAATACAGTATTTCTATAAAGCTAAGGTCAGCAATTTAAATTTTCAAGATCCAGCCGCACCTAATATTATCAATAACTGGGTAAAAGATAACACTAATGGCAAAATCGATAAAATAATTGAAAAAATTGAACCAAGTCAGGTGTTGTTTTTAATTAATGCCATATATTTTAAAGGAAAATGGAGCCAAGAATTTGATAAAAGTCAAACTGCTCAATACCCTTTTTATACCACACCTGGCAAGCCAAAACAACACCCGATGATGTCACAAGATGGTGACTATAGATATTATGAAAGCAAACAGTTTCAAGCGGTAAGTTTACCTTATGGCAAAGATGGTAAATTCAGCTTTTATATTTTCCTGCCGAAACAAAACTCTAACCTGAAAGCTTTTTATCAAAACTTGAATGTTGAGAACTGGGATAAATGGATGACTCAGTTCAGCAAACAAAAAGGGTTTATTCGCTTACCCCGGTTTAAAAGTGAGTATGATGTTACTCTTAATGATGCCTTAAAAGCTTTAGGCATGGAGGAGGCTTTCAGCAACAAAGCCAATTTTTCAGGCATGGGTAAAAATTTTGCCATTAGTGAAGTTAAGCATAAAACTTTTGTCGAAGTGAACGAAGAAGGCACTGAAGCGGCTGCGGCTACTTCAGTAGGAATAGTCGCAACAGCTTTCAGAGAAGAACCAGAACCATTCCGAATGATTGTTGATCGTCCTTTCTTCTGTGCCATTAGGGATAATCAGACGGGAAGGGTTTTGTTTACGGGTTCCATCATTGACCCACAATGAGGAAGCATGAAGAAAAGTACAAACTAAGCCAAATTGTAGGTAAAAAGTTAGAAACATTCTTTTCGAGATTCACCGAACAAGAAAAGATACGTCATTACTCAAACCTCTTCCCTTCTCTACGAGATGCTGTGCGCGAACATGGCAGAGGTTTTCTCCTGCCTCCTTCTCTTTGATAGGTTTCAAGGAATCTTGGTGTCAACTATTCAAAAAATGAAGTATCAATCCCTTCTGACTTCTGCCTCCTTAAGGTAATGTTGCTTCAGAAATACTCAATGTGTTTTTAGCGTCAGCTTTCGAGGACTGGTTTGCTGCAATAGGTGCAGTTATCTCGCCTGTGGTGCTGTCGTCTGTCTCGCTACTTAGGTTTCCAAGACGCAGGGCATTCAAAGTAGTCTTAATCACAACAGCTGTGGGTACTGCCACAATTACACCCAAAAGTCCGCCAATTCTTGCCCCTGTCAAGACTGAAATTAAAATCCACACTGGATTTAAACCAGTAAAGCTGCCTAAAATTCGGGGGGCAATTAAGTTTTCGAGAATTTGCTGTACAATTACTGCTGCTATCAAGACTCTCACACCCATTGAAAAATCTTGCAGCGCTACCAATAGTGTAGTCAGGGCGATACCTACAGAACCGCCAAAGGGGACAAGAGCCATCAAACCAATAGTTAGGCCAAATAGTAGACCAAATGGCACTTTCAGCCACAAAAATGTAGGAATCAGGGCTGATGCCATACAGGTAGATAAAATTAGCTGGGTGATAAAGAAATTTTGAAAGCTCAGGCGGACTGTTTTGGAAAAAGGATCACGAAATTTAGAGGGTAACCATTCTACTAAACTTTCCCAGAGTTCACCCCCATGCTGTAAGAGGTAGAAAGTCAAAACCATCGTCAAGAGAATATCTAGCAGGCTAGTGACTGTAACAACTGCCAGATTTAAAACTTGTCCAGCGATCGCTTGCAATTGTCCCTTGACGCGATCGTTGATTTGCACTACCAGAGCATCGAGGTTAATCGGTAAACCATAAGTCTCAGCTTTTTCGTTTAATATCATTAACTGAGAGCGTCCAGAGTCGATCAACTCTGGTAAACGAGCCACCAGTTGTTGAGCTTGGGTAAGAGCCAAAGGAAAAAGTGTCACACCCAAGGCTAATAAAATCGATAAAGCCAAGAGAAATACTAAAATAGCGACTTGCTCTCGCCTAGCACCATGATGCTCCATCCAGCTCACGGGGTAGTTGAGCAGAAATGCTAGCACTGAGGCTCCAACTAAAATGACTATGAGAGAATGGAAATAATTAAAAAATACCGAAAGTGCCCAACCATTAAGAACTAGTAGCGGTAGGAATAACGCGATCGCGCCGATTCGCGCTATTGGTGTGAATGTTTGCCACCAGTCGAGTAGCTTGCGTGTCTGCATTTTAAGCTGATTGCTGGATAGAACTAAATAAAATCTTTCTTTACAGATTATTATCTCTAACTATATGAGTCTTATTCATCCTTCTAGTTTAGGAGTTAGACTAACCCAAATGGAAAATTTTGAACCGAAAGAGAGTGGAAAGTGGGGAGTGGGGGAAGCAGGGGAAGCAGGGGAAGCAGGGGAAGCAGGGGGAGAAGAACTATTAATTATTGCCCAATACCCAATGCCCAAAACACAGTTGCTTTTACATTTGATTCCAATCATCGGCTTTTTTCCGTCCTTGTGGACTCTCTATCGGGGCCAAGGGAGTCGGGAACAACTTGCTATTAGTCGTCTGTCTATTACTTTGGCGCTTACTTGGCTGTTGGGATATCTATTATTAGCTACCGGAGCAGCAACTTCAGATTTTTTTTCGCTACGTCTTCTTATCCTCAATAGCTTTCTGACATCAGGTTACTTTTTAGTAAGTGTCTGGTTGATTTTGCGCCTGATGCAGGGCAAATCTGGGCGTTTACCAGGGTTTTCTACCTTAGCTGAACGAGTACTAGGAAAGTACTTATCTTAATTTTTTAAGGCAGGAATTTTTCAGTAGTTTTACCTATTTACTAAAAAATTACTATTGATTTATCTATATATCTAGTCAAATCCAGTTTATTATTGCCATACTTCAGTAAAACATCTCTAGGTTGGCCCAAAAGAAAGAAAAATGCTGCTATAAGTGTTGTGGTTGACACTACATTAAAAAAATTAGCACTGATAATTAAGAATTAGTTATTATGGGTTGATTTGTTTAGATGTTTTTAGTTTGCAAATTTACCGAATTTGATTATTGAGTAAGTGTGAGGAAATCTGTGACCATTCAAAGAAGTTCGGCGGAAGAAAACCAGTCGGGAAAAGCCTCAAAGTCTAGTAAAAGAATTCCCTCCCATAACTCGAAATCCGGGCGTTGGCTATGGTTTTGGGTAGGGATGAGTGGGATTGCAATGGTGTCAGCAACAGCAGGGGCGCTTTTGGCGGTGTCTTTGACTAGTACGCCTTTGCAACAAGCCCAGCTAAGTCCACAGGAGGAGGCAGTCTTTGATAGCGATCGCATTTCTGGAGGTGTGCTGCGATTTTCAGAATTAACTCGCCCGGTAAATCTCTTGGTTATGGGCATGAGCGTACTTCCCCCGGATATCCAAAATCCTCCCCCAGAAACCAAAAACCTCAAATACCTGCCCCAGGTAAACTCCTTTGATGGTCTTTCCGATGTGATGCTCTTGCTCAAATTTGATCCAGAGACGAAAAAAATAATTATGCTCTCCATTCCCAGAGATACCCGCACAGAAATAGAGGGGTATGGGGTGAAAAAAATTAATGCCGCCAATGTTGACGGTGGGCCAGCTTTAACTGCCAAAACCGTCAGCAATCTCTTAGGTGGCGCGGGAATTGATCGTTATATCCGAATTAACGTTTTAGGAGTTGCCAAGCTAATCGATGCTTTGGGTGGCGTGAGTGTTTATGTCCCCAAAGATATGAAGTACCAAGATGATTCTCAACATTTGTACATCAATTTGAAGGCGGGTAAGCAGCATCTCAATGGCGATCAGGCACTACAATTGCTACGGTTTCGCCATGACGAACTCGGAGATATTGGTCGGATTCAACGGCAGCAAATGGTCATTCGTGCCTTGATGGATCAAACGCTCAACCCAGCGACTGTAACTCAATTACCTAAAGTTCTGGATGTAGTTAAAGACCACATTGATACCAACTTGACAGTTGAAGAATTAGTAGCGCTAATGGGTTTTGGGGTGCGAACAAATCGCTCTAACATGCAAATGTTAATGCTGCCAGGTCGCTTTAGCGAGAAAGGTGAGTTTGATGCTAGCTATTGGTTGCCTAACAAAAATGGTATTGCCAAACTGATGGCTCAACACTTTGGTTTGGAGTCAGATCAAGAACAGCAGGTGACTGCAACTGACCCACATTCTTTACGTGTAGCAATTCAAGATAGTACAGGTGGCGATCGCTCTAACCTGCGACCATTGATTAGAGCCTTGGAAAAATCTGGATATCGTAATATCTATGTAGCCAAGGCATGGGGTGAACCTCTAGACGTGACTCATATTGTCGCCCAGCAAGGAGATGGTGACAGTGCCGAATCAATTCGTGACACTTTGGGGTTTGGCGAAGTACGTGTGGAAAGCACTGGCAACCTTGGCTCAGATATTAGTATTCAAGTAGGTCAGGATTGGTTGCAACAAAAATCTATTTTGGAGAAGTCGCCGACACCCTAAAGCGATGAAATTCATATTTTAACTGAACTTTTTACACTGGCTGAAATACTTCTGCTGAGAGTGAATTTACTATCTGGCTGAGTTCTTGGAGTTTAGCTGCTATTGCACCTTTGGTTAATAATTCTTCTGCCTTAGCTAAACTCTCTGGCATATTTGGACAAATACCACTCCGCCATAGGTAAAATCCGCCATTCCACAAGGCTGTTTGCATTAGTTCACCTGGTTCACCTGCCAAAACCTTCTGAATATTCGCCACCAGTTCTTCAGTAGTTCCAAGGGGTACATTCTTAGTAGTAAAGCCGTAATCACGCGGTACGAGGTGCAATCTTTCTACCTCTTGGGATGCTACCGATGAAGATAAGCTGATAATCGCAGTGCGATCGCGCGGTAAGTCGCAACTTCCTTCCAATCCTTTCACTAATGTAAATTTTGTTATTCCCCGCAGCCCCAGAGCTATCTTAAACATCCCTTCGGTCGGGGGATGCACAAACCCAGCAATTACATGAGCATCTCCGGCATAAGGACACCAGATTAGCTCCATTGTTGCCAATGGCGGACGTTTGCCAAGTTGGTCGCGGTATTCCCAAATACTGTTAGTTAAGGGGAAATGCTGAGGGAGATAAATAAAGCCGATTCCGGTTTGCTCAAACACTTGCTGGGTTTTTGCTAGTGGTAGGACAGTCCAATCGACTCCTAAACGCTGCCAAATGTCTATTAAAGGTAATCCATATTTAGTTGGAAGGCGATCGCCACCGTGCATTACCACTGGTTGTCCAACTGCGGCGAGTAGTAAAGCTGTTACCGGACTAATTGGTGCTGTGCGGGTTCTGCCATCATAAGGTATACCAAGAGCGATCGCTGGCCGCCGAGAGAGAATTGGTTGCAGTTTTGGCCCCAGTTCATAATATGCATCCAACATTCCCGCTAACTCTTCCCCCGTAGGACGTTTGATTCGATGAGCAATCAAAAACGCTCCGATTTGGGCTGGTGTAGCTTCACCCAGCAGCATCATTTTAGTGGCCGTAGCTGCTTGGGCGCGAGTTAAATTCTCTCCTGTGTGGTTTCCGCTACCTACTTTTTGCAGTAATTCCCGAAATATATTGCTCATTTGTGCTTTGTCCTTTGTGCTTTGTCATTTGTCATTTGTGAATAACCGAAAATGACTAATGACTAATAACTAATGACGCTTAAGAAGCCGATCGCTGCTGGTCAATTTGTAATGGGATATTTTCGCGCACGAGTTGCCAAAAGTGTTTAATGGGGGGAATTTGCAGCCGATCTTGAGTTGTTACCATAACTACCCGACGAGTCAAACTGGAACTATCTGCTAAACCACTAGTATTATTGCTGGCTAAGGAACGAATCGCTAGGGTAGGGTCAAGACGAGCTTCCATTAATGCTGATTGAGGTAGCAAAGCTATCAATTCTCCTTGGCGCACCACTCCTCGGAAGGCATCTAGGGTATTTACCTCTAAAGCTGCCCGCAGTGTAGCTTCCATTCGCTCAAATCTATCTTGTATTAAACGTTGCATCCCATAACCATCTTTAAAAACCACTTGGGGATAACGAATTAGCTCTGACCAAGGGACTAATTCATATTGAGCTAGGGGATGATTGGCTGCGGTTAGAATTTCTATCGGTTCCTCATAAAGTACTTCTACCACCATTTCTCTACCAGTGGTTAAGAAGCGATTATTCATCACAATTGCTAAATCCACCAACCCATCTTTGAGGACTTTCAGGGCGCGATCGCTTCCCAATGAAGTCACCCGCAATTGCACATCTGGATAATCATGGCAAAATTTTTGTAACACTGGTGGTAAGTAAGATCCACAGAGTGAGTGAATCGCGGCAATGCAAAGTTCTGGCTGTTTTCCGGCGATTAAATCAGCTAATTCTTCTGTAGCTGTCTGCCATTCTTGGCAAATTTTCCGGGCGCGGGGTAGTAAACATTCACCTCCCAGCGTTAATTTTGCATGATTAGTTCTGTGAAACAGTTCTATACCCAAATCTGCTTCCAATGCCTGGATTTGGCGACTAATCGTCGATTGGGTAACACCAGATGTTCGCGCTGCTTGTTGAAAGCTGCCGGTTTGTGCGATCGCCAGAAAGGCTTGCAACTGCTCTAGGCGCATTTTTATGTAGCCTGAATTACATTTATCAGTTTCATTAAATTAACGGTTTTTTACCAGTAATTTAGTATAGTTTGTTACAGTATCTTTTATCTGATTTACATTTGTATAAATCAGGTTTTACCGCCTTTTTTGTCAATTCTCCGCTTTGTACCGATGTCCTAACGCTAAAGAAGAGGATGAATCTCACTGCGACTCGAGCATTTCTTCAACAGACAAACCAATATCATTAGCAATTTGGCGTAGCAATCTCGGTGAAATATCGCGGCTCTTGTGAAACGGAACTGTTGTTCCTCGACCATCTTGGTGACGAAACTGCTTGTGTGAACCCTTTTGGCGCACCTCCACAAAACCAAGGTTTTCTAGAATGCGGACGACCTCTTGTGGCTTCAGGACAGGAATGTTGCTCATGGTTTACTGAACCACGATCTGCTGTGTACCAACAAATTCCGTCTCAAATGTCGCGTCTTCATCTTCTAGAAGCATCTCAATCACTTCGCGTAGATTTTCCTGTAACTCATCTAGGGTTTCTCCTTGAGAATGCGCTCCGGAAAATCCAGGCACATAGCCAATGTAGAGATTAGTATCAGAATCTCGCTCAATTATCGCAGTAAAGGTTTTCATAAAGTTGGTCAGTGGCAATATGCTTTAGATCATAGCTGGACAATCACCTGTTCATAGTAAAGGAAGAGTCCGACCTCCGATTTGACAGAATTTACCACTCAGCTAAAGCGATCGCTATTCCTTGTTGTAAATCTGGTTTGAGTTCGGGGTTATTTGCTAACTGCTGCAATTCCTGATATGTGGCTTCCCTATCCAAATTTTTGAGTGCAGCGATCGCATGTAGTCTCACCGATACATTAGAATCAGCTAACAGCGAAATCAATGGTTCAATAGCTTGCATTTCGCCTAACTGTCCTAAAGATAAAGCGATCGCACTTTTGACACTGACAATCTCTCTGGCTGGATGCTGCGTTAGCGAAGCTCGCCGAAGGCATCGCAGTATTTGCAATAATATTTCTACGGCTAATGTAGTTTGGGGCTTTTGCACTCGCCCTAAAACGGTAACAATTTCTTGCCAAAGTGTCTCTGAAGTGATTTGATGAAATGCCGTTTGCAAATATTCCAAACTAGATAACGTCCCCAGCCAACTTAAAGCGCGGATGGTTTCTAATTGCAGTGGTAGCGGTGTATGGGGTGATATTAGCAGCTTAAATAATTGCTGGGCTGCGTCATCACAACCCATTCGAGAAAGGGAAACTGCGGCTGCACAACAAACATCAATATTAAAGTCGTAAAGCTTGGGTTGTAGTCTCGTCACCAAATCTAATGCTTCGCGTAAGTCGGGGCGAAAACCTAAACCAAGTATTGCTGCACGCCTAACTGTGGCGGCTATATCATCCAAAGCGTTCAACAATACTGGTGGTACACGTTCGTCACGAAAGCTGCTGAGGGCTTCAATTGCAGCCGTGCGGATTGTTGCTTGTGGATCTTGGACTACACTCAATAGCGGTGTGATGGTTTCTGTCTGAGGAATGCAGGAAAGCGATCGCACTGCTAAAAGCCTTGTATCTTCATCTGCTAAAAGTTCAGTTAATGAAGTAATCGCAACAGTACCCATTTGCCCTAGTGCTGTAGCTGCGATCGCTTTGAGTTCTTCATCCTCATCGGTTTTCAACAATTCAACTAAGGGTGCGATCGCTTCTGGCTGTTGAAATTCGCCTAAAGTTCGTGCTGCATACCAGCGTAATTCTTCCTCTGCATCTTCGTCTTCTAATATCTCAATGAGTGGTGGGATAGCAATATTTCCCAAGCGAGTCAAAACTTTGGTGATTTCCCAGCGTTGCTGAAAATCTCCTATCTCTAAGATTGAAACGGTTAATTTTAGAAGATATTCTCGATTTTTAACTATTTCTGGATGCTCAGAATCTGTCCCTAAAATTAATTGTTGTAAATATTGAATTAGTGATGACCAATCAGCTGCATCGTATGCTGTCTGGGCTTGCACCAAAAGCTGGTTGATATTACTCACCATACTCTAAATTGTATTGTTTAACTTGGCTTGACTAGAACTGAATTACCCTCAATTTTGACGGCATAAGTTTTAAGCGCTTCTGTCGCTGGGCCTTTTTGTACTTTACCGTCAATGCCAAATTCCGAACCATGACAGGGGCAGGCGAATTTTTTTGCCTCAGCTTTCCATCCCACTGTGCAACCTGCGTGAGTACAGGTAGGGTTAACTGCCGTCAAATTTGCGCCTTTAGATGTACCGACTACCAATACAGGCCCAGCAGGTGAGTTTTTAGCCAGCAATTGACCAGTTTTATCTAATTCTGTCGATGTACCGACTGTTTGCCAATCCTTAGATACTGGAGTTGTTTGAGAAGAACAGGCTGCGATCGCTACAGGTAGAGAACTTGCTATCAAACTCAAACCTACCCAATTAATAAAATCACGACGTTTCATAGCTGCTGAAATAATATCTAAGTTTTAGCTAACATCTGCCACTCAATTTTGGATTCAGGATTTATTTAAGGAAATCCAAAATCCCTTTGATCGTTTCAAATACTCGTAATTAAAGGGTTTGCGTAAGATATTGGTTGGTTTTGATGCAAAAAATGCATATTTTATATCCGTTTTAGGCAATTTTACTAAAAAACCGTAGCTATTTATACGATTTTAACAGAAATATGCCTTTAACTTGTAAGTATCGAAATTGTTACATGAACATTATCTAAACCTGCTTGACAAATTTCCAAGATGTAAATGACGACAAGTTTTCCTTAACTAATTACGGGTTTGGAGTTTAGTTTTGAATGCTCTGAAGTAAAAATAATCAACCGTAAGCAAATATTAAGTTTTTAATTCCTAATTCTCGTAGATACAACACCTAATGAAACTACGGGTTGATTGATATTGGGCAATTATCACCATATTCAGTAATTTAGACGAGAGTCAGATTATGACAGACACAGCAACTACCACTACTAGCCTCAACAAGTTCGAGAAATTCAAGGCTCAAAAAGATGGACTCGCTATCAGGGATGAGATAGAAAAATTTGCCGCCTTGGGGTGGGAAGCAATGGACGAAACTGATCGCGATCATCGACTTAAATGGGTGGGTGTGTTTTTCCGCCCAGTCACCCCAGGTAAGTTTATGATGCGGTTGCGGATGCCTAACGGTATTCTCAACAGCAGTCAGATGCGTGTTTTAGCCCAAGTAGTGCAACGTTACGGTGATGATGGTTGCGCTGATATTACTACGAGACAGAATATCCAATTACGGGGGATCAGAATTGAAGATTTACCAGATATCTTTAATAGATTTCACGCAGTTGGTTTAACCAGTATCCAGTCAGGGATGGATAACGTCCGCAACATCACAGGCGATCCGGTGGCCGGGTTGGATGCGGATGAGTTGTACGACACACGAGAGTTGGTACAGCAAATTCAAGATATGCTCACAAACAAAGGCCAAGGAAACCCAGAGTTTAGCAATTTACCACGGAAGTTTAATATTGCGATCGCAGGTGGACGAGACAATTCAGTTCATGCTGAAATTAACGATTTAGCTTTTGTTCCAGCATTTAAGGAAGCGAGTGGGGAATGGGGAGTAGGGAATGATGAACAATCCCCTACTGCCTACTCCCTACTCTCTACTCCCCAAAAAGTTTTCGGGTTTAACATCATTGTGGGTGGCTTTTTCTCAGCTAAACGTTGTGAGGCGGCGATTCCTTTAAATGCTTGGGTACTTCCCGAAGATGTAGTCGCTGTATGTAGAGCCGTTTTGGAAGTCTTTCGTGATCATGGCTCGCGTGCTAATCGGCAAAAATCGCGCTTGATGTGGCTAATTGATGAATGGGGTGTAGAAAAGTTTCGAGCAGAAGTAGAAAGCCGTTTGGGTAAATCATTATTACCCGCAGCCGCAAAAGACGAGATCGATTGGGAAAAACGCGACCATATCGGGGTATATAAACAAAAACAAGCAGGATTAAATTATGCAGGTTTGAACATTCCCGTTGGGCGGCTGTATGCCGAAGATATGTTTGAAATTGCCCGTCTAGCGGAAGTTTACGGCAGTAGCGAAATCCGCTTCACAGTTGAGCAAAATATCGTTATCCCCAATATCTCTGACTCACGTTTAGCAACATTTTTAACAGAGCCTTTGCTAGAAAGGTTTTCTATTGATCCAGGTTTGCTGACGCGATCGCTAGTATCCTGCACAGGCGCACAATTTTGCAACTTTGCCCTCATCGAAACCAAAAACCGCGCCCTGGCAATGATTAAAGCCTTAGAAGAAGAGTTAACTTTCACCAATCCAGTGCGAATTCACTGGACAGGTTGCCCTAACTCATGCGGACAACCCCAAGTTGCAGACATCGGCTTGATGGGAACTAAAACTCGCAAAAATGGCAAAACCTTGGAAGGCGTTGATATATATATGGGTGGCAAAGTTGGGAAAGATGCCCATTTGGGAACTTGCATCATCAAAGGCATACCATGCGAAGACTTGCAGCCAGTATTGCAAGATTTACTGATTAAAAACTTTGGGGCAAAACTCAAGCAAGAAGCCCTACTAATTAGGAACTGATTGGGAATTTGTCATTTGTCATTGGGCAAAACTCATATTTCAACTTTAAAGGTTCAACGTCCGAGATAAAAGGTGCAACGTTCAAGTAAAAAGGTGCAACGTCCAGGTAAAAAGGTGCAACGTTCAAGTAAAAAGGTGCAACGTCCGAGCTAAAAGGTGCAACGTCCGAGTAAAAAGGTGCAACCTCCGAGCTAAAAGGTGCAACCTCCGAGCTAAAAGGTGCAACCTCCGAGTAAAAAGGTGCAACGTCCGAGCTAAAAGGCTCAACCTTCGAGCAAAAAGGTGCAACGTCCGAGTAAAAAGGCTCAATTTCCGAGTTCAAAGGCTCATCTTCACTGTATTTTATTCAATTAGAAAGATTAGAATGCTTAAAAACTTATTTTCGTTCAGCGATCGCTACCGCATCTTACATCAAACTTGGTTTGCTTTCTTTCTCACCTTTGTTTGTTGGTTTAACTTTGCCCCCTTCGCTACAACTATTGGCAGAGAACTACATTTAGCACCTGAGCAAATTAAAACTTTAGGCATCTGTAACCTTGCTCTGACAATTCCCGCCCGGTTAATTATTGGGATGCTTCTGGATCGTTTTGGCCCCAGAATCACCTACTCAATGCTGCTGATGTTTGCGGCTGTTCCTTGTTTAGCAACGGCGCTAGCGCAAGATTTTAATCAACTAGTTATCAGTCGTTTGCTGATGGGAATTGTCGGATCTGGATTTGTTGTCGGTATCCGCATGGTGGCAGAATGGTTCCAGCCGAAGGAGATGGGAATTGCTCAAGGCATTTATGGCGGTTGGGGTAACTTTGGGGCTTTTGGTGCAGAGTTTGCCTTACCGATACTTGCAGTTTCTACAAGCTTTTTCGCTGGTGGTGCTTCTAACTGGCGGTTTGCGATCGCACTTACAGGGATCATTACAGCTATTTACGGCGTAATTTATTACAACACTGTTCAAGATACGCCCGCAGGCAAAGTTTACAAAAAACCTAAGAAAAATGGTTCTCTAGAAGTCACAAGTATTAAAAGCTTCTGGGCAATGATCGTCTCGAATTTTGGTTTGATATTCGCTCTAGGTTTATTAGCTTGGCGCTTAGAACAAAAGAATATTCACTTCCTAACTTTGAGCCAAATGTATCTGACTTGGTTACTATTAGCAGGATTATTTGCTTACCAAAGTTACAGAGCTTGGCAGGTAAACCGAGAACTCCTAATTGGCAAGAAAACCTACGCTCCATCTGAACGTTTCCAATTTGGTCAAGTAGCTTTACTAGAATTTACTTACATAATTAGTTTTGGTAGCGAACTGGCAGCCGTTTCCATGCTTCCGGCATTCTTTGAAAAGACCTTTGCTTTAGAGCATGTTGTTGCTGGGATGATTGCTGCTACTTATCCATTCTTAAATTTGATTTCTCGTCCCAGTGGTGGCTTAATTTCTGATAAATTTAGCTCCCGCAAATGGACAATGACAATTATCAGTGCTGGTATTGGTGTTAGTTATTTGATTGCACATTTTATTAATAGTAGCTGGCCGATTCCGCTAGCGATCGCAGTTACAATGTTAGCCGCCTACTTTGCCCAAGCTGGCTGCGGTGCAACCTATAGCATCGTACCCCTAATTAAAAAAGAAGCCACTGGACAAATTGCTGGAAACGTGGGAGCTTATGGTAATTTTGGCGGCGTAGTTTACCTAACAATTTTTAGCTTAACCGATGCTCCAACGCTATTTTCCACAATGGGTATAGCTGCTTTAGTCTGTGCTTTCATGTGCGCCTTCTTCCTCAAAGAACCAAAAGGTTCCTTTGCCCCTGTATTTGAAGGTGAATTATCGGAAACCGCAACGAAAAACCCTATCTTCTTAACTGAAGAATAATCAACTCAAGGATGAAGTAAAAAATTCACTATCAAACCTGAATTAGGGAACTTTACACTTCATCCTTCCATAGGAATCCTAATTCATGATTTTTTTTCTTCTCTCTGCGCTCTTGGCGTCTTGGCGGTTCGTTAAAAAAACTTATGAAAAACGAACCGCCAAGACGCCAAGGACGCCAAGGAATAAAAATTTCAAAGAGTTTTTGCATTACACACAAATCTCTCAACCTGTCGCTAGCCATGAGTGAATTTACCAAAACCCTTTGTCCCTACTGCGGTGTTGGCTGTGGTTTAGAAGTTTCACCCCCAGCCCAACTTGGCAAAGCAACTAATCGAGATAGCCAAGGAAATCCAATTTGGCGGGTGCGCGGCGATAAAGCCCATCCATCTAGTCAAGGAATGGTTTGTGTCAAAGGTGCAACGATCGCAGAATCTTTAGATAAAAATAGATTACATTACCCAATGGTGCGAGACTCCTTAGATCAAGAGTTTCGCCGCGTTAGTTGGGATGAAGCTTTTAATATAATCACGCAGCGCATTCAAACTATCCGCTTCACCCAAGGGCCAGAAGCCTTATGTATGTATGGTTCCGGCCAGTTTCAAACTGAGGATTATTATATAGCCCAGAAACTAATGAAAGGCTGTCTGGGTACTAATAATTTTGATGCCAATTCTCGTTTATGTATGTCTAGTGCGGTGTCTGGCTACATTCAAAGCTTTGGCTCAGATGGCCCGCCCTGCTGTTACGATGACTTGGAGTTAACTGATTGTGCATTTTTAATTGGTACTAATACAGCTGAATGTCACCCCATCGTTTTCAATCGGCTGGCAAAGTATCACAAAAAGAACCGCAAAGTCAAAATGATTGTGGTTGATCCCCGTCGCACACCAACAGCAGAAGCTGCTGACTTGCATTTAGCGATTCGTCCTGGTACAGATATCGACTTGTTAAACGGCATCGCCCACTTGTTGATGCGCTGGAATTACATTGATACCATGTTCATGGATGACTGCACTAGCAACTTTCCTGCTTATGCTGAAGTGATTCGGCACTATCCTCCAGAGGTGGTGGCTCGTCAATGTGGAATCAGCATTGAAAACTTAGAAACAGCAGCTCGCTATTGGGGTGAATCGCAGCGAGTATTGTCCTTGTGGTCAATGGGTGTAAATCAATCCTCAGAAGGGACGGCTAAGGTAAGAACTATCATTAACCTGCACCTGATGACTGGACAGATTGGCAAACCTGGGGCTGGCCCTTTTTCCCTCACTGGTCAGCCAAACGCAATGGGAGGACGCGAAGCCGGAGGTTTGGCGCATTTATTACCAGGTTATCGGGTAGTAAAAAATCCTCAGCACCGAGCAGAAGTTGAGCAGTTTTGGGGACTTAAGCCAGGACAGATTTCGCCCAATCCCGGTTTGACTGCTTGGGATATGATTACTGGCTTGGAAGATGGGGCTGTAGAGTTACTGTGGATTGCGGCTACCAACCCAGCTGTGAGTATGCCAGATTTGGAGCGAACTAAAAAGGCATTATTGCGATCGCCTTTCACTATTTACCAAGACGCATATTATCCCACAGAAACCTCTGCTTACGCTCATGTTCTGCTACCAGCCGCCCAGTGGGGTGAAAAAACTGGTGTAATGACAAACTCCGAACGGGTGGTAACTTTATGTCAAGCATTTCGCCAACCGCCAAGAGAAGCTAAAGCAGATTGGGAAATTTTCGCCGAAGTTGGACGTAGATTAGATTTTGAGAAAGAGTTTGCCTTTGCTAACTCTGCTGAAGTTTATGCTGAGTTTGTCAAACTAACTAAAACTCGCCCCTGCGATATGACAGGTATCAGTCACGCCCAATTACAAGCAGAAGGCCCGACTCAATGGCCTCATCCTGAAGAGAGCAGGGGGAGTAGAGGAGCAGGGGAAGCAGGGGGAGAAGTATCTGCCAATCGCTCTGGGAAACGGTTATATACTAACCTCCGTTTCCACACTCCTGATGGACGCGCTCGATTTGGGGCATATTACTCAAAGGGATTGGCAGAACCACCAGATCCAGATTATCCTTTTGTGCTAACTAATGGACGACTTTACGGACACTGGCATACCCAGACACGTACCGGGCGAATTGAAAAAATTTGTAAAATGCATCCCGAACCGTTTATTGAAATTCATCCCCGTGATGCTGCGAACTTAGGTATTGTAGATACTATGTATGTAGAAGTGCGATCGCGTCGGGGTAAAGCGAAGTTTCCTGCTAAAGTGACAAAAGCGATCGCGCCTGGTACAGTCTTTGTCCCCATGCACTGGGGTTCACTGTGGGCAGATAATGCCGAAGCCAACGCCCTCACCCATCCAGAATCTTGCCCCGATTCGCTCCAACCAGAATTAAAAGCTTGTGCTGTGCAGCTGATACCAATCTCTGTAGAAGCTACAGTCAAAGATTATCAACTCCAATCCTCACAATGGTAAGCTCCCAAGTGTGCTGCTTAAGAGATAATTAATAATCACCAATAGGTAATTTAGTCAATAATCAATAGCCAATAGTGATTATTATTTTTTATAGCTCTCTACTATTGACCCATACCAATTACCATATTTGAAGAGGTTAAATTGATAATAACCGGAGGTTTTACTAGCGCCGAGTTAAGCTATGGGAAAGAATAAAAATCAGATAGTATTACAAATCATCTTATTTTAATCCTCTAGATTTATCTATGGGATTTTATTTTATTTAAAAATCGGGTGCAGCAGATGAAAAAGTTAATGAGGCGAATTCTAGAAGCTACTAAAGATGAGAACTTCATGCATTTCATTGAAAACATAGAAGTGATAGTTTCTAAAGTTCTATCTATTTTCATGGTGGTCGTCATTTTGGTAGCGATCGCAGATTTAGGAGTATTTATTGTTAAAGAGTTATTTACAGCACCTTATGCAAAATTTTACACAACAGTGTATAAAATTTTCGGATTATTTTTGAATATTTTAATTGCTTTAGAAATTTTAGAAAATATCACAGCTTATTTACGAAGACACGTTTTCCAAGTTGAATTAGTTATTGTTACATCTTTAATTGCTGTTGCCAGAAAAATTATTATTCTTGACTTAGAAAAAGTTGGAGGTATTGATATAATTGGCTTAGGAATTGCTATCCTCGCCTTGTCAATTAGTTATTTGATAATTCGTCTTAGTAATTCCAAAAATACCAATTAAAAATTCAATATGTCTGGCATACAATTTAGTTAGATATATAGCAATTAGTAAGTTATGAAAGAATCTAGGTATATGTAGGGTGTGGAACGTTGCGTAACGCACCTTCCATTCATGGTTAAAAACCTTTAATTTTGAACATTCAAATTTTGAATACTTTCTTATGACAGATTTCTTTGAATTTGAAGCAGACTTTGTTGATTCGCTGCGTTGTATCCCCATGCAGGTACGTTGCAAATTAGATACCTGTGGCATCAAGCTAAAATTGTCTGATTGGAATCAAATGACTACAGCCGAGCGTCAAGCTTTAGTCGAATTACCTTGCACTACAGAAACAGAAATTCAGTCTTACCGCGAGCATATCCAGCAATTAATTTTACAACGCACGGGTATACCACCTACAAAATTGCCCATTGAGCCTCATCCCGCATGGCTAGACTCTGCCACTGTACCAGCCAGCATCGAGGAAAAAGCTCAAGAACTAGGTGTAACTCTAACACAGCAAAAGTGGACAACTTTAACGCCCTTACAGCGTTTTGCTTTGATTAAACTTAGCCGCCCAGGACATGAAAACAAAAATTTTGAGAGAGCGATCGCAGAATTCCATCTACTTTAATTAGTCAATAATCATTAACAGAACAACTTTGTTAACTTAACGCTCTGAAATGATACATTACAGTACAATTAATGCTCTAATGTATCAGAAATTTACGCATAGCTTAACACTTAATATAGCTAACTCTAAATTAATATTTACTTAATAAACCATTTTTAACTATTCACTAGTAGGTGAGGGTAAAAAAATATGGCTACAAAGAAACTTTTGATGCTGGTTGGGGACTACGTAGAAGACTATGAAGTAATGGTTCCTTTCCAGGCGTTGCAAATGGTGGGACACACTGTCCATGCAGTTTGCCCAGACAAAAAAGCTGGTGACAAGGTACGGACAGCAGTTCACGATTTTGAAGGAGATCAAACTTATAGCGAAAAACCCGGTCATAACTTCACTTTAAATGCCACCTTTGCAGAAGTAGAAGCTGCAACCTACGATGCTTTAGTGATTCCCGGAGGACGCGCACCAGAATATATCCGCCTGAATCAGCAGGTACTAGAAATCACCCGTCACTTTGCCCAAGCCAATAAACCGATTGCTGCCATCTGCCACGGCTTGCAGTTATTGGCGGCGGCTAATGTACTGCAAGGCAAAAGATGTACTGGCTACCCTGCTTGTAGCCCAGATGTCAAGAGTGCTGGAGGGATTTATGTCGATATCCCTGTTGATCAAGCAATAGTTGATGGTAACTTGGTGACAGCACCAGCTTGGCCTGCTCACCCCCATTGGTTGGCAGAATTCCTCACAGTACTTGGAACTAAGATTGAACACCCAGAATTGGCTACAGTTGTTTGAGGCAAGATACCAAAACCATTCCAAATCAACAAAACGCTTACGCTGTATTGTTTTTGACTTTTAACTTTTGACTTTTGACTTCCGCCTTGCGGTGCTAGCCTCTCCCTTTGTCAGAAAACCATACTGGCTCACAAAATACCACTGAAAATTATATATTTTTGAAATAGAACAAAATGCAGTAAAAAATACTGTTTTTTAATAAATTGCCGTGGGTTTAATTTGCAGTTAGGATGTCAAGAGTATACCACCCATACAATCTGATTTATCCGCCTAACAAACCAGTTTTAGGATAAACTCAAGAGCAAATGGAATACTTAATTTACATTAGGTAAAACAATTTGAAATTTTGCATCTATAAAATTTAAATTTCTTAGCAGGAAGTGAAGCTATAGTGGATTTAGCAATGCTGCTGTTAATGTGGCTAAGGTTAGTCCTGCTGCCAAATTATGTGAAGAATTAGTTTAGAAACGCACTTCTTATCGATGACAGGCAAACACGCAAGACATAATGCATTTCTGCGGCTAGTGTCTGGTAATGGGGCAACTTTGGGATCAGAATCTCGCTATTCCCTGCCCCCCAGTAAAGAGATGGTAATTGGACGCGACCCTAGCTGCCAAGTTGTCTTGGATGCCATGATGTACCGAATGGTATCTCGTCGTCATGCAGTGGTTCGTCCCCTCTCTGTATCACCAGATAGCAAATTCAGCTGGGTGCTTTGTGATTTAAATAGTGCAAATGGCACTTATTTGAATGGACAACGCTTGTATGAATGTCAGGAATTGCACCCAGGCGATCGCATTTCTCTAGGTGCTGATGGGCCGCAATACGTTTTTGAATACGAGTATACCCTACTCACCCCGGCCACAACAGTTAACCAAGTTACACCATTACCTTCGGCGACAAATCACCACGGCCACACGCAATTAAAGCAGCCAGATTCTGTTAGCTTCACCCAGCTTTTTCCGATTATTTCCACTGGCAAAGATTTAACTCGTAAAGCTTACCTCGTACCGGGAATTCTGACTGTAATCTTTGTAGTGTTAATGTTTGCTACAGTTGGTCAGCCCCAAGCAAATCAGGTGATTGTAGCTACTTACATCGCCTTTGCTGCCTACTATTTTGTTTACCAACTTTGCGGTAAACAGAAGCCTTGGTGGGTGCTAATGGCTGCGGCACTAGGTACAATGCTGATTTTGCTTAGTCCGTTGTTGGATTTATTTATCTTCGTGTTTCGCATCGTCCTGCCTGGAAACTTGCCCTCATCCCAAGAATCTATAACCTTTACAGAGTTGCTGGTGCGGATGTTTTTTGGCGCTGGCTTGATGGAAGAATTACTCAAGGCATTGCCTGTACTAGGGGCGTTTGCCATCGGCAGAATATTATCTTCACCTTGGCGGGAACGCGTAGGCATCTGGGAACCTCTAGATGGTATTCTCCTGGGAACAGCTTCTGCTGTAGGCTTTACTCTCTTGGAAACTCTCGGACAATATGTGCCAGATATTACTCAGAATGTCACGCAACAGGTTGGTATAGGCGCTGCTGGTCAACTGGCGGGTTTACAACTGCTAATTCCGCGAATTTTAGGGTCTGTAGCAGGACACATGGCTTATAGTGGCTATCTGGGTTATTTTATTGGGTTGGCTGTCCTAAAACCCAGTAGAAGTTGGCAAATTCTCTCTATTGGTTATCTTAGTGCTGCTGCGCTTCATGCTTTGTGGAATGCTACGGGATCAATCAATGCCTTGCTGTTAGTAGTTGTTGGGGTGTTATCTTACGCCTTTTTGATGGCAGCAATTCTCAAGGCACGGGCGCTATCACCGACGCGATCGCAAAATTTTGCTACCAGATTTCTTGGGCCAAAATAAGGGATGGGGCAGGGGAGGCAAGGGGAGAAGAATTAATAATCAATGCCCTGTTTGGCCAATTACTTTTGAATATTTATGTCTTGTGATAGATGGACTAATGTTATAATCAGTTTATTGTGAAGTTACTTTAGGCTCACTATATAAAAATAGTGGAAATTAGTGAATGCTTAAAATAAATCGCTACACAAGTGTTATCAGCAGATAAATCTGCTTGCATTGGAAATTTATGTAGAAAAAAGAGAGAGTGCATTCAAGTTATGCTTCATACTCAGACTTGTTGAGTTCATTAAAAGCATAAGAAGCGATCGCTAAAGTAACTTTTGCTTTCTCTACTTCTGATAAAGCCGTCCACTCGTTATTTTGAAGATTATTGAGTGCAGATGCCGCGTTTTGCGATTCGCTGCTTCGCATAGCGTAAGTAAAAGGACGAGCCAAAACTAAAAGATCCTCTGTTCCCCAATTTGGTAGTACTGTCTGAACACACTCAACCAGTTGTTCACCGATTGATTGCTGGGCAGCAAGAATTTCAGCAGCTTTGGTAGCGATGGTGTTGAGCAATGCTTGGGGGACACAAGCGGCAAAAGTACTAGATAATGTCTGTTGAAGATTAAGTACTTGTGCTTGTTGGTGATTGTGATTATTGTCTGACTTTTGAGAGATACCAGACCAAAGTGTGTCTAAATGGCTATAAAAATCCTGCGATCGCGTTGTTAGTTCTTCCTCAAGCAAATCTTGCATTCCGAACTGTTGTTCTAATTCGTCAAAATAAGCTTCTGATTCTTCATCACCTGGATTCCAGGGATAGGTAGCATCATCTGGTTCTAGTAACGCTTCTAATAATTCTAAATCCATTTGAGCTGGCAAAGAAGAGAAAGTCTCTGAGCCGTTAATTTTATTAGCCATGTTTCATTGCCTCACAATTATTATTTGGTGGTATTTACAGCTACAATCCCTCAGAAGAGATTTCCGCAAAAACAGTTGAATTTTTCTATAGTAAAAATAGATTTTAAAGGTTGATGCTAAAGACTAAAATTTATTTCTGCAATAGCTATGCTACGAGTCTTCAATAATAAACTCCCAGGTTTCAGCTCTAGCACTTCCAAACTTTAACTGCATTCCCGATTTCAATGGGACTTCCTCTCGGAGGATTTGTTGCCAACCATTAGGCCCTAAAAACCAAGTTGTCCCGTAGGTGGAAAAATCTTGCAAGTAATAACTTCGCACTAATGTAGCATCAGTAAGAGTATTACGGCAGAAAATTTCGGCATGGCGTTTGGATACTGATGGTTCAGGGATAACAATATCATTGTCTTGCGTGCGACCGATACGCGTGACTCCATAACGCAGGAACCAGGTTTTACCTTTGGGGGCAAGCGATCGCAACGAAGCAGCCGGAAGCGGGGAACCGATATCAGGAATGGCTGTATCTGGTAATTCAGTAATACCTTCATCCAGATTCTTAATGAGTTCGCCATTAAAATCTGGATGCAGGTAGAGAACAGGCAAAGTCCAAGCGGGTTGATTAAATTTATACAGTGTTAACAATTCTTGCCTAGCCTGGGCTACGGCTTCATCAATTGGTTTGTGCGATCGCAAAGCTTCGGTAAAGGCTTGAATAAAACTGTGGCTTTCATGATCTGCGATTTCATCGCGCATCGCCAAAACCGCAGGCACACCATGACGAATCAACACTTCTGCTAAACTGCTGGCAGGGATAGCTTGATGATTGATAGCAGCTGGTTGTGCGCCCCAACAGGCATTAAAAACTGCTAATTTTACACCTGTATGGGTCAATACTTGCGCCAATTCTATCCCATTTAGGGGCATATCTGGTCGCAAAAACAGTAAGCCCCCGTCTGGGCCTGGCAAACCATGTCCAGCGTAGAAAAAAACATTGTATGCTCTGGTTTCTAATTCTTGAATTAACTCCTGTGGAGTTGGTTGTAGGAGTTGAGTCACTATACAAGGGGCACATCTTTGGGAATTACCACCTACAGATGTATCTGCAAGAGTTTGCTGTAAGATAGCAGCTTCTTGTTCTAGTTGCAGCTTGTCATCATGACCTAAAACCAGCAGAATACTTAAAGCCTGATCAGTTCGCAAATACGGTAAGGGGTCAACTTCGCTGCTGGTGCGACTAAATAGCAAATCTTGGGATAGTGACATAGCTGATTGACCAGGTTCACGCTGCATAATTTCCCAAGGGAGAGCGATCAAATCCGGGTCGCGGATTTCTAGGCGAAAACGCAAACGTGTATGCTCACCCATAGCAATACCACGACTGCGTTCTAGACTACCAAGAATTTGCCCATCAAATACCCAACGCCATAAATTCATTCCCAAGTTTTGCATCAAACGACTGCTGTAGGGGCCTGTGGGTTGACTTGAAGGAGGTGAAATCCAATCTGGGGGGAATGGGTTGGACTTTTGAGATGTTGAGTTTGGGGAAATATCTAAGTGACTATGACCAGCAAACAGTTGCTGCCATTCTTGCCAGACTTGATTGAGTTCATCAGGCCATACACAGTCACGTAAAACGTAGCCACTGGGATAGGGAGCTTTGACCACCCAAATAGCGAAGTTGTCAGTGCCAGTGTTACGGAGACGGGCGATCGCCAAATTCAGGGATGGCATGGATTCATTAAAATAAAAACTAAAATAAATAATTTCAAATAAGAATTCTCCAAGGTGAAAACTTTCTACTTTTTACCTTGTAAATTTTTTACACTGATTATTACCTGTTATTATTCCAGGTTTCTACCAGTTTATCGATTATTTGACTAAGTTGGACTGCTGTCGTCAGGTGGTTGAGTAACTGGAGGTTGTGTAACAGATGTACATGGACTTGGTGCATCTTCTGCTAAAACAGAGACATCAAAGCGTTTCAGTTGGGAGAAGTCTAGCAATACTGTTGCTGGCAAAGGTTTTGAATTTGATGGCACTGAAGAAGTTACTGCTGGATTATTAGTGTTAGCCGGAGTTTGTGTGCTTTTATTAGCACAGACTCGCATAGACACTGAAAAATTTCCCGAAACAGGTTTAGGATTTGGTTTTGTGTTGATAACTTGTAAAAAAGCTCCAGGTGGAAGTGATTGGTTGTTTCCCAAGGTGATTTGATTGTTAGTTTTAATTACCCAGCCAGGAGAAAGGTTAGCTAGCGATCGCTGTATGGGTGTTGCTTCGATGGTAGGATTTAAAGTTGGTATGGGAGTGGATGAAATTAAGGGAACTAATGGCGATCGCAGTTGCTTCACGAACAATCCTAAAGTACCTGCTGCTACCACAAATATTAATGGAACAATCCACTGTAGCGGCAGACTGCGCCTTTTAGCAGGCTCAGTGTCTGGAATCACCTGAGTTTTATGGTTTGGGCTACTTAAAAGTGTTGGGTCTGTCGCCCTGGATGAAAAATCGATAGTTTTGGCAGAAGAACTCTCTGGAATAAAGGCTTGAATCGTAATTTCTGGTTCCCAGTATTGGACTTGATAATGAACTAAAGCGATGGTGACATTATCGTGTCCATTCTTAGTGTTAGCGATTTCAACTAATCTATCCGCAACATTTGCTATATTTGCTTCCCCAACTAGAATCGGCAAGATTTCTGTTTCCCAGTACTCCTCCACCCGATCAAAATCACTCAAACCATCGGATGTGAGCAGAAAAACAGCATCTTCATCGAGCATAAACCGTGCCGATGTGGGATGCAACGAAGTGCTAGACCCCATGCCCAAAGCCTGAACGAGAGAACCAGCAGAACTTTGTTGTATAGCCTCGCGGTAAATGGCATAGCCTAGCCGCACCTCGCGGGAGGCAACATCATCGTCCAGGGTAACTTGATAACAACCGTGGCGGGTAATCCAGTAAGCACGACTATCACCGACGTGGGTAATGTACATTTCATGAGCAACAGGCAATGCCATGACTAAAGTCGTGCCCATCCTCTGACGCCCTTGGCGATTTTCACTGTCATTGCGCTGACTAATTTTATCATTAGCAATTGCCACTGCCTTTTCTAGGTCATTCAGTAGCAGTGAGGGGTCTATGTGGTCGTAGGGAACTTTTGTTAGTTGCTGTACCTGTTGCTGGATCGTTTCGATGGCTAGATTTGAGGCAACATTGCCCCCCTCGTGTCCACCGATGCCATCACAAACAATTGCTAAGGCTGTTGGTTGGGGTGGTTTACTGACCAGAGTTCCACTGGGTGGGCTACAGGCATCTTCATTACGTTGGCGACTTGGCCCGGTATCGGTTTTGGTGAGAATTTTGATTGAAGGTGTTTGCGATCGCCCTAACCCAGCCAGTCCGCGATCTAAAACTCCAATTAATTGATCGGTTGAATTAATCTTTCCCTGAATTAAAGAAAGGCTAACCTCATTCACAAATTCAGTTATGGCTGGTTTTGCACCACTAACCAACTGCTGCCAAAATTGACCTAATTGGGGCAATTCTGGGAATGTTGCTCCGTCGAAACGCAATTCTAACAAACGGACTAATGATCCTTCTACCCGTAATACATTTGAGTCAAGCAAGCTAGAGACGACACCTTCACTTGCAAGAGGTTGCCACAAATGAGCTATTTGCCATAACCAATTGAGTTGGCGCATCGATGTTGCATCACGCCAAGCGGTGGTTAACTCACTGGCCAACTGCACTTGTTGGATTTTGTCATCTACTAATAATGGAGGTTTTTCTAAAAGTAATATTTCTTGATGGGAAGGTCTGTCACCGAGAAAAAGCACTCCATATACCTGCGGTACGTGTAAACGGTAGGGAATCAGTCTCAGGTAAGCTTTTAGAGGCTGCAAATTATCTAACTCAGACGTTAGAGCTAATAAACCAGGTTTCGTATCTAAAAGAAGAAATTTATCAAGGACTAAATAGCGATCGGCTAATATTTCTCCAGGGCTACCTACACTCGGGCCATCTACCACAGCCCAAAGGTAATTTTTGATTAGGGGCGTGGAACATCGCAGGCAAAACTTGTGAGTCAGGGGGTTGGCAGCCTGACAACTTTCATTTGTACAGTAGACCGTTGCCGCGTCATTTTCCATAGTTTTCGCACCGGGAAGCGATTGGCAATTTCTTTAACAGCATTATTAGGGACAATCTAGACCGCTCATCTTTCTTAAACTTGACATACCCAGACTTTAGATGATGATTTTAGCTGGGGGATATCAGCAGGTGCTAATACTTACTTATCCAAAGAATACGCTCCTAAGTCAATACAGCCTCATCATAGCTTCTATTGCTCTGTGACTCTCCATCGCTAAAGCAACTAACTCCAACCCTGTTACCAAAGCATAACCCAAGCATAACTGCGCCCCAAGCTTTTGCTGTACTCCATCATCAAGAGGCAGATAATCTTGGTATTTATTTAGTTTATAAGTAGGATAGCAAGAATTAACTTTAATTAAGAATTAAGATCAGTGAACTATTCAAACTAGCTGACTAATGAAGAGGCTTTAAAAATCTGGTAATCTCGTTTTTGGGTTCTTTTTCGGAAGGTCGCAAAGCTTCATAAATTAATTTTCCCCCTTCCCAACGCGGGAAGAGGGTTAGGATGTTAGGTTTTTCGTAGATTTCAGATGGATCTGAATTGTTCAGAAAGGTTCAGCCAGATGGCTACCAACTCATTAGCTTATTGTTTGTCGTCAATTGCGACTTGGGGGACTCCCATGCTGTAGTTGGTAACGCGGGCAGATAGATTGTAGCTGATTTCGCCAAGTTGTAGGAGCGATCGCAGATAATGTTCTAAGTCTGACCCAACACGGCGCAAGTTATAGTCTGTAAGGTCTGCGCCACTAGATGCTTCTACTAGTTCATCAAATTTTCGATAAACTTTTTGCAGCGCATCTTCGTTCCAGTTAAATTCGTTATCTGGGTCAATATCTAAGGTTAAGACCTGTTCACTGGGAATCAGTTCGCCATCCCGGTCAATTTCGCCTGCAAAAATGCGAACATGCCGGGTTGTGGACTTGAGCAGCATCGGGTTATCCATAAAAGGGTGTAAGATTTGGGTGGATTACACTGAAATTATTGTAAACGGTATATTGAAGCTTGAATGCTCTCAATTTACAAGCTTTGAACTCAGTTTCAAAAGGGTATATTGAATGGGCATAAGTAAAAATATCACCTGTACTGATTAACTTACTACTTCTGTTAGGAGTTGAAGACACAATTAGTAGCGAGTACTGACAGTAGTCCAATTATTTTTTTGTAAAAATTACTGGTGAGAGTATTTTTATTTGGCGTATACAAACAAGTCAAAGTGGTGTGCTAATCTTACCTACTGCCAAGATTTTCGTACTCATGAAGCCTAAAAGCCAGTAGAGTCAAGCACTCACCAGGAATAATTTGATCTGTGTAAATTTTTTTATGGAGAACAAAAGTTTTTACCTTAATTATTCTGCTCATCAATTTATGCAAATTTTTCTATTGCAAAAAACGTACATCAAGTAATTTTACTGAATAGTGCTACATCGACCTCTGGCTTTAATAAGTTCAAAAAAATTAAGCGATTTTACTTACGTATAAACACCAAAATTCAAGTAACAAGTCAAACTGTTCTTGACGTTCATATAAAGTTGATGTAAAAAGCTTTAAAAAGACCGGACAACTTCTTACAGAAACTTTATTGTGTAGAATCTTAAAAACTGAATAATAGTTATGGTTTACCATAAGCTATATCTGGCACAGTCACATCAAAATCTAGCTTGAAAATAAAACACAGGAGACTGAAATGGAATACAAAGGTAATTGATGAAGAAAAATTCTTAATTCAAGCACTTTGGATTCAAAGAAGATATAAAGAATTTTGCTGGGCATCTACCTCCTTACCCTCATGACCACCAAGTAAAGGAATCTCAATAGCTATGAACTCCAAAGCATTACCACGCCAGATAAATAATCTCGAAGTAGGTGTTTATGAGTGCGAAATCCATCTCAAATTCCGGTTGATTGAGGAAAAGAGTCTATTGGGCGATCGCGAACAACTGTTACAGGTATTACTTGATGCCTTGACCGAGGGTTCTGACGACTTTCTAGAGACACTACAAGCGTCTGTTAAAGCGCAGGAAGTGTCCGAGTTTAAAGCCTCACCTCAAATGCGACGCCAGTTAATGCGCTTGCGTAATGCTGCTGAAAATCCCCAGCCTTAAAGGTGTAATTTAAGTAGCGAAAAAACATGAGTTGGGCATCAAATCAAATGTTGATCGTATAGCCCCGTTGCAATAAAAACTAAGCAGTAAGTAGAATTCATAAAATATTGTGATTTCTCCTTTGTGAAAGTCTTATTTAGCAGCACGAGTCCCAGGAACAGTTTCTTTATTAAAAACTTTGTAGCAAAGGATACTGATAGAATCTAAGAGAAAATTCAGTCGGGTGCATTTTACCGAGTTTTTATAAAAACATTGCAGGAACAATAAAATTCTGTGTCTTTACAGATGGGGAATTGGACAAAAGGCGCGAATTCAATGAAAATCTAAAAGGCCAAAGTGAAAATAAATAACCTTACTTTTAGTTTTTTACTTTAGCTAAGTGCCTGATTTGCTGAAATACTTATGTTTTATCTATTACTGGTAATAGGTTATGGTTTCACAGCCAGTTACCTATTGCCAATCACCCACAAGAGGCAGGGGGCAGGGGAGACAAGGGAACAAGGCGACTTAAATCAGAACTTGCAACAAGTGTTTCCCCTTGTCCCCAAGTCCTCTTTCCCATGCCCAACGCCTGATGTCCAATTCAAAAACTGTCTATTTAGCAAGACCGTGTTCTAGGGCGAAACGAACTAACTCTGTACGGCTATTGGTGCCAGTTTTACTGAACAAACGGCTGACGTATTTTTCTACATTGCGGACGCTAGTTTCTAAGCGACGGGCGATTTCTTTGTTCATCAACCCTTCAGCCACCAAGTTCAAAACACTTTGTTCTCTAGGAGTCAAATCAATTTTGAAAGGGGCTGGTGATTGGGAAATGGCATTTCTTTGAGTTAACAATGCCTTAATTTGGGCAATCTGATTGGCTAGTTCAGCAATATCAGGGGTTTCAACGTCATCTCCTGTAGTTGAAGCCTTAGCGGCACGGCGGGCTAGCAAATTTTCGACTATAGCCACTAACTCATCTGGATCGAAGGGTTTGGGTAGATAGGCATCGACACCAGCATGATACCCTTGGATGCGATCGCCTGTCATACCTTTAGCAGTTAAAAATACTACTGGTAGCGCTTGGAAGCGGGGGTCTTCTCGTAGTTGCTTTAGGAACTGATAGCCATCCACCTGAGGCATCATGACATCAGAAATCACTAAGTCAGGTGTATTCATCTGCATCCATTCCCAACCTTCAAGGGCGTTACTGGCGACTTGAACGCTGAAACCGCTCTCTTGCAAATAGTCTTTGACGGCTTCCCGTATTCCTGGTTCATCATCCACCAGTAACAATTGTGCTGACATTTAAAATTCCCTTAAGTTTACCTTTTTCCAATTTAGCGAAAGTTGAGAGTCATTGAACGAAAGGGATAAAGGAAAAACGAGAGAGCTTGTTAATGTTAGGCGATCGCTGGTAACTACGGTAACGAGGGCTATGACTAATTTTACGGGGTAGTTCACTTCTCCTTCTGCTGCAAAGACGCACTTCCATTCGTCTATGAAGTGGCTTTGTTTGAGTCAAAATCTCCTTTACAAAACTAGATTGCAACAAACCCCCACTTTGGTTTTGCGCTATATACCCGTTTAAAATACGAATAAAAATTATTTTTAAAGAACCTTTACCAACGAGGATTTGTCATAATTAATG
Source organism: Nostoc sp. CmiVER01 (assembly GCF_034531135.2). Classification (NCBI taxonomy): domain Bacteria; kingdom Bacillati; phylum Cyanobacteriota; class Cyanophyceae; order Nostocales; family Nostocaceae; genus Nostoc; species Nostoc sp. CmiVER01. The sequence continues at coordinate 183,120 of NZ_JAVRBU020000011.1, forward strand.
CTTCTGCTGCTGAACTATTTAATGGAACAGAGAAAAAATTTCCCTGAGCATATTCACAGTTCAACTTTCTTAAAAGTGCTAATTGCTCTTTTGTCTCTACTCCTTCGGCTAGAACATCCACACCTAGCTTGTGTGCCAATGTGATAATTATTTCAATAATTTCTAAATTTTGACTATTGACGCTCATCAAGCTGATGAAAGAACGGTCAATCTTCAACACATTAATCGGAAAGTTATAAAGACGACCTAATGAGGAATAGCCCGTACCAAAGTCATCAATTGATAGCTCAATACCCATCTCTCGAAGTTGTAAAAGTGCGGCAGTTGTCTTATTGTTATTTTCCACAATTACGCCTTCAGTAATCTCTAGCATTAGATTAGCAGCATCAAGACCAGTTGAGCGCAAAACTTGCCTAATCTGCTCAATCAAATTTGGCTGGGAAAATTGCTTGAGGGAGAGATTGACACTGATTTTCTCTAGCAAGTTGGAATGATGACACATCTGCCAAGCTTGCATTTGGCGACAGGCTTCATTCAACACCCAGCTGCCAATAGAGAAAATTAGTCCACTTTCTTCTGCAAGGGGAATAAAATCTGCTGGATTAAGCAAACCACGCTCTGGATGCTGCCAGCGCAACAGAGCTTCAAAACCTAAAATAGAACCTTTGGTGAGCGAAATGATCGGTTGGTAATAAACTTGAAATTCAAGGTGTTCAATTGCTCGACGTAATTCGGACTCTAACTGCAATTTCGCCAGAACATTAGCATACATATCTGAGTTGAATAGCTCATAACGCGCTCTGCCCAGTACCTTAGCTCGGTACATTGCCGTATCAGCATCCCTCAAAACTTCTTCTGGCTGTTCATACTTTACTGTAGAACTCAACGCAATACCAATACTTGCCGTTGCAAACATTTCTTGTCCGTCAAGCTCAAAGGGTAACGCTAGTTCCTGTTGAATCCGCTCAACCGCTTTGATGGCGTCTGACACATCTTGGATTCCCTCAAGCAGGATGGTAAATTCGTCTCCCCCAAGGCGTGCAACTGTATCTATGGAGCGTATGCATATTTCTAGCTTATTTGCAATAGCAAGCAGAAATTGGTCTCCTTTTATGTGTCCTAGACTGTCATTGATTAGCTTAAAGCGATCTAGGTCGATAAATAGTACAGCAAATAGATAATCTGAATGCCGTTTTGCATAATCGATTGCACGTCTTAGGCGGTTTATAAATGCAACGCGGTTCGGCAAACCCGTCAGTGCATCGTGAAACGCAAGGTATAGCAGTTGTGATTCGACTCGTTTACGCTCTGTAATTTCAGTTAGCAATTTCTGATTTGTTTTTACTAGTTCTGCTGTCCGTTCTGCTACTCGTATTTCTAACTCCTCGTAAGCTTGATGCAACATTTTTTCAGCTTGTTTGCGCTCACTGATGTTGCACAGCAGCCAACGCCAGCCAACCTGCTTCTTCTGTAAGTCGTACACCCCAGACGCCTTAATCATAGCTGGGAAAGGCTCTCCTCCCCGTGGTTGTAAGTTAATTTCCCAGTTCAGTAGCTGCTGGAAATTCTTCATCTGAAGCCTAAAGGACTGGCGGTCTTGTTGAGCAATAAAGATAATTAATGGTTTACCTACTAAATACTGTTGGTGGACACCGAGCAAGGTTGCTGCTGCATGGTTAGCCTCTTGGATTGTCCCTATAGCATTAGTTACCAAATAACCATCTGGAGCGAACTCAAATAAATCTTGATAACGCTGGCGCTCTTTCTCTAATGCCGCTCGTGTTATCTTTAACTCCTCGGAAGCTGTCAATAGTTCTTCCATTGCGGTATAAAGTTTCTCAAAAGCCTCTGTTATTATCTTTTCTTGTGAGTTTGGCTGGGTTGCATGGTATTGCAATAGCCTCTGTATCTCTGAGTACAATTTCTCTATCTGCTGGCTAAATCCATCTACGTTCATGTTGCTCAACTCACATAACTATGAAGCGTAGCTGTGAAGGAAAAAACTAGGGGAAGCAAATCATCCCATGCCTTCCTCAAGTCTTTAATCCCTATTGAGCAGGGAAGCACCGGGTTAATTGCAAAAGTAGACACTTTGTAAATAAGTATTGCAAAACTTGTTTTCTTGATTTACTAATTTATCTATCAATCATGAGAGAGCAATCAAATTTTTCCATTACTGACGAAAGTACAAAGTTGGAGCAAGCCCAACCTGCCGAGATTTTTATTTTATTAAAAAAAATTTATCAAAGTTAAAATTATCTTATGTCTTATAACAGTATATTTGCTGGATTTATTTCTTTAAATGCTTCTTAAGATATATTTACTTTTGATACGAACCTATATTTTGGGAAGCTTCGCAACATTGTACCTCTGCGGTATCCTGCGACAAGCCGCAACTCTTAGAGACGCTCTCGCGTTTACGTCTACGTTATATAATTCAGCCAACTTAGGTTGACACAGTAACTAGTACCAAGGAAAAACTGTTTGTATGAGTAACGATACAATAGCATTCATTGTCTTGCAGTTAACCTTTTTCGTCCTATGCTGCCAGTCATCTATTCTGACGAATTTTTAGATCACAACACTGGAAAATACCATCCTGAAAGACCAGAACGTTTAATTGCGATCGCTACTGCCTTAAAAGCAGCTATATTCGCAGATCAAATTGATTGGCGATCGCCTACACCACCATCAGAACAGCCATCACTGATGTCTATGTTAGTTAAGGCCCATAGCCCAGCCTACATCAAAAAACTTTGGCAAATCGCTTCTAGTGGCGGCGGGCCTTTGGATGGAGATACACCAGTTTCCCCGCGTAGTTATGATGTAGCATTGTTGGCAGTCAGTGCATGGTTGGATGGTGTTGAGGCTGTGTTAAAGTCGGCGAATCCAGCTTTTGTACTAGCACGTCCTCCAGGACATCATGCAGAAAGTGATGCGGGGATGGGGTTTTGCCTATTTTCTAATGCTGCGATCGCAGCATTGTTTGCCCTCGAACAACCTAGAATTAACCGCGTTGCCATTCTCGATTGGGATGTACATCACGGTAATGGTACTCAGGCGATCGTTGAAACCCAAGCAAGCATCGCCTATTGTTCCTTACATCAGTATCCCTGCTATCCCGGTACTGGAAGATCGACAGAACGCGGCTTTCATAATAATGTATTAAATTTACCTGTACCCCCTGGTAGTGATATTGCAGTATATCAGCCACTATTTGAAAGACAGGTAGTACCCTTTTTAGCTAACTTTCAGGCGGATTTGCTGATTGTGAGTGCTGGTTATGATGGCAATGCCGCAGATCCTTTGGCAAGTATCAATTTGCAGCCAGAAGACTACGCTTTATTTACTGATTATTGTCTAGGGATAACTCGTAAAATTCTGTTTGGCTTAGAAGGTGGTTACGACTTTGACTCTCTTTCTGAATCAGTTGTAGCGACAATTGAACATTGTTTACTTTAGATATTTTCTTTTTTTAGGTAAAAGCTCGGAATTTGTAATTAAGTGACTTTCGTACATGCACTGAGATCATAATAATCCTATTAATTTGTGGCTCAGATTCTCGGTTTCTCTAATAAATCGGGAATCTTTTTGTGTGTTTCCTTTGGATTACACAACATAGTCTGCAAAAATAGGCAATTTGTGGATACTTCTTGTCATGATTATTTGTGAGTTAGTTGACTAATTTAACAGCTATCTTTACGTAAAATTAGGGTGACACAACTTTTGCTCTAAACTCAACCTCAGTAATTTCTTTTACCAAGGCTTTCTAAAGTTCATCAAATCTTCAGAAATAAAAAGTTTGAATGTTGTTCTGAAACAGCTAAAGTTTTGTTAAGATGCAATTGCTAGCAGTTTCTCGGCGAAATTCACCTATCGGTGTGTGGAGAAATAAAAAGTACTAGCAGCACAAATTTTAAAAGGTGAAGCAATGACCACCTACATTTTTTTCGATGAAGCCCTACGGATGTTGACCAACGCCTATTTAATATCAGTAGTACTGTTATTAGCAGCTTCTGGTATAGGTTTGGCGGTAATTGAAACAATAGAAAAGGCAGAAGAACGCTAAGTAGTTTACAAATGGCAGTGTAGTTATTGCCAAAAACCATTGGGTGCAAGTGTTCGCCAGAAACAAATACTGGGAATACTAAAGCATGAAAGTCTCATAGCGTTGCACTCTTGCCTGTAAATCTACCAAATAGACAGGTAACTGTAACGCTCTTGAGGCTCTAACCAAGGAGTTACTACAATGGGTTTATTTGACGCTGTGTTGGGCACAGAAAGCCAAACTCAAACAGCACTCAATCCAGAGGAGGCTTTTGCTGTCATTGTTTTGGTAGCAACAGCGTCAGACGGTTATCTTTCTTTTGAACAAGCAAATTCTATCAGTTTTGTGCTATCTCGGATGAAACTTTTTAAAAGTTATCCCTATGAGATGATGAACAAGCTGTTTGAGAAAATTTTGAGCATTCTCAAAGGGGATGATTTTAATAGTTTATTTAATGCAGCCAAAGATTCTCTATCTCAAGACTTGCGGGAAGCAGCCTTTGCAGTAGCTACCGATCTAGTTCTAGCTGAAGGTATTGTAGCTGAAGAAGAAAAAAACTTTTTAAATGATTTATATCAAGCTTTAGGTGTTTCTAGCGAGATAGCAATACAAATTATCCAAGTAATCTTAATTAAAAACCGCCCATAAGACGATAAAACCTTGGTTATAAAGAAAGTGTGCTAAAGGAGTTAAGCTTCTTTGGCACTATTTTTTGATCGCATCTAACGTCTTCCATGAGTTATCTTGTCTTGCAGCTTCAATTTTTTCTAGACCAACTTTAGTCATCAAACCTCGTTCTATAAGTTTTTCAATATATAGGAATCGTATTTGATTTTTGAAATTATCTACGTGGGCGGGGAGTAGGGAATAAGGAATTAAGCTTTTCGATCTGTACTGAGTTTTTTCAGAAATCCAATATTAGTCTTATAGAATATATTGTTTATTTTATTTGAAGTACACGCTTTTCGGTTTTCAAAGTGTAAATATTTGTATATTCTATATTTTGCTGCATTTGTTTTCTAAACCAAACCAGAACGTAGTGCTACAACTGCTGCTTGCACGCGATCATCCACTGCTAATTTATTCATAATGCCTCGGACGTGAGTTTTAATGGTGTTAGGACTGAGATAGAGTTTTTCGGCAATCTCTGGGTTACTTAAGCCGTCTACCATCAGTTTCAACACTTCTAACTCGCGTCCAGATAAATTGGCTGTATTGGTGGTGGGTGAGGGTGGTTTGAGATTATCAATTACTCGCCGCGCAATTTGGGGATCAAGATAGGCTGCACCATCAACTGCGGCTGCGATCGCACTTAACAATCGTTCCACACTTGCACCTTTGATGCAATATGCATCTGCACCGCTAGAGAGGGCTGCAATAATTTCTGTCTCCGTTTGATGAGATGTCAGCATCACCACATGAGTTGCTGGCAGCGCCGCCTTAATTTGCTGTGTTGCTGCAATGCCATCCAATCGCGGCAACCCAATATCCATAACCACCAAATCAGGTTTCAGTTGCAGTGCTGCTTGAACTCCCAAATAACCATCTTCTGCTTGTCCAACAATCTCTAACTGAGGATGAGCCATTAACGATTGCTCTAATCCCAGTTGCATCATTGGATCATCTTCGACAATTAACACGCGCAACGGCGGAGCATTTGCGGGTAAATTTAAGGGATAACGAGTATCTAAAGACATTTTTATTTATTAAGAGTCATTTGTTATTTGTCATTTGTCCTTTGTCCTTTGCCTTTTTGACCAATGACCAATGACTAATTTATTCTTCCACGCGATAGCCTAACTCTGCTAAACTGATCCGCGACTGTCGCCATTTTGGCTGAACTTTAACAAATAATTCTAGGTAAACTTTACCAGAAATTAACTTTTGGATTTGTTCGCGAGCTTCGCTACCAATTGCTTTGAGCATTGCTCCACTTTTGCCAATGAGTATGCCTTTTTGAGAATCGCGCTCAACGTTGATGGTAGCAAGTATCCGGGTAATGCTGGGAGTTTCTTCTACTAGGTCAATAGCGATCGCTACTGAATGGGGTACTTCTTCACGAGTCAACAATAAAATTTGTTCTCGGATTAATTCACCCATGATAAAGCGTTCGGGCTGGTCAGTTACCAGGTCTGGAGGATAATATAATGGGCCGATTTCTAAATGTTCAATTAATAATTCTTGAAGTTGCGGTAATCCTGCACTCGTCTTAGCAGAAAATTTCACGATTTCCCATTCATGGGACTGGGCCATCTGAGCGTAACTATCATCTAGAAACTGAGAATCGGACGGTTGTTGGTCGATTTTATTAACGCCCAAAATGACTGGTGTTTTGCTGCGACTGAGCAATTCGGCAATATAGCGATCGCCTGATCCACAAGCTACTCCTCCATCTACCACAAACAGTATTACATCTACCGATTCAATAGCAATTTTGGCATTTTGCACCAATACTTCCCCCAATTGATGATGGGGTTTATGAATTCCTGGTGTATCTACAAAAATTAATTGCGCCTCTGATGTAGTTAAAATGCCGCGCAAACGGTTACGTGTTGTTTGTGCTACTGGTGATGTAATGGCAATTTTTTGTCCTACTAATTGATTCATTAAAGTAGATTTACCGACATTAGGACGACCAACAATGCCGATAAAACCTGATTTGAATTCAGGAGGAGCCTGTGGAATTGTTACTTCTCCTGGGAATGAGAAGTTGTAATTATCAATACTAGTCACCTTTGGCTCCACCCTCGTATTTTACAGTTGGGATAACTTGGTTTTTTCTTAAACACAAAACAAGCATAAAATTCCCCTGGTATTTTTAGGGATTGCTTTTGCCGAGGTTTAATCTACTACTGGCTCTACACCTATATTTTACAGCTAAGATAACTTTGTTTTGTTTTTAGATACAAAACAAACATAAAATTACTTTGGCATTTAAAAGAAGCATATTTGCTTAGGTTTAATCTGCTGTTAATGTCTTAAGTTTCATTGACTACTCAATATATTTGGATCAAAATGTCAATAAAAAATATGGGAGAACCCAAACGCATTGGAATTCTTACTAGTGGAGGTGATTGTTCTGGCTTAAATGCTGTGATTAGGGCTGTAGTAAATTGTGCTGTGGATACTTACGGCTGGGAGGTTTTGGGAATTCGTCAAGCCACTCTAGGATTAATGGCGCGTCCCCCACAATTTACAAAATTGGAAGTTGATCAAGTTGACTCGCTGTTAACTGCGGGTGGCACAATGTTGGGGACAACTAATAAAGGTGATCCTTTTGCTTTTCCAATGGCGGATGGAAGTTTATGCGATCGCTCTGAAGAAATTATTGCAGGTTATCATGAGCTAGGTTTAGACGCTTTGATTGGTATTGGCGGTGATGGTAGTTTGGCAATTCTCCGTCGCCTCGCCCAACAAGGCGGCATTAATCTAGTAGGTATTCCCAAAACAATTGATAACGATATTGGTGTTACTGAACATGCTATTGGTTTTGATACAGCAGTCAATATTGCCACAGAAGCATTAGATAGGTTGCATTTTACTGCTGCAAGTCATAGCCGAGTCATGATTTTAGAAGTAATGGGGCGTGATGCTGGACACATAGCTATAGCTGCGGGAATTGCGGGGGGAGCAAATGTAATTTTAATCCCCGAAATCCCATACACAGTTGAGCATATTTGCCACAAAATTAAAGAACGCCAAGAGAAAGGCAAAAACTATTGTTTGATAATTGTTTCTGAAGCGGTTCGTACCCACGATGGGGAAAATGTGACAATTACAAATCGCTTAGGTCAATCTCGATACGGTGGAATTGGCGAATATTTAGCAGATAAAATTATTGAACACATTGGCGTAGAAACGCGAGTCACAGTTTTAGGACACATTCAACGGGGTGGAACTGCTTCACCACTAGATAGATTAGTTGCAACTGCCTTTGGTGTTGCGGCAGTTAATCTAATTGCAGAGGATAAATACGATCGCATGGTGACTTGGCAAAATCGCCAAGTATTAAGTGTACCAATTACCGAAGCGATCGCTCAATATAGCGCCGTCGATCCCAATGGTACTTTGGTTAAAACCGCTCGTGGTATGGGTATTTATTTGGGAGACTAAACATAAATGGTACAGGCACAGCTATGCTGTGCCTATCAAAGTACAAAGTTTAGTAGAGTTTGATATTGTACAGGTGTTGGAAATTAAAAATGCTATTTCATGTATTTGAACCACCCTTATTGTAGTGGCGCAAAGCCTTGCGCCACTAACGTGCGGTTTATTTACCTGAAAATAGCTGTAATGTAATCATAATATTAGGTCTATTAATATTGTGAGTTTTGATAATGTTTGTAAGCTGCTGGCAGAAAAATATCCAGCAGATTTTGTTCGGTGGTTAATTGCTGAAGAATCGACAAATATAAAGGTGCTAAAAACTGAATTAAGCTTGGAACCAATTCGTGCAGATTCTGTGACTTTTATTCAAACTAAAAACATGATTCTGCATATTGAGTTTCAAACTTTAACACAGTCTAGCCCTGCAATTACCTTCCGAATGCTAGATTACTCCGTGAGATTAAAGCGTCAGTATAAATGTCCAGTTATGCAGGTAGTCATCTTTTTGCAAGAAACAAGCGATGAAATTGCTTTTACCCAAGAATATGTGGATGATACGACAGTACACCGCTATCAAGTCATACGGATGTGGGAGCAAGATTCGAGTGTATTCTTAAATAATGCAAATTTATTACCTCTGGCTACTCTGAGTCGTACTGATTCCCCACAAGGTTTATTGTCCCAGGTTGCTGAAAAAGTGGCTACAATTTCAGATAGGGAGACAAAACAAAATATTGCCGGGTATACAGAAATTTTAGCTGGTTTGCGATTTGACAAAACTTTGATTCGTCAATTGTTAAGTGAGGATACTATGCAAGAATCAGTAATTTATCAAGATATTTTGCAGAAGGGACAAGAACAGGGGAAACAACAAGAAGCTTTTTCTTTATGTCTGTCTCTGCTAGAAGAACGTTTTGGTAAGATTGATGAATCAATTTATCAAAAAGTTCAAGGTTTTAAAATTGAACAATTAGAGGCTTTATGTAGAGCGCTCTTAAGAATGTCTGAGATGGATGATTTAGTAACTTGGTTGGAACAGCAACAAAGTAGTTGAAGTTAAATTGATTTTCTACAAAGCGATCGCACCTCCACAAAACCCAAAACGCGATCAATTGCCCATATCCACATCTACTCCGGTAAACCTGCTTGGCGAACGCTATCACAAAACGTAATTGTGTTAGTGTAGCAAGGCGTAGCCCATTGCGAATTGTTAAAATCACTTGATATATTTGCTATCCCCTAGCTAACAATTCCCAATACAAACTCGCCTTCATTTACAGCTTGATTAGTTGCGACATCATAAACTAATCCATCATGTTGAGCGCAGACATCAATTACAATAGGTAGTTGACCTTTTTTATTAAAAATGAGAATTTGATACAGCTTTTCTCCAGCTTTGACTTTAGTACCTAATTCTATTCTGGATTGAATCATACCACCTGCGATCGCATAATATTTTTTCCGGTTGCTGCTAGATGCAAAAGTCATTTCATGGGTTTTTGTGTCATCCAATAAATTAAGAGTTTGCAGTACACCTTTTTGGGATAAATAGTTTTTTACACCTCGTACACCTTTAGCGACTGAATCAGGGTTCATTTGCATTCCTGAGCCTAATTCTAGCGTCCAAGCTTCCACATCAAACTTGATTTCTCTACCCAAATCTTTAAAACAAGCTTCTAGTGCTAACCAAGGTTTGATAAAAGCTTCATCAAAAGCATCACCATCATATTTATCAAGCAATATTCCGAAATCAAGTAGGAAGTATTTTGCACTATCTTCTCGATTTTGGAAGTAATAAACGTAGTCTAAAGCTTGATTTGTAGAACTATGTAAATCAATTAAGTAATCTGCATCTAAACTGAGATTTTGTAGCTTGTAGGCAAAAACTTCAGTGTAAGGAACACCAACAGGAGAATTAATTTTTTCTAGAACTTTCGCAAATTGTTGCTTAATTATAGTTAGATAATTTTGTCGAATGACCTTTATATCAATATCAAATTGAGATTTAGCAAAAGCTACTAAATCATCAGCTTCTTTTTCGTAGTCCCAAAATATGCGATTCCAGTCTTTGGCTTCATAAACGCAATATCGTCCAGGGGAAAAATGATGAGCGCGTTCATTCGTCCCCATTGGATTACAAACGGGAACTAACCAAATCTCTCCACTTAAGTCTGTATCATTTATTGTTAATAAAAACTCAATTAGCTGGTGAATAACGGCATTACCAGCGATTTCTGCACCGTGCAGATTAGATTGAATGTAAACTTTTTTACCAGGTTGAGCGCCAATGAACTTGTAAAGTTGTAAGGATAGGCGATCGCCCGAAGCCATTTGACGTAATACAATGCTTTCAATAACTGGCAGCATAAGAGAATTTAGTGATAATTTGAGTAAATTATGGCCGTATCTGTACCGAATTAAAAGCCACGTAAACCCAAATCATACCAAGCATCTTTGTCGGGTGTGTTATGCTGTTTGCTTTTAGCGTTCCCGTACCCCTGCTCTTAAGTAAGCTACGCGTAGCATCTCCGATAGGAGAAGGGTAGGCTAATGCACCAAATTATCTATGCCGAGAGTCTTTGATAGCAATGGTGGGTTACGACGAAGGTGTAACGGGAGCAATGCGATTTTGTGAGGTGGGCAAGCAGGGGAGGCAGGGGAGGCAGGGGAGGAAAAATAAATTAAGTGTATTTTGAAGTATTTATAGTAGCGCATGTTACTAAATTCTCTCTTTACTCTCCCTGCTCCCCCTGCTTCAAAAAGCGATGATCTCACATTTTCGCATTGCTCCCGGTGTAACCCACCCTGTATTTACAAATATCTCCACCGTACTAAACAAATATTGAAAATTAGCTATGCTCAATTTCTCTTATTAGTCAAACAAAAGAAATTGAGACATAAAAAGCGACAAGCTAAGGCAGAACCTCAAAAAGTTCGGATCAACTTAACTGGAAGGCGACGTAAACTCAATTAAACACTCAGGGGTTAAAACACGAGATAGAGGAATTAACACTCCTCATGCCCCGTTTGCCAAAGTGCTGTACCCAAAAGAGCTATCTGCAAAGATAAATTTCTCAAAGCCAGTCGTAGACAAAGTAATCGTGTTTCCATTGTTGTTGAAACTGATATTGGCACTTTCAAGGGTATTGCCAGAAGTAACACCAGATACAATCAGTTGGGAGCGATTGAAAGCGCCTAAATCCAGGGTGTCAAAACCTTTACCACCATCAACACTTGCAACGCCAAATCCTTTCAAGTAGTCATTCCCAGTGCCGAGATCAATCTTGATCCCGCCACCGATAGAGACTTTTTGTTGAACTCCATCTAGGATACTGGCGGCGATAATAGAGTCATTCCCATCACCAGTCTTAATGATTCCTTGTCCATAAATGCCGTATGCAGTACCACTAATTGTTGAAGATGCCTGTCCGGTAAGTTTGTCAGAATTCTTGCCCGTTTCAATGACTCCATCGTTGAAGATGCCATAGCTAGTGGCGTTTTTTTCAGAACTTTTTCCATAACCGATAATCGTGTCGTTGCCCGACCCTGTAGTAATGGTGGCGTCTTTAGTGTTTTGGATGCCGATTCCAGCAGTAGTACCGCGATAGCCGATGCCGCCAGTACCTGTGCCAGTGATCGTGTCTTCTCCGTCTCCGGTATCCAGTTCCTTACTGTTAGTGATACCAGTTCCAGTACCGCCACCGCCGTCGCTGTAAAACCCATCGGCGCCGTTGCCGCCAGTACCTGTGCCAGTAATCGTGTCTTTTCCTGAGCCTGTATTAATACTGCCACTGTTAGCGATGCCGATTCCAGTAGCGCCGCTGCCGCCGCTGTCGCCGACAACGCCGCTGCCGCCAGTACCTGTGCCAATGATCGTGTCATCTCCGTCTCCGGTATCCAGTTCCTTACTGTTAGTGATACCAGTTCCAGTAGCGCCACCGCCGCCGTCTCTGCCGCCGTCGTTGCCCCTCCCTATGCCAGTGATCGTGTCTTTTCCTGAGCCTGTACTAATACTGCTACTGTTAGCGATGCCCGTCCCAGTACCGCCGCTGCCGCCCACGAAACCCCCACCACTCTCGCCGCCAGTAGCGGTGCCGGCGATCGCGTCGTTTCCATCTCCTGCATTAATACTGCCACTGTTAGTGATGCCGATTGCATTACCGCCATTGCCGCCGAAGTAACCCGAACCACCTGTGCCGCCAGTAGCGGTGCCGGTGATCGTGTCGTTTCCATCTCCTGCATTAATACCGCCACTGTTAGCAATGCCTGTTCCAAAAGCACCATTGCCACTGTTATTGAGACCGCCACTGCCACTGCCGCCGTTGCCTGTGCCAGCGATCGCGTCGTTTCCATCTCCTGCATCAATACTGCCACTGTTAGCGATGCCTGTCCCAGAAGCACCGTCGCTGCTCTGTTCAGGGCCGTTATCGCCAGTAGCGATGCCAGTGATCGTGTCTATTCCTGAAAGTGTACGAATGGAACCTCCAGTTAAAATATCAATACCAATTGCGGGTGATGCATTTAACTGTTCTCCGATTAAAGTATCTGCACCCCCAGTGCCGATGAAATTGGGTGGAACGTTTAGTCTAGACATGAGCAAAATCCTCTTAATTAGGTTAGTACGATCGCAAAAGCTGTTTCCACGCGATCGCGCACAATATACATAATCCAGTTTTTTTGTACAGTGCGTAAATCCTAGTTCCAACAAAATAGTTAGAATTTCAGGCCATTAAACCCACCCAACAATAGATGCGTAGATCTAGCCCGCACTTCTCTACGAGACGCTGCGCGAACGACATACGGCGTTGCTGAATCATCGGATGATTTCGCCCAATTTGGAACGAATTATCAATGGTTTCAAGCGCCGATTCATCTTGCATTTATGCAACGCCCGACATACTTCGACTGCGCTACCTTGGGTGCAGGATGGGCTAGGTTAATTCAGATCCCCCACTTCTTCAAGAAGTTGAGGATCTGGCAGCCCTTCAAATAAGTTTTGTTTAAGCATTGGTAGCGATCGCATAGATCGCACTACCCTAAAGAGCGATCGCATAAGCTTTTGTCAAAAAGTTGTAACCTTAAGCCTTAATGCCGTAACCTTAAGCCTTAATGTTGTAACGTTAAGCCTTAAGGTTATAGCGTTAAGCCTCAATGTTATAAGGTTAAGCCTTAAGGTTGTAGCATTAAGCCTTAATGTTATAGCGTTAAGCCTTAAAGTTATAGCGTTAAGACTTAATGTTGTAATGTTGGTGACGACAAGACATTCATTTATAACTGCGATTGTTGATTTAAGAACTAATAAATTCTCTCTAGGTAATTTTCTAGAACACCGATTCTGGTAAATAGAATGTAGGTTGGGTTGAGGAACGAAACTCAACACCTCAAAGTTTTGTAATTGCTGGGTTTCACTCCGTTCAAACGCCACCTCACTGTTCTATCCTAGAAACAAAAAGGAGCAAAAGTATGCAAGCCTACAAGCTGAACGCCACAATTGATGAATCAGGTCATTTAATTATTGACGAACCTTTAAATATTGCTCCTGGAAAAGTGGAAGTGATTATTTTGCAGCCAGTTCCATCCTTGGAAACTTCTACTGAGTCACAGCCAGAAAAGCCGAGAAGAAAGTCTAAAGTCAAAGCATTTGAAGGTCTATTTGAAAATGCACCACGCACACCACCAGACTTTGACCCAGACCAAGCCCGATGGGAAGCTTTAAAAGAGAAACATAATCTGTGAAAATCTTGTTAGACACCAACATCATTGTAGATGATGCCCTTGAGCGTGAACCTTTTCTAGAGGCGAGCGAACAAGTGTTGGTACACTCCCAGAATTATCACACCTGAAGAGTTGATTCAGGAAGTAACAAATACTCCATAAATAATTAAGTCAAATATATTATGAATGCCCAATTAACCCCTGTCGAAATCCAATAATTTCAGCAACTTCTGCCAAACGATACCCCAGCACAACATGCACTTACTATCCTACAACAACACAACGGCAATCTAGAAACCAGTTTTGATGAACTCTGGCAAGAGAAAGTCGGCAAAACAGATTATAGTCGGGGCAAAAAATCTCTCTTACAACTTACCCTTGACGAAATCCGCGCGGAAATATGTGGTGATGATGGTTTACGGGGCAAAATCAAAGAATACAATAATAACCCAATACGGTTCAGTTAAGGAAATTTATCTGTTAAGGCAGGCAGGGGAAGCAGGGGACGCAGGGGAGGCAGGGGGAGAGAATAAAAGCTTAACTGAACTGTATTGATTAATAACCCTGGTAGTTCTTCTCTGCTCAACAGTATCATTGGCTCACTGGTTGCCGTTGCAGCAGTACATGGCATCCCGATTGATGGGGCGTAGGCGTAGCCCGTCGCAGACATCGCCACAATTGTCGTGTTATATATTATCAAAATTGGAATAAACGTTCTCTGCAAATACACTGAGCCAGATAGCCAGCCAGAGTAAGGGTAAAAATAATATTGTAAAGACGCGATTAATCGCGTCTCTCCTAAATCCCTCATGTCCCCGGTAAATTTCGCAAACGGCTATCCAAATGACTATGGTCTGCCAAAACCTTTAATAGTGGCCCATGTGAGCTAAATTCTACAATACTCACTGAAGCAACAGGGCATCCCAAACGAAAACGGAAGCGTCCCACATCAATCCCCAGTACACTACACAGAATAATTCTGATCGTTGCCTTGTGTGAAACAACTAAAACATTACCACTACTATAATTTTGTTTAATTTCTTCAATTACCTGCAACGCACGAGAAGCAATTGTCACAGCCATTTCTCCACCAGTAGGAGCATTCCAAGCCGGATCTGCTGACCAGCGAATATAATCATCGTGATATTCACGACTAATTACTTCTGGCGTTCTTCCTTCCCACTCACCATAGTTAATTTCCTTTAAACCATCTCTGAGTTGTGGTTCTATCTTTATTGCTTCACATAAAGGTTTTGCTGTCAAAACAGTTCGCTGCATTGGACTACAAAATATTGCTGTCCAATTCATAGAACTATATGCGTCAGCAAAAGCCTTTGCCATTTCCAACCCTTCTGGGGTAAGTTCTGAGTTTATGGAACCGCAAAAGGAATTATTGCGGCTGCATTCTGTCTGTCCGTGCCGGAGGAAATAAAGAGTTAGGCTCACGGTATATTCTCAGTAAATTTAACAGCGTTAACAATCAGATGTAGCTAAAGATAGTTAATGCCTGTGGTATATTACTACAGTTTTTTGATATTTAGAATGATTTTCAGGGCAAAGTTACCGCAAGGCGGAAATCAAAAGTCAAAAGTCAAAAGTCAAAATAATTTTATTCCGAGCGTCTTGCACCATTTCAAATGGTATGTTTATTTTTGCGCCTGCTGTACTGTATTAGCTCTGTCGTAGATATTATCGCTATTGAGCGATCGCTTATCTGGCTCATTTTAATAAGCAAAAAATAAAGGTGGGTTATTACCCACCTAATATCTTACTCATCCTCCAAACTAAAAATTCAGAAGTTACTTGCGGCTACCTAACCATTTAGCCGCCGCAATTCCGAGAATACCTGCGACTACAGGATTACTGAGGAACTTGATAATCCCTGGTTGCTCCGCTAGCACTTCGCGGAAAATGTCGGGGTGGTTATGATACACAAAGGACGCTAGTTTGCTAACATCATCAGCACTCATACGGCTGGCATGGTGTGTAGAAAGTCCCAACTGTTGCTCTAGATGCTTCTCGTCTAGTTTTCTTTCTTTCAAATGTTTGAAAAAGGCTCTTGCTACATCATCCCGTTCATTGGGTTTAATTTGTGCGATCGCCTGTTGTAATTCTGGCTCCATTTGGCTAGTTGGAATGCGATCGGGATGTAAAGATTTCCCAAATAAATGCCGACGTTGGTCTGGTGTTGTCCGTTGAGCAAAATCATCAAAATTTTGATATTCCGCCGTTGATTCGGCTGTAGTATCATCCAGAGATTCAACATCACCTTTAGCCAAATCTTTCATTATTTGACGTTTGTAATCTTCGCTGGTTGCCACTTTAATAATCTCCTTTTTTATCAAACTCTTTGGATGGCTAATATTTCCAAGCCTTAATTCCAAATTCATCAAACTATCTTCAAGTTTTAATTGCAAATACAGCAATTAGGTATACTTGACTTGATTAGTTTGAGTGTCATATTCAGTAGTCAAAATCAATTGCTTATCAGGTGCGTAAATTAAAACCTTTAAATCTTGTTTTGGAAAGTTTTTATGAAAACCTTGAACTAAAGATTTTGCTAATGGTCGCACTTCGTTCGGACGAACTTTAGGGGAAATTACAACACCCAGTTTGTTATTATCACGAACAAAAGCGTCCTGAACTAATCCTTGAGATGCTTGGACAACCCAGTTACCAAAGGTTTGTCCTCCTGGGGTATTGCCTCGCTCTAACTCTGCATAAGTTACATCTCGACCAATTGCTGAGGGATTAGTTGAGCTGTCAACTCGTGACATTGTACTTGTACCACCACAAGCGGTAGTTATCAGCAGTACTCCGATTAAAAGGAAAGTCGCCAATATTTTGCGACTTTGCTGAAGCAGTATCATTTTTTACCTCCTAAAAAACACTTTAAACAACAGATAGAATAGGTTTTATATTCAAACTAATTGCTTGCATTTATAAAGTTGGAATATATAAAGGTTATTCCTCTTATTTGTAATACATTTATTTTTCAATGCAGAGACGTAATTTATTACGTCTCTACAAAAAAGTCTGCACAAGCTATTTCTTTAACTTTCCAAGCTTGCTAAAAGGAAAATAAAGAAGTATAGACTTGAATTTTCAATCCTTCATACTTTTTTGCAAAAATGGAATCCACCCCATTTATATTCCTATTTCTGCAAAAAATTTGGATTATTTATTAGTCAATGTTTTTCTTGACATTATCTTTCACGTCTTCAATACCGTGACGTACTTCACTCTCAGCTTGCTTTGCTTTACCTTTAGCTTTATCTTCTGGATCTCCAGTGATATTTCCTAAAGCTTCTTGGGCTTTACCTTCAACATTTTTAGCAGCTGCTTTTGCGCGATCTTCTATGCTCATTTTGTACTCCTAATTTAATCAAAAATTTATTTCAAAGTTTGTTTACAGCTTTGAAATATTTTGTTATTACCTTTACACACTAACTTAAACTTTTTGCTAAAGCCTTCCACCACAAGGCATATTAAACAATTAAAAATTAAAAATTAAAAATTAAAAATTAAGAAAAGTAGTTATAGTAAGCATCTTGGCTATTGTTGGAATCTCAACTAAGGTAATAATGGCTGAACTACCTATGCTAAAAGACATAGAATAAGTCCAAATATGGTAATCTCTACTTTTGACTGGTTAAATAAAAAACCCAGCTTCGTATAGAAACTGGGTTAATAAAGTTATGGGGATATTTTATTTCTCTAATCTAGGAAACCCATCAGGTTTTCAGAATTGTCAATCTCATTTGATGCTATTGGACGATTACCGAAGGTGGAATAGCTTTCATCAATTACCAATAAACTTGAGCCAATCGGACGAACCCCAGAGAGATTCATACTTTCAACAACTTGGAACGTATTAGCACCAATTGGACGAATACCCATTGCGTTATAGGTTTCAACTACTTCTAAGCTACTGGTGCTAACAGGACGTACCCCAGAAATTGAAAGGTGTTCAGCAACTTCTAAGTCACTAGCGCCTATGGGACGAATTCCAGAAATGGCAAGTGTTCCAGAAGCTCCCACTGGCAGTTCATTAACTTCATCGACTTTATCAGCATTCAAGCTCTGGTCTTGTTGATTTTCAACTTCCTCTGTAGACTTGGCATGCTTTTGCCGAGAACTGCTTGCTTTGCCAGCGTTGCTAATAGTCATAAACGAAAACCTCTGGTTTGTTAATTGAATTTTACAATAATTAAGGAAAGATGAAATTTTTTCCCATATACTTTTAGAGTTTAACCTTAAAAAACCTCATATAGATATAAGAATCTTTAAAACTGATACATAAGCAAATTTTAATAAATAAGTTTTGTAAAAATTTATTACTATTTATTTGGTCTAATAACCCAGCTACAATGGATACAGGGCGGAATCGTCACCATGAGATAGGGTATTTTCAGCAAAATTGTATGACAGAATTTTGTCTTCAAGCTCCCTTTAGTCCCACAGGCGATCAACCACAAGCGATCGCACAGCTTACTGCTAGTATCCAAGCGGGTAATCGTTACCAAACTTTACTAGGAGCCACTGGAACTGGTAAGACATTTTCGGTAGCAGCAGTTATTGAGAAAATTGGCAAGCCTACTTTAGTTCTGGCGCATAACAAAACCCTTGCTGCCCAGCTTTGTAATGAGTTGCGAGATTTTTTTCCCAACAACGCAGTTGAGTATTTTGTCAGCTACTACGATTATTATCAGCCAGAAGCGTATATTCCCGTTACCGATACTTATATTGAAAAAACGGCAGCGATTAATGATGAAATAGATATGTTGCGGCATTCAGCGACGCGATCGCTTTTTGAACGCCGTGATGTCATTGTCGTTGCTTCCATCAGTTGCATCTACGGTTTAGGAATGCCAGCAGAATATCTGAAAGCTGCCATCCCCCTTCAGATAGGTATGGAAGTAAATCAACGCCAAATTTTACGGGATTTGGCAAACGTTCAATATAGCCGCAACGACATAGAAATGGGTCGGGGAAAATTTCGCGTCCGTGGTGATGTCTTAGAAATTGGCCCAGCTTATGAAGACCGAATTATTCGTGTCGAATTTTTTGGTGATGAAATTGACGCGATTCGCTATATTGACCCGGTGACAGGTGAAATTCTCAAGAGTTTGGAAGCGGTAAATATCTACCCAGCACGCCACTTTGTCACCCCAGAAGAACGGTTAGAAGTAGCTTGTAATGACATTGCAGCCGAATTAAAACAGCAAAAACTAGACTTAGAACAAGCTGGGAAACTATTAGAAGCGCAACGCATAGATCAACGTACACGCTATGATCTAGAAATGCTGCGCGAAGTGGGTTACTGCAACGGCGTTGAGAACTATTCCCGTCACTTAGCAGGAAGACAAGCTGGAGAAGCACCAGAATGTTTAATTGATTATTTTCCCAAGGATTGGCTACTAGTTATAGATGAATCTCACGTTACAGTGCCACAAATTCGAGGCATGTATAACGGTGATCAAGCTAGAAAAAAAGTTTTAATTGAACATGGATTTCGGCTTCCTAGTGCTGCTGATAATCGTCCTTTGAAAGCCGAGGAATTCTGGGAAAAGGTAAATCAGTGTGTTTTTGTTTCAGCAACTCCCGGAAATTGGGAATTAGAAGTTTCTGAAGATCATGTAGTTGAGCAAGTGATTCGACCAACTGGAGTGGTTGATCCAGAAATTTCTGTGCGTCCCACAGAAGGACAAATTGATGATTTGTTGGGAGAAATTAAAGATAGAGCCGATCGCCATGAACGAGTGTTAATTACTACATTAACTAAGCGAATGGCGGAGGATTTAACAGAATATTTGCAAGACCACGGTATAAGGGTAAGGTATTTACATTCCGAGATTACTTCTATTGAGCGCATTGAAATTTTGCAGAACTTGCGCGAGGGAAATTTTGATGTATTAGTTGGTGTGAATTTGCTGCGGGAAGGGTTAGATTTACCTGAAGTTTCCTTAGTAGCAATTATGGATGCAGATAAAGAAGGTTTTTTGCGAACCGAGCGCTCCTTAATTCAAACTATTGGTAGAGCCGCGCGTCACGTCCAAGGACAAGCAATTTTATATGCCGATAATCTGACAGGTAGCATGATTAAAGCTATTGATGAAACAGATAGACGGCGTGGTATTCAGACAGCACATAATCGACTGCATGGAATTACACCACAACCAATTGTCAAAAAATCAAGTAATGCGATTTTGGCTTTTTTAGATGTATCTCGGCGGTTAAATGCAACTGACTTAAAAGTTGTAGATGAACATATAGATGAACTGCCATTAGAACAGATTCCAGGATTGATTACTCTGTTAGAAGCGCAGATGAAAGAAGCGGCGAAGAAACTAGAATTTGAAGAGGCTGCAAAATTGCGCGATCGCATTAAACATCTGCGGGATAAAATGCTAGGACGTTAAGTGAATCTTACGCTCACGAATCAGCAATTACCCGTATAGAAAGGTTATTAGGTCAAAATTTGGGAGCCGCGTGGGAAAAACTTCGGGCAGCTAGCGAAGGCAAAGCGCGAATGTAAAACATGATTTTTTTGATTGATCACAATCTCAAAGATCATGTCCTAATTTTCTTTGGTGTGATCGCCAATATCAAATCCGGTTAAATGCACACAGTTAAATTGTTGTTTGTTTCTGGCCACCAGTGGTAATAAATTAGACCACGAATTAAATCACGCTCGTTAGATAGTAGCTTGCAACGTTGAAATAAAACGGATTCTAGCTCATCTAAGGAATCAAATGACTAATTAGCGTAGGCGTAGCCCGCCGAAGGCATCGCCTGATTCGTGACAGGCCATAACCGCACACACGGTTTCTAGAAAATGATGATGGCACCAAAGGAAATCGCGACTGAGCTGAGACTAGAGGAAACTGTCGCAATCTGAGTGTCTTCAACGAACAGTGCGCCTGAAATTACATTACTCGTAATCGCATCGAGAGCGTCTATATCTATTCCGAAACCTTCGGCGGAAATCCAAATTTCATCAATTGTGAATGAGAAGTCAGTGATGGTATCAATTCCTTCATCTGGGGAATTAAAGTAAAATCTATCGGCACCGTCTCCGCCTGTAAGTATGTCCCTGCCCAAGCCTCCAACTAGGGCGTCATCACTGGCATTACCTTGTAATACATCATTGCCATCATTGCCAATCAGGCTATCATTGCCAGCGCCACCGAAAAGGTTGTCAGCACCCGCTCCACCTTCTAAGGTGTCATTACGGGTGCCGCCAGTCAGCACGTCGTTGCCATTATTGCCAATCAGGCTATCATTGCCAGCGCCCCCGAGAAGGCTGTCATTACCAGTACCACCATTTAAGATATCATCACCAAAGCTGCCATTCAGGGTGTCATTACCAGACGGGCTATTAGCATTGCCACCCCTAGCCCATCCATATAATATGTCATTTCCCGAAGTTCCATTTATTGTTTCAGAACCTGTGGTGCCGTAGATAGTTGCCATTTTTGTTTTTTCCTAACTTTCCTAATAGATGTTCAGGCCAAAAGTCAGTTTATCACAATTGCAGAAATGGATTTATCGATCAACAGTGATGACAGCGTTGTTTGGCGATTAGCTCACGAAAATCAGATGATTTTGCTTACAGCTAATCGCAGCATGAAAGGGAAAGATTCGCTCGAACAAGTCATCATACGTGAAGAAAATACCTGAGCATCGTTACCCGTAATTACGATTGGCAATACTAGCCTATTTGAGATAGAGAGAATCGCTCTTTACATCAAAGCTATAATTTGATCGAGATCGAAGAGTTGGAAACTAATATGTCAACCCTTGAACAAATTGAAGCAGCGATTCTTACGCTTCCAGCAGATGACTTTCAGCGACTCAAGCAGTGGTTCTTTGATGTTGATTACCAGCGTTGGGATGAGCAGCTAGAGCAAGACATCGCAGACGGAAAATTAGACGCTTTGGCAGAAGAAGCGATTGTTGAATTCAAGGCGGGTCACTGCCGGGAAATCTAGAATGCATTACACGACACGAAGATTTTGGAAGTGTTATGACACTCTATCTGCAACCGTTCAGGATACGGCAGACCAGTGTTACGAGCTTCTGAAAACTGATCCGTCTCATCCATCATTGCACTTCAAAAAGATTGGTAAAAAGTATTGGTCAGTTCGAGCCGGGCTAGACTATCGAGCTTTGGGTGTTGAAGTAGGAGGTGGTATTTCTTGGTTTTGGATCGGAACTCATGCAGAGTACGACAAGTTAGTTGGTAAGTTATAACTATCGACACAACAACCCTCTTGCAGCAGATGGTTACAAATCGCTGATGCTGAGTTCGAGGTTGCTTGCCGCCGTTGATTTGAGGCGTTCATGACTTGCTGAAGCGATCGCACTAAACATCTGCGAGATAAAATACTAGGAAGTTAACGTGAATCTTCTGCTCATGAATATTCACCTAATTAGCGTTCAACCTGCTAGCAAGAAGTGATAAGCCTAACCGTTAGCTTCTCCATGCGCGTAAGCGTAACCCGTTGTAGACATCGCATTAAACATCTGCGGGATAAAATATTATGACGTTAATGTGAATCTTATGCTTACCAATATTCGCCTAATTAGTGTTCAAGAATATCACAAAATGGCGGAAACGGGAATTTTTCATCCTGAAGAACGCTTAGAATTAATCGCGGGACAAATCATCAAAATGTCAGCAAAAGGAACTGCTCACGAATCAGCAATTACCCGCACAGAAAGGTTATTACGTCAACGTTTGGATGACAAAGTTTTATTAAGAATCCAGTCACCAGTGCAACTTGATGATTATTCGGAACCAGAACCAGATATTTCAGTGGTGAAGCTGAATCCATTAGATTATGAGGATCACCATCCCAATGCTTCCGAAGTGTTTTTACTGATTGAAATAGCTGATTCTAGTCTCAAATATGATCGAGAAGTAAAAGCGATCGCTTATGCTAAGTCAGGTATTATTGAGTACTGGATTTTAGATGTCAATGGACGCAAGTTGTATATGTATCGTCTCCCCAGTCTAGACGGCTATCATAGCGAGAGCATACTTGCAGAAGATGTGACAATTTCACCTTTAGCCTTCCCTGAATGTGCGATCGCTATTCGGGAATTGTTGCGAAAAATCTAGGAAGCGATCGCCAGAAAGTATCTATGGAATAATTTGAATACTCAGGTGAAGAAGCCAGACCTGATAACATCACTCGTGTCCATATTAATGCTGCGATCGCTTTGTTTCGTTAGCCAGGAACTATCGCGCAAGTCACAGGGTTCATTCATGAAAACGGAATGAACATTAATATATCTAGCACAGGTGGTAGGTATGGGGAAGCAGGAGAACAATTTTTTTCTCCATCAACTGTAGAGCAATTACAGCCAATTATCCTCAATGAGCAACAGCCGGATCACTTCACTGAAGTTCCTGTATACTACTATGTAGCATAATTATTGAAGATACTGATTTGTTCCAATAAGTGTAGTTTGAAATCGAAGCCACCGAAGCATAAAATCCCTTCCAGATGATCTGGTGATGATGATCGATACCGCAGATATTGTTGATCTCAGCATCGCCAGTCTTTGTGAAGAGCAACAGGTTTTGTATAGCAAAACCAAAGTAAGGTATCTGCATAATAAATCTTAAATCAGTAAACCAAAAACTTGTCTATACACCGTAGCTCCGTAAACAGGGAGACAAAGCGTAGCTTTTACGGGGTAGAGTCATCCGGATTTAGTAAGTAATTAAGCGAATATGATATAAGTCCTAATTTGATATCCTACCTTTTGCTGCTCTACTGGTCTAATTGCCTATATTTACGTAATATTACTATTTTAGATTAGTAGATTTTGCGTATAAATTACTGGTGTATTTCCGTAAACAATTTTACAAAAGGAATATTTTGATGGATAAAATACGAAAAATGGGCAAAGGTAGTAATACTTACAAAGCTATTACTGTTAACTATGCTTCGTGGAATTTAGGGACAATCTTAATAGCTTTTCTTCTACTATTGACAGGTATTTTTAGTAAATCGGCTGTTGCTTCAGATAATATTGTTTCTGAAAACCAAGAAATTCAGTTAAGTACGTCTCAAAGTTTGAAAGCATCTTTTATATCTGAGGTTAATTCCCAGCCGAATATCAGCTTGCAGCAAAGGTTTGCGGCATCTAAAAAAAGTAATATTGTTGCTGAATTACAGACTGCAAGGATTCGTGATGGTTTTACTGCTAATGTCAAGTCTAGAACTTTTGATACCGACACATACTCTAATATATTGAAACAAAAACAACCTCAAATTTTTGTACAAACAGACTCATCAGAAATTTTGGGTGATACTTTTGGCGAGACTAATAAATTACGCCAAGAACTTTTAATTGATCCTATCGTAAGGTTAGGTGAACCGCCAAAAGCTTCCCCTGGTTCAACTGCGGGTACTCCTTCTGCCTATGGTGCAAGTTTTGGTCAAGCCTATATTGGTGGTGGTCTATTTTTTCCTTTCGATGAAGATAAAGATAGGGTAGATGGTTCTTTGTCTGTTGGTTTTGGTTTAGGAAATGCAGTTAAATCTATAGGATTGGAAGTTAATGCCAATATTACTAGTGTAGGCGGTGGCGACAATTTTGATTTTGGTGATAGCGGTGGTGTAGGTTTTAAGCTACACAGATATTTGGGCGATGGTACATCTGTAGCTGTGGGTTGGTCAAATCCTATCAAATGGGGAGATGTTACCAGGGCTAAGGATACTATTTATGGGGTAGTTACTAAATCATTTTCACTACAACCAGATAATGCTAATAACAAATTACCTTTGACTATTTCTGTTGGTCTTGGTAGTGGTGCTTTTCGTTCTAAGGGTGCAATAGAAGCAGGTGAAAATTCTGCTAATCTTTTTGCTAGTTTAGGTTTGAGGGTGATACCTCAAGTATCCTTAGTAAGTAGCTGGACTGGAAATCGTGTCAATATGGGTGCATCTTTTGCTCCCTTAAAAAACATCCCTATAGTGATCAATACTATTTTCACGGATGTTACTAGTAATTTTGATTCTGGCTTAGGTTTTGCGTTGAGTGCAGGGTACAGTTTTCGATTTTAAATGCTGAGTTATATTGGAATTTCGTCAAAAATAAAAACAATGAAGAAACAATCATTCTTTCTCGTTGCCATAACATTCACTATTTTCACTTATCTAGTGAGTGTGCCCATGAGAGTAAATGCTGGTAATGTTGGTATCACAGGTAGTAGTGATGATTCTTCCTCCTCATCTGGTGATAATTTTAATCCAGTAAATAATCAATCATCTCCTGAACTTGCACCTGGAGTGAATGTGGAAATTGGTAATGATGGCGGTAGTCTTAACACATCAGCAGAAATTCAAAATAGTTTAAATACAGCCCTCTCCAATGTATTAAGCCAAACTCCAGCAGCCAATAGTCCAGCTGCTGCCATTCTAGCTATCTTGCAGGGAGGAGCAAATGCAGCACAAGCAGCTAATCAACTACAGGCTTCTCTAGCGAATTTAGGAGTTCCAACATCATCAGCACAGTCTTTGGTAAGTGCTTTATTAGGTCTAGCTGGGAATAAATCTGCATCTGTGTCAGGTTTTACTGTGGGTACCAAAGGTTTAGTAGCGAATTCAATAGCTCAAAAAGAAGCTTCCCCAACTGTAAATATTAATCAGTTGAATGCTGCTATTAGTGCTTATAACAAGATTGTTATGGAAAGCAATCCGAAAGTTCTCCGGCAATTGTCAAAAGATGCGGGTTTTCGGGAAATTGGTAATCTGCTTAAGCAATTAAGGGCTGCTTTGAATAGTAAAGGATAGGGGATAGATGTGAAAGTCTATTGATGTCCCTTTGTGATCGCACTGCTGGATTAAATCGCTTGATAATGGTGTGTTTCTTAATCTCGACACAGGTGAAGTGATACCGATTATACAAGTGGAGGCAGATAAGCTAGATAATCGTTTTAAAATGGTAAGTGCGATCGCTTAGGGCATTTTTGGTTTGGTTCAATGTCTCCGGGTAAAACGCAGGGTAGCCTTTACTGACCGCTATGATCCTGACGGTTCTTTGCATCTGATGGAAACGAGATTGATGATTTCTCATGGATTAGGCTGGAGTCCTGATCACAAGACATTCTACTTCACTGATTCCCCAATGCAGAAAATGTATGCTTACAACTTTGATGCGGTGACGGCTAAAATTAGCGATCGCCGCATTTTTAGTTATACTTTTGATGCAGATTTATGGCTAGCTGATTCTGTGGTGAATTTGCTTAAACAAGAGGATGGGGGATGAAATGCAAGCTGAGATTGATGTGGTTAGTTTTAGCGATCGCACTTTTATTAACTAGCATTATACCTGCTAGGATTGCGATCGCTTTCCATCAAACCCCAGTGCCACAGGCTATTTTTGTGTTGGGGAGTGCTTCTGAGCGGATGAGGTTTGCGGCGCAGTTTTGGCAGTCTCGCCAGAATTTAGATATTTGGGTTTCTGATTTCCATTGGAATTTAGATGTTGACCGTCGAATATTTTTAAAGTATGGTGTTCCTGATGCAAAGTTGCATTTAGATGGTAGAGCAACCGATACTGTGACAAATTTCACGACTTTGGCAGAAGATTTTGCTCACCAAAAGTTGCAGCATGTTTATTTGATTACGTCGGATTATCACATGAGGCGGGCAAGAGCGATCGCAACTATTGTTTTAGGTAGCCAGGGGATTGTGGTTACACCTGTGGCTGTAGCTTCTGAAAATCAACCATCAGAATCATTGGTGCGAGTGTTGCGAGATTGTGGGCGATCATTTTTGTGGATTTTTGTTAGCAGAACCGGATCTAGTTTGAACCCACGTTTGAAATAATTACTTCTTGGCAAATATCATCCTCAAATAAGATTTGTTGATATTCTTCTAAAGCACGCTGAAATGTATATCTGCTTTTATAAAGTTGACGCGCCTTTTCACCCATTATCTTAACTCTTTGGTTGTCATTGGCTAATTCGCGGATTAAATTGGCAAGATGTTGTGGATTATTAGGAGGAATGTTAGTACCGCAACCAGAAGTTGTTAAAAGTTCGTCAATGTATGAGTTTGGTGCAGAGATAGCAATGATTCCTCTACCTGCGGCTAGCATTCCGTAGAGTTTAGAAGGAGTAACTATTGATTCTGCCCCTGGTATAAGGCTAACTAGTGAAAGATCGCAAGCGGTAAGAGATAAGGGCAGTAGTTCTCTAGGTTGGTAAGGTAATAAAAGTATATTTGTTAGTTTATGAGTGTTGATTGCTTGTTCAACTAATTTAGTTTTCGCTCCAGCACCTATAAAGACAAATTGAATAAGGGTGTCTTTCAGAATTTTAGCTGCTTCAATAATAGTTTCAATATCATGGAGCCTACCTAAATTGCCGGAGTATAAAACTGTGAAAACTTTGTCAATATTATACTGTTGAGCAAAATCATTTGCTTGTTTATCACAAATAATAATATCTTCTACTGCCCAATTCTCAATTACTTTGATTTTTAGTTTTAACTCAGGATATTTATTCTCCAAAAAATATTGCATGGAAGTGCTAAGTACAATAATATTCTCAGCATATTTGTAAGTTAGATAAATTAATTTACTAAAATAAATAAATAGAAAGCTATTTTGCTTAAAAATACCAGACATTACAGCAGATTCTGGAAAAATATCTTGGAGTAAAAAATGATATTTTCCTCCACGAATAACTTTAAAAATAATACCTAAAATTCCAGCATATGGTGGATTAGAAGCGATTAAAACTGGCGTAGTACGAGGTACTAAAAATATCACATATTTCAAAGCGCCTAAAAGAAAGAATATTGAACTAATAATTTTACTTAAAATACTAGTGTTGGCTGCAATAGGAGAGAAGGCACGGTTGATTGCGACTTGATTTGAGAATTCAGGAGTAGTGTCTTTTGCCTGAGTACCTGTAAATATATTTACCTGATAGCCTTTTCGAGAAAGTCCTTTGGCTAAATCGGTCATTAGTTGCGCGGTAGCAGCATGGCTAGGGTAGAAATATTGAGTTATAATCGTGATTTTTTCCATGCATTTATTGTGGAATCATCAAAGGGCTAATCCAGATTTTTTACGTCTCATTTCTATAATTTTGACTACTGTCATAAATTCATACATGGTATAGAGTAGACAGAAAATAAGAGCCGTAATTCCTTCTAAAAAACCTAATCTTAGAAAATACATTTGGATAAATCTGACAATGGGGCGCAGAAACCAAAGTTTAGCCGCCAATAATCTAAGTTTTAGTTTGCGTTCAGTTCCTAAAGCAGATGCTTTACCTGTTTCTAGAAAATTAACAACATTTTGGGCATCCCAAGAAGAATAGCGATCATGCCGTTCTAACCAATCTCCAAACCCTTTAGAATTAGCATAATGATCGTAAGGAATATTAATTCTGCCAACTTGCGTACCTGAAGCAAAGTGTTCCCAAACACCACCTGTAAAAGTGACTTCTTCTAGTTTGAGTAAACGAGAATGCCAATTAGGATATCCTTGTGTAAGCTTAAGCCATTTACCCCAAAACAGGTAACGCGCAGGCAGTTCATAAGCATTATATTGTTGATTATTGGCAGAACATACACGCTGAATTTCTGTTGCTAAGTTGGGTGGAATAACTTCATCAGCATCTAAAAATAATACCCATTCACTTTTTAAATTACAATTTTGTAAAGCCCAGTTACGTTGCTCAGAAATTTTGAACGGTGGAGGTGGAATATGGGTAAAAACTTTGGCTCCTAGTGATTCTGCTAACTGTATTGTTCCATCAGTACTGCCTGAGTCTACAACAATAATTTCTTGACACCACTGTAAAGAATCTATACATTGTTTAAGGTTACAAACTTCATTCTTTGTTAGAATAATTACTGAAATAGTAAGTATTTTTATCATGGTTTTTTAAAAATTATTAACATTTCTTCTTCTAGCAATGCTTGTTTTAAAAATGGGTGAATTGGTGAAGAAAGTAAATCTAAAAAATTAACAGTTTTCAATGCAGCATTTTTTAGACTACTTAAACCTTGGCTAGGAGCTTTTTCGTTAATTCCACCTAAGTTTACTTTTGCTCTTTCTTTGCCTCCAAAAATTAAACTTACAGTATTTAAAAGTGCTTGATGGAAAACTGATATTCCTCTGCCACGACGACTATTTTGATAAATACAAGTCAAACCTAATTTCTCACACGCCATTATCAAAGATCGAAAATTAGGAAAACTTATATGATCAGGTGGAGATACCCAAGAAACATTTTTGCCAAATAATCGTGAACTTATAGAGTCTAGGTTTGGTCCTTCTAAAATGAATAATCCATCCTTCTTAATAGAAGCATAAATTTTTTCTAGTAAATCTTGAGGATTAGGTACATGTTCTAGTACATGTCTAAGAATTAAAACATCAAATTGTTTATCTTGCGCTTCAAAAAAACCTGGAATTATTTTGATGCCTAACTGTTTACTACCTACTTCTGCTGTTGTTTTACTTAACTCAAACCCTTTAGCAGAATAACCAAAACTTTGTAAATTATATAATAAATATCCCCAGGAACATCCTATTTCACCCACGTTGTGAGCGTTTGGCTGATAAAACTTAATCAAACTCGCATATTCCTTAGCTTCGGAAATAATTTTGGGATTCCTTGCTACATCAATTAATTTTTTTTCATCTTTAGCATATGATGCCATAAAATAATTTTGAGAATAATAATCTTCTAATTCATGCTTATTGATTATTTGATTTAAGAATAAAAAGCTACAATCTAAACATTTACTAACGTTGTATCCTCTAGCATTGTTCCAGTGAGGAACAATATTATTAGAACTACAAAGAATACATTTTTGATGGCTTTTCATAGTTTTTTATTGTTTGATTTACTATTGATTAATGATCTCAAAATAATTACTAGCCATTTGTAAAGCAGTTTTTTTGATAGAATAAGTAGAGTCTACATATTTTTTAGATGCCGATATTACTTCTTGCATTTTTTTAGGAAATTGGATTAGTTCTCCAATAGCCTTAGTCCACTCTGATGGAACTCTAGAACGCACCCATCCCAGGCAACCTTCAGCTACCTCATTATGTAGACCTACTTTCTCTGAAATTAAAACAGGACATCCACAGGCTAAAGATTCGACAACAACATTTCCAAAATTTTCATGAAGGCTGGGCAGGACAAATAAATTAGCAGCAGAGTATATGGCTGGTAGTTCCTTAGGTTCACATCTGTCTAAAAAGATAACTCTGTCTGATAGGTTTGCTACTTGAAACTGCTGCTGTAATTTTCCTTTAGTACCATCATCATCGCTACCCACAAAAACCATCCGCCACTTGAGATGTTGTAAGGATGCTAAAGCCTGAGGTAATAAATCTAACCCTTTTTTGTGGTGGAGACGACCTACATTCAAAATTATGAAGTCATCTTCACTAAAGTTTTGAAATTTACGCCATCCTTTTGCTTCTTCTTTGGCAGGCTGCCAAAATTTAGTGTTTAAACCGTTGGGAATGATAAAAGATTGTCCTGGTAGTTTGAGCCAACGACATTCCTGTAATTCTTGCTTGCTAGTGTAGTGGATACCATCTGCATTTGTCACATTGAAGCGTTCTTGCCATAAATAATACAGTATTTTTTTAGCTGTTTTCTGTTGCCAAGAGTAAGGACCTAGTGCGCCTCTAGGCGATACTATATAGGGAATACCCTGATGTTTGGCTGCTTTGCAAGCCGCTCCACTGGTACGCTGCCAAACACCTGTAATATGGATAATGTCAAATTCCTTAGCTCTTGCTGTTACTGCTTCTTCCATATCTGGGCAATGAATACCCATCCCTGGTTCTTGCTGAAAATATGTGACTTTGACTCCATTACGGATGGTTGGCTGGTTGATAGGCAATTCTGGCTGATTATTTAACCCAGCATTAGAAGTAAGTACCTCTACTTCATGGCCAAGGGCAGCTAATCCTTCACAAAGTTGGCTAACACTAAGTACAGGCCCACCGAACTGCCAAGCAGGCGCGTAAACGGGGATGTAGTGCAGAATCTTAAGTTGGTTTTGCATTATTACCTAGCTATGCTTTTGCAGATAAAACCCAAGGCTCGTCAGCGCCCAGTAACGACGAACTTGTTTTGCCGGATCGCCAATTTTTAAATCATGTTCTACTCGGTCAGCATTTAGCTCAAAGCCGTAACCTTGATTAAGGTGAGTAAAGGCTGCATGTAAACAGTCTCGCAAAGGGCCGCTTAAATACATTGCATAATCTAAATCAAAACCTGTTTTCTGACGGTTCAGAGGGTGCTGTAAGGTTGGCGGAATTTGACTAGATAAAAGGGGCTTTTTCTGTTTTTTAGTTGTTCGTTTATCACTCCAAGGAATTTGCATTACTTTTTCGATATAGCGCTTACCTAAATAGGGTACCCGTAGTTCTTGCTGATTCGCCATTGTAGCCCAGTCACTATCTCTTAGTAAGGTATTTCTGAGGTAGCCTTGAATTTCACCAAGAGAAATTAGAGTTTCCACATCAAGATTGAGTTTGCTGTCTGTTTCATCATCGCAATTTGCCACTGTATTGTCATAATCTGCTGTTATAGTCAAAAACGCAGATATTTGCTTAGGGGTAAAGAAACGCCGCATTTCTTTTAACATTCTGGAAGGCGAATCTATTTGTTGGAATAAAAGATTTAATCTTTCTTGATAAATAGTATGCTTACGCCAGCCCTTGATATTTTCTATCCAAGGCACAAGTATAGACTTCAAATCACCCAAACACTTTCCAAGTTGATATAACTTTGCGATGGAAACAAAATGAGGATAGCCACCATGTAACTCATCTGCACCACAACCACTAAGAACAACGGTTATACCTTGTTCTAATGAAGCTCTAGAAATAAGATAAATATTTGTACCGTCTGATGATGGTTGATCCATTGCACTAAAGCTATCAAACAACCAAGTATTTAGTGTTTTATGAGACAAATAAGCTACATGATGTTTAAGCTGGAGTTTTTGTGCAGTCATAGCTGCCAAATTACTCTCATCTCTAGTAGAGTCTTGTAAATCCAAGGTAAAAGTAGAGAGATGACCTTGCATAACTGGAGCTAGCATACTAGCAAGCACTGTACTGTCTATTCCGGCTGACAAAAATAAACCCACAGGAACATCAGCAATGAGCTGCTCTTTAAGAGTATGTAGCAAAACTTTGGTATGACTTGTTTGAAATGTCGGTTCCCGTATCTGATTGCTTGCGTATTGGGCTAAATTCCAATAACAAATAGGAATAAATATAGGGGCTAAGTCTGTCTGCAAATCAATATAAGCATAATGAGCAGGGGGAAAAGCTTTAATTGCTTGCCGGATAGTACGTGGTTCTTGGACGCTGCCATATATTAAATACTCAGAAATACTCTGTTCGTCCCAGTCTGTTGCTACTAATCCAGAGCTAATTAATGCTCGTACTTCCGATGCTAAAGCAATGCCTCCGCCGCGAGTTTGAGCATAGTATAGTGGTTTAATTCCAATGTGATCTCGTGCTAGTAATAGGCGTTGTTGAATAAAGTCAAACAATAAAAAAGCAAACATACCGTCTAGGCGTTTCACTATTTGCTCACCCCAGACACGATAACCTAATAACAAAACTTCTGTATCACTATGAGACGTAAACTCTACACCCTGTGCTTTCAATTCTTGGCGTAGTTCCAAGAAATTATAAATCTCCCCGTTAAAAATAATTACATTACCTGTTTTTGCATCTACCATAGGCTGATGCCCAGCAGGACTAAGGTCAACAATTGCCAGACGAGTATGCAGTAGATGAATGTGGTTTGCTCCTACAGTTCTTTGCCACGTACCTTGGGAATCAGGACCTCGATGATGCAGAGCAGCTAAGACATTTGATGTATTAAAGTCTTCTCTACCTATGTAACCGTATATACCACACATGTGTTTAAGAATTTGATTGGTAGATTGAGCAGCATAACTGTGATTTCGAGCAAAGTTGTTGAGTGATTTTTGAATTCCAATCGATAAAATTTTTCATCTGCTACATACTTGCAATATTTGGTCGCAAATCTTGTGACACCTCCGCTCAAAATTTTCATAGGAAAAATACTCTAATCCTTGTGGTATTACTCCTTTGGGGCGCTTTAAAGCTTCTATAATTCCCGCCTTTACTTCTTCTGGATCATCAGGATTAACAAGAATGCCTAATAAACCATTTCGTACTGCCTCACGACTGCCATCAACCTTACTCGCAACTACGGGAATACCGCAAGCCATTGCTTCTAAAAAAACAAAGCCAAATCCTTCTCCCTTACTCGGCATGACATAAACATCTGCTAGGCGATAGTAGTCGGCTTTTTCAGCTTCAGAAATAAATCCTGTGAAAATCACTTTTGCCTGAAGATTAAGCGATCGCACTTTCTGTTTTAATCTCTCTCTATCCGATCCTTCTCCCACTATTAAATAGACTAAATTAGGAATTATTTCGCTCAATTTAGGCAGCAACTCGATTACTTCATCAAACCCTTTACATCGTTCATAAGAGTCCAAGCGTCCCAATGTCATCAGAACTATCTTGTCCTTCAGTCCATATTGGGAAATAAGTTGAGCATTTTTCTCATCATACCCATACTGTTCGAGAGCGATCGCATTTGGCAGCAAAAATTGTTGCACTTTGGGTATATTCGCCCAGAATTGAAAGCGATCCAACGTAATTTGGCTGATAGAGACAACACAATCTACTGCTGGAAGACAATAGTTAACTAGTCTGTTATGAGGCTTCCAGGCTTCGACCCCATAGATTTCTAGAAGAATAGGCGCTTTTGTCCACAGTTTAACCAGCCAGGCAAGCGGCAGCATATAAAGATGACCACAGACAATTAAATCGAATTTGGAGTTAACTCTAATGGTACGAAAAACGGTATGAATATAAGCGAATTTCCCTTTTAGTCCTAAAGTAATATATGTGAGCTTCTGGGGCAAAGCCTCAATGCGATCAACAAGTTTTTTTCTGGGAATTGCGACCACTTCATCACAGTTTTCAAGACTACAGAGAGAATTAATGAAGTCTCGGTTGTATTGTGAGATACCTCCTCTTCCTCCAAAGGCATCTGTTACAAAGTAAAGGATTTTCATAATATTTTCTGAGTAAATTAATGGGAATAACCTAGCTATGTAATAACAAATAAATTACCTTAAATATTAATTATTGCGCCTTTTAATAAGCTTTAATAGTAATTAAGTGATATAATTATTTATACTATAAAAGCTTAATAAGTATTGATTAAATAATTTTCATATTTAATCTATAAAATCTTTTTTTATGATATAAATAGTTCATAGCTGACTACTTACTTAGTTTGACCTTTAAAAGATAGTTTGACGCTAAAATCTATAAGAGATATCAACAAACTTATCAAGATAAAATCTCGCAAGAATGAATAAGTAACTGTACTTATTACACCAAGAATTGATGGAGTATAAAGACGCAAACATACAAAAGAAAAAGAACATAGCAAAGCTGGTTTAAGTAGCGGTTGTTTGACCAAACTAAGAAAACTTCCCACACAAGTTAACCAAATAGATAGGATTAACGAGGCAAAGAAAACCATCAAATAGCCACCTCGTTCAAAGGAGTCAGCCATAAATGTTATCGGTGCAGATGTGAATTCAGTAATATTCACACCATAGTTATCTCGTAACCTTTCTGAACCATCATCTAGTGGTAATTTTTCTCCTGTAATAAATTTTGGGATGAAAATGCTAGCAATTCGTTCAAAGTTCTGCAAGCCAATATATTTTTGTCTATCAACAACAGCGTCAATCACTAATTGTCCTGTTGGTTCTGTAATTCTAGTTAAAAGTCCAAATACAGGATCATCATATTCATTACTCTGAAATTCTATCTTACCTAGCATTACTTGCGAAATAGTTGCCAGGCGATCACTAAAATCCCCGTTATAAAATCTTTGCTCTGCACGAGCATATCCCAAGACAATAATAAAGGTTAAAAGAAATGGAACCAAAAACAAGAAAATGTTTCTGAGAATGAAAAATTTTATTTTTCCTCCATAAATACTGCCTATAAAAAAGAAAAGAATTGAACGAATAACTGGCTCTCTTCCTCCAGCCATACTAGACAATATCACCGTAAAAGATATAAAAAATAGTGGGAAAAAATTTTTAGGTGAAATAAGCGGTACTTGTAGACGAGTTCCTAGAAGAAAGAAAAAGAGATACTGCAAACTGCTGATAGCTCCAAGGAAGTAAAGTGGTGAATCAGATGAAATATTTCCTGCATACCTAGCATCATAATAACCAAATATGAAATTAGAAAGTGAACTTAATACAAAAACAATACCTGTAATAACAACTCCATTACTAGTTAACTGAGTTGATAATGGTGAAAATCTAACTTGCATCTTTGGCAAAAGTCTAACCTTTAGAGCCATCAAACTTCCTATCAAACTCGCCCACATTACTAAGTTAATCAAAATCATGGTAGTGATTGTATGTTTACCAATTTGATATCTTGTTGATGGCAGTATGTAAAAACATCCTAAAAAGCCAATTACCCAGCAAGAAAACTGACCTATCATATGAGCAATAGACAGGAATCGTAATTCAACACTTTTCTCTAAAAATGATATGTATATTATTAAAAATAAAGGAATAAATGCTAGTAAACCTAGAGATAGTTCAAGCAATCCTAGCAAAGCGCAAACTATCACAACGATTAAATTTATAATAAGGAAAATAGATGACTTTATAAACATTGATCATTTAGATAACGAAGTAACTATCAATCTTATTGATATAGAAATACCCTAAAGTCTACACTTGCGGATTGTGTAAATTTTCATAGGTAGCGATCGCTCGTTGAGTGTAACTGCTCCAATCCAGTCCCGTACTAACATTGCGAATAGCTAGGGCTGCCTCTCGTTTAGCTTGGAGAAGTTGAGAATTATTAGCTAGGTTTTTTAAACAGATAGCGATCGCCTCACTATTCCTTACAGGTACTAAATATCCGGCAGGATACTCTTCTATACCCATGTCTAATTTAACTGATTCCACACCAGACATCCTTAATAAATCTTCGCCACCAGTATTAGTTGTGCAAATTAACGGCAACCCACACGCAAGAGCCTGTGCTTGTACATAAGCCAGCCCTTCTTCAATACTTGCCATAACAAAAACACTACTATTACGGTAGTAGTCTACTAATTGCAACTGCGGTACATGACCAATCAATTTAATTCGTTTATCTGCTTCTGTTATTAAATGAGGAGTTTCTGTCGTAGCTCCACCAACCAAACATAATTCACTATTTGATATATCTGCCTCCCTAAAAGCTTTAACTAAATAATAAATTCCCTTACGTACACTTAAAGAACCAGCATAAATAATGCGAAATAGATTATCCTGTTTTAATCCCGATGAAAAGCTTTTGATATTTGTGCCAAAATGGTTAAGTACTAAGCGTTTTTCAGGAAAACCCTGAGCTATGAAACTACGTTTTACAAACAAGCTTGGTACTGCAACTTTATCTGCCATTTCATACTCTCGTAATTCCTGGGCTACAATCTCTGGGTGTGTTTCTGTCCAATGCAAACCTAATTGCTTATATTCTTCCCTCAATAGTTGACATTGCACCTTCATGTGAGAAGAACTACGTTCTAACAAAAAGGGTATGTTATTCCGTTTTGTCCAGTGCAAAGCAGGTTCAGAAAAACTTGACCAGCCATGTACTACAGTACTGCCTTCTAGGTATCTACTTGCTGCTTTAGAAAATAGATTGTGCAATAAAGCTTGGGATTTCATCACCAAGTTTTCTTTGCCTATGTGGTACATAGCTTTTCCTAATAGAAGAGTTAAAGGCAAACTTACTACTTTATCATCAGGGATTCCCCATTTGCGGGTTTTGTATTTAGGATAGTTGGTGATTAAACGATGTAAAACACCTGCGGAATGCAATTCTCTTGCTAAGTCAAAAGCGTGCCATCTTCCGCCAACAACAATAGATATTTTCATATTTAAAGAGGTAGCTTTCTGCCAACTACTATAAGTGTTTGCGCCCAGTGTTCCTTAATATCCTCAGACAGAGGAATATAAGGAATAGTAATATTGCTAAGAATGAAGCACACAGGATAAATAATTTTAGAAATTACTGACGAAGGGTGTGCTGCAAGGAATCCAAAGTAATTGTGAGGCACTGATTGAATACACTGTAGCGATAAATTTTCAAATTCTTTCTTGTGTAAACTACAGCTATAGTCTATTTCAGGCACATTATAACCACCTAAACCTCGTTCTCTAACTAATTTCCTCATAATATGCTGACCACACGGAACTACAGAAACAATCCAGCCGCCTGGTTTAGTTAAAGAATAAAGTTTATTCCAAATTTGCTGACGTTGTGATAATTCCAGAAAATGCTCCACTACACCGAAATGAAAGCACATATTATAAGAATTAGTACTTTCATAATTAAAAATATTAGCAACTTCGATAGTTGCTTTAATATCCTGAAACTTCCTAATCTCTTCTAAATAATTATTCGCTCTTGATGCTACAGTAGCAGAAACATCTATACCGTGAACTTCAAACCCATTTACAGCCAAACTTGCTAAATGTATTCCTCCTCCACACCCCAATTCAAACAACCGCTCAGATGGAGTAACTTTTGTGATTCTCAGTATTGTTTGCCAAACTCGCCCAAGCCTTTTAATCTTTTTTAAATTTTCTGCTGAGTAGCAGTGATGTTCATATCCTTGAAGCTCTAACTCTTGTTTCCAAACTTCACTCGCATCATAATTTGTATTCATCATTGACTCCTCAACTATATAAATTTTATTTCTATTCTTTTATGAAAGTAAATACATACTGCTACTTTTAAGGAAAATGAGACTGTTATACCTATCAAAATCCCCAACTCTGACAACCACATTCCTAAAAATAAGACAATTATCAAACGTAAAAATGGTTCTATTGTTTGAATTATCAAATAGGCATTTAAAGCACCTGATAGTTGCAAAGCCGAATGAAACTGTATAGCGGCAGCTTGCCCCACAACAATAACAGCAATCCAAGGAATCATCCACTCACCACCCTCGAAACTTCTTCCCAAAAGTAACTTCATTATAGAAGAACCTAATAAG
The DNA here is from genome assembly GCF_034531135.2 of Nostoc sp. CmiVER01. Taxonomy (NCBI): domain Bacteria; kingdom Bacillati; phylum Cyanobacteriota; class Cyanophyceae; order Nostocales; family Nostocaceae; genus Nostoc; species Nostoc sp. CmiVER01. Next base: position 221,156 of record NZ_JAVRBU020000011.1, read on the forward strand.
ATACCTCCTATAACCAGAACTAACATAAGGCATAATAAAACCTTGACTGTTTTTATTAAATAACGACGTACTATATCAGGATTTGTCCAATCTAATTTTGCTGTACTAGCACTGGTTAAAGCATTTGATATTAAGCCGACTGGCAGCATGAGTGCAGTAATTCCAGTGTAATGACCAAGACTCACCAAGGAACCAAAGATAGAAAAAGCCCATATATCAATTCTTGTCGAAAATGATTCTAGTGAATAAGGAAAAAAAGCATGAAAAAGAGGGACTAGGGGAGGCCTTTGTTGACTAATTTCTCCTGTAATCAGCTGTTCTTTTTTAAACCATCCCATTCCTAAAGAAATAGTATGGATGGCAATATAAATAAATACTACTGATTTAACAGATAGTAAGTTTGTTAACAGTAATGCATATATTAAAACTAGATAACTACCTTGTAGCCCTATTCGCATTAAATATTGTCCATCAATACTGCCAGCTGCAACGTAAATTGCAGATAGACAGCCACCGATAAAATATATAGGAAAATTTGCATTATATACAATACTGAGCCAACGAAAGTTTTGTGGAATTTTATCAAAAACTAGGCTTGCAAATACTCCAAGTGGAATAAATATGATAGAAAGGCAGAAAGCATAATATATAGTTCTACGCCATGCTTCTCTAACTGATATTTGTTTTGAGGTAATCAAACCTTTTAATAGCCTGTCCCACTGACAAGTACCTAAAACAAAAATACTTGATGGGACAAGTATTACTAATGCAAGTAAACCTCTATCTTCAGCACCTAATGTGCGATTGAGCAATAGAGAAGCAGGAAAAGAGAGAGCAGACATCAAAACTTCCCAGCCAAGACTACGCGATGCACCAGGAGTAACTTTGTCTAATATCTTAAAAAGATGTTTAGGCATATCAACTAGCCTTCACAGCATAAGCACGCATAACTCTTGTATAGATTCCCGTTGAAGGGCCTCCAGTTTCTACAAAATGAATTAGCTTGATTATTTGCCTGATTACGCTCCAGATTCCAAATCTGGCTACGCCTTTTAAAGAGGTTGGTTGTGGCCCATGTTCTTGAAATTGGACATCTCCAAAACCACAGGCTAAAAGTATATGTTTTAAACTAATAGTTGTGTAAGTTACTTCATGAGTTAAATCACCATATACCACACCGCCGGAGAGTGGTGAATCACCATTTGGCAGTTGTAAAATGAGATGACCACCAGGAACTAGAGCAGAGTATATAGCATCCAAAAATTTAACTGCTTCGTTTTTATTAAAGTGTTCCAATATATCAAAGCCTGTAATTAGAGAAAATTTATTTGGGTTTTGCAATAGATATTCAATCGCATCAGCACAAATGACTTGAGGGAACTGCTGACGAGCAATATTAACTTGTTCTTGACTTATATCTACCCCATGTAAGTCAGTAAACCCCTCAGCTTGAAGTAAGCTCAGAATATTACCAGTTCCACAAGCAATATCTAAAACTTTACCGTTTTGAGCAATTCCTTTTAACCAATTACTCATAGCATATTGCAGGTTTATTATGTTTCGATTATCCTGCTTATAAGGATTAGCATTTAAATCGCGCTGAAATTTTTTGTTTCCTGAAACATAATTATCATAGAGGCGTTGTCGATAATTCATTTATCTACCACTTTTAATGTATTTGCATTTGCTTGGATGGCAAGAATATAAAAAATGAGCCATAGCTAGATTCTTTGCAAAGCAAGGTTAAATAAAATGAAAAGAATAGTGTTAAAACATAATATTATGTGATTGATTTACTTATTTAAAAAAGTTTTAAACTAAACCTCGATTACTCTAATAGTTACTTATTATTAAATGGCTTGCCCAAGCGGACAAGATTAGCAGTAATTAAAAAATCATCTTCATATTTATTAATATACTTATTAGATAATTGTTTAAATAATTCAGGGAATTTAGCCTTAAATGCTAAAGATTTAGGGTCAAATTGAAGAATTAAATCTTTTATTTGGAAACCTACTTCTTGAAAAATTTCACAGTATTCTTGAGTACTTAAATGTGAAAATAAATCAAGCTCAATATAACGTCTTCCACTTTGAAAATCTTCATTACTTTGCATAAATGATAGAAAATATTTCATATATTGTTCAGAATCTAGCAACAAATGGTTAAACACATTTTTTAACCCACCACGACCTGAAAAATGATCGCCACCAGCACAAAACCATAGAGGCCCATAGCTAGCATATAGACCCCCTCCTGGTTTTAAAACGCGATATGATTCTTTTACAACTGATTTTAAATCTTGACAGTGTTCAAAAACTGCATCTGACGCACATAAATCGATTGATTCATCTTTGATAAATGAATGATTTTCCAAAGGAGATTGATAAAATTCAACTTCAACATTGAATGATTCTTTACAATAATATGTAATTTCACTCCAAGAATCTTTGAATTCAAATAAATCAGTTGCAATAATTTTTTTAGGCTTTAATCTTGCCCAAGAAATGACATCCCAGCCAGTTCCAGTCCCTTGAACAAGGATAGTAGCTTCTTTAATTTTGCACAACGCTGCTCCCCAAAGACGACGAGTTTCTAAAGGCATTCCACGCCCGGGAAGGACTAGAGATGGTTGAAGAATTTTGAGAGCCTGTGGAGATAAAAATTGGCTAGCATATATAGAAAGTAAAGGACGACTAAAAAAGTAAAATAAACGCTTAAATATGCTTGTCTTATGTAATTTATCTTGCTCTAACCAAGAGATATTATAGTAATTTTCCATAATGTCTACTCACAGCACAAATCTAATATAGTTTTTAATCGGCTTGTATATGTATTTGTATCTTTGGTAATAACTTGTATACCAAACTTTCGCATTTGTTCTCTTTCAATAGGATTTTGCAATAACCATTTGCACTTATTAGCTAAATCTTCTGGTGAGCTAAAGAAACCATAATCAGGATATCCTGCTAAGATTTCTCTGTGTTCTTGAGTATCTTCATAAATTCCACATCCACCACAGGCTGCTATTTCAAACGTCCTCATAGTTGACTCATCTTTATTACGTTTTCTAACAATACCAAGTGACAAATTAGAACAATAAATAGCCAATCGGAATTCATGATCAAAAACTGCTGGCAGTTTTTGCCATGTTTTTAGATTCAGCTTGTCCCATGCTGGACCATAAATTTTTAAATTAAATCCATTTAATGAAGCTATAGCATTCAAAAAAGGAATACGTTCACTATCACCTACACCTATAAAAGAAATATCTGCTCTAAATGAATCTCGCTCAAATTGAGAAAGGTTTATCGGCTGATGACAAAGGAAAGGATCATAGGCAAATGGCAAAAAATGAACTTTTTTAACTTCATGTTTAATTAGCTCTGACAAGATTTTTGTTTTTGTAGATATAACTAAATGATAATTTTTAAGATTTGATAAAAAAACTATACTTTTATGGTTGGGATTCCACGGATAATCAGTTAAATAATTAACAATTTTTGCACCTATTTGAGAACATATATCGAACACTTCATTTCTCAAAGGTAAAATTCCTGTTACTAAAACAACCTGTGGACGTAGCTCCTTTATTAAATTAAATACTTTTTTATTAAATGACCACCATTCCAAAGGGCGTTTTCCTGATATTTTGAAAAATCCTTTACCCCATACATATTTCATAGATGGGGCATAGGAATTCCAATTTGTATCATCGGTATAAAATAAAAGGCCTAACTCTTGAGATGCTCTGGCCAATATAGAACCTAATTGATAATTTTCTGAAATATTACCAATGATGAGTATTTTACGAATCATAATTGTATAATTTAACTCCTAAATTATCCACATTCTCTTCATCTTCGCCCGTAATTTTACATAACCTAAATCGTTAACCACATCAGAAAAAATACTGGTTTACCCAAATTATTTACTAGTTAGAGTAGTTTTAATCCAGTAATTCTATTTAAGTTAGACTTAATCTTATTTCTCCTACTAAAATTATTCTCTCCAGTATTTGTATAAGTGTAGTAATAACTACACTCACTATGATCGATAGACACACAATTCACTACCATTCCCAACATCGGCACACGCAAATGTTCTAACGATGCCTTTGTAGCCTTAGCTGTGGCAGAATTAACTACACCAGGACGTGCAACTAGCAACATTCCATCTGCCATTTTGCCTACTATCGAGGCATCAGCCAAAACGCTCAAAGGTGGAGTATCAATAATCACGCAGTCATAATCTTGAGCAGCTTTTTTCACTAACTCATTCATCCGTTGTGAATCCAGTAGTGCGGCAGAATTGGGCGGCATGGTGCCAGCAGTGAGCAATTCTACATTTATCACCACTTCCTTAGCAACTTCTGCTAGCGTAGCCTGTCCCACTAAAACATTACTTAACCCCATCAAATTAGGTTCTTTCCACATTTTGTGTTGATGCGGGCGGCGCATATCTGCATCAATCAATAGCACTCGCCGTCCCATTTGGGCAGTAGCCACTGCTAAATTAGCTGCCACAAAAGACTTGCCCTCATTCATCACACAACTGCTCACCACAATTACCTTCAATTCCTTATCAGAAAAGGTAAAACCCAGGTTAATCTGGAGCATTTCAAAGGCTGCATTAACTGAAGAATAAGGGTTATCGAGTACGGGCAATTCAGTTGTACTCTCACCACGAGCCAGCCTAGCTTTTTGATCAAAAAGCGGAATTGTACCCAACAAAGGATAATCCAACAATTGTTGAGCTTCTTCTGCCGTCTTCACAGACTTGTCTCCAGCTTCTAGCAATAAAGCTACGCCAATAGCTAAGAAAAATCCTAAAAATCCCCCTAACGCCAAATTCAAGAGGATACGAGGAGAAACTGGTTTTTTCGGGAGTAAAGCTTCAGAAACAATTCTGGCATTACCCACATTCTGATTTTCTAGCACCTGAACTTCTTGCAATCGTTTCAGCATTTCTTCATAGGTTGTTCGGGCAATCTGTAGCCGCCGTTGTAACTGTAGCTGTTGTTGTTCCAGTTTAGGTAAAATTTTAAGACGTGCTTGATAAAGTCCAAATGCCTTCATCAACACACCAGCTTGATTCTCCAACCCCAACCGTTCTACTTCCACTTGCACCAAACTAGCGGTTAGAGTCTGTTTGAGTTCTCCCATTTGCAAATCTTGCTCTGGGATAGGTTGTGAACTACCTAGAGTTTGGGTCACTCTTCCTTCTAGCTGCTCTTTGAGAGCTTGTTCCTTATTTAATAAACTAGTAATAATTGGGTGGTCATCAGTAAATCGTGACCTCTCAACAGCTAAGTCATCTTGAACCTTCTGGTATTCTGATAGCACTTGTTGCACTGCTTTTGATTGGCTTAAAGTGCTAAGTGCCATAGCTTGGCGTGTGTTCAATGCCAATTGATTTTGCAAAGCACCAGAACGGGTTCTAGCATCAACTAACTGCGCCCGCAGTTGAGTTATTTGGCTGGATAAGTCATTCTGCGTTTTAACTCCTTGGATAGCTTCTTCTTCTAAAGAAATAACCTCATATTTTTCTTTAAACCGACGCTGTGCTACTTCTGCTTGTGTAACTTTTACCTCCACCAATGGTAATTGCTTACTTAAAAATTCTCGGGCGGCTGTAGCTTCAGAACGGTTAGCCCGAATATTATTTTGTACATAATTATTCATCAATTTATTGATGACAGTTGTGGCTTCTTCAGGACTGTTACTACGGTAAGAAAGCTGCAAAATATCCGTCCCTCGGACACTTTTGATTTTCAATTTACCCAGAAAAGTCTCTATTTCTAAAGGTTCTCCTAGCTTATCTTTGAGTTGCAATTCAGCGATGGTTTTTTGAGCAATGGGGTTCGAGCGAATAATTTCGGCTTCAGTTTCCAAAGGATTAGATAGATTTGTCACCCCACTGAGTTGTCCAAGCTGCTCACTTACACCTGTTAAGGAAGAGATACCACTTTGCTTATTAAAAAGAAGTTTACCCTCGGCTTCATAAATTGGTTTTTGGGTAAAAGTAACCAAACCTGTGATTCCAAAGACTGACGCAATAATGATTGCTATCAGTAACCAACGTCTTTTTACAATCAGCCAATACTGTTGAAAATTTATCGTATCTTCGTTGTCTTGTTGGGAACGCATAATTTCCGTAATACTTTAGATAATGAAACTGTTAAATATTTACTTCGCTCATTTGTACTCATATAGAGCGGGGAAGTACAAGAGGATAGATCAACTGGCTCAATATTGTCTGAAATTGCTCCTTTTTAATTGCAACTAGTACTTTGTGAAGTTTAAATTAATGAGTAAGCAAGTTTGTAGTCAAGACTAAAGTCTTGATTTTCAAACCACTAAAGTGCTTACTACAAACCATCAAAACTACCTTGAGAAAGTATTAGGTCTGGATAATCTATGAAGATTTAGTAAAAGGTTATCAAGCTTCTCTCCAAATGACATACGTATTCTTACGGCTTTTTCTACATAATGCTATAAGGAGATATTTGCAAATTTCACTGGCTCAACTTGTTCATAATCTAGTGTTTGCAGATAATGTAGCGGTTTTCGTTTACGTGAATCGCCCCAGTAAAACCACGGTACTGCCCATCAGTCTAAACCTATTTAAAACATTCCCAATCTCCGGATGGGAACAAGACAATCTATAAAAAGCTGGTTATAGGGTTCTGCTCAAGTGGCTACTCCAAATCAGCGTGTGGAGGATGCCAGCATCAAATCTTTCCGGCGCATTTCCCAGGCTAGGGTAGTGGACACAATTTGATCTAAGTCATTATATTTTGGTTGCCAACCCAGTAATTTGCGGATTTTATCAGCACTAGCTATCACACAAGCAGGATCGCCAGGACGGCGTTCTGTTTCAATAACCGGAAAATCTACCCCAGAAATAACCTTAACCCGTTCAATAACTTCACGTACACTGTATCCTTGCCCATAACCACAGTTCAGAATCTGGCTTTCGTTACCTTTTTCTAAATAAGCCAAAGCATCTAAATGTGCTGCTGCTAAATCTTCAACATGAATGTAGTCTCTAATTGCCGTTCCATCTGGTGTAGCAAAATCTGTACCAAAAATTTTCACTCCTAGTTTGCGTTTGAGTGCAGCATCACACGTAACTCGAATTAAATGAGATGCTTCTTTTGCCATTTGCCCCAATCGTCCACCAGGTTCTGCTCCAGCAACATTAAAATATCGCAAAATTACGTAATGTAAATCAGAAGCTTTTGCATAGTCACGAATCAACCATTCACAAGAAAGTTTTGATCGCCCGTAAGGATTAATAGGTTCAGTTGGTGTAGATTCAGTGACATGACTCGTTTCTGGTTCCCCATATACAGCTGCTGTACTAGAAAAGATAATTCGGTTCACACCTATGTTGCTGCAACAACGGAGTAAATTTAGGGTGTTGCGAGTATTGTTAGCGTAGTAGTCTAAGGGATGAGCAACAGATTCGGGTACATTCAGACTCGCGGCGAAGTGTAACACAGCTGTAAAATCATGCTGACGAAATACCTGATAGAGACGTTCTGAATCTTTTAAATCACCAATAATTAACTCACCAGATAATACTGATTGGGGCGAACCTGTAGAACAATTGTCATAGATCACAACATCGTAACCTGCTTCGCCCAACTTACGAACTACATGGGAACCAATGTATCCTGCTCCACCAGTAACTAAAACTTTGTTATTCATCTGCCTTTGCCTAGTAATACTACTCGAATGGTTTTGAAGATGATCGCCAAATCCAGAGCTAGTGAATAATTTTTGATGTAGTAGAGGTCGTAAGCTAATTTCTCGTAAGCATCCTCTACTGATGCACCGTAGGGATACATTACCTGTGCCCAGCCTGTAATTCCGGGTTTGACGACATAACGTAAGTCATAGTAGGGAATTTCTTCTCGCAGCTTTATATCAAATTCTGGCCGCTCTGGACGAGGGCCAATAAGGCTCATTTCTCCACAGATAACGTTTAAAATCTGTGGTAGTTCATCGATTCTAGTCAGACGTAACCAGCGTCCTACTCTAGTAATCCGAGGATCTCGTTCTTGCGCCCACTGCACTCCCCGTTTTTCGGCATCCTGATACATGGAACGAAATTTATAAACCTTAAACGGCTTTCCTTCCAAACCACTCCGCATCTGTGTGTAGAACACTGGGCCTGGACTATCTAACTTAATTGCCAGTACTACTAGCAATATCAGTGGAGATAAAAACTGAAATAACAAGTATGCCAAAACAATATCTAATAACCGCTTGAGCTTCTGACTAATGCTGTCAGCCGTTAAATTAAAACCAGCACCAAAAGCCAGCCAGTTATCCTGAAGCAGAAATGAGGGAAGTTTTTGCCACAAGGTTTCACAAATATCGGGAATCCCATAGATGGAGACACTAGATAAACGTAACTGCATCAACTGCTGTATCTGTGCGCTAGATAGTTCCGTTGGGGTTGTTACTATTACCCCTGACCAAGATTGTTGACTCCATTGGGGTAAATCATTGAGGCTCCCCACAGAAACTCGATTACTTTTTGCTAAGTCACTAGTGTCCGCCTCTGGTGTTGCTAGAACAACCAAGCGTCCTAATGAACTGTGTTTTAGAAAAGTCTTGCTAAATAGAATGGCTTTTTTACCTGCACCCAAAATCAGCCAACGGCTGTGTTGAGCTTGCGATCGCACCCACTTTGCTGCCCATAATCTTGATACCATAGCCCAGATGGTAAATATGCCTAAACTGGAGAGCAAAATTCCTCGTTTCAGGACTATATCTTTACCCCAGATACCAGTAAAGTAAATGAGAACTGCAATAATGCTGGCAACAACAACATTACTAATCAAAATACGGGATGGAGCGCGTAAACCTGCTATTTGAGTATCAGGATGATAAGTATCTGCTAAATATAGCCCTGCGATAACTATGAAAAAAAATGAATAAATTAGAGGGTCAAAAATATTGAGATTTTGCTCCAATCGTAACCATAAACAGAGAGACAAACTCAACAATAAACCCACAATATCGCTGATTAGCAGTAATGCACAGAGGATATTATCGGTCTGATATAACTTCTTGGCTTTTTTACCAACAGCAAGAGTAATACTCATTTGCATATATTAATAATTACAGCATAGACATAATAAAATTGGGTATAAATAAAATTTTTTTGAAGCTTTTAGCATTATATTTAAACATCTTAGAATCATTTAAAACACGCCAGAAAAAATATTAAATACGATTGAGAAGCAAAACTTTCTTTTAAATGTAAAAATAAGTTTACTTAACTTAATACCAAATCTTTTCTTGTGTGTTTTTTGCGATCTTTATTAAGCTCTATTTGTAATCTTTATCTGATCTATCCAACCATGTGGAAATTACGTAAATGTTTAAATTTATATAAGATTCCTATTTAATTTTTGTGTCCTTGTAGAGATAAAAATTTTTCAATAGGTCTATTGCAAAACTTTTCATGGTATATAAGAAGGTTTATAAAAATCAAGAGTCGAGTATTTCTGATTTTTCACTCTTATTGGAAAACCTTGCTTCCATTGCCCTTTCTTGCTCTTAGGAGGCTTTAATTCTCTATGATATGTAGGCAATTAAACATAATATCCAGAACCTCACCCCGCCAAAGGTGCGCTTTGTCTCCCCTGTCTGCTTGCGGGGCTAATTGTGCGATCGCAAGCTAAATATGTCATTTAAACTTTCTTGTTGAGAATATACGTATAAACACGGTTTTAGATTATTCTCTGCCGAAGGTAACAAAAGAGGGATAACCCGTAAGAGTGAGAAAGCTAAGTGTATGAACATGAGTATCCCAGAAACGCGGCATAGCAACCCTAATGCACTCAACCGTCGAGATGGTGAAAGTTCAAGCTTATCTGCGGTGGGTAATTAGGAACGTTAGCTTGGCTTAGGTTTGTGGTGTGGGATTAGAGTCAACATTCTCGCAGCCGAGCAATCAGCAAAATACAATGGACTGGACTTACTGAGGCGATCGCATTAAGCACCTACGCGATAAAATCCTGGGACATTAAGTAGGTGGGTGGAATTAATTATAAGATAGAAAAAATGCTAAATTAGGTTGTTATGCCTGCCCCTTTACGCATCATTCTGACCACAGAGGAAGACCGAACCTTAACGGAACTGCGACTGGCTCACTCTCTTCCTCAAAGAACCCGTGACCGAGCGCATATGTTGCGCCTGAATGCTCAGGGATGGAATGTACCAGCGATTGCAAAGATGTTCGAGTGCCATGCTCATACGGTCAGAGCAACGATACGGCGATGGGAAGAAGGAGGATTAGGGGGACTGTGGGAAGCCTCAGGGCGGGGAGCCAAACCAAAGTGGCAAGCACCAGACCTAGATTACCTGACGGAGTGTTTGGAGCAAGAACCCAGAACTTATAACAGTGTGCAATTAGCTCAGAAACTGCAACAAGAGCGTTTAGTGGATTTGAGTAGTGACCGATTGAGACGATTGCTTAAAAAAAAACTATCGCTGGAAACGAACCAGAAACAGCCATAGTCGCAAACAAGACCCGGTAAAAAAGGCACTCAAGCAGGCAGACTTGGACACCTTAAAGCTAGCCGCGCAGGAGGGGTATATTGAACTCAAGTATCTCGATGAAGCTTTCTTTTTGCCTCTGGAGTCCAGTCAGCTACAGTTATAGTCGCATTGGAGAGTAGAAACGGATGGAGCAAACCCCGAATCGCTATGGCAACCGAATTAGCATTTTGGGCTTGTGGCAACCGGGCGAACGGTTTGAGTATGCCCTGGCTCAAGGCGGATTCAAGGGCGAGAGCTACATTAAAGTGATGGATTGGATGGCACATAAAGCCTCACAAATCTTGGAGCAAACAGGTCGTCTCACCGTGGTCGTGCAGGATAATGGCTCCCTTCATACCAGTCTTTTGGTACGTCAACAGTGGACACGTTGGCAACAGCAAGGCCTATTCGTTTTCTTTTTGCCTCTTTATTGTTCCCAGATGAATCCGATTGAAACCCAGTGGCATCAACTCAAAAGTCATGAAATTGCCGGACAGATGTTTGATAATGAGTACGATTTAGCGATTGCTGTGATGGATGGGATGAAAACTCGTAGCAAACCAGGTGAATACACACTGGAGCGTTTTATATTTAATTGCACCTAGCTACTTAGTAAACAAACTATCACCATCCTCGTAGATTTTTATGTACCTCTGCTAAATACCACATATAATCATCAATTTTGTAATTATCAGCAGCTTTAACTATATATTCCTGAGCTAAATCTAAATTATTCTCAACTTCGTAATATAATCCCAAGTAAAGATGGCTGTAAAAATTCCCCTTTATTCCTTCTGATTGACCAACAGTTAAAACATCATCTGGGGTACAATTTCGTGCATACAAATCATACACACGCTGCATAATACGTCGAGGGTCATTTTTTACAGTTAGTAAAGAATTACGCGCCTCTTCAATACTTAACAAACGAGCTATGCAGAGATATCGCCATACTGTTTCTTCTACATCTTGAGCATTCACAGTCAAATCTATTTCAAATTGTTGAGCGCCCTCAGCAAATCTTTCTGCATAATAATACGATAATCCCCGTTGCCAGAGGTAGGGTTTGATACGGGCATCTAATTGCTCTGCCATGTCAAAGTCTTGAATAGATTCATCAATCTTAGCTAGTTGAAAGTTAACCATGCCTCGCCGAATGTAAGCATTAGGATTTTTCGGTTGATTGCGAATAGTTTCGTTCCAGCGCTGGAGTTGATTTTCTAGAGAATTTGAAAAAAACATCAGTTTTGCTGTGGGTTTGGTCAGCGATTCAATTGGAATTAGATGCGGTGAATGGTTTAGAGATTGCAATCATCTACATTACGATAAAAGGCGATCGCATTGGACACCTACAAGATAAACTATTACGTGATTGATAGCTTGAAAACAAAAAATCAGTAAAATTATTACAAATGAGCGATGCCTACGGCGGGCTACGCCCACGCTGGACATTAACAGGAAAGAGAGCATTGGTTACAGGTGCCACTAAAGGCATTGGACTAGCTGTTGCCAACGAGTTCTTATCTCTGGGTGCAGAAGTCACAATCGTGGCACGGAATTCTCAAGACATTGACCAACAACTAATTATCTGGGAACAAGCAGGATTGCCTACTTATGGGATTACGGCAGATGTTTCAACCCATGATGGGCGTCAAGTCATCTTTGACCAAGTTAGCAAAACCTGGGATAAATTAGACATCCTGGTAAATAATGTCGGAACCAATATTAGCAAAAAAGTAGTAGAATACACGGTTGATGAGTATGAGTTCATTATCCAGACAAACCAGACATCAATTTTTGAGATGTGCCGTCTGTTTTATCCTCTGCTCCAAAATGGGGAAAACAGCAGCATTGTGAATATAAGTTCTGTGGCGGGTTTAGTCTCGAATCGTACAGGCGCTCCTTATGGTATGACTAAAGCGGCTATAAATCAACTGACACGATCGTTATCAGTTGAATGGGCCTCAGATAATATTAGGGTAAATACTGTAGCACCTTGGGCTATTCGCACGCCTTTAACCGAGTCTGTACTCGATAACCAAGATTTTCTCAAATTAGTTCTATCACAAACACCTATGGGAAGGGTTGGCCAACCCGAAGAAATCGCGGGTTTAGTGGCATTTCTTTGCATGACTCCGGCATCTTTCATCACTGGGCAATGTATTACTATCGATGGTGGATTTTTGGCTTTTGGTTTTTAAATCTCAAAGTGAGATCCATCCACGAGGTAGAAGAAACTACTTGGATTATTCAGTATTGTGTAACTACTGTCTTAAAATTCAGGAAAAAACGCTCGTGGTTCCCATTAGAGATAATAATCCGACAAAAATCACGCCTTATGTAACTTATGGGCTGATTGCTGCTAATGTCCTCGCTTTTCTTTATGAGGCAAATCTTCCACCGCAAGCATTAAATGGGTTTCTACGCCTTGCAGCTGTAGTTCCACGAGAACTGACTTTAAGCTTTGCTGGTGTCTCTTTACATCAATCAGTGCCAGAGTGGGCAACTTTAATTACCTCACAATTTTTACACGGTGGTTTCTTGCACTTAGCAGGTAATATGTTGTTTCTCTGGATTTTTGGTAACAACGTTGAAGATAAGTTAGGCCATGTCAAATATTTACTGTTTTATTTATCTTGTGGTGTTTTGGCATCCTTAACCCAGTGGTTCTTCGCTCAAGATTCTAGCATCCCTTCTTTGGGTGCAAGTGGTGCGATCGCAGGCGTTTTAGGAGCCTACATTCTCCGCTTTCCCAACGCCGAAGTTCTCGGCATAGTGCCTTTAGGGTTTTTCTTCCCGACTTTCCGCGTCCCGGCATATTTCTTCTTGGGATTTTGGTTTCTTGAACAAGCCTTCTACGGGCTTGCTAGTCTGCAAACACGTACCAACATCGGAATGGAAAGCGGCGGTATTGCCTACTGGGCCCATGCAGGCGGTTTTATCTTTGGAGCAATTCTTGGGCCACTCTTGGGTTTGTTTAACGATAAATCAAAGGAAGAAGCTTGGTATCAGTAATTTTCAGGGTATCATCAGGACTTTTAATCAAACTAATTAATGAAATTGCCTAAGCTTCGCAACTGCTAGCCTTACAAGCTATATTGCAGTTAGTGAATAAATTAGGAAAAACATTTGTGTTTCCCCTCTACGATGAAAATCCAACGCGAACCACCCCGTATTTCACCTACGGGTTAATTGGCATGAATATTTTAGTTTTTCTTCACGAGGTGATGTTGTTAAATGCATCGTCAAATGTACAATTAAATCAGTTTTTAAGTCAGTATGCAGTAATACCTCAACAGTTAACCACTAATTGGAGTGGAGAGTGGATAACGTTATTTACATCGCAATTTTTACACGGTGGTTGGTGGCACTTAATCTCGAATATGGTGTTTCTCTGGATTTTTGGCAATAATATTGAAGATCGATTGGGTCACGTTAAATATCTGATTTTTTATTTAGCGTGTGGTGCTTTAGCTGCCTTGTGTCAATGGTTTATTGGCATGAATTCTGAGATTCCTTCTTTGGGAGCAAGTGGTGCAATTTCTGGTGTTCTAGGTGCTTACATTATCCGCTTTCCCCAAGCTAGAGTCATGACCCTAGTATTTTTGGGATTTTTCATCACCACAATTAGAGTGCCAGCATTAGTAATAATTGGACTTTTTATTGTGCAAAATGTAATTTCCGGTCTTGCCACCTTGCAAACAGCTGCTAACATGAGCGTAGAAACTGGTGGAGTTGCCTACTGGGCACACATTGGTGGTTTTGCTTTTGGAATAATTCTTGCTCCCCTATTTGGGTTGTTTAGGCAGGACTAAGTACAAAATTTCTGAAATCATTAGTAACATAACTGTTACCTACCAATCCTCTGCGTCGTATCCTTTGCGTTGAAATTTCCCCTTTCAATTCACCACAGTTTTACTTAAAGCTGTACTAAGTAATTCAAAACTATTTAGTTTTTGTTGGCACTTGCTGAAAGTTCTTCTGATTCTTCTGTTTTAGATGTAAATGTTGATGATTCTATGACTTGTTCAGGTAAAGAAACAATGATATCAGCGCCATTGATAATTGCCCCCAATAGCCCCAGTTCTGATTCAACCAATTGATCAATGGCTTCACCTAACATGTTCTCTTGTGTATAGTGTGGTCGCGCCACAAGTACCATACCATCGCTGTAGGGTTGGATTAACAAAGGGTCATTAGATATGCTGAGAGAACCCGTATCTAAAATAACTAAATCAAAACGTTCGCGGACATCCTCCATCAGGCGGCGCATTTCGCTAGATTCAAGAATAGCGGCGGATTGCCTCACAGGGCCAGGACTAGGTATAATGTATAAATTTTCTACATGAGGAACTATACGAATGCATTCACTTAAGTTAGCGTAATAACGCAGGGGTTCAATAGTGGCGTCCGGGTCAGGAATTACATTCAGTGATGCACAACGGGAAGGCGATCGCAAATCTGTTTCAATAATCAAGGTTCTTTTACCAGCACGAGCTGAAGCTATACCCAAGTTATAAGCACTTGCCGTTTTACCCTCTAGACTACTGGTGCTAGTAATCAACACTACCTTTAAGGCTTTACCACCAATTCGGCGCAGATTACTACGGAATTTCTCATAAAATTCTAAATAAGGAGAATCAGCAGAAAGTACTACAGGCACTGCATCTTGAGGCAAATCATCAACTGGCATTAAAGGCAATTCTCCCAACAGTGCCACTTCTCGTTGCTTGAGGCTCTCGCGGATATCCTCTCTGGTTTTGAAAGTACCTTCCAGCGCTCCTAACAAAAATATCACCCCGCCACCAATTAACACACCTAATAAACTACCCACAGCCAGGGTAATAGGTACACTCTTAGGTGGTTTTACGTCAGCAGTTGCTGTAGGGCGTCTGGCAATGCTAAGGCTGCTGGTAGTTTCTGCCTCTGCGGTTTTGGCATCAGTTAACTTCGCCTGCATTTGGTCATAGATAGCTTTTTTAAGTCCAACCTCTTGTTCTAAACGCGATCGCTCTAATTGCTTATTAGGTATCAGAGAATACTCTCGGCGTAGTCGCGCTTCTTGTTGAATTTCTTGAGCTAGTTGTTGTTGTAGTGTTTCCCGTTGGGTTTGCAAAGACACCATTTGGTTTGCCAACTGCTGGCGGGCTGGATCTAAGCTACTTTGGGCGCGAATCCCGGCAACACTACCCTGAAGCGGAGCCGCCGTTCCATCGCCACCTAATACTTCCGCAGCCCGTTGTTGCAGCAATTCCTCAGCAGCTTGTTTCTGACGCTGCAACTGAACCATCGTTGGGTGTTCCGGCCGCAAATCTTTCCTAAGCAAGGCCATTTGCGACTCACTTTGATAAATTTGCGTTCGCAAGTTACCAATAATTGGATCGGCACTTAGAGCAGAAGAAATATAAGCCTGTCCGACTGTTAAGCCTAACTTATTTTGTAAACTCTTAACTTGAGCATCAACCCCAGAAATGGTTAATTGAATTTGCCGTTGTAGATTTTGGCTGGCAGTAACAGCACTTAATAAACTGCCATTTTCCGCCGCTAATATTGCCGTTCGCTCTATGCGATCGTACTGTTCCAGTCTCTTTTCGGCAATTTGCAATTCCCGTTTAGCTTGTGGTAAGCGCTCATTAATCTTTTCAATAATTGCTTGTAATCGCCCAGTATTGATGTCACTGCTCAACTTAATCATTGATTGCATCAATTCAGTCAAGACCTCTATAGCTCGTTTGGGGTCACTATCTACATATTTCAGTTCAAAGGTACTTGTTTCTAATTCTCCAGTCTTGGCATTTTTTTTAGGTAGAGAAAGGACAATACTTGAACCAAGTTGTTTCGGTTTGATATTTACTTTCTCTGCCACTGTGGCAAGTATCTGGTTTGATAATAAAACATCCTCATTTAGTTCCTTTCCTTGCTGTTGGATTTGACTACCAGTTGCAGAGAAAGAAACTGGTGGCCCAGCATAAGTAAGTGCGGCAGATGCTATGTATTTAGTCTGTGGTTCTGGCTGCATAGCCACTACTGTTGACCCCACTACGACTAAACCAAAACTAGCTAGTCCAATCCACTTATATTTTTCAAAAGCAATAAGATAGCGTTTAACAATTGGTGGAGTCATGGCAGGGGCATATAGAATCAGTTATTAGTTATCAGTTATCAGTTATCAGCTTTATATTTGTCACCTTTATCTCCTCCTCTTTCACATCCGGTAACAATCGGTGAATAGGTAAGAGTCATTAATTTGACCCGCCACCAAAGTTATCAAAAAATCGGAGAAAGGACTGGACATTGAAGAAGGGTTGGGTAATGGTAGTTAAGAAATTAGTAATTTTACCGATAAGGTTCCGACCAACAACAAGAACATCATTATCTTGAAGGGCGACATTTTGAGATGCATCGCCTCCTAGGGCTTTTTTTGCATCAAGTTTCTGGGTAACAGCTTTACCTCGTTCAGGATCAAACCGAACCAGAGCGATATCTCGGAGATTAGCAGTGTCGAGATTTACTCCTCCCAAAGCATCTACAAAGGTACTCCCGTTAGGTAGTGATTGAATGGCAAGACCTCCAGCAGCGTAGTTTAACACCCGGACTCTAATCTGTGGTGTGGACAAGGATGAACGTGCTACCAAATTGCGGTCATAATCATCATTATTACCAACTTCACGACGAGGAACGAGTATCGCATCTCCGTCTTGTAAGCGTAAATTAGGGATTGAACCGCCATTTTGCAGTGCTGCATATAAATCAATAGTTTGTGAAATCACAGAACCATCGATTAACTTCCGGCGTACTTGCACTTGTCGCAGGTCTGCATTTAAAGTTGAACCACCAGATATTAGTAAGGCATCAGCAACGCGGGGTGTTGTTGAATTAATTGGATAAATTCCTGGTTTAAATATTTCTCCACTAATGGTGACTTGAACTGGTCGCGTTCCTGCCAAAGATACTACTACGATTGGATCGGGTAAAATGCTACTTAAACCCAAGCGAATTTTTTCTTGAGCTTCTTCCAAAGTTAAGCCTTGTAATGACACCGTTCCCACTTGTGGCACTACGATGTTGCCTTCTGGACTAATTACAGCTTGAAAACTTAAGTCTTGACGCTGCGTTGCCAAGGCTAAAACTATTACTGGATCAACCACATAACGATTTAAACCCAAGCGAATTTTTTCTTGAGCTTCTTCCAAAGTCAAACCTTGTAAAGAAACTTTTCCCAGTAGCGGCACTACAATGTTACCTTCTGGGTTGATTAAAGCTTGAAAGCTTAAATCTGGAAAGCGCTGCACCGAAACGCTAATTCCATCTCCTATTCCTAAGCGGTACGGCCCAGGAGGACGCTGAAGCACAACGCCAATTGTATCTCCTGGCCCCAAGAGATAGCGACTGAGTTGAGGGGAAATTTCGTTATTTGCACCTGGAGGCATAACCTCAGTACCCGGCACAGGTGCAGGGGGTTGCCTTGGTGATTGTCCTTGAGGTGGAAAAGGCTGGGCAACAACAAGCTGGATAGGTGCTGTTAAAAAAACTCCTACTTGAAGACTGACAAAACACAGGGCGCTGAATGCACGCATATAAGAACTTTGATCTATGAACATCGGTGCAGGAAAACTGAGATAAAAATTAGTCGCGCCGAGTGGTAATTTTACTCTAAAAATATCCTAAACGTTTCTTTTATCTGCGAGTATTTTACCAACAAAAAGTAGAAAAATTTTACCAATTCTAATTTATAACTTCATATTTTTAACCTGAACGTGATTGTAGAGAGACAATTGAAGAATCTCTACACAAATGTATCTGTAACAGACTCTACAAAGGGTCTGCCATCAATTTAGCTTGCACTGTTTCTCCAATAGACTGTGCTAAAGGCCAAGATGTTTCTACCTGCCCCAAAGGTTCTATTGGAATTAGAATACTTACACCCACCCAAGGAGTGCGTTGCTTACGCCACTGGGCCAATTGATCTGCCAAGAACCAGTGTAAAGGTGATGGATTTCCGCCGTCTGGCATAGCATACCATTGCAAGACAGCGAAGGTTTGCTGTGGTGTGACAGCGCGAAAGAACCTAGCTTCTACTTTTGTTTCAACCTTAGATGTCAACTTTGCAGGCGGTTTTACAATAAATTCAGCAGAACGATATTGAGCTATATCCCACTTTCCCCAGCGTGATCTTCCCCAGCCGTTAACATCTGTCCACTCAACCTCTGGTTGATCCATAGGCCCATTTTGCGGCAGTAAAAGCAAGATTGCCTGGGATTCGGAACCTTCTTTTTTAAGTACCTGCAAAGACCATTTATGTTCGCCAATTTGCTGTTCTGCTTGTTCAATAGTTTGCCAACCAGGAAGAGATAATCCAGCGTGGCGGATCTGTTTTAACTCTTTGAGGGTAGTAACAGGTGGCGGCTGTTTCCATTGCCAGTGTCCTGTCAGGTATCCGGGAACCCCTCCTATTGCCAACAAGAGTAGCAATAGCAAAAGTGCTGCCACCTGACTTAATTGGTTTTCCTTAAAAAACTTGGAGAAAGAAATCATCAGTAAAATTTATAATACTTAGGCAAAATTTTACTTCATAAAATCGCACCATGAGTTCAGTAATATTTATCAGTAGAGAAGCAGGGGGATGAGGGAGTGAGGAAGTGACGGAGAAGAATTAATAACCAATGCCCAATGTCCAATGACTAATGACTTTCCCTTTCTTGTTGAGTTTCTGCTGATACTGAAAAATAGCTATTAATCCAATTCAGTAAGGGCACTAATGACACTAACATACAAGCAGAGTAAAGGTCACCACCCCAACCCTCATGCAGCCATTTAAAAGCCCCTTCTTGACCTGTGCCGTGAAAGAAAGTCAGTAAAGTATTACGAATGATATTGGCACAAGTACTAACGATCGCAGCAAGAGATAAAAACGTTATAACTGTGCGACGTGAAGACAAAGCATCTGTCCAATAAAGCAGCATCAAGCCGACGTAGAGGGTAGTAAACAACATTTTCAGCCCTGCACAATAGGGAGCAACTTCTACAATCCGTCCTCCGACGTAGAGATTTATCTCATCTACGGTTACGTCCATACCAAATTGATTCAGTATAAAGCCTGCTGTGCCAGCGATGAAGCTTTGAAGAGGCAGTGTATAGGGAGCAATGAGATAAGGTACTGCCGTTGGGGTTGCCAAAAATACTAGTATCAGGGGGAACCCTTGCGATCGCAAACCTGCTATTCCCTTAAACCACAAGCATAACCCTGCCAGTATAACGGGCAACGAAAGGTTAACCCACTCTGTAACACCACTAAGATAAAACACTGCCCCGAATAACAATAAAACAGGGCCCAAAGGATGGATGGTATCTGGTAAACGTTTCCACTGTTTCCGGTTCATCCAGCCCAGATAAGCCGCAAATGGTAAACCAATAATTCCGTGGCTGAAATATTCGTGTTCTGTACTGATATTTTTGTTCAGCCAACCATCCAACCAGTGTAGCAATATAGGAGCATAAAGCAGCAGCAAAACGCCTAAAATAGCTAGATTCAATAATTCTGAGACGTTTCTGTTTTTAACCTGTTGCGGGAGTACCATGATTTTCAGTAATTCAAAAACTCTCAGTGTTTAAAGGGAGTAGGGAGTGGAGAGTGGGGAGTGGGGAACTTCATGAATAAATTCAGTTGTTCTGTATTAAGTACAGGTATTTCTCATTCCCGTATTACCCTACTCCCCACTCCCTCTTTGAGTTTATCTGTTTTAGAAGTTGAGACTACATGAGCGATCGCTGCTACAACTTCTTTAACTTGGCTACTAGTCAAACCAGGATACATCGGTAATGATAATATTTCTTTTGACAATTTTTCTGCCTGGGGGAAATCTCCAGGCTGATAGCCTAAGTTGGTGAATGCTGGTTGGAGATGACAGGGAATTGGGTAATGAATGCCAGTTTGAATTCCTACATCTGTAAGTTTTTCTTGGAGTTGTTGGCGTTCTATAGGACAAGAATCATCAACTCTAATCACATAAAGGTGATACACATGGCCTGTATCACTTTGGTTTTCCATAGGGATAATACCAGCAATTGCCAAGGGTGCTAGTTCTTTATCATACTGCTGGGCAATCGTCAAGCGATCGCGATTCCAGTGTGACAAATATGGTAGTTTTTGGTGTAAGACTGCTGCTTGTAAAGTATCCAAACGGCTATTTGTACCTGGTTCAGTATGAAAATACTTTTGCGATGCACCATAATTTCGCAAGCGCATCATCTTCTGAGCTATATCTGAATCTCGTGTTAGCAGCATTCCTCCATCTCCAAATGCTCCCAAATTCTTGCTGGGATAGAAACTAAAAGCTGCTGCTATTCCAACTGAACCAGCGTGATATCCGTCTCTTTGGGCGAGGTGTGCTTGTGCAGCATCTTCAAAAATTAGTAGTTTGTAGGTATCGGCAAAGTTCAATAGTTCATGTGGTGATACCATTTGGCCATAGAGATGCACAGGAATAATTGCTTTGGTATGAGGCGTAATTGCCTTTGCTGCTTCTTTTAAGTCAATTAAAGCTGTTTGGCGATCGCAATCTACCAGAATTGGCTTCGCGCCAGATCGTTGTACCCCAATCAAGGTTGCTATAAAAGTGTTTGCTGGTAAAATCACTTCATCACCAGCGCCAATATTACACGCTTGCAAACCGAGAGCGATCGCATCTGTTCCTGATGCAACACCAACTCCATAAGCTGCCCCAGAGGCTGCCGCAAATGCTGCTTCAAAATCTGATACTGCTTGCCCTAAAATAAAATCTCCTTGTTCCAATACAGATTGGATTGCATGTTGCAATTGCGTTTGAATTGGTTCGTGTTGTAACTTCAAGTCTACAAAAGGAACTCTAACAGTCATTTTATTCATTACCAATTGTCCTCAAAAAAATACTTCCTCGGATGGAAAAAATAAAGAAGCCTGCACAATTTCAGCATAAAATTGTATTAGGTTTAATCTATTGGATCGAGATTTATATAAACTATCTAGGATTGTCAGCCATTAATACTAGCTGTTATAAGTAATAATTGCTATAAAAGCTACAGGTTTTTATTTTTCTCAGTAAATTTACCTTTAATATACGAGTCAGAATTTTTCCTTCTGTACATGAATAATGGCAGCTCCTTTGTATTGTATCCTTACCATTAGCTTACCCTGGCTAAATCCAAATCTAACGCAGTCGGCTGTAAAATCCTAAGCAATAAAGGCTACACCAGCGTTAAATAAAGAATATTTAGCATCGGTAACAGACTTAATGTAAGAAATAAAAAATTTTTGCTCCAAATTTGTTTGTCAGAGGCAAAATTAGGGAATGCTTAAAAATAGCAATTGATAACCCAGGATAGGGCTTATATCAATTAGAGTATCGAGAAATTATTAAGGTAGCAGTGGCAATGATAGAGCCTGAAAATAAATTATTTGCCCTAAAGGATGGTTGGGACTCTCATGAATCAAGAGAACAACAACGCCTTAAAGCATTGTCAGATTTAGGTTTGCGGCAACCAGAGACGATTCCGGTTTTTGAAGAAGCCACACAGACTGCTGCCCATTTTTTGGAAGCACCAATTTCCATATTGGGATTTGTGGATCAAGAACGTCACTGGTTCAAGTCGGCGGTGGGCTTATCTAGGCTGGGGCTAATGAATCATTTAGCACAAAGCCGCCAACTGTCACGTCGGGAATCCTTTTGCACTCAAGTAGTACAGAGTCTTCAAATATTTGTAATTAATGATACGCATAATCTGACAGACCCAGTACTTGCTAGCAGCAAGTTAGTGCAGGATTATGGTATTCGTGCTTACTTAGGAGCGCCACTGATTGATGCTGAGGGACATTGTTTGGGTGCATTGGCGGTGATGGATTTAGTGCCGCGCAATTTTACAAACCGAGACATTGAGTTCTTACAAATCATAGCTCGTTGGAGCATGAGTGAATTTGAACGTAACCGACTTTTGCAACGGAGACTCGAATCAAGTACTCCCGTAATTGCTCCGATATTTTCACTCAATGACGAACGGAATACTGAGATTAAAATTACCCCAGCGACTACAGATAACGGCTCTGTTTCTACCAAGGAACTGAAACTAGAACTTTTGGATCAGCTAACTCAGGAGTTACGCACGCCCTTAACATCTGTACTTGGTATGGCTAGTGTTTTAGGACGTGAAATCTATGGGCCTTTGACGACTAAGCAGAGAGAATATTTGGAAATTATCCAACACAGTGGTCGCTACTTACTTTCCTTAGTAAACGAAATTACCGAACTAGGAGCTATGGATGAAAATTCAACTGTGCTAAATATAGCTCCTGTGGATATCGAAATGCTATGTCAACAAGCTATCAATACTCTTGAAGAAGTAGCTAATCGCCGTGAACAAGATATTCGCCTCTCTATAGAACCAGGACGCAATCGCATTTGGCCTTTAGATAAAGACAAGGTGCGGCAAATCCTCTATCACCTAGTTTTCAGTGTGATTCAGCTTTCGGCTACAGGTAGCATTGTTCGTATTCATGTTTCTTACAAGGAAGATACGCTCAACATTACTATTTGGGTTTCCCACCCTTGGCTAGGGGACGGTATTACTGAAGTTGATCCCTACTTCCGTCTCAATTCTTTGTCGCTGCTGGAGCTAACAGGTGAAGTAGCAACTTACAATACTCATGGACAAAGCCAGGAGCAAGGAGATATTTCATCAGTAGCAGTGGATAATTCAAATCACTTGAGTGCTAATCACTCAAATTTCTTTGCTGCTACTTCAGGTATAAATTTAGCTAAATCACATGGAAATATCTCTCGTGAAAGTTTGGGTCTGTTGCTAAGTTGTCAACTAGCAGAATTGCATAACGGACAAATTTTGATTCAAGGTTCACCAGAATCAGGATATCGTTATGTGCTTTCTTTGCCACTGCAACTGGCGACTTCTTCACAAACAATCAGCGATGTCTAATTACAGCTAGTAGCGAACAGATTACAGGCTACAAATAATAAGGAAATACAAATTCATGCTTTGTTATGTAGTAACTAGGTGAAGGGTTAATCAACGGCTATCTTCACTTAGTATTAGCTAAAGTATTTTAGATTACAGGTAGTGGCCGATCGCTATGAATAAGAGCATCATCACTAAACTGCAATTTCGTTATTACCTTTTTATAGCCATAGGCATTATGATCAATTCCAAGTTCTGCGTCGGCAGACTAATTGATCGCAATGTTTTTTATGAATTTAGTCTGGCAACGATTTACTTTATCATCTTTACCGCTCAAAGAATACTTTGCTACCAGTTACGTACATCGTTTTTTGGTGGGACTGTTAAGTTCTTGGCGGCAAACTAGCGTCTTGATGCAATGGGGAGATGCGACAGCAGCTGCTTTACTCAGCTTAGTATATGCGCTTGCACCTTTTACTTCGAGTACATTAATAGGCTTGTTGCTGGGAGCTTGTGTAGCATTTTGGCTGTTGTTGACTTTATCTGATGAAGCAACACCAGCAAATGTCTCCTCAGTCACTCCCATTCACCTGCTAGTATTGCTCTACTGGGGGGTTGCCGCAATTGCAACGGCATTATCACCAGTGAAAAAGGCGGCACTTAACGACTTGGGAACGTTAACCTTGTATTTGCTGCTATTTGCCCTTTGTGCCAGGATACTGAGGTTGCCTCGCCTCCGGTCTTGGATTATCGTTCTTTACCTGCACGTATCGTTAATTGTCAGTGTATATGGGTTGCGGCAATGGTTTTTTGGAGCTACGGCACTGGCAACTTGGGTTGATCCAGAATCTCCCCTGTCTAAGACTACCAGAGTCTACAGTTATTTAGGCAATCCCAACTTATTGGCTGGATATCTCTTACCAGCAGTAATTTTTAGCTTAGTAGCAATTTTTGCATGGCAAAGCTGGATTAAAAAAGCTTTAGCATTAACAATGTTAATTGTCAATACTGCCTGCTTAATCCTCACTTTTAGTCGTGGCGGTTGGATTGGGCTAGTGGTGGCAATTTTGGCTGTGATGGTATTATTAGTTTATTGGAAAAGCCTGGAAATGCCTCGTTTTTGGCGTACCTGGTCTCTACCGATTGTCTTGGGAGGTTTGATCGGCATATTGTTGCTAGCAATGATATTTGTAGAGCCAGTGCGCCTACGAGTGTTTAGCATTTTTGCTGACCGTCAAGATAGCAGTAATAATTTTCGCCGAAATGTGTGGGATGCTGTCTTCGAGATGATCCGCGATCGCCCAGTTTTCGGCATTGGCCCGGGACACAACTCTTTTAATCAAGTTTATCCTCTTTACCAACGCCCTCGTTACACTGCCTTGAGTGCCTATTCGATTTTATTTGAAGTGACTCTAGAAACTGGCTTTGTTGGTTTAGCCTGCTTTCTCTGGCTAATAATTGTCACATTTAACACAGCATTTCTACAAGTGCGACGACTGCGACGATTGAGAAGTGTAGAGGGATTTTGGTTAATTGGAGCGATCGCTATTTTGTTGGGAATGCTAGCTCATGGAACCGTAGATACTGTTTGGTATCGTCCTGAAGTTAATACCCTCTGGTGGCTCATAGTTGCCCTAATTGCCAGCTACTGGACACCTTTAGCTCAAAACCAGACAAATTCATCTAACTTAGAACCAACAGTAAATTAATATGATTCAATACAGTTCAGTTAAGCATTTCTTTCTTCTCTCTGCGTCCTTGGCGGTTCGTTAAAAAAATTGAGTTTGACAAAGAGTTTTAGCCTTAACTGAACCGTGTTGTAATATGATTAAGCTGTCAGTTGTTTTTCCAGTGAACAACTGACAACTTAATGAATTTTCTATTGTCTAGTCTCTGTAGGTAGTGGCCCCTGGAGCATTAGGGTCGCTATAAGCAGTGGGTTGGTTCTCACTCTTTTTACCACCTAAACCAGCCAAACCAGCTAGACCAATTAATCCTAGCCAACCCCAATCAAAATCTTTGCGGTCATTATTATAAGTGGTCGTTCCTGAAGTTGACGTTCCTGAAGAAGTACTGCCTCCGGTGTCAGTTGTCGTCTGAGCTTGTGCGGATAGAGTTAAGGGTAAAACTGCCATACTCAAGGTGAGAACGCCAGCACCAACAGCTTTAATGAAATTACTTTTCATAAGTTTTGACAATTCCTTATGCCATCCGAAGTTACCCACCACTTTATCGATTCCCAGCTTTAAGAAAATCAATCTACGGCTATAAACTGGGAATTTTCACAACTCACGCTGTGGACATACAATATACTTCTTACAGAAATCGGTTTCTCACTCTGGTGTGGTAGTTTAGCGGCACTGAAGCTCAATAATTTTTCATTGCCCGTTGAATGTCACGCTGGTCTTGGCGTCGTTTCAGGTCTTCTCGTTTGTCGTGGAGCTTTTTACCTTTACCAAGGGCTATACTTACTTTTACCCAGCCACGTTTGAGATACATTTTCAAAGGGATTAAAGTTAAACCCTGTTGTTCAACTGTGCCAATTAGCTTGCGGAGTTCTTTGCGATGCAACAGCAGCTTCCGTGTACGCCGTGGTTCATGATTAAAATATTGTCCACTAGCGTTATAAGGCGAGATATGGACATTGATCAACCATGCTTCACCATTGCGAAGCAAAGCATAGCCATCTTGAAGATTGACTTTACCTGCACGAATCGACTTAACCTCGGTTCCTGTCAACTCAATTCCAGCTTCGTAAGTTTCTAGAATTTCATACAAATAACGGGCTTGGCGGTTGTCGCTAATAACTTTGTAACTGTCGCTCTTGTCGCTCATTGATAATTTTGTGTGCTTTACCTAAAAAATTATTTAGATTTTTTGTTAATTATAGGCTGTATCTTAGAACCGCTATATATGAACTGTATATCACTAATTTAGCTTTTATCAATTCACAATTAAGAGTTTTCTGGCAACTTTAAGTTATATGATACCGATTACCTATGATGTTGGTAAGACTTGAGACTTAAGCCCTAAGTCTTACCTAGTTTAATTTTGTGTCGTTTCACAAAGAATAGGTATGATGCCAACAATCATTAAAGATATTTATCCCTACTTAGCTTTTAGTAAATTATTTATTAAGTTAATATTAATTTATACTATGGTAGTATTTACTGTGATTTATTGATGAGTTGTTACAAACGATAAAGCTTTCTATGCCTCCCAAAAAGAGCGAGTCAGCCCCTTTAGGGAAGTCAAAAGTCAAAGATGAGTTACATTTCTTTAACCTTTTCTAAGGATTTAAGATTTTATTTATAAATCGTCCTTAAAAATATCATTAGGTGGTAATCCTGTCTATAGTATGAAACATAAGAATATTATTGTCTGTGTTCACTGATGAAGCGCGTAAAAGCAAATTTCTGAGTAAAAAAATGCTAGGGGTGTATTGTCCATGCCCTTGACGATCCTTGTAGTGGATGATGATTTGGGCACTCGCCTGTCTGTTAGTGACTATCTTGAACTGTCTGGCTACTCAGTGATTACGGCTAATGACGGTCAAGAGGCTTTGGTTATGGTGGATGAGCATCATCCAGATTTGATTGTCACGGATATTGTGATGCCACAGATGAATGGCTATGAACTAGTGCGTCGGGTGCGTCAACAACCAGTATTTCGATTATTACCTGTAATTTTATTAACAGCCCGAACTAAGACCCAAGAAAGAATTTTGGGCTACCAGTCAGGGTGCGATTTATTTTTACCCAAACCTTTTGAACTGGAAGAGTTAGCAGCAGCAATCCGCAATCTTTTGGAGCGATCGCAAATTATTCAATCGGAATATCGGTTTTCTCATAAAGAGAGTTTGGGCATTTCCGCCTCGACAAAAGCGGTGGATGCCCATAATTCTCTTTCTACTCAAATTCAGAAATCCCACATGCACTCATCCCTAACTCATAGAGAACAGGAAGTCTTAGAGTTATTGACTCATGGTCTTTCTAATGCCGAAATGGGTCATCAGCTACACCTGAGTCCTCGCACAGTGGAAAAGTATGTTAGCAGTTTATTGAGAAAAACCTCAACTAGCAACCGAGCGGAATTAGTGCGTTTTGCCATGAAGCATGGTTTGGTGGAATAAAAAAAGTTATGAGTAGAGACGCGATTAATCGCGTCTGTGCAGGAGTGAGGAATTTTAATTCCTAACTCCTAACTCCTAACTTTTGCCAGCAGACCTTCACAAGCATCCATCAGTAAATCAATAACCCGATTAAATCCCTCTTGACCACCATAATAGGGATCTGGAACTTCCTTCAGGGTGTGTCGAGAGCAAAACTCGCACATCAAACGTACTTTATGTTGATACTGCTTAGTTTGATCAAGAGCGAGGATGTTCTCATAGTTTTCTTGATCCATCGCTAAAATTAAATCAAAGTCTTCAAAGTCTGACTTTTGAAACTGGCGTGCTTGACCACGTAGTTTAATTCCCAACTTTGTAGCAGCCGCAGCACTCATGCGTCTGTCGGGTGGGCTACCAACGTGATAGCTAGATGTACCAGCTGAGTCACAAAGTATGTGTTCGCTCAAGTCAGCCTGCTCAATTAGATGATTCATAATGTTTTCTGCCGATGGCGATCGGCAGATATTACCTAAGCAGACAAATAGCAACTTGTAAGCCATAGATATGTTTTGTCCTTTGTCAATAGTCATTTGTCCTTTGTCCAATGACCAATGACTAATGACTAATGACTAAAATCCAGGAAGTTCTAGTCCACTGGTCAATTCTTCCATACGTTCCCGCATTGTTGCTGTGGATTTGTTGTAGGCTTCTTTCATTGCCACTGTTACCAGATCAGAAAGTACTTCTGCACCTTCTCCTAAAGCATCTGGAGAAATTTCTACTCGCTTAGGTTCTTGGTTTCCACTGACAATCACCTTCACCAGGCCACCACCAGATTCTCCTAGAATCTCCATCTGCTCCAATTCTTCTTGGAGTCGCTTTGCGCCTTCTTGAACTTGCTGGGCTTTCTTAAAAGCGTCAGCCAATTCTTTCATTTTTCCTAAGCCAAAGCCGAATCCTTGTCCTTTACCTGTCATAATTAATTTTACGCGTATGCGTTGAATAACAAATCAAATTCAATTATAGATGCGGTAAGTAATTTGCCTCTTTTTTTACCAATAATTAATGCGTCATAGAATGGGGAGTGGGGAGTAGGGAGTAGGGAGTAGGGAATAGGGTATCAGTTATTTCTCTCTCTGCCTGCCCTGCTCCTCGGTTCCTTCATCCTCCACTCACCACTCCCTACTCCCCATTCTTTATCCACAAGCACCTTGAAACTCTCCAAGCATTTTGACTTCTGGTTCTAAATTAATAGACCAACGTTCTTGTACTTGATGTTGAATGTGGCGAATGAGACAGAAGATATCACTAGCTTTTGCTCCACCACGGTTAACGATAAAATTAGCATGGAGTTGTGCTACTTGCGCTCCACCAATTTGGTAACCTTTGAGACCAGTTTGTTCAATTAACCAGCCAGCGCTGTAAGGTTTGGGATTGCGGAACACACTTCCACAACTGGGGAAGTTGTATGGTTGGGTACTCAAGCGATGCTTTTTGTGTTCTCTGGTGATTGCCACAACTTTTGCTGGGTCTGCACCTGGCGCGAGTTGTAATGTGGCTTGGGTGACTATGCGATCGCCACCTTGCAATAATGAAGTTCGGTAGCTATAACCCAACTGATCGGGACTAAGAGTTTCCAACGTACCATCGGGTGAAAGCACCTGGGCACTAACTAACATATCTGCGATACAGCTATTATGTGCCCCTGCATTCATCACCACGGCTCCTCCGGCTGTTCCAGGGATGCCAACAGCCCACTCCAATCCTTGCCACCCTAATTCTGCTGCCGCCCATGCCAAGCTAGGAATTGATTCTCCAGCAGCAACGGTTAATTGACCGGTTTGGGGGTCAAAGTTGCTGAAGCGGAGATGACGGGTAGCAATAACTAAGCCTGATATGCCCCCATCGCTCACAAGCAAGTTAGAACCTGCTCCCAGTGTTGTCACCTTTAAATTACGTTCTTTTGCGTATTTAAGACTTGCTTGCAGTGCTTCTAAGTTTCGGGGGGCAACGTATAAATCAGCTGCTCCCCCAACTCTATAGGAAGTAAATGCAGACAAAGAAGCCTGGGACTTAATCGTACAATCAGTATTGGGTAAGTAAATTACTTCACTGTCCACCGAATTATTTGTTTGATGTTTCTTTGTATTCAAAGCAGAAACTGTGCAGACGTTTCCAGCTGCCTGGTAAATGGTCATCTTTACTTTTTTGGTAAAATTTTTACATTTATTTACCGCAAATATACGGTAATTGAGTTAACCTATGGAACCGTTGCTAAACGGGCGCTTTGCTCAGAAATAAAACTTCGCAAAATCTCCACTTAAGATGTGGCTTTAGCCGGTTCACAAAGCGTCGTAATTAGTTCAGGAATTACCTGATTCAAGTTCCCGGCCCCCAAAAACAGCGCCAAGTCTCCTGGGCGTAGTGTTTGCAGCAAGAACTCACATACTGAGGGTAAAGTTGGTTGATAAACTACAGAAGAATGCTGTTTAGCAATTTCCGCCGCTAGATGTTCACCAGTAATTTGTCCTAAATTGGGTTCGCCTGCACTGTAAATATCAGTCAGTACAACCAAATCGGCATGGGTAAAGGAATCGGCAAATTCTTCTAAAAAGGTGAGTGTACGGCTATAGCGATGAGGTTGGAAGATGGCCACCACTCTTTGTCCTGGTCTTGCTTGTAAGCGGGCTGCGGCAAGAGTAGCGCGAATCTCGCTAGGATGATGAGCATAGTCATCAATGAAGGTAATACCATCTACTTCACCCCGGAACTCAAAACGGCGTCTTGCTCCTTCAAAGGTGGCGATACCTTTGGCAATTTCTCCAAATTCTAAGCCCAAGAGGCGACCAACAGCTACTGCTGCTAAGGCGTTACTAAGATTGTGCCGACTTAGCAGGCGTAACTTCAACACGCCCAAAGCTTTGCCTCTTTCCCAAACTAGAGCCGTAGTGCCATCAGCCCGATAATCAATATTAGTAACGCTGTAGTCAGCGTCAGTATCTGAGTATAAGCTGTAGCTGATTGTGGGTTGCAAGCGATCGCGCACTGTAGCACAATCAATGCTACCTATTAACGTTTTACAACCCTTAGCAAATGTCTGGAAGATGTCAATGACTTCTTCTAATGTCTCGTAATGGTCTGGATGATCGAGTTCAATATTGGTGATGATGCCAATCTCTGGAGCGTGTTTTACCAAGGAACCATCAGATTCATCTGCTTCGGCTACCAAATATTGGCTTTGTCCCAATCGAGCATTACCTTCCCAAGCATTGACTTCGCCACCTACTAAAATCGTTGGGTCTAGACCTGCTTCCAGAAGCATATAACCAATCATGCTACTGGTTGTAGTTTTGCCGTGTGTTCCTGCCACTGCAATACTGTGGTAATCCGCAATTAAGGCTGCCAGTACATCTGAACGATGTAAAATTGGACAACCTAATTCTAGCGCTGCTTTATATTCTAAATTGTTTGTATTAATTGCTGTTGAACAAATGACTTGAGGCAGTATTGATTTAGTAGTAGTAGGTAATTCTTCTTGTGAATTTAATACTACTGCATTCGCTAATACCTGAGGATGAAAGAATTCAAGATTGCTTGCCTCTTGTCTACTAAAAATATGAGCGCCGATAGATTCCAATTTGTGCGTAATGTGGTTGGGACGAAGATCCGAACCTGATACTGGAAATTGACGCTTGGCAAGAACGTATGCCAGAGCAGACATACCTATACCACCGATACCAATAAAATGAAATGGTCTACCACTAAAATCTACAGAATTAGTCATTTCTTGCTCCTTTTACACCACACCACACCATAATCACAAATGACACGCGTATCATAACAGGAATTTGATTTTTACCGTAACTGTTCCTTAATCATGTTTATGTTTGATGGCCAGATGATATTTCTGCTCTGGTTTTCCTTGTTCAGAATGATTTTACCTTGGTTGGAGGTTTTTACATTTCTAAAGTGTTTTTAAGATTATTCTGAAAATTTTGGTCGCATCGGGAAAGAAATTCTTGTAATGTCAAATACATCTTTTTGGCTACCTTACTGGAATTGGCTACATCATACATTGTTAGTGAAGCTGATTTTAAATTGGATTCAGTCTAGGGAAGAATTGACTACAATAGTACATTGGTAATGAAACTATTTTTCAATTGCATAAAACCCAGGCATAACTGGATGCAACAACTAGCAATTTTTGGTGGCACATTTGATCCTATTCATTGGGGACACCTGCTGGTAGCCGAGAGAGCTTTGCATCAAGTATCCCTTGAAAAGGTAATTTGGGTGCCATCCCTAAATCCTCCTCATAAACAAGCAGCTTTATTTGAGCATCGTGTGGGAATGCTGCAATTAGCCATAGAAAATAACCCAGCGTTTACTGTCTCACTAGTGGAGGCAAATCTCTCTGGGACTTCCTATGCCATTAACACCCTGATGGACTTATCTGCTTCTTACCCAAATACTCACTGGTACTGGATCGTAGGCTTGGATACTTTCCAAACTTTACCCCGTTGGTACCGTGGACACGAACTAGCACAAATGTGTGATTGGTTAATAGCACCCCGACTGCTAGGTGGTGAGACTATAACTCAAAGTAAATTAATCTGCAAGCAAGTGGAGCAACAGCTAAGGGAACAGTCAATTACCATTCACTGGCAACTCTTAGATATACCAATAGTCGGAGTTTCGTCAAGTCTAATTCGCAAATTTTGCCGCGAATGCCAGTCAATTCGTTATTTAGTCCCGGAATCAGTCAGATCATATATCACGAACAACAATCTCTACTCGAACAAATCTGAATAAATTATGTGTTTTTTTATTGATCTAACACTTTATCGTTATGAGTGCCCCCCCCCTTTGCGATATGATTGGGGTCAACGATATCAACATATAAGCATAAATACAGAGGGCAAGACACTGTGATTAGAGTTGCAATCAACGGTTTCGGGCGGATTGGACGTAACTTTGCACGCTGCTGGGTGGGCAGAGAGAATAGTAAAATCGATCTTGTCGCTATTAATGACACTTCAGACCCTAGAACCAATGCTCATCTGCTGAAGTACGACTCAATGCTAGGGAAAATCAAGGGCGCTGAAATTAGTGCCGACGATAACTCTATCATCGTTAACGGTAAGACCATTAAGTGCGTATCCGATCGCAACCCTGAAAACTTGCCCTGGAAAGAGTGGGAAATTGACCTAATTATCGAAGCAACTGGGGTATTTACTAGCAAAGAAGGGGCGCTCAAGCATGTAAATGCTGGAGCCAAGAAAGTTCTGATTACCGCTCCTGGTAAAAACGAGGATGGCACTTTTGTAGTTGGTGTAAATCATCACGACTATGACCACAACAAACACCACATTATCAGTAACGCTAGCTGTACTACCAACTGCTTGGCACCGATTGCCAAGGTGTTGAACGATAAGTTTGGCATCATCAAAGGCACGATGACCACCACCCATAGCTATACAGGTGACCAACGCTTGCTAGACGCTTCTCACCGGGATTTGCGACGGGCGAGGGCAGCAGCAATCAACATTGTACCCACCTCTACTGGTGCAGCAAAAGCAGTGGCGCTGGTTATCCCAGACCTCAAAGGCAAACTAAATGGTGTTGCCTTACGCGTACCGACCCCGAACGTCTCAATGGTAGATTTCGTAGTTCAGGTTGAGAAGCGTACTATTACTGAAGAAGTTAACCAAGCTCTCAAAGATGCTTCCGAAGGGCCACTCAAAGGCATTTTGGACTATAGCCAACTAGAATTGGTATCTTCGGATTATCAAGGTAGTGACGCTTCTTCGATTGTTGATGCTAGCTTGACTTTGGTTATGGGCAGTGACCTAGTAAAAGTTATGGCGTGGTATGACAACGAGTGGGGTTATAGCCAACGAGTTTTGGATTTGGCAGAATTAGTAGCTGAAAAGTGGCAATAATTTGTTATTGGTCATTGGTCATTGGTTATTAAAAAAATGACATGGACGCACTGGCGGCTACTCTACGAGAACGCCAAAGACGAACGCGTAGGGTAGGACTATTGACCAAAATGTTGAAATCCCTGGCTAAGACTCAGAACTTGGTCAGGGAATTTTTTTTGTTCGTCTTGCAATAGTACTGTTGATCCAGATGTAATGCTGCCTATGATCGCGGCATCTTCACCAAGATGTTGGACTAAAGCTGATGCTGACTCTTTTGGTAAGCACAGCACTAATTCAAAATCTTCGCCACCATATAGAGCATATTCCAGCGCTTGCTCTTGTGTCAGCCAATGGTTAAAAGTTTTTGGTACAGGAATTTTTCTTCGTTCTAGAACTGCGCCAACACCACTGGCGCGGCAAATTTGAATAATCGCATCTGCTAAACCATCGCTGCTATCCATACCAGAAATGGGCATGGGGCATGGTAAGATTTTCCAGAGGATTGGTAAGACATCTAATCGTGGCTGTGGGCGTTGGTGTGTGAGGATTAGAGCCGTGCGTTCTGCATCGTTGAGGTGTTGTCCTAATTCTGGATGCAAGAGCAGTTCTAAGCCAGCCCTTGAGGCTCCATGAACGCCTGTAATGACGATTGCATCTCCCACAACAGCAGTAGAACGGCGGATAATTCGATGAGGGGAAACTTGACCAAAAGCAGTAATTGCCAGAGTCGTCACAGGCGATCGCACGACATCACCCCCGACAATTGAGGTATTGTATTTTTTCAGGCATTCTGTCATTCCCTGGTACAATTGCTCAACCCAACTTACCCTAACTTCGCCAGGGAGTCCCAACCCGACAGTAATTCCCAACGGGGTAGCGCCCATTGCCGCTAAATCTGATAAATTGGCAGCAGCAGCTCGCCAACCAGCATCTTCTGGGGAAGTGGTGACATTGCTAAAATGCACGCCATCAACCAGCACATCTGTTGTCACTACCAAAGATTGCTCTGGTGCAGTCACCAGCACTGCTGCATCATCGCCGATAATTTCTGGAGGACAAAAGCGCTGTAATCTTTCTAAAAGACCTTGTTCTCCAATATCTTGTACTTGTTGAGAAAATAACTCACTGTTCACAATCGGTTTTCCGTGTTGCAAAATTACGAAGAAAACTGATGATTTGTTTTAGTGTTTAAGATAAGGGTATCGTCTAGGAGTCGGTAGGGATGGGAACAACACCAGTAACCAGCATCACATTTGAGGAGTACTTAACCTATGATGATGGCAACGGTTCCCATTATGAGTTGGTGGATGGCAAGCTAGAGCTAATGAACCCACCAACTATTGAACATTTTCTGATTGCCAAATTTCTTGAGCAACTGCTAGATGGAGAAATCAAGCGTTGTAGTTTTCCTTGGCTGACTTTTCGGGAAAGTGGGGTGAGAACGGGTAGAAATAAATCTAGGTTGACTGATTTGTGTGTGGTGACGGTGGAACAAGCCAGAGAATTGTTGAATGCCTCAGCAGTATTTCAGTCACTCCCGTTACTAATTGTCGAAGTGGTCAGTCCAGAGTCGGTGAAACGGGACTATCGCCATAAGCGCTCTGAATATGCGGCCTTAGAGGTTCATGAATATTGGATTGTAGATCCTCTAGAAGGTAAGATTTCAGTGTTATTACTGAAATATGGATTTTACGAAGAAACAGTTTTTACTGCTAATCAGCAAATTGGATCACGAACTTTTCCAGAATTGAAGATTGCAGTTGATCAGATATTCACCGCCGGAAATCTGAATCAGGGGAGACGCGATTAATCGCGTCTGTACAAGAATTATTCTCTCCCTGCTCTCTTTTTATGCTGCTTGCGGCTCAACCAGATTTTCTATTCCCTGAACGACTTTTGCTGATTCAATTTTGTCACCAGCCTTCAGTTTATCCAAAACTTCTTTGCCTTCAGTGAGATAACCAAACACGGCATAGCGACCATCTAATAGGTTGCGTCCGGCAGGGGTAAGTTCTGGTTCAAAGAGGAAGAAGAAGAATTGTGAAGATCCACCATTCACTTCACTTTCGGGACGAGCCATCACCACTGCCCCAAAGGCAGAAAAAGGTAGAACTGGCATATCAACGTAACGACCAGCTTCTTCTAGAGTAATGCCATAAGTAGGTGCTTTATCACCTTCAACTAAGACTTCTAAGGGTATAGCGCGATATTTGCCCGTTTTTGGATCAATGAAACCCACGTCTTTACCTTCTGGATCTCCAGTTTGCAGAAAGTAAGATTCTTCAGAACGGGTAAATTCTAAACCATTATAAAAACCTCTCTGCACCAAATCTACAAAATTACCGGCAGTGACAGGGGCACTATAACCATCTACTACAACGGTCAAATCGCCTTTGTTAGTTTTGATTTCTACAGTGGCACGACCTTTAAGTTGTGGTAGGTTGCTGTATTGGGCAGGCACTTCAAAGGGGAATTCTTTCACCATTGACTCTTCTAACTGAGTAACCAGATTCAGAAGTTTGCCTCTCTTTTCGAGAATTTGTTCTTTATCCTTACTCTTCGCCAATTCTTCCAGTTTTCCCACCCCAGATTTTAACTCAGTAATCCAAGCTTCGGCTTGGGGTTGGCGTTCTTCAGGAACGCTTGTTAAGATTTGGGAGGGTTTATCGAGAATGCGGGATGCTTGGCTGATGTCCTTGGAAATAGCACCCCAGCGCCGATTCGCCCGGAGTTGGGCAGAGATGTCCTCTAAACTGGCTTGTAGTTGCCGTACAGGTTTGTTATCTATCGGGAGTGCATACCGCAACAAAGCCTTGCCATCGGTAATTGCGTTGCCGGCTGGCAGCGCGGCGCTACTAGAGGGAGTCCACCCAGCTGTAGTTATGCCTAAAAATATTGTTACCAGCAGTATTGCCATTAGGCTGTTCTTCAGCCAGGATTTTAATAAGTTAAGCATGGGATAACTCAAATGCAGCATTAGATTGTTGACTGGACGTAACCCATCAATAATCTTCCCACGTTAAGGGCGGAGGATAAATGACAAATGACTAATGACAAATGACTAATGACTAATGAGAAATGCCCAATGACGACCCTAGAAGGGTACAATAAATGCCGATTGTCTTCCAAAATTTGAAAGTTTCATGATCTCCAGTAACGACTTTCGACCCGGTGTTTCAATTGTATTAGATGGGTCTGTATGGCGAGTGCTAGAATTCCTGCACGTAAAGCCAGGCAAAGGTTCCGCCTTTGTCAGAACTAAGCTAAAAAATGTCCAGAGTGGCAGCGTGATGGAAAAAACGTTCCGAGCCGGGGAAACAGTTCCGCAAGCCACGCTAGAAAAAAGCACGATGCAGCATACCTATAAAGAGGGCGATGAGTTCGTCTTTATGGATATGGAAACCTATGAAGAAGGCAGATTGACCCGTGCACAAATTGGCGATCGCGTCAAATACCTGAAGGAAGGTATGGAAGCTGAAGTTATTAAGTGGGGCGACCAGGTATTGGGAGTAGAATTGCCTAAGTCTGTGGTTCTGGAAATTGTACAAACAGATCCAGGTTTAAAAGGTGACACTGCTACTGGTGGGTCAAAACCAGCAACTTTAGAAACTGGTGCAGTTGTGATGGTTCCTTTGTTTATTTCTCAAGGAGAACGCATCAAAGTTGATACCCAGGAAGATAAGTATATCAGCAGGGAATAACTTTCATCTCTATGGAGATGCTTGCTCCCGATGGAAATCCCTACATAGGGATTTAATCCCTGCCACACTTAAGATGCTCATTTACGGATTAGGTCGAGGTAATAAAAACTGTGCCATTGGACTTTAATGAAATCCGCCAACTACTGGCAACTATCGCCCAAACAGATATTGCAGAAGTGACGCTCAAAAGCGATGATTTTGAACTAACAGTCCGTAAGGCTGTGAGCGTCAGCAATCAAATGTTGCCGGTAGGTCAAGCGACCTTCGGCGGTGTGGTGGGTTCTGGCTCGACATCAGGTTCATCTGGGGGAAACCAGATGAACACGAGTCAGGTAACGGAGGTATCTACATCTCGCGTGTTTGAGAATACTGGTACTAGCACACAATTGCAGTTGTCAGTAAATCCCCCCTCAACTCGTGACCAGAGATTAGTAGAAGTACCTTCCCCAATGGTGGGAACGTTTTATCGCGCTCCTGCACCTGGGGAAGCGGCATTTGTAGAAGTGGGCGATCGCATCCGCAAGGGTCAAACTGTCTGTATCATTGAGGCTATGAAGCTGATGAATGAAATTGAAGCCGAAGTCTCTGGACAAGTAATGGAAATTCTTCTCCAAAATGGCGATCCGGTAGAATATGGTCAACCTTTGATGCGAATTAACCCCGATTAAGTATTAATCTATATATGAAATGAATCATCCCAAATGAGTCATCTTTAAAACTTCAGTCCTTGCGGGTTAATCCTGATGAAACAAACGTTGCCTTTATCGCCAGAAGTGGTGCAACAAGTAGCTGAATACTTCAGTCTGTTAAGTGAGCCGATGCGCTTGCGGCTGCTCCACTTATTACAGGATGAAGAAAAATGCGTGCAAGAGTTGGTAGAGGCAACACAGACTTCTCAGGCAAATGTATCAAAACACCTGAAGGTAATGTGGCAAGCAGGTATCCTTAGCCGCCGCAGTGAAGGAACTTGCGCCTATTACCGGGTGGAAGATGAAATGATTTTTGATTTGTGTAATCGGGTTTGCGATCGCCTTGCCACAAGGTTAGAACAGCAAGCCCGTAACTTTCGTGTGTTAAATAGCAATCGTTAAAGCATTTGTCATTTGTCCTTTGCTAATGACCAATGACTAAAGTTGATAGTTTTTATCAAAGCTTTCACGAGTTAGTGGCTGTTGTAACTCTAGACCTTCACCACCTAATACATCCAACGGTTTGCCGTTCACGTCAATGTACACTTTGGCTTTGGGATTTAAACTTGTCGCAGTATAAACAACTTGTCCCACGCGGCCCATCATTGATGTGCTTCCACCACCACTGGTAAAATCTTCAGATAAATTAACGTGAACTTCGTCATTTTCCGCCTTCAGCCCCAAAAGTTTGGTTCCTTTGGGGATAGTTGTGGAATTTGTCGCATCTGTTGGCGGCCCTGCTAGCAAACTTTGGAAAGCTGCTTCTAATGGCTGGTTGGGTCGTATAGAAGCGACTCTAACAGGCTGGGGAACTAAAGTAACATTTTTGTCAGTTGGTTTTAGCCAATAAACATTAGGGGTTTGCTCATTGGCTGGCTGTTTAGTTGATGGCTGTGCTGGCTGTTCGATGCGCCCAGAGGGGTTTGGTCGTGTGGGTGTATTGCTGGAGTGTGTAGTAAACCAAGCTACACCGCCACCCACTGCTACAACCACTGCTGACACGGCTGCAATTGCGCCTGAAGAAATACGATTAGATCCTTGTTGGCCTTTCATGTTCAAAACCTTCCTGACTGAGGGCTGATATGGTAATTATGTGAGGAGCAGCCTGGTTAAGGACGATACTTATAACTGAAGAGTTTCCCTCTACCTGGAGGAGGCGATTATTTTTAATTCTGCAAGTCCCTGATTTAATTTTAGAATTTCTATTTCTAATTCGTCACCTGCCAAATTATGTAAATCTCATTCTTTTTGGAGATGATTAAATTTACAACGCAGAGGAACGCTGAGTAAAACGCAGAGGAACGCAAAGTAAAGTATTGATTCCTCTGCGTAAAATCGAAGTTTAATTTTTTACCTGAGTGGCGGCGGTAATCCACTTATGAAGTGTGGTTGTAACTTCCTCTATGGCAATTTCTTGAGAGTTGCGGGTTGCTCTTTCTACAACTTCGACTTTGCCATTAGCGATCGCTCGTCCGGTTACAATTCGATAAGGTATGCCTATTAAGTCAGCATCTTTAAATTTCACTCCAGCCCGTTCATCGCGGTCATCTAGTAGGGTTTCAATTCCTGTTTGATTTAATTCTGTGTAAAGTTTTTGGGCGATTTCGATTTGTTGAGCATCCTTGATATTCGGAATTGTGACGATCGCGTGGTAGGGTGCGATCGCAACTGGCCAAATAATCCCATCTTTATCGTAGGATTGCTCTACGGCAGCTTGTGCTAATCGTGACACGCCCACGCCAAAACAACCCATCAATAGCGGCTTTTCTTCACCCTGTTCATTGGTATAAGTTGCTCCCATCGCTTGAGAATATTTAGTACCTAATTGGAAGATGTGACCTGCTTCAATTCCACGGGCGCTTTGTAAGATTTGTTCTGGGTTATGGATGGCGCGATCGCCTGGTCTTGACTTACGAATATCTACTACTCGTTCTGGTAGTTTAAATTGCTCATTCCAATTAGCACCAACTACGTGATAGCCAGCTTCATTCGCACCTGTAACAAAGTTTTTTAAATCAACGGCTGTTTGATCTACTAAGCGCAAAAACTTGGGATGGATCTGTTTATTGGCGTTAATATATTCATCGGCGATATCTGGCGCAATGTAGCCTAAAGGTAGAGATTTAGCTGTCCATGCTTGTTGGGCTTCGACATTTGGTACATTCAAACTAATAATAGTTTTAGCACCATATTCAGAAGCTAATTTAGTCAATTCATTTTGCAACTTGACTTCATTAACTTCCTGATCGCCTCGGATGCTCACCAAAACTAACACCGTTATACCATTATCATAAACTGTCTGATAAAGGACATTTTTTACTAATTGAGTGGGAGAACAGTTGAGAAGTTGACAAACTTTTTCAATCGTCTCCGTTCCAGGTGTATCGCGTTTCTCGTAGGTTGTAAACCGTGAGGTTTCGGCGTCAATTGGTAAAGAAACAGCTTTTTCTACATTAGCGGCGTATTTACCATCCTCAGTGTAGAGAACTTCGTCTTCACCGGCTTCGGCCAAAATCATAAATTCTGTAGAACCAGAACCTCCAATTGCACCAGAATCTGCTTCCACTGCCCGAAAAGCTAAACCAGAACGCCGCAGAATATTACTGTACGCATTATACATATCTTGGTAAGTTTCTTTGAGGCTGGCTTCATCGGCATGGAAGGAATAGGCGTCCTTCATGATAAACTCCCGTCCGCGCATTAAACCAAAGCGGGGACGAATTTCATCGCGGAATTTGGTTTGAATTTGGTAGAGATTTTGTGGTAGCTGGCGATAAGAGCGAATCATATCACGAGCGATCGCTGTGATTACCTCTTCATGAGTTGGGCCTAATCCTAATTGTTGCTCACGGCGGTCAATTAGGGAAAACATGATCCCCTCAGCTTTGGTGTAAGTGTCCCAGCGTTCCGATTCCTTCCATAAATCAGCAGGTTGTAATTGTGGTAAAAGACATTCTTGTGCGCCTGTAGCGTTCATTTCTTCCCGCACAATCTGGGAAACTTTTTGTAATACTCGCCACATTAAAGGCAAATAAGCATAAAGACCACTACCGATGCGACGAATGTAGCCTGCACGGAGTAATAATTTATGACTAGGAATCTCAGCATCAGCCGGATCATCCCGCAGTGTAACAAATAACATTTGTGAAAGTCGCATCGTTTATTCCCTTTCCAGAATCTCTAATTTGTTTATAAACCACTTGGCGATGATAAATCGCGGTAACACAAACTCAAAGTCTGCCTGGGCAAACTAAAAAGGTATCCTAGTTTTTGTTGAACTTGCGTGGTGTGCGATGGCTTTGCCCGCCGCAGGCATCGGCATCTTACAGCCGTTAAGATGTGGCATGATATAATCTTTGCAACTATTTAATCTAGGTCTAGGTTATGAGTCTTTTGACAATAAAACTAGACACTGTTCATCTAAGTGACGAACAATTTTATCACTTATGTCAAAATAACCGCGAATTGAAATTTGAACGCACTGCCAAGGGAGAATTAATCATCATGTCCCCCGTTGGAGGTGAAAGCGGCAATCGAGAAGCAGATTTAATTATTGATTTGGGAATCTGGAATCGGCAAACTGGCCTTGGTTACACTTTCAGTTCTTCTACTATATTCAAATTACCCAATGGTGCTGACCGTTCCCCAGATGCTGCTTAGATTCAACGAGAACGTTGGGAAGCACTTACACCTGAACAAAGACGCAAATTTCCCGCCATTGCCCCTGATTTTGTTATTGAATTAAGGTCAGCAACAGATGATTTGGAAATGCTGCGTTCTAAAATGCAAGAGTATATGGATGCAGGGGTGCAATTGGCATGGTTAATTAACCCCCAACAGCAGCAAGTGGAAATTTATCGTCAAAAACAAGATGTGGAAGTGCAAAATCTGCCCACACAATTATCGGGTGAAGATGTATTGCCAGGATTTAGCTTGAGTCTATCCTATTATTAAGATTTGCAAGTCTGCGGTTAAACTTGCACTATGCCAGCACTTTCCATCTTTTCTTGGTTATATGTGAGTTAAGGCAATTTTAAATTTAATTCTTGCAAAGTATTAGAATCTGCTTTAATTGTAATTGTATTAGGTTCAACAGATTTACCATTAACTTTTAACTGATAAGTCCCTTTTCGTAACTGTTCTAGATAGAAAACGCCTGCACTATTCGTAATAGATATAACTGATGACTTGGAATTAGGATCAATAGCTTCAACTTTAGCACCAGCAATGGGGTTTCCTTCAACATCGGTGGCGATTCCAGCCAGAGTATAAGAAGGTTGAAGAGGAATAAGCAGAGGTGTGTAGCTACCTTCTACTACTTTCACGGCAAAGGTATTAATTGCAGGTTGGAAGTCAGGAGGAAAACCAGCAGGTTCTAAGTCTACACGATAAGTTCTTGGGGGAAGACGCATAATCATGCGATCGCCCTGAATATCAATTTGCGAAGGTTTTACAACCTCGTTGTTGACAATCAGAAACTCCGAGTTATCATTATACACTTCTTCATGATTATCCTGTTTTCCATTGCTGTTGCGATCTAAAAAGGGTTTAACTAACAAACCCCCTTCAGTACGAAAACGTTCGATTTGGCGATCGCCTGGAATTAAACCCTGTTGAAAACCCAAACTAGAAACTAGTTGAATACTAAAACTACTTTGATCAGAATTTAGAGAAATTCCTTCATAACGTGCCTGTAACAAAATACCAGGTAAAATAGTTGTTCCCAGTGTCCCATAAATTCCTGTTCCTGAAGAACCAATTCTATAACCTAACTCTCCTTGCAAAAGATTCTCGCCGTATCTAGTGATACTTGGAGAAGTATAACGCCAATATGCAGTCAGCAAATTAGAGTTTTGAGAATAATTAAGAGTTTCATAGTTGAAATTTAAAGATTGGTAAGGATTAAATAGATATGATAGTTGGGAAGAAGTGCTAATATAATTACCACGATGATTTAAGTATAACTTTCCTAAGCGTTGATCAAGACTCCAACTCAATCCAGTATTCGTATCAACATTCACTAGAGCATAAGTGGAAGAATTAAGACTGCTAGAAGAATAGCCTAAACCGAAATTTTTATCTTTGTCTAAACTGCCACTACTATAAAATCTGAATTGCTCTGATATCTTATAATCGAGAGTATAGATAGTAGATTTTAAATCATTACTTAATGTTGCATAAAGATTTGGATAACCATTCCAAATCACATTAGTATTAATTTTTATTTTATCTGCGATTGCACTAGAAACAGTAACTCTTAAAGGAGACCTTTGGGGCTGATAAAAAAGCTCTGTTAAACCTTGAAAAGATGAATCATATACACTACCTAAACCCACGGTTAAATCTTTTGTTAGGCCCCATCTTTGACTTATTCCTCCATTAAATTGGGTGAAGTCTCCTAAAAACTCATTATTATTTAAACGTCGTTTCCATCCTCCAGAAACAATTAATGTTGATGTTCCCACTGATAGTTGTTCAGGCAACAAATTAAAACGAGCATCTTGAATTTGGGGTTGAGCAGTCAGAACACCACCAGGATAAAGTAAAACTTTATAGTTTGTGCCTATTTGCCTCCCTACAGGAATATTATCAAAACGGTAAGTTCTTGAGCCACCAACTAACTGTTCAGCAATTACTTCTGTACTATAGATATTGTTCACAAGGCGTGCTAAAGTTCCTGGTTCAGCACGACCTGTCACCGTTCCATTAACACGCTCTGGTTGTAACCTTTGACTAGGATTTGCACCACCACTTCCATAGGTAGGAAAGGGAGAAAACCCTTGTCTTTGAATAGTAGTAAATCCCCAAAAATCACCCCTACTTTGACTACGCCAAAAAGTTGGTTGTGAACCTAAATAATAATCCCTATAATCTGTTTGTTTAAGAATTTGTAGCTCTGATAATTGCCAAGTTTTGCGATCTGTTATTTCGGATTGATTGACACGCAAAAACCAACTACTATCAAATATTGTGCCAA
This sequence comes from Nostoc sp. CmiVER01, assembly GCF_034531135.2. Lineage (NCBI taxonomy): Bacteria > Bacillati > Cyanobacteriota > Cyanophyceae > Nostocales > Nostocaceae > Nostoc > Nostoc sp. CmiVER01. The sequence goes on from NZ_JAVRBU020000011.1 coordinate 265,062, forward strand.
CTGCTGATAAAGTACCTTGATTCTGGAAATCTGAAGTGTTTGTACCACTCAGATTACCCCTCTGTTCTACCATAGTCAATGTTATATTTGGAGCAGAAATTCTTGGTAATCCTGTTAAAATAACAGGTCTTTTTTCTGGCTAATTACTATTGGTAGGTTTTACTTCAGGCACATCAAAAACAATAGTATATTCACGCCAATCAAATTTAGATTCAATGGCGAAAATATCTTTAATTTCTTTAATGGAAACCACTAATCCTAATTCTGGATCACTATGCAGTTTATTGATGTTGAGACGAATAATTTTGAAAGGCGATCGCAACTCCACTTCATTATCAGATATAACTTTAGAGGTAAACTTTAATGCTTGCAGAAAAGCATCATAAGGAATTAACCAATTTTCAAAATTAATCGCTTCTTTATCTGTAATTTCACCCCGTACTAAAACCCCAGAACTTACATTACGTGTTCCAATATTTAAGCCAGTAATAAAGGTTGTTAAATTATCATCTTTTAAAAGAGTTGAATTTGTTGGAGTTAAAAAATTTGGTAATTTTTCATCTCCAACAGATTCTGGTTGTGAAATATTTTCGATTGTTTTTTTAATAAATATTTGCTTTTGGGGATTTTCCTTAATTAAAGGAGTTTGATTAATTGGTGCTGTTGCTGCTAGAATTAAGCTATTATCACTAATTAAGTTAAAGCAAAATATATACAAAAAGCAAATTCTTTGCAGATACATGTTTATATTAAAATACACTTTTCATGACCTTTAGTTTTAGTTGGTCAAACCTCCACTTAGAATATAAATTTGGGGCTAAACAAACAAACTCCGCCTGAGCGGAATAACGATGAGTTAAGGTTTTATCTGTATGAACGTGATTTCAGCTACCTTTATAAATAATTTTTTAGGGAATAGCGAACTTGACACTAAATGGAATTTTATTAGTTCTATTTACACCCCATCCCAAATTTCCAGACAATTGATATTCTCCTGGTTCCAACTGAGTTTTACTCCCAGAGGTAGAATAATCAACAGCCAGATATCTTTGCCCTTCTGCAATCACTGTTGTATCCATACCTCGTCCATTAAAAATAACTCGTTCTTCCTTTTTAATAGTCCATTCACCCTGAATAATTGCAGTGGCTTTACCAGTATTTTTAACCAATACTTGAAGTTGCTTAGAATTCGGATTAAATCTAGCATTAACCACACTCAAATTATGAGATATATTACCCTTACGGACATAAACAGCAACTCCTACTCTAGGAACAATTGCTGTTTTGAAGATGACACCACTGGTTTTACCTGGTTCTTCCTGAATTGTCGCTTCTAAATTTTCTGTGAACAACATCGCCCGATATTCACCATCGGGTAAACTAGGAGGAAAGCGTACAATAAAGCGGATGCGACGATTATCTGTACTGGGAACTTGCAGTTCTCGCGGTGAAAATTGCAGATAGGGAGTCAAATCTAGAGGACTGGAATCTAAAAGTTTAAATCCATCTTCTACATCATAGGTAAAGGGTAGACTATAAACACGAGCACGAAATTCTTTAGCATCTCCATTTGTAACCGTAATTGTTCCTTGTGCTTGTCCTCGTTTAACTTCGGTTTCGATTACCAGTGGGGAGATAGCAATGTCGGCTCTAACAGCAGTTTCCCATGATAAAAAGCTAGTGAGCAAAATACCGCTCACGCGGGAGATCATAAATCTTCTGGGAGGAAATTTCATATTTGATTTGGATCTAATACAATAATGTGAAGTATGGGACTTCCAATTAAAAAAATATCCAATTTGTAAGGTGCGTCAGACCTAAATTCTTGAAAGTACGTCCGTTGTCTGGTTTTCTGACGCATCTTACCTATTTTATGAATATTGAATTTTTGTTTTTTGGAATTTGCTATAATGGGAAAAGGATCGGAGCTAGAAAGTAGGGCATCCAATCCTTGCAAAAACAAAATGACTAAATCCAGTCTTTGAAAAGCCTGTTTTTATTCAGGAATCAGGCTTTTTATTGACTCGCTTCTTAGTTAGGAGTAGCAGTGAGAGTAACTTTATAGTTATAAGTTCCAACAGGTACTCCGCTACTAACATTGTTCACACCAATAATCGCAGCAACGTTCAAAGTACGGTTTGTGTTAGCAGGAATAGTTAAAGCAGTAGTCGGTTTAGCCCAGCCAGCGGTATCAAAAGCAGTACCGGTAGATGAAGAAAAGTTGGTTCCATCGTAAACAACTGCCTGTTTGATAGTATCCGTAAAGTTAGCAGGTGCTGCTACTTTAACAGGAGCAGAAACAGCCAACTGACCACCAGAAGTACAGTTTACAGTTGTTTGAGCTGCTGTACCGATATTGCCAATAGTACTACCAGTAGAGGCTTCAACCCAGGCGTTATTGTTCTGATTTACCAAAGCACCGGCAGTAGTACCAGTAAAGGTGCAAACCCCTACAACAGTACCATTGAAAGTAACATCCTGAGTTGCTGGTACTGCTCCGGCTTTGGGGGCAAAGGCTACAGCACTGAGAACAGCTATACTAATAACTAATGCAAGACGACGGATCATGTTTTTGAAACTCCTGACAACAAATTTTTGATGAGCTAGACATCTTCAGAAACTAGGGGTGTAATCTTAATTGATTAATGATTCCAAACCCTTGTTTAAATGCCTCTATTAGTTAGACGTTTCTTGAACTTAAATTGTGAATTATTCAATTTAAGTTAACTTTTAATCTCTACTGAGGAGTAGCTGTCAGGGTTACTGTATATATGTAGCTTCCAACAGGAGCACTTCCTGCATCGGTACTACCAGCAATCATTTCGACAACCAAAGGATTGCCTGTACAACTACTAATAGCTAAAGGAGCAGAGTCTGAGTCGCTCCAAAGAGGAAAACCATCAGCACTACCAACACCAGTGGATGTACTGCTGTTTCCGAAGCGAACACGAGCTTTCCGAAAAGCATCATTGAAGGCAGAAGGCGCAGCTATCCGTTTGGGAGCAGACACACTTATGAAAGCACTAGTAGCACAGGATATATTGACATCTGCGCTACCTTCAAAAGAATTACCGCTAAAACCTGCTGATGGGGTAGGATTATTAACCGACCCAATATCAAAGGTAAAACTTTCTGCAATAGTACCGTTGAAGTTAACATCTTGAGTTGCTTGGGCTTCAGATTTAGACGGGAATGCTACAGCACTGAGAATAGCTAAAGCGCTAACTACAGCAAGACGGTGAATCATCATTAAATTATTCCTTAACTGAAAGGGCGCAGAAATGTTGCATTCTCAAATGCAAAAATAGACCTCTTGCCTAATTATTTGGTGGTATAATTTAGCTGGAGTCTATCCTATGATTAATATTTGCAACTATTACCCAACCTCCACTATCTGTCCACATTTTCCATCGCAGCAGAAAATACTCTATAAATCTGTGTAGGTGTGCTTCATTCAAATAACCTGGCAGGCAGGTTTTGTGTGTCGCCGCGATTTCTAATCGCCAGGGCAAAATAAAATTTAACTTCTCAAATATACTCTGACCAATATCTTGAATTTCTTCTATTTTCTCCCCATCAGATTGAGCATCCACCACCACAGCCTTTATCTCTGGAATAGATAGCATTGCTACTTGGGGTTCTTCATCAACAACAAATCGATGCACATACACATTTTGATTTGTCTCCAAATCTACCCCATCAAATTCTTCCAGTGTTTGGGAAACAATAGTGGAGTGTAAAGACGTTTCATGAAATATCTCTACATTAGGCTTCCTATCCTCGCCAACAAAATCTTGATTAAATTGCTTTCGCAAAATTCCCCGTGCTTGGGAAACGCGCTTGCGGACATTATCGTAAGAAATATTTAGTTTTTCGGCAATTTCTTTATATGAAAGTTCTTCCTCAAAGTGCAGAATAAAAGTTTCTCGCAGTTTAGGGGGTAACTTATCAATAGCAAGACAAAAAAATTTTTCCAGTTCTTGTTGCTACGCAGCAAGAACTGGTGTTTCTTCTTTGCTAACTAATTCCTCGTGAAATTCCAAACTCTCAACCTGCCTTACACCCCGATGACATTCTCTATGGATATCCATGCAGAGATTATGAGTTAATTGCGTTAACCAACTCTTAATGTTTTTAATCTCAACTGTACAATTACGTATTTTTTTCCAGGCTTTGAGCATCGCCTGACTCAGGGCATCTTCTGCATCAGTAGGATTGCCCATCCACTTTAAACAACATCGAGCAAGATAATTTTGATACTGCTCCCATAGCTGCCAAAAAGCTTTCTCTCTATCTTCACAACAATCCCTTAAAGACAATGCAGCAATTGTTTGAGAATCTGACATAGATATACCCAATTAGGCATGAGGAATTTTCATCAAGCTTCCCTGACAACTCTTAATTTAAGAGTTGTCAAAGCTACTATCTTTAGATTATTTTTAAAAAAATATACTTTGCAAACCGTAAATATACTGTAAGCAGAAAACTTGATTAATAATATTTTCGGCTTCCCAATGGCGATGATATTCCGTTACAACAATAAATAACTACTAGGCGATTAGAAATCGCGGCATCTTTAGGAGAAAACTACCTTGGCAAATGTAATTTATCAAGCACAACCACCCTTAGAATTTATTCCTCCAGCGTTTAACCCCTTGGTTCTACGATTTGTCCATCTGTTGTTACCCAGTTGGATAAACTGGCAAACACCTATTACCCAAATTGAAGCAGACAACGTAGAGGTGCTGGTGGATCTCTATCGCCAGTTTCAGGAGGGTAAGATCCGTTTTATGCTGGCATTTCGCCATCCTAAAACAGACGATCCGTTTTGTTTGACCTACTTGCTGTCTCAACTCGTGCCAAAGGTAGCACGATCGCAAGGTACAGCGCTACAACTTCCCATTCACGCTCATTTTATGTATGATCGCGGCATTCCTCTATGGGCAGGTTCCTACGTCGGCTGGATTGCTTCTCGTTTAGGTGGGACTCCGATTCAGCGAGGTAAGGCTGATTGGACGGGGTTACGTTCGGCGCGTGACTTGTTCGCCAATGGTAAATTTCCGATGGCGGCTGCGCCAGAGGGTGCAACCAATGGTTTATCAGAGAATATTAGCCCCCTGGAACCTGGTATCGCCCAATTAGGCTTTTGGTGTGCTGAAGATTTGCACAAAGCTGGACGCGACCAACAGGTTCTAATTGTACCAGTTGGAATTAAATATAGTTACGTTGATGCTCCTTGGGGTGCGATCGCTAATCTTTTAAGTGAAATGGAAGCGGCTAGTGGTTTACCTGTGAATGAAGCAGAAAATGCTTCTATAGAGTTGCTTTATCCTCGGTTATTAATTTTGGCAGAAAATTTACTTTCATTGATGGAAAAATTTTACACGCGCTTTTATCATCTAAAGCTGGCAGATATCAAAACAGTAGTAGAAGAAATTGAAGATAGAAATGAAGCGTTAGCAGTTCGTTTGCAAGCTTTATTGAATGCGGCGCTACTAATATCAGAACAATATTTTGATTTGCAATCAAAAGGTACTTTGAGTGACCGATGTCGGCGCGTAGAACAAGCTGGGTGGAATTATATATTTAGAGAAGATTTTAAGGATGTAAAAGGAATATCTGCGGTAGAGAAAGCTTTAGGCGATCGCGTTGCTGAAGAATCGAATGCGCGGATGTGGCACATGCGATTAGTAGAAAGTTTTGTGGCTGTTTCTGGTAATTATATTCGTGAGAAACCTACGGTAGAAAGGTTTGCTGAGACGACTTTAATTTTATGGCAAATGATTGCTAAAATAAAAGGCGATAAACGTTTACAGCGTCCACAATTGGGTAAGCAAAAAGTCAAAATTACTGTGGGTGAACCCATATCTATTTCTGAGCGTTATCCAGCATATAAGGAAAGTCGTTTAGGTGCTAAACAAGCTGTTGCTGATGTAACGAATGATTTGCAACACGCATTGGAAGGTTTGATTTGAAAATATGGAATTTATATGCTCATTATCTTATATTATTTAGTAGTTACTTGGGCATCTTTAAATATGCAAAATTCCTATTAAAAGGTTGTAAAACTTAATTGACTACCATTGGTTCTTATCAGGTAAAAGTCCGAACTCAATCGACGGCTGAGGAAATAGCTTGTCTTTCACCAGCTAGAGAAAATGACATGCCAAACGATTGGTCTTGTAACTGGTTAAACTTCTGGAAAAATACCAGTTTTGAGTGTCAAAATATAGTCAAACTTGTTTATAGTAAAAAAGTTTGGGGATTAGTGCGATATGGTCTTTATCCCTATCCTGGCTCTCCAAAGTATTTAGAGATAGAACATATAGAAGCCCATCCTACAAGTCGAGGAGATATAGCTGAACGATTAATTGAACCAATCGGTAAATGGTTAATCTGGTATGCAACCAAGGTGAGTCTTGAATTTTGTCAAACACAAGCAGACGAGCCGCTAGTTATTTTGGAAGCTATAGATACAGCTGTGTCATACTATAGAGATAAAGTGCAGATGGAGTATCTTGGGTTCGCACGTAGCACTCCTAGAGAAGATTTATATGGCTTCAGATTTTCACGAACAGCAGCAGCAAAATTTTGTCAGCTACACGAAAGTCAATGGGGAGAAGCAAAGCTATATGAGCAGTGATGAAATAAGAGTAGGGTCAAGTGAGATGATGACTCACGCCCAACGTCAAGCTTTTCTAAAAACATCTCCTTTGGGAAAACTATTTGGTATTGCACATTTACTCCCTGAAGTAGCAGAAGTGACAGAAGAAACCGTGACAGAGTTGCCACGTTTGAAACGAGTGCGCGGAATATTTAAGCGTGGGAAATCAGGAAACGATCAGTATTCTTCTGATGCTGAAGTTGCTAACCCTGGAAATTAGGGATTAGGGCAACATAAAATGATTAGACGGGTTTTAGTAGATATTGACATTCTTTTAGATATTCTCCTAGACCGAGAACCATTTGTGGAAGATTCTGTAAAACTCTGGGAGTTAATTGAGTCGGAACAAATAGAGGGTTATGTCACGCCAACAACGATCAACAAAATCTTCGATATCGGCAGAGAAAGTGTGGAAGTTGAGATTGCTTGGCAGGCAGTATCTGATATCAGAGCAATAATGACAATCTGTCCTATTGATGACTTAATTTTGGAAAAAGCTAGCAAGTACAAGTTAGGTGATTTTGAGTTTGCAATCCAGTTAAGTTGTGCAAATTTTATGAAAATTGATTATATCTTAACAAGAAACATTGCTTACTTTAAATTATTTTTTCATCCCGACTTTAAATACATTTCTGAAGGGATATTTTCTTTAGTATCAGTAAAACAGTTTTTAAAATATTTTTTTTCAGATAATCAAGTTCAGTATCAGGTTCGTTATTTTCAGGAAGAAGAGAAGCGTTTAAAAGTTGTTCATCATATTACAAATAATGCATCCAACATAGTAGCTAAATCTGCTAAAGCCTTATCTGTAGAACAACCTAAACTGATTTATCCAGGTGATAGCGTATATATTGATAGCCAGATGATGGTTTGTCAAAGAAATATGGAAACTATCCTACGCTACGTCATGTATGCGATGTTAGCTCGTGACACCAGCGTTTTGGAGAAGCTTATACTTAACAGTTTGTATGAAAGTTTCCAATCTATGGGCATACCCTATAAATCTGTAATATTTGCTATTCATAATATGAAGGAAAATGTGCTCAAAATTGTTAAAGAATCAACTGGTAGTACTCCTATTTATTACATTAATTTAATTGAGGAATTAACCACCTATTTTGATCAAGTCGTAGCCTTGCTTGTTGCCTAGATATTTTCGGTATCAATACTAGTTCACCAAGCTGGCTATTCGCCCATAGCATAATGCAATATTTTTATGGCATATAGATGTTTAGCGATCGCCCCTTACAAGGCAACCTGGAAATACCTGAGATAAATCCAGAACTAAATCAGGAAAACAGCACAGCTTAACTGATTCATTTAGCAGATAAATTAACTTGCGACGATAACCAAATTTCACTTGCAAAGTTTGATAAGGTTCGCTGTAGCACTCCAGATAATTATCTACTAAATTAAATATCCAATAATCAGAGATATTTGCTTCTGCAAAAATAAATAGCTTTTCCTCTTGGTCATATTTTAAAGATGAATCAGCAATCTCAATTAAGAGTAAAATATCAGATGGGCTAGGATGATTCGCTAGATAGTCATCATCTCTATTTTTTGCAATTACTCTATCTGGTTCAGGCTCACTGTTGTTAGATAAAGTAATTGGTTGTTGTCCTCGCAATATTGCGCGATCGCCTACTAGTTTATATAATTCTCGCTCTAGGCGTGTTTCACAAACAGAGTGCGGTGTACCTTTCGCTGCCATCTGGATTATTTCACCCTTAATTAGCTCAACTCGGTCATTCTCCTCAAAGAAGCCGAGTTCAGCTAGACGGTGATATTCAGCTACAGTAAAGCGTTTAACAGTGGTAAGGCTCATAACAACTACGAGAATGCAGAGTTATTTTTATCTTAATTGACAAGGGTGCTACACAGACGATATCAACAACAAATAGGGGTAAAATTTTTACCCCTACAAATTTATGTATTATTTTAAGAATAGCTAGAGAAGATTATTACTCTGTTAAGTGACTTTCTAGCAAAGTTGCGATCGCTTCAGGATGAATATTCTTGTATTTCTTTTTACCAAGGTGTAAAACACAGTTGGGGGCGCTACTACAGCATTTTTGGCAACTAGTATGTTCAATGGTAACTTTGTCTAACAAACCGCGATCGCACAAAGTTTTTTCTAAATCTGATAATAGCCCTTTACCACCACGTTTTAGGCAACCGCCCTTTTGACATACCATAATCCTCGCTTTGGTTTGAGGTGGTAAATCTTGCTTTGGACACCCATCAATTGGCGTCACCCGATAGGCTTTAATTTTTATTTTACTTGTGCGTGAGTCTACCTCACTATGACCACAAACGCGAACTTGCTGGCCAGGAACTAAGGATGAACTTAGTAACCGACGTAACTCTTTAGGTAATTTAATTTCCACATTTCCAGATGGAACCGCCAATTGCAAATATTTATATTTTCCTGGTTCACCACCAACAAAACCTAGTAACTGTCCCTCAAGGTTCAATTTTGATAACGTCAAATACTTGTCACCCATGATTGATAAAAAGTTAAGAGTGAGGAATGAGGAGTTAAAAGTGAGGAGTTAGGAGTGAAGAATTAGGAGTTAAAAATTGTAACTCATAACTCTTAACTCCTAACTATTTTTACGCGAGGCGTTTAGCTTCTACAGTTTGAGGTAAATTTGCTGTATCTGGCAATTCCCGAAATTCTAATTCCCAACCATTTGCTAGGGTGAGAACTTTGCCATCATTTCCATCGGTTTGTTTGACGACTTCTTCTTCAAGGTCTTTTTTAGCAACGTAAACTACTAAAGTGCCGGCATCATTCATCCGTAGCATTACTTTCATGAGATTCCTCAACAGATTCTAGTTCTTTTTTCTTACAGCCGACGATGAACCCTGTTTCTAAGAAATGCACAGCATATATATAGGAAGTCTGCAAATATGTGCCTATACTCGCTATGTAGCCGATATCTCCTTTGTTCACTAAAACTTGCCCAACTTCTTTACCAGGAAAAGTACCATCGTTCTTAAGCAGTTTCCGAACTCTGACTTTTTCACCAATTTCAAAAGCAGGTGGCAAGTTTAGCTCTAATTCATCACGTTGCATGAGAGTACCTCTGTTCTCTGACCAAATTCAATAGTTCTTCTGTCGTCAAACTGCGTTTTTTCTGTACCGATTGATGGCGTACTGCATCTAAAACAGTCTGAGTTTCTTGGGAGTTCAAGAAAATTCCATGCTGTTGTAGCAAGTTTGCAACCAAATGCCGTCCAGAATGTTTACCTACTACTAAACGTCGTTCCCAACCTACTTCTTCGGGAGCAAATGGTTCGTAAGTGATGGGATTTTGCATTACTCCGTGAGCATGGATGCCTGATTCGTGAGCAAAGGTATTTTCGCCAACGATCGCTTTCCAGGGTGGTACACTTGCACCTGATGCAGCTGCAACTAGTTGAGACAGTTCCAGCAAGTTGGGAGTGTCAATGCCCAAATCAACGCCGTAGATGCGTTTGATTGCCATGACAACTTCTTCTAAAGCTGCATTTCCCGCCCTTTCACCCAATCCGTTAACTGTGGTATTCACTGATAAAGCTCCGGCTTTGATACCCGCAAGGGCGTTAGCTGTTGCCAGACCAAAATCATTGTGGGTGTGGATTTCTAGGGGAATCATCAAAGCTGAAACTAACCGTTTGACCTTGGTGTAGGTGCTGAAAGGGTCAAGAACTCCTACGGTGTCGCAGAAGCGGAACCGGGATGCACCCCATTCTTGGGCATAAAGCGCTACATCTAAGAGAAAGTTCTCATCAGCTCTGGAAGAATCTTCTCCGCCGACTGCTACCCAAAGACCTTGATCGACAGCGAAGCTAATACAGTCTTTGAGTTTTTGCAAACTTACTCGCCATTGACCGTGGAATTTGGCGGCGATTTGGATACCAGAGACGGGAATGGCAATATGCACTCGGCTCAGACCACAAGCGATAGAAGCCTTAATATCTGAGATAACAGCGCGGTTCCAGCCCAAGAGTTTTGCTTGTAAACCCAAGTCAGAAATTGCGGCGATCGCTCGTGTTTCTTCGTCACCCATTGCTGGTATACCGACTTCTAATTCAGGTATACCAATGGCATCAAGAAATTTAGCGATCGCAACTTTTTCTTCTAGGGTGAAAGCAACACCTGCTGCTTGTTCGCCATCACGTAATGTTGTGTCATTAATTATGATTTGATTCATTGCAAATATCCCTCTCTTGGAAGTATTCTTAATAACCTTTCTCTCTACAATTCCCAGCGATGGCAAATGCTAAAAATATCACAATTCATAATGTAGGATACATGATCCTTAATTATTGACCGATTATCAGCATCACATCTGTATGACAGGGAACTAAAAGCATGTATAATTTACTAATCGTTTTTACCGATGTCAGTTGTAATTTCTTCGATTAGCAATGAACTGATATAGCTATTAGCAAATCCTGAACAAAGTAAAACACAGAATCCAGCAATTAAGGATGTAATCATCTTAGTAACCTCAGTTTTTTTTAGCACATTGGTGTGTAATTCCGGCAGGTAATGGGAAGGAAAAGCTAAAGGGTTCAAATAAGCTAACTTTGTTCTGCTAGCCAGTCAAAAATCTTTCCTAGCTGCTCCAAGTCAACTAAACCATACTGCCAGAGGAGCATCGGTAGTGGCCCATTTTCTAATTCACGGTGTCGCAGAGCTACAGCAATATCAGCATTTGAAAGTTCAAGTTCGTTGTGCAAGAAATTCAGAAGTTTTATATCTCTGTTACGAGTCGCCATAATTGATTGAACTTTCAATTTCTTAATTTGGAAAAGAATTAAAAATCATAAATTCCCAGTCTTGTTTGCTAATTTCACCTTTGGAATTGTCGCTAGATGTCAGGAAAATTTCAGATTTATAAGACTGGATAAAATCTAAAACTCGGTTAATCTCCCTCAGTCTGCAACAAATTCTGTTAACGTACAGTAGCTTCAACTTCTAAAGCTATTCGAGCTTTGTGCATCTATAACAAAGAGGGGAGTGGGGAGTGGAGAGTACAAATGAAAAACTTTTCATTTGTACTTAGGACTCATCACTGTAATGCCAGCAACGCTCTAGCCACTCTAATAATTCGTGACGAGAAGCAAGAAATTGCATAACTGTACTGCGAATTAAGATCGCTTCGAGCAAATTGTTCACTTGCACTCGTAAAGAACCATCAGGGGGACAGGAACTCTGAATTTTTAACTCTTGCAAACGGTGGTAGATTCGCCAGCGATCGCTCAAAGGAATCTGCAAAACTTGATCGCCTAAAGTGTGATTTGTCATTTGTCCTTTGTCCTACCCTGCGGGAAGCCGCAGACGCGTCTATGTCATTTGTCAGTTGTCATTTGTCCTTTGCGACCAATGACTAATGACTCTTGACTTTTAAAGTTTGCAGTTGTTTTTCGAGTTCTTCAATGCGCGAGAGCAAAGAACGAATCACGGTTGCTTCCACATCGGGTAGCTTTCCATGTTCTAAAGGAGAAAGGCTGGCGTTTTCATTTCGAGAAATAATTCGACCGGGAACTCCCACCACAGTGCGATCGCTGGGGACATTTTGCAAGACAATGGAACCTGCGCCAATACGGACGCGATCGCCAATTTGCAGATTACCCAAGACTTTCGCACCCGCACCGATGACTGCATTTTTACCAACTGTGGGATGACGCTTACCAGTTTCTTTACCAGTTCCGCCAAGGGTGACGCCCTGATAAATTAGTGTGTAGTCGCCGACGATCGCAGTTTCACCAATCACAACACCCATTCCGTGGTCGATAAACACGCCCTGACCAATTTCTGCACCTGGGTGAATTTCAATTCCTGTTAAAAATCGCCCCAAATGAGAAATTAAGCGGGGGATAAAACTCACACCTCGACAATGTAACCAGTGAGCAAGACGATGCAAACATAGCGCGTACAATCCAGGGTAGCAAAACACCACTTCTAGCCAATTACGTGCTGCTGGATCGCGCTCAAAAATAATGCGAAAATCACTCAATAATGGCTCAAGAAAAATGCCAGAGAGAAAATTTTTCAGCATGGATGTATGGGCAGAATCCTGCGTTTTGGTAGTCTGGCAATCGCTAATACTGTCTAAAGACTGTTGCATCGGTAATGTCTATCTGGTAAATGAGCCATCTGCTATTTTTATGCTTATATCAGATGACTTCCAACTCGATACAAAACTCAATACTGATTGGATTTATTGGATTGATTAAGGTTGTACTCAAACCCTGAAACTCGTACCCCAAGATAAACTTAAAATTTATCTTGGGGTACGGGTGCTAGTGTTTAACGATGGGGGTACTAGTATTTTTGGGGCAGGGGTTAAGAATTTCTATCGTTGCTACAGGAAACTTTACCTGCAAGCTTTTGCTAAGATTTAGTCAAGATATTTTGCAATATATTAAGCTGTACTCAGATGCACTCAAACATGAGTTTGATCAGGCTACAAATTGATTTTCTGTATATGCTACTACTATTAGTATCCTATTATTTTCTTAGGCGAAAGACAGATTTCTTTATTTTATTTTAGGATTTCCTGTCTGTATGTATATATACGTTTCAAAATATAGTTATGGCTCATAGTGAATATCTTATTATATAGATGTGTTGAAGGAAAGCATTTTACTTTTGCACAGATAGAAATCCGATTTGATTACTGAATCATTCGAGTAAAATAACAGGGGTTTTGGAGGTGCATCCCAGTTTTTATTTTTCAATAAGAGAATAACTATCATTGCGATCGCGAGTACGTCTCGTAGAGATGAGGAACGCTTTACTTCCTTTTGCTTGCAATGATATGTAAAAAAGTGGGATGTTTCCTTTTCCTTGGGCAGGAAATTATAGAATGGACAAAAGTACCTATCAAATTGGCAAAGTGTGCCAATTCTTTGCTGAAGCCAACTCGGAACTGAAGGATAAGAACTAACTTTGACTACTTTTAGTATTTTTTCAATTGTTCTAAATAAACAGCAACCTATATCATAATGCTGTTACATCTTTGTTAAGAATAGTTACAGCTTCTTAACACAAGGAAATATTTATTATGGCAGTCTCACTAGAGAAGAATGCACCACATCAGGTTGTTATCGTTGGTGGTGGTTTTGGTGGATTGTATGCAGCAAAGGCTTTGAATGCAGCGAATGTAAATGTTACTCTCATTGATAAACGTAACTTTCACCTATTTCAGCCGCTTTTATATCAAGTTGCCACAGGTACGCTATCACCTTCTGATATTTCTGCACCATTGCGATCTGTATTTAAGAAAAGCAAAAATACAAAGGTGTTGTTGGGAGAAGTAAGTGAAATTGATCCAAAAGCCCAACAAGTTATTTTGGGTGATAAAGTAGTACCTTATGATACATTAATTATTGCTACAGGTGCGAACCATTCCTACTTCGGTAAAGATAACTGGGAAAAAGTTGCTCCTGGCTTGAAAACTGTAGAAGATGCCATAGAAATGCGTCGCCGGATATTTGGCGCATTTGAAGCAGCAGAAAAAGAAACTGATCCTGAAAAACGCCGGGCTTGGTTGAGTTTTGTGATTGTGGGGGGTGGCCCGACTGGGGTAGAATTAGCAGGTGCGATCGCAGAATTAGCATACAAAACTCTCAAAGAAGATTTCCGCAGCATCGACACCTCAGAAACAAAAATTTTACTATTACAAGGTGGCCCTCGCATCCTTCCACACATGGTGCCAGAGTTATCGGCATCAGCAGCAGTATCTTTGCAAAAGTTGGGTGTAGAACTCCACACTCACACCAGGGTGACAAATATTGAAGGTGATATTGTTACTTTCAAGCAAGACAATAAATTTACAGAAATTGCCTCAAAAACTATATTGTGGGCAGCAGGTGTTCAAGGTTCCCCAATGGGGAAAGTCTTAGCAGAAACTACAGGTGTAGAGCGCGATTACTCTGGGCGTGTAGTTGTAGAACCTGACTTGTCTATCGAGGGTTATAACAACATTTTCGTAATTGGAGATTTAGCCAACTTCTCCCATCAAGATGCTAAACCTTTACCTGGTGTTGCACCCGTAGCTAAACAACAAGGAGAGTATGTAGGTAAACTAATTCAACGACGGCTTCAAGGTAAGACTTTGCCACAATTTCGTTACAACGATGTGGGTAGTTTGGCAATGATTGGGCAAAATTTAGCTGTTGTAGATTTAAGCTTAATCAAACTCACAGGTTTCATTGCTTGGGCATTTTGGCTACTAGTTCACATCTACTTCTTAATTGAGTTTGACACTAAATTACTAGTAGTATTTCAGTGGGCGTGGAATTATATCACTCGTAATCGTCGCTCTAGATTAATTACAGGCCGGGAAGCTTTTGTAGAACCAAAAACTGTTAACACTAGAGTGCAACAGCCTTCTGGGACACCTCTGTAACTTCAGGTATCACAGCATTAGTCAAAGATGGGATAAGAGGCTATTGGAGTGATGAGTGGCGTGTAGTGGGAAATCTTGGGCGAAGATTAGCTGTTCCACGAAAAGAATATGGGGATGAGATACCCGCCCTAAGCTGTTTTGGCAATTTGGCATTTCATAACTTCGAGTTGCAGTTTAAATGGAGATATCAACACGACGGGACAGTAAAGAAGTTGTACGAGGGATAAGGTAAAACTTTCCGCTTCTGCTGTCCCAGCTATGCCAGTTGTCAAGTGAGTGCTGTAGAAACGCTCTACATAATTGATACAGCACTTATCAGAGTTCAGTTCCCGCTCTGCAACTGGCTAGATATCAACAAAACCAAATATAGTCTAGAGGGCTTTGCCCTCGTCAGCACTATTAACCTGATTATTCTTCTCTTGCTGGATTCGTTGAGCGTAGACGCTCTTAGCGGCTTGTCGTAGACATCACTTCTGCAATTATTTGATTATTCTCTTCCAGGGCTGTTTCATTCGCTCTCTTAAAGATTTTGTCAAGAGTATGAGTCAGAAATTTGCTTGATTGGGGAAAAGAAAAGCTACCACCTCAACGAGTAAATTTAAGTGCAATTGCGATTTTATTGCCTAATCAGATTTTTTAGTTACCTGACTGGCGTTGCTTGAAACACTTTTAAAACAACCTTTTAGTAATTTTTGCTACATAGTGAATCTTTGGCATGATTGCGCGATTTACTGAAATGAGAAAGCAAACTGGAGTTTGAGAAAGTAAAAGCTTATATTACTTGCGGAAAACACTAAAATGAGTAAGTCAAATCACCTTTTGCTTGCGGAAAACACCAAAATGAGTAAGCAAACTGGAGTTTGAATAAGTAAAAGCTTATTTTGCTTGCGGAAAACACTAAAATGAATAAGCAAACTGGGGTTTGAATAAGTCAAATGACCTTTTGAGAAAGTAAAAAGGCATATTACTTTCTCAAAACACTAAAATCAATACCTGAATTACACAAATGAGAATGAATTTAAGGATATTGAGAAAGCGTTCGGACATTTTGCTTGCACAAAACACTAAAACGAATGCGCGAACTACTGAAATGAAAAAGCAAATTAGCTGTGATTGACTAATTGCCAAGTGTATTTGCTGAAATCTTATTTTCGCATGATCATTTTTGTAGTTTCACAAAAACCTTATCGTCTTTAACCTTGACTGGATACGACTGAAGCGAAACATCAGGAACGGTTAAGCATTTACCTGTCTCCAATTTGTACTGGAATCCGTGGGCAGGACAGGTAATAATACCATTTTCAACTTTACCTTTTTCTAAGGGAGATCCTAGATGGGTACAAGCATTACGGTAAGATTTAACTGTAACGCCTTGACGATGTAAAATTAGTGAAGTACCAGCAAGTTGTACTGCAATTACGCTAAACTCAGGAACTTCATCAATAGTTGCTACTTTGATCCAAGTACAAGTTATTTTTGAAGAGAATGGACTGATTAAACTAGAATTCGCGTTCTTAACAGCAGGGCTATTATTGACTGCAACAACTTTAGTAATTTCAGGACAATGGTTTTTTATTGCCTGTTCTACTCCTTGAGATAAAGTCAAAGTAGAAGTCGGGCAACTGCTGCAAGTTCCGATTAATCTAACTTCTACTGTATCTGGTGACTTAATTGCCACTAATTCTACATCCCCATTATGGCTTTTTAAACCTGGGCGAACTTCTTCCAGGGCTGTTTCAATTCGCTGTGCTAATGATGGTTTTGGTGGTTTTACTAACTCGTGATATAGTAGCACTGCATACACTAATTCATCTGCAACAGCATGACGCAAAGCTGGCATTGAATCTTCTTTTAGGCTTTTAATCAAATTAGTCAATGCAGCTTTATGCAAAGCTTCGATTGCTCTTTTTAGACCTACTGCTACACACCGTTGGCTTTCATCCCACTCGGATATAATTGCCTCAAAACGATTAATTTCCTGAATTAATTCTTCAAGGTTTGTCATTAGTTATTGGTCATTTGTCATTTGTCATTTGTCATTGGTTATTCATCAATGACCAATCACTTCATTTTGAAGTCCTTAAGAAGAAATGGCATAATCATGCCTGTCACTAAGCTAGATAAGATTATTGGGTAGTAGAAAGGAATTGGAGCTTGTGCAAGTAACACTAGCAGTAAGAAACCTATAGCAATACCAATAGTAGTTTGCTTGGCAAAATACATTGGATCGCGTATTAGCTTTCCTTTAAAAAATAACTTGGCAGAAAGCCACCCTATCTCTAACATGTTTTCTCCTAATAAGTTGTCAATAAACTTAAAATAGCAAGCCCTAAAAGGATGGCAGGAATTACGCCCGCAGGGGCCAATAATGCACCAAGCATTGCTGAAAATTGATAGCCTATATCTTTACCAGCTAACAGCATTCCACCAATTGCACCGCCGACCATAGACAAGACTACTGCTATGATTAGCCAGGAAACTTCTGTTGCTATGTTCAATTCACCATCTGCTAAACTTGTGATAAAATCTACCACGTTTGAGTAGGTAAAAATATCTCTCATGTTGTTTTGTCCTGATTGATAGGAATTAGGGGAGTAGGGAGTGGGGAATAAGAAGATGAAGAAGAAAGAATAACTAACCTATTCTGTATTCCCTATTTCTGCTTTTACATCTTGTAGTGCTTGGGCTACTACCTCTGCTTGGGCAATTTGTTGATATTTGGTAAATATTTCTAAAGCATCTTGATAGTAGATACGCGCTTGCAAAAGATTTTGAGGATTACCAGCTTCTGATTTTTCAGGGTCGTCTGGTAAGTTGAATAGGGCGTTAGCTTTGTTGGAAATTGTGTTAGCGTACTCTACGGGTGTATCTTTGGCGTTACGCACTTTTAACGCTTCGTCATAAGCTGCGATCGCTTTTAAATTATTCTCTACAGGATGGGAACTCACTAAATATTGCAAAGCGTTACCTAAATTGTTTTGCAACATCGCATATTCTCTAGGATGATCAATCAAATTAATATGCTTTAGTGCTACCTCAAATGATTGCACAGCTAACCCTTGACGCAAGTATTCCCGTTCCGATGCTAAGGGCATAGAAAGGTAAGCGATCGCAATATTGTTATACAAAATCGCGTATTCTTGGGGGTAATCTTCCCAGGTAAACACCCGCAACGCCTCATGATAAGCCTGGATGCTGTCGGTTATCCGCGCCAAATTGAACGGTACAAGCGACTGCAACACCAGCCCAAAATTCATCTGCGTCTCTGCTACTTCCTCTGGAGAAGCTAATTGTTGTAAAATCGGTAACGCCTCTTCATAACCGACTTTCGCTTGCATCAACAGTTGGTAATCAGCATCCGGTATTGCCTGTAATGTCCCTGACATCCCCACTTGGGCCCTAGCTTTTAATAGGGGATATTCCTCACCACACATTTGATATGCCCGGTAATATAACCCAACTGCATTTCGCAAGTCTTGGGCAGCTTTAGGCTTTTTTTGAAAACCCTGTGCTATCTCAATCAGCATTTGGATTTTTTCTTCTGCTGAAGCTGACTCTGAAGCAACAGCTGCTACCGCAGCCTTCACCGCCGAATCTGTAATGCTGGGGTTCATAACTCTGCCGTACTCTAGCCAATTGGGAATTGAGTCCAACACCCATAAATGATCCAGACACACATTTGCATCTGCTCATGGGCAATACTGATTTACGCAGGCTTCGAGTCCTTTAGGCGGAATTCCCCTTTTTTGTTTGAAACTAGAATTAGGGACTAGGGAAAAAGTTAATCCCATGCCCAATCAATTTTTTTACTATAAAACACCCTATTTCTAAAATTCTACTGGGAAATTGCTAATATTAATGTCAGCTTTAAACACCTAATATTTTTAAAATACTTTTTGTATCATCATCTGACACAATGCAAATATTTTTTACTGAATTGTTGACATATATATATCTAGTATCTTTTCAACCTATTTTTGTACACTCCAAAAAGTCTCCACGGGATCGTCAAAGTGTAAAATATCTTTATCAACTGTAAAACAAGCTACCTTGAAAACAGACAGTATCTTCTATCGCATCTTCCAAAGTATCCCCAGCACTTTTTTTGAACTGATTAACCAACCGCCCCAACTAGCTAGTGCTTACCAATTTTCTTCAGTCGAAGTCAAACAACTAGCGTTTAGAATCGATGGCGTCTTCCTGCCAAATGCAGCAGAACTACCCATCTATTTTGCCGAAGTGCAATTTCAACCAGACAAAAAGTTCTACTCACGTTTATTTACTGAAATCTTTAACTATCTTGACAAAACCGAATTAACCAACAATTGGCGTGGTGTTGTCATCTTCCCCAACCGCAGCGTTGATACTGGAAATACCGAAAGATATATAGAATTACTCAACTCACAACGCGTAACTCGCGTATATCTTGATGAATTAAGCTCAATTGAGGCATCATCAATCGGCATAGAGACAGTTAAACTCATCATTGAACCTGAATCAACTGCGACAACAAGAGCTATCGAAATAGTCAACAGTGCTAGAGAGCAAATTTCAGATGTCGCTACTATTAGGGAAATTATACAATTAATAGAGACGATATTAATCTACAAGTTGCCGCGATTGAGCCAAGAGGAGATCGGAAAAATGTTTGGATTAAATGAGTTAAAGCAAACTAGATTTTACCAAGATGTTTTTGCAGAAGGTAAACAAGAAGGTAAACAAGAAGGTAAGTTAGAAACGATACCCCATTTATTAGCGTTAGGTTTAAGTATTGAGCAGATAGCTCAAGCGTTAGGTTTGGATGAACAACTTGTTAAGCAAGCTGCACAATCAAAATCTTAAAATAATAGGGTGCGCGAAGGCTTAACAGTACGTTTAATAGAGACGATATTAGTCTAAAAGTTGCCACGATTTAGCCAGGAGGAGATCGGAAAAATGTTTGAATTAAATGACTTGAGGCAAACTAGGTTTTTCCAAGATGTTTTTGAAGAAGGTAAGTTAGAAGCGATACCACACTTGTTAGCGTTTGGGTTGAGTATTGAGCAGATAGCTCAAGGCTTAGGCTTGGACGAACAACTTGTTAGGCAAGCCGCACAACCAAAATCTTAAAAAAACTGATATATAGCTGACGGGGTGCAAGACTTTTCACCCCAATATTTTGCTGACTTTGAATCAATTATAACATTAAAATCTGACTGCTGAAAATACTCATCTTTCGCACGAATTAACAGCTAGCGGGAATGAATTCACTATACTAGGTTATTTAACGCCATTAAGTAAAAAATAATAACTTTGTTTTTACTATTTTTTATTTGTTAAATCTGTTACGAGTATAACAAACAGAATAATTGAAAATAATCTTGTAAAACTGTTAGCTATTGTTAATGATTAATTCTTTTTTAATGAAAGTGAATTAAACCAAAAAATATCTTAAGATTGAAAAATAAATATTGATAAGCAGGTGAGACTTTACAAGCATTATCACCTACCTCATGCATGGTAAACAATACAAAAACACCTAGCCGATGACTAACGTACTATGGCTACAAGGTGGTGCTTGTTCAGGCAACACCATGTCATTTCTTAACGCTGAAGAACCGACAGTCTGCGATTTAATTGCCGATTTTGGTATCAATATACTTTGGCATCCTTCCTTGGGATTGGAACTAGGCAACGATTTGCAAACACTGCTACGAAATTGTATTTCTGGCACAATTCCTTTAGATATCCTAGTATTTGAAGGCAGTGTTGTTAACGCCCCCAACGGTACTGGCGAATGGAATCGGTTTGCCGATCGCGCCATGAAAGATTGGTTAGCAGACCTCGCCAAAGTCGCTAAATTTATTGTCGCCGTGGGAGACTGTGCCACATGGGGAGGAATTCCTGCCATGTCACCCAACCCTAGCGAATCGGAAGGTTTACAATTTCTCAAACGTCAAGAAGGCGGTTTTTTAGGTAAAGACTTTGTGTCACAGGCTGGATTACCTGTAATTAATATACCTGGATGTCCCGCCCATCCCGACTGGATTACGCAGATATTAGTTGCGATCGCTACTGGACGCATAGCAGACATTGCTTTCGACGAACTAAATCGTCCTCAAACCTTCTTTAACACCTACACCCAAACAGGTTGTACCCGCAACGTCCACTTTGCCTACAAGGCATCAACCGCCGAATTTGGGCAACGTAAAGGATGCTTATTTTATGACTTGGGTTGTCGCGGGCCCATGACTCATTCTTCCTGCAACCGCATCTTATGGAATCGGGTTTCATCTAAAACTCGCGCTGGAATGCCTTGTTTAGGTTGCACAGAACCAGAATTTCCCTTCTTTGACCTTAAACCTGGAACTGTATTCAAAACCCAAACAGTAATGGGAGTTCCCAAAGAATTACCGCCAGGGGTAAAGAAAAAAGATTACGCCATACTCACAATGGTTGCAAAAGATGCAGCACCACCTTGGGCAGAAGAAGACTTTTTTACAGTTTAGTCATTGGTCATTAGTCATTTGTCCTTTGTGATTTGACCAATGACTATAACCTTTCATACTCTCCTCTACCCCTCAACGAGAAATCCAGTATTTCGACCATTTTGCAGGGAGACGAGTGATTAATTACCAATGACCAAGGACAAATGACCAATGACAAATGACAAATGACAAAGGACAAATGACAAATGACAATTCAATCATTAGACATTTCGCCCGTTGGTAGAGTTGAAGGCGATTTAGATGTTCGAGTCGATATTGAACATGGAAGAGTAGTCAACGCCTGGACACATGCGGAACTATTTCGCGGATTTGAAGTTATCCTACGCGGTAAAGATCCGCAAGCCGGATTAATTGTCACACCTCGCATTTGCGGTATTTGTGGCGGTTCTCACCTAACTTCTGCATCTTGGGCATTAGATACAGCTTGGGAAACAGAAGTTCCCCGCAATGCAATTTTGGCGAGAAATCTCGGTCAAATTGTCGAGACAATTCAAAGTATTCCCCGCTATTTTTATGGACTGTTTGCTATTGATTTAACAAATAGAAAATACCGCAATAGTCGCTATTATGAGGAAGCTGTTAAACGTTTTGCTGCTTTTACAGGCAAATCTTACGAACTAGGCATAACAATTTCCGCTAAACCAGTAGAAATTTATGCACTGTTGGGCGGACAATGGCCACATTCTAGTTATATGGTTCCTGGTGGCGTGATGTGCGCCCCCACTTTAACAGACATTACTCGCGCTTGGGCGATTCTTGAATACTTCCGCACCAATTGGTTAGAACCAGTATGGTTGGGTTGTTCTTTAGAACGCTATGAACAAATTCAAACTTATGATGACTTTAGAGATTGGTTGGATGAAGACCGAAATCATCGAGATTCTGACTTAGGTTTTTATTGGCGCATGGGTTTAGATATCGGTCTAGATAGATATGGTGCTGGTGTTGGTAAATATGTAACTTGGGGATATTTAGCCCATGAAGATAAATATCAAAAGCCGACTATTGAAGGGCGAAATGCGGCGATGATTATGAAAAGTGGAGTGTACGACAGCTTCGCGGACACTCACACCTTAATGGATCAGTCATTTACCCGCGAGAATACAACTCACTCCTGGTACGATGAGGGGACAGAGGATATTCACCCTAGCGATCGCACCACAAAACCCACTGCAATTAATACCAAAGACTTCGATAACGCCTATTCTTGGTCGAGTGCAGTCCTTCACAAAGACTTCGGACGTTTGGAAACTGGCCCCTTAGCGCGTCAATTAGTAGCTGGTGGTAAACATGGCGAATCGTGGCAACACTATGACGGCTTTATTCTAGATGTATTCAAAGAGATGGGTGGTGCTAGTATTCATGTGCGTCAACTTGCACGACTTCACGAAATTGTCAAGCTATATCGGCAAGCCGAACACTGCTTGCGCGAATTCAAATTAAACGATTCTTGGTATATCAAACCCACAGAAAAAGATGGACGCGGTTGGGGTGCAACAGAAGCAGCACGCGGTTCTTTGTCTCACTGGGTAGAAGTGGAGGGCGGTAAGATTAAAAATTACCAAGTTATTGCCCCTGGTACTTGGAATATCGGCCCTCGTGACGGTGAAGGTATCCGCGGCCCCATTGAAGAAGCTTTAATTGGGACACCAATTTATGATTCTAGCGACCCTGTGGAAGTTGGTCATGTGGCGCGATCGTTTGATTCATGTTTGGTGTGTACAGTCCACGCCCATGATGCTAAGACTGGTGAAGAGTTGGCGCGTTTTCGGACTGCTTAATTATTTGAGGTGCGTTATTAGTAATTTAACGCACCACAACTTAGTATATGCCTAAATTATTAAATGACTCCCCCACAGACAAATTCATAACGCGCATCCCAATTGAAAAATTGTAATCTAATAGCTAAGTTAGACAGCAACAAGTTTTTAATATTCAAATATTTAGATAGATTAAGTACAATCCTCTAGTAATATTTTCTTCCATTTGTTCAATCAACCTTAATTCCTGTGTTATGCTTCTTTGTAAATTGCTTAAATAGTGGTGTGGAGTAAAATCCATACTTAACCTTACTCCAATATCACAAGCCATAACTTTTTCGTAAAAATACCCCCATCTTAAAGCGTTGGGATGAACTGAAATTTTGTTATATGGATTGTCTTTAGCTCTTGGATTGTCGTACCAAGTATTATAGTTTATAGCTGTTGTAGGTCTCCAAAAAATACAGTGTTCTAATGCTTTATCTCTCCATTTACGGTTGATAAATGTTGGAAGACAATAATAAATTTCATTCGTTTTTTGGATTAATTCAAATTGCCCTTTAGGGTCACACAAATTCCAATGAAGATCGGTGAAGTCAGGATTACGGTTTTGTCTGATACATAGACTAGCTTTTTTCATCTGCAAACCAATTATTTTGCCTGATGTGAAGAAATGCTCGTCTGCTGGCCAAGTACTTTCAATAATAGGGGAAACAGCCCATACAACAGCAAATATTCCTAGCTCTTGAAAGTATTTTTCAATCCCTCTAACCAACCACCCTTCGTATTCCCGTTCAATAGGCTTACTAAATATAGGTAAAAGTACATCAATCAATATTTTCTTTCCCCTTTTGTTATTATCTTAAGTTCTACTAATGGCGATAGTACCCAAAACTACTTACAGAATAACGATTGTGTTTAGCGGTGACTAATAAATTTTGCAATCCACCAGGGGCTTCAGTCGGTCTAATGCGACATGGTTGTTAGACTTCATCGCCACTCCAGCATTTCTTCAATCGTCAAACCAATACACTTGCAATCTGCCGTAGCAATCTTGGTAAGATGTCACGCCCTTTGTGAAATGGGACTGTCGTTCCTCGTCCATCTTTGTGTCAAAACTGTTTGTGTGAGCCTTTCTGACGTACCTCCACAAACCCAAGGCTCTCCAATATTCGTACAACTTCTTGGGGTTTCAGAATAGGAATATTACTCATGGTCTACTGAACCACAATCTGTTATATACCTACAAACTCTGTCTCGAATACTAGATTCTCGTTCTCTAGAAGCATCTCAATAACTTCACGCAAATTTTCCTGCAATTCATCCAAGGTTTCACCTTGAGAATGCGCTCCAGGAAAGCCAGGGACATAGCCAACATAGAACTTAGTATCAGGATCTCTTTCAACGAGCGCAGTAAAAGTTTTCATATCATAATCATGGACAACGCTCACTTACAGTTTACTGGATCGCTCATCTAACTGAGCGTAGGCGTAGCCCGTCGTAGACATCGCCCTTGTTTCACTATGACAACCAGACTAAACTTAGTTTAATCTTATGGAAACTGTGAATATTCATCAAGCTAAAACGAATCTTTCAAAGCTGTTGTCGCGCGTAGAACTTGGAGAAGAAATCATTATTTCCAACCGAGCTATTCCGATCGCCAAGTTAGTTCCGTTTCGCACCTCATCAAATCGACTCAATAGTTTAGGGCAAGATAAAGGGCGTTTTGTAGTGCCAGATGATTTCAATGCCCCTTTACCAGATATTGATTGCACAGGCTCAGATAGAAGAAATGACGCTTGTGAGTGCCGATTCGATGTTTAATAAGTACGACATTTCCCTACTTTGGGCAGCCAAATCTTAATGCCTACGGCTGGCTACGCCTACGTATTCGCTATTTCGGAGATCGCATTTGCTATTTCGGCGTACACATTTGCTATTTCGGCGTACACATTTGTTGTTTCGGCGTACGCATTTGCTATTTCGGCGAGCGCATTTGCTATTTCGGCGAGCGCATTTGCTATTTCGGCGACTACATTTGCTATTTCAGCGATCGCTGCTGCTTATTGCGTTCATCCCCAAACAACGGACTGATCTAGACAATCTAGATAGCAGTCGGCTGCAACGCTGTGTTATGCCGCACGAACAGAAACATTACTTATAGTCTAAGTCTAGTAAACCACAATCTGTTGTGTACCGACAAACTCTGTCTCGAACACCAGATTCTCATCCTCTACAAGCATCTTAATCACTTCACGTAAATTTTCTTGCAACTCATCCAGGTTTGCCTTGAGAATGTGTTCGAGGAAAGTCAAGGACATAGCCGACATAGAACTTAATATCAGGATCTCTTAGAGCGATCGCAGAACAAGTTGTCATATCATTTACAGCTTGCTGGATCTGTGAGTTCTCTACTTTTTAGGGGCGCAATCTCTTGCGCCCCTACGATAGGATATTTTTTTAACTGATAGTCGGAAAGATGCCGAAAGCGCAGAGAGAAAAACGTAAAAATGAAATATTAAACTTGGTTAAAACACAATAGTATTAGACCGTTAGAATATTTGCTGCTATTCGCTGTGCTACATCTTTATTTTGCCAATAACTTCCGTGAGCGCTGCCGCCATTTGCCAAAGCCAAAAACGTTTGTCGGATGGGAGGAGTTTGAGCAAATAAATTCAATAAACCAAAGTCATTAGTGAGAACGTCTTCTACGTTAACGTAAGAACCAGAATCGGGAATTAACTTAGTGATAAGATTTTCTAGCGGCCAAGCAATTGGATCGCCAGGATGTATAAAATTGATCCAAGACAACTCTCGATCTCCTTGGGTAAGGTTCTTCAACAAATTACTTAAACCAGGGCTGATGTCATGAGTACTTTCATCATTAGCGTTTCTACCATTGATAGTAATTAAGCTAAACAAGGCGATGGGAGAACCCATAGTCTGAATGCTAGCTAGTCGGATACCTGTTGTAGGGTTGTCTCCAACGCCATAAAGCTTATCTCGAATATCCTTTACACTCTGATAGCCAGGAATTTCCTGATTATCCCAACGGCTGGCAAACAGAATATCAAACAGTATGATTGTCCCCCAACTATGAGTCACCAAATGTAGGCGATCGTCCTGTTTATACTTTTCTAAGCCTTTAAATGTTTGGTTTTTGAGTTGTTCAGCCGCCATTGATCCAATTAGGCGACTGATGTACAGTCCTCCATCCCCGACAAATTGCAATATTTGCTTCTGGCGAAAATCCTGAAACCAGAGTTGGTTCCACTTAGACGAGCCTTTCAGGTTTGTTAGTAGTTCATTCAAGGCGCTTTCGTTGACATCACCCCAGTAAAGAGGTACTTTGATGCATTCACGATTACGATCTTTCTGCCGGACTACCTCAACAATCAAGTTAAACAACTTATTGGCATAGGTGTAATTCTGGTTCCTTTCGTTTTCTTTCGATTCCCGTACATTTACGCCATGCAGAAATAAAATATAATCTTTTCCCATAGCTAACTTTGCCTTCCTTAAACTAATTAATCAAAACGGGTGATAATATTCTTAAGATTCTCATGAGAAATACAACTTGAATACATCTGTAAATATTCTTTAAAATATATCCTTGTAATTGTCGTTTTCTCGTTAATCGACAATTATTTCAATATGAAGAGCATCATCGCTCTACTTTAGGATGATTTTTGCTTTAGATATCTAATAATCTAACTATTTATTCAACAGTCGTAGCGTAACACACCAAAACTTCTAGAAACGATGCGTTAGGCTGGCGTTAATGCATTTGCATAAAACAGCAATTTACACGGTAAGCTTGTGTCTGATTTAGCGCTACATAATTATCTTCCTCGGGTTCCCGATGCAGCATTGCAAGAATACATAGAATGGTGTGTTTTAGAGCAGGCTCAAGCCGCAGAATGTAACTTTACTCCCGATAGAAGTAAGTTAGATAATTTGCCACCAGAAGACTACGTTCCTAAACTTGTCGAGCAGTTCATGAAAGTTAAACCAGACCCAATTAAAGCCGGATTGGTAGCTGCGATCGCTGGTAAAGAAGCTGACAAACATGCTTTATCCGGTTTAGCGATCGCTGCTGATTTTGTATCTCTTTATGTCAAGTATTTAATTCCTAAAGAAGGAAGTACTAAAGAACAGGCTGAAGAGATATTAACTCAAGCATCACAACATCAGTATGAGAAACTAACTGAAGTTGCCAAGAAACATGGTGTAGATTTATAGCTTCCTGCTGATAAATTATTTTTCAGAGGCTTTGTCTGTCCCATCAGTCAAAGCCTCATATTTTGCAGATTATGGTAAAAACTCAAAGTAATCACAATCACCAGAAGCTTGATGGTGACTTGTTCTTAATCTTATACCTTTTACTATGACCTTAAGGTTTAAAGTAGGTTTCACTGCATTTATAGATACAGTGCAGCTTATTATTTTATAATTGAGGAAACATATTATTAGTTTATAGTTAAATGGACAAAATTATAGTTAACTCTCAAATTCATTTCGGTAAACCTTGCATCGCAGGCACACGCATCACTGTACAAAGCATTCTTGAACTGCTCAATGAAGGACTTTCATTTGAAGAAATTATCCGAGACTACTATCCAGACTTACAAATTGAAGATATTCGTGCCTGCTTAGGATATGCGATCGCGCTAGTGGCAGCTGAAGACATACGCCTAGTATCTATTTGAGCATGAGATTATTACTAGATCAAGATGTGTATGCGGTAACAGCAAGATTTCTAGTTGATACCGGACATGATGTAGTTCTTGTTGCTCAGATTGATCTTTCGCAAGCAAGTGATGAAGAAATACTTAGAACAGCACAGGAACAGAACCGTATTCTCATCACGCGAGATAGAGACTACGGAAATCTTGTTTTTGTTAGAGCAATGGGATCTGGAGTAATTTATCTCCGAATCCTACCTACAACTGTGAATAAAGTTCATAACGAACTGGTACGAGTTATAGAAACTTACTCGGAAGTTGAATTGATAGGCGCATTTGTAGTTGTACAAGCAGATGGACACAGGTTTAGAAAAGTATCTTTGTAAAAGCTTAAACAATTAAATCTCATCCCATGCTAACTATTATCGGTTGTGGCAATCTAAATCGCAGTGATGACGCAGTAGGCGTAATCATTGCCCAACGCTTACAAAAATATCTAGCTGAAAATCCTCATCTTCATGTGCGAGTATATGACTGTGGCACCGCAGGCATGGAAGTAATGTTTCAAGCTAGAGGTAGTAAAGAATTAATAATTATTGATGCAAGTTCAACAGGTTCTGAACCTGGTGCTGTGTTTAAAGTTCCAGGAAAAGAACTGGAAGCAATGCCCGAACCTAGTTATAACTTGCACGATTTTCGTTGGGATAATGCTTTAGTCGCCGGACGGAAAATCTTTGAAAATGACTTTCCCCAAGAGGTAACAGTTTATTTAATTGAGGCGGCAAATCTTGGTTTTGGACTGGAGTTAAGTCCTGCTATCAAACATTCTGCTGATTTAGTTTTTGAAGAGGTAGCTGCACTCATCAGCCAAAATAATGAGCAGAAATTTTAAACTCCTAACTTTTGTACAAACGCGATTCATCGCGTCTCTCTTCTCTTATGCCCAATCCCGATAAACAGACAATTCATCTACCCTCATTTCAAAAGGTACGCCTTGACTCTCTGGCGGACAAACACGGATTTTAGCACTGCTAACAATTCCATATAATAATGTCCCCATTGGCACGATTTTTTGCAAAATACGCCAATTAGTAACTTGATCGGGACATTCAATAACTAATGTTAGAGCATTGGCATGGGTTGTGACATACCACCGACAAGTAGACAGAAGATTTTGAATCGTGCGATCGCAAGCGTCATAAAAGTATCTACTAATAGAATACTCTAGTTGCTGCCGTAGTATAATGTCCGCAGATGTCGGTTGCATAGGATGCGAGTCATCACCATTTAAGTAATACATCTTTCTAGGCATATCTCTTTAGCTTCCTGTTTATATTCCAATCACCATTCCATAAAGTACATCTTTATTTGTTTCTAATAATTCTTGGGTTTCGTCATCATAATAAGCACCAATCCCACTACACTGAATTCCCAAATAATTACTAATTAAATAAAGCCTCTGTCCGAGAAAACCAGCTATTTGCATAGCAGTTTGATAGTTTAAATAATCTGACACAAAAAATAAAGTTACAGCGCTATCTTTAGCAATAGCTTGATTAATACATAAGTAACCTGTCTTTTCACTAAAGTTACCCGCTTTAACCAGATACGTACCTTTATATAATCCAGGTGTCATTCCCTCTACTCGATGCACCACTAAGTAAATTTCTATTTCTTCATAATTTTCTGTCGGTATTGACTGCTGAAGTTGTTGTACTACATATAAATAATCTTCTTGAGAAATAGACTCTTTCCGGAAACGTCTAATAGAACGTCTATTCCAAACTGTTTGAGAAAATTTATCCTTGTCGAAGTTAAATTGAGGATACTCTAATTTCTGCTGACGACTATTTTGTAGAGCAGTTGCTTGATAGGCATCTTCAATAAATTGATTAGATTCAAAATAATCAGTACCACAGACAAAAGGAACTTTCAGCCTTAAACGTCTAATTTCCTTGTCTTGTATTTCTCCTGACACCGCACAAGCCGTGATAAACTCCTTATTCTCGAATCCCAAATCGGAATTGAGAGTAAGTTTATCAAAATCGAAAATTAGTTGTATATCTCGGTTGTGGAGAAAAGCTGAAGCTGCGATCGCACCTAAATGGTGTCCGCTATCTAAGAAGCAATATCTTATGCTTCTATTTTGATATTTCCAGCTAGACCTATAATAAACACAACTAATTAAAAAGATGAATCCGTTGATACATTTACCCGGTATAATATAATTCTCCAATCCATCATTAATTAATTCATAGATGAGAGTTAGACAATTATTCTCAACTTCTAGATGGTATATACCATTGACTATTCCCTCAATCCCACGAACCTGTACGTAAACTTCCGTAGGATACAGAGCGCCTGCTGATGGATTCACCCGCAGTTTATAAGGGCCATCTTTATATACTTTTTCTAGTGTTATCGCACTGGTTAATGAGATAAAACCATGAACAGGATTATTGAGATTTAATTTCACTCTCCGATAAAACTTGGGATAAACTTTAAATGAAGATGGCTGTGTTGAACCATCTACATAATTTGGATCAAGTTGTACCGATAAGTAAGAATGCTTGGTAGCGTCATGATAAGTTTTGCCCGATATTTGATTTTGTGGCATTTTTAAGTATCCTTAAAACTTCTACGTTACTAGCAAAATCTATCGCTTTATAATCGTCTAAGTTTTTTAAATATAAATTAGGATTATGTTGTAAAAGTAATTTGACAACTTCTGTCTTTCCGGCTGATGCTGCATACATTAAAACGGTTGCACCGTTATCATTTTGATTGTCAATGTTAATGTTTGCAGCCAACAGTAAATTAATTAAATCGTAGTGATTACCAAAACAAGCAAACCACAAAGCATTGTTGCGATCGCTATTTCGAGCATTGATATCCACACCTGTATCAACTAACTCTTTGACGACTGCATACACCCCTTCTCTTGTAGCTTTCATCAAAGCTGTATCACCATTTTCACCCGGCTGATTTAAATCGCTAGGGTTATAGCCTTTTGCTATTAGCCATTTGGTTGTGACTTCACTCAAATCTTGTCTGTTTAATTGACTCATAATTATTTTTTCAACATCATACAATTAAGTATTCTCTAAGCAATTTTATGCTTGGAAAACTTAATGGTGGGCATTACCCACCATTACTTTAAAATCTTATACGAGTAGCTAAAGTATTGTTGTTTGCCAAAGCAACTTTGCTAGGTATTTAGAAGTTTGATAAGACGAAAAAACATTTCCCCACCTCCTACTCTCCGCCCTCATCCAGCAATTTGATTTTGATTTGCTTGAGTACTAAGTTAACTAGCAACAATTTAGCTTAGTTATATATTATCACTCTGATAAGTTTAAATCATGAATCATTTATAAAGATCCCTAGATATATCTAGGAAAAATATTTAAAAACAATTAAAATGCAGTATTTTTTATAATGTAATTTCATTATATAGACTAAGATAAGATAGAAGTTTTGCGTAAATAGTAAATTTTTGCGTAAGTTTTACTAGCTTTAATAATGGTCTTAAGCACATTGTCTAGCTCAAATTTGATGCTATATTTACATTGAATCTTATATTTAATAAAACTGACTTATGATCCTGAAATTTACTTTATAGATGTGAGAGTTATTAAGAAATTTAAAACATTTTCTTTTTTCAAGCCAAATTTGCTAGCTTGTTTAAGTATAAATAAGTAAAAACAGAAGGAACATGGAAATTAGCGCTCGTAATTCTCTCAAAGGTACTGTAAAAAAAGTTGTACCTGGAACAGTTAATACTGAGATAACTTTAGAAGTGGCACCAGGAGTAGAGTTAGTGTCAATAATCACAAAATCATCGGCGGAAAAGCTGGGACTTACAGAAGGCAAGGAGGCTTATGCCGTGATTAAATCATCAGATGTGATAGTTGCTGTTGATTAAAAAATGAGCAAGTTGCTTTTTCTTGAAAGCGGCTTTGTCTGTAATACCAAATTGTGTTCATCTCTATAAATTTAGTGACCTCACTCCTGGAATTAATTGGAAAAGGAGTGAGGTCAATGTAATTCGTAATTAGTAGTTGTAATCAGTGCTTGTTTTGTATCTTTTTAATGGAGAAAACATTTGAATTATAAATTAGGGATTGTGAAGGGAAGAAGGAAGTATATTATCATCCTTCATCCTTCATCTTTTGTTTAGTCACTAAAGGTAGCAACCAAAGTAATGCTTTAGACGAGATACGCTTCTTGATGAGTCTTAATTGTGCAATTAGAACGAGGATAAGTTACACAAAGTAAAGCGTATCCTTTAGAAACTTGATCGTCATCTAAAAAGTTTTGATCATCTTGATTAACTTCACCTTCAACAACCTTGCCTACACAGCTAGAGCAAGATCCTGCATGACATGAAAAAGGCAATTCAATACCATGTTCTTCTGCTGCTTCCAAGATGGTAGTCTCTTCGTCAACTTCAATTGTGGCGTCGATGTCTTCTTTTTTGTTGATTAGTCTAACTTGGTAGGTAGCCATTTTCAGATTCTCCTCAAACGTTATACAGTTGGTTTAATTTCCGAAGTTTTTGAGCAACCTATCCTACTTTTTGCTTCTTTTCTTCTTAAAGAGATGCTAAGTTTAGTCAGCTTCTCTATAAGGGGTAAGAAATGCAACGCGAACTAGAAGCTACCTCAAGGCATTGAAACTCTGCGGAAGATGTCTATTTGGGATTTGGGTGCTAACGGAATGATGTTAGCTGCAAGGTACACCAGTAGGCGTACAGTCGCCTGTTTTGAAGGACTTTCCACAACCGCAGGTATCAGTTGCATTGGGGTTGATGAATTTAAAACCGCTTTCCATCACTCCCTCAACGAAGTCAACGATAACTCCGTCTAATAACGGCGCACTTTTGGCATCAACGTAAACCAGCACTTTGCCTTGCTGACTTACCAAATCATCTGGTTGAGGCTTGCTGGTGATATCGATCGCATATTCATAGCCACTGCAACCACCATCTTTTACCGAGATGCGGACACCTTTAGTTGCGCCATTAGCATCGGGTGCGGAACCTTTGAGGAATGCCCGCAGATGGAATTCTGCTTTTTCTGATAAAATAACGGCCATTAAGTCTCCTGATTTATAGCGATTAGTTGTTCTGATTTCAGGTGTAGGTTGTCATTTGTCAGTTGTCTTTTGTTATTCAATAATGACCAATGACAAAATTAAGTATTTTGTGCAATACCTGTGGCTGTAGGTTCCATCGAATTGGATTGCGCGTGTCTCCAAGGCGCACTATTACCGCATACTGGACAAGAGCGATCGCGGTGAGAACGGCGTTTAGCAAATTCCATCCGATTTAGGTCGATTGTCAGCAATTGCGACAATAGAGGCTGACTAAACCCGGTGATCAGCTTGATAGCTTCCAGTGCTGTTAAACAAGCTAGGGTTCCAGAAACAGCGCCTAGAACTGAAAAGCCGCGCTGATCCCACTCAGGCTTTTCTGGAAACAGACAAGACAAGCAAGGAGTCACACCAGGAATAATCGTCGTTAGGTAAGCCTCCATCCCATTCATTGCGGCTTCCACCATTGGCTTACGCGATCGCACACAGGCTTCATTTAACAAATTGCGCTCTGTAAAATTGTGGGCACAATCAAGAGCCATATCAGCAGATTGCACTAACGAATCTACATTTTCCGGGGTGATGTAATCATGAACAGCTTCCACTTGGACATCAGGATTAATCGCATCCAGAGTTTCTTTAGCTTTGAATACCCTTGGCTTACCTACCCAATCATCAGTCATGAGAACCTGACGATTCATATCATCTAGCCGTAAGTCACCACCCCGGACTAGGATTAGCCGCCCAACGCCCGCTACTGCTAAGTAAAGCGCCGCCGTACCGCCTAATCCCCCCACACCTGTAACCAAAACTGTCGCTGACTTCAGGCGTTTCTGTGCTGTTTCGCCAAAATTCGGAAGCATCATTTGGCGACGATAGCGTTCTAATTCGGTAGGCGTTAGGTTAACCAATTTATACCTCCTAATCAGAAGTGATTTCTGTCAGTGTGACTACATTTTTCGGCTTGTCGTTAAACACTTTGAACAGCTTTTGTTCGTAAGCTGTCGATTCGATAAATACTTGATAGGCTTTTTGCAAAGCCAAAGAATATTGATTTAGTTTCTCTTCTTGACTCAAATCAGGAGAATTCTCATCAATTTCGTGCATATATTGAGAAAACTTTTTCAGAATATGTAGACGATTTACATTCACAACTTCTAAATCGTAGGACATATTAAAGAATTGAAAAAATTCTTCTGCATCTACGAGATTCTTGAATTCATCAATAGTTCCAGTCACGTCGCTTCGCTCCGAATTCAAAAGTCAAAAGTCAAAAGTCAAAATTAACAATCCCCATGATTTTAGGGCTTGTATCTTTTTCCTCTTAGGTCATTTAGCATTTTCCAATTGTTTTAGATGTTGCTTAAGTTCATCTAACTGGCGATAGATTTCATAAGTTGCGGCGGCAACATCCATAAGTTGGTTGTAATCTGTTGGCAGACCTTCAGCTAAATCATGCAGATCCATTTTCATTTGACCTGCTTTGCTGTTAAGCCGTCTGATTTGTCCTTGTAGTTCCTCAATTGTCATTTGTCATTTGTCCTTTGTCCTTTGTCTTTTGTCATTAGTCATTTATCTTTTACCAATGACCAATGACCAATGACTAATGACTACTTAAACTTTGCCAACTTCAGGAAAGCGCTTCGCCAAATCAAGACCTTTTTTGACGTAGTTTTCTCCCTCTTCTGCTAATTTCTCTAGCGAGTCAAAGCCAAAGCGATGAGCATCTCGCAGGGTTTTCACAGTTAGCAAAAGACGACCAGAAAAAACTAGCGCCCAGCCAAATCCTTCATGGCTCAAATCAACTACAACCTGGGATATCAAACCTGTTTCTTGTTCAATTCCAGCCGCTACAGCTCGAAAAAATGCCATAATCCGGGCTTGAGTTACCGCATCAACTTCGCCCTCAACGGAGATTTCCCGTTTCTTTTGTTTGGTAACAATAAAAGGTTTGAGAATCAACTCATCCGACCAAGTACGATAAACTCCATAGCTATCTTGACCACGGATTTGTTTGATTAATACCTTAAGAAAAGGTGAGTTCAAGACTTCTGTTGTAGCGGTTCCGTTAACACTATTATTTGCGGTCATACTGTTGCTTCGTCTTCAATTTCATCAGCAAAGTTTGTGGTTTTTGGCTGTAAAGCTTTACGCAACCAAGGTGGAGGATTACCTTTGAGGGTTTTGACTAACTTATTTAGAACTTCACTAATTTCTTCTTCTTCCGATCGCGCCTTCACTGGGGTGACACCTTTCTTGATTAACCGAGCGGCGGCACTACCACCAATTGCTGTTACGTAAATAATCGTACAGTCGCCTATTGCCTCAAGTTTTGGGGTGATTTTATCTTCATTCCCATCTTCTTTGAGTTCGCCTTCAAAGGTGAGGGTTTCTACGAAGTGGTATCCTTCATCGGTAATTTCGTAAACATCAATCATTTTTGCCCATCCGAAGTGAGCATTAATATGAACTCGGTCACTCGTCGTGAAGGCTATTTTCATTGTAATTCTCCTCTCTAAAGTTTTGAATTTTGAATTGGGAAGAAGGAATTCAGGAGTCAGGATTCAGAATTCAGGAATAAGAACTAAATCTGCATATTTAGTGTTTTTCCCTACGAAAACGTTCAGGGCAAACAATCAGTGACAGGTTTTACTCTTTCTGAAAAGCATTCTGAATTCTGGATTCTGACTTCTGAATTCTTGAAGAAGAATTCAAAACTCTGCGCTCACAGTTCCGAACTCTTGGAACTGTTTAACTCTCGCTTCTTCTGCCTCTAAAAACAGGTTGCCGATGCCAAATAAAAGTTCCATTGTGCCTCGATAGCCAACTTTGGTAAATTGACCATTACCTAAGCGGTCATAAATGGGCAATCCTAAACGATAAAGAGGAATCGAAAGGCGTTTTGCGATCGCACCCACATTGGAGTTACCAATCAGCAAATCAGAACCGCCCGCTAGACTCTCAAAGTCTTCTAAGTCGCCGATGGTAATACTTTTAACCGGGAGTTTTTCTAAGAGGTGCGATCGCGTGGTTGTCACCGCCGCATGAATTTGTGCTCCCATCGATTGCAGGAAATGCACGGTTGACCACAACAAATCTGGTTCTAGTGCGAGGGAAACTCGTTTTGCACCGAAGTAAAAGTGAGTATCCAACATCGCATCTTGCAACTGACGACGTTGGCGGCGGTATTTTTCAGGTACGCTATTACCGCTCAGAATCGCCAATGCTTGAATAAACTCATCTACTGGTTCTAATCCAGTTAGTTCGCCAAACACTTCGTAAGGTGTGCCAAAGCGTTCTTCGAGAATCTTGGCAGCCCCCCGCATACTTTCACCCAATGCCAGGGTAAAGGCAGAACTACCGACTTCTCGTAGCTGTTTTAAGGTAGTCCCACTGACTGTAACCGCACTATAATTATCCTCTAAATGTCCATCTAGAGAAGCACCAAGATCAGGTACAAAGATCGGCACTAATCCAAAAGATGTGACTATCTCTTTGATTTCCTGTACATCCCCAGGTGTGAAAGCAGAACCCGCCAAAATGGTGACTTGTTCAGTTCTGAGTCCACCTGGGCGAGGAATTTCCTGAACGATGCTTTCTACAGCGACAGCAAAGCCATCTTGCAACGCACCTTTAAAATCTGGGGTGGGTGCAAAAACGATCGCTAAATCATTTAATTCGGGATGGCGATCGCGGATTTCCTTAAGAAAACCTTCAATGTCATCACCTCTGGTTTCCGTTAACCCAGTACTACATAAACCAATAATTTCTGGGTTAGCTTTTTCTACCAGAGTCAGAATTGCTTGCTCCACATTCTCTTCACCACCCAAAATAGTAGTGACTTCCGTCATCGCTGTCGTAGCTAGGGGAATCGCTTCCCGGAAATGCCGCACCAGGACAACTTTAGCGAAAGCAGTACAACCTTGAGAACCGTGGAATAAGGGCATTGTCCCTTTCAATCCCAAAAAGGCTAAGGTTGCGCCCAAAGCTTGACTTTGCTTGAGGGGATTAACTGTCAGTGCTTTGTTAGAAGCGGTAACGATCGCCATTAAACTTCTTCCTCTTCTTCCCAAGGAGCGGGTTTGCGTATTTGTTCCCAAATCGGGCTATACAAAGCTTCGTACAGTTCCCGCGCCATCTCAATCATCCCCACATAACCTGCATAAGGATGGTGGCGTTCTTGGTTGATATCAAGGAAAGGAATCCGAGCTTTCAAAGCTGTGTATTGGTTACGTCCACCAGCAATCAGCATATCTGCTTTGGTGTTTTTAACCAGTTGTAACAATTCTTGAGCGTTGCCTTTCTCTAGCATGATGCCATCGTTGCCAATCAACTTCTTGATTTTGGCTTTATCTTCTTCAGTACTTTTTCGAGTACTGGTAGCAACAACTTCAATACCTAAGTCTCTAGCAGCCGAAATAATCGACCAACTCTTAACACCACCAGTATACAAAACAACCCGCTTACCTTTGAGTCGAGCGCGATAAGGAGCCAATGCCAAATCTAAAGCAGCCGTTTCTTCTGCAATTAGTTTTTCTGTCCGCTCCTGTAAATCAGCGTCACCTAATTTAGCGGCGATGTTTCGCAGACAGCGATTCATATCATCAATGCCGTAGAAAGACTCTTCAATGTAAGGGATGTTGTAACGCTCCTCCATCTTTCTCGCCATATTGAGCAGCGCTCGCGAGCAGATCATGACGTTGAGCTTGGCGCGGTGGGCGTAGCGAATTTCATTGTAGCGAGCATCGCCCGTAATTTTAGACAAAATACGGATGCCTAATTTTTCTAACAGTGGTGTTACTCCCCACATTTCCCCGGCGATGTTGTATTCACCGATTAAGTTAATATCATAGGGCGTTGTATGTTCCGGTTCTGCTGTGCCGACAACATATTCTAATAAAGATTCACCGCCAAAACGGTTGCCTAGATTTTTACTGCCAATGAATCCTGGTGCAATGACGGGAACAACAGGAATACCAATTTTCTCAGCCGCCGCTTTGCAGACAGCATCCATATCATCGCCAATTAAGGCTGTAACGCAAGTGGCATAGACGAATACTGCTGCTGGTTGGTAGCGCTCGTGAAGTTCCAGAATCGCTTTGTAGAGTTTCTTTTCGCCACCGAAGATGACATCATTTTCACCCAAGTCAGTGGTAAAGCCCATTTTGTAGAGTTGCGGGCCAGACGACAGACTACCACGACTACCCCAGGAATTACCAGCACAGGCGATCGGCCCGTGGACTAGATGCGCTGCATCTGCGATCGGCACTAGAGCAATCATTGCACCATCAAAGGCACAGCCCCCTTGAGCCGCGCCAGGTTGTGCCTGTTGAGCGCATGATTTATTTTTCTTTTCTGCTTGTTTGTGCTGATTATGCTCGCATCCTGTCTCAGTCAGCAGCTCGTTGATTTTACCTTGGGTGCTTTTCATCTCTCTTCTCTTAATTGTTAATTGTCCTTTGTCATTTGTTCTTTGTCATTTGTTCTTTGTCCTTTGAATAACTAACAACTAATGACTAATGACTAATGACTAATGACCAATGACCAATAACCAATGACCAATGACCAATGACTAATGACTAACAAATGTATTTTGTGACATCCTCTCCACAGACATCGGTCAGGTAAGATAGAGCGCGGAAACGCAATCCTACAAATTCGTCATATAAAGGATTGAGTTTACATAGTGGTGGAATATCAATACACTTCCCAAATAATTTAATTTGTCGCTCAAAGGGACAACAACAAGGAATTGTTTGGCAAATTAGATGAGCGATGCGATTATTTTTAACCTGAATTCCATCCACTACACCACGCAACGGATTCAGAAGATTGTTAAACCATCCTCGTTTTTTCTGGTTAGGTGGATGGTAATTAGGATGAGGATGAGTGTGAGTATGTTCGTGAGTGTGATTGATGGTTTCCATCTATATATACCTTGGGTAAATGCTATCAAGAAAAAGGGGAGTTGGGGATGGGGGATTGGGCATTGGGCATTGGGTTTGGATATTTCCCTATTCCCTATTCCCTACTCCCTATTCCCCTTCTTCACCCTTTAATTAACACGTTGTGTTTCTACGCAATTTCTAACGAATCAAGTCGTAGGAAATATCTGTCTTAGAAGGAATGTTGGTGTTGCGATCGATTTCTTCAAACAGGGTGTTTACAGTCCAGTTGAGGAGGTTGATCACACCTTGATAACCAATGGTGGAGTAACGGTGTAAGTGGTGGCGATCCATGATGGGGTAGCCGATTCTCACAAGGGGAATCTTGGTGTCGCGCCACAGGTACTTACCGTAGGTGTTACCAACTAAGAAGTCTACTGGTTCTGTGAACAACAATGAACGCATGTGCCACAAGTCCTTACCAGGCCAAACAGTTGCATGTTGACCGAAGGGGCTAGAAGCAAGCAGTTCTTTCATTTCTGCTTCAAATACTTCATTGCTGTTGTGAACCAAGATATGCACAGGTTCAGCACCCATTTCTAGCATAAAGCCAACTACGCTATATACTAAATCTGGTTCGCCGTAGATAGCGAAGCGCTTGCCGTGAATCCATGAGTGGGAATCAGTCATGGCATCAACTGCCTGACCGCGTTCAATTTCCAATTGTTCGGGAATGGGGATACCACTCAATTCGCTGAGTTTCATCAAGAACTCATCAGTACCCTTAATGCCCCAAGGACGGGAAACTGAGGTTGGTTGCTTCCATTCTTTTTCGATGTACTCGCGGGTTTTGGGTGTAGAGTGTGCTTGCAGAGCGATCGTAGCTTTCGCATTGATTGAATCTGCTGCATCTTCTAACTTTGTACCACCTGGGTACATATCGAATTCACCTGTGTTTGGTGAATCCAAGTAGTCGCTATTGTCGGCTAAAATTGTGTAGTCAAAGCCGAACAAAGAAGCAATCCGCTTGA
The DNA here is from genome assembly GCF_034531135.2 of Nostoc sp. CmiVER01. NCBI lineage: Bacteria > Bacillati > Cyanobacteriota > Cyanophyceae > Nostocales > Nostocaceae > Nostoc > Nostoc sp. CmiVER01. The sequence continues at coordinate 305,080 of NZ_JAVRBU020000011.1, forward strand.
TTTCGCGGTTGTTGCCTACGTAGGTGTCAAAACCTGGGATGAAGTTGATTTTACCATTGCTGGTTTCTTTCTTATGACCTGCGGTCAAGTTAGAAAGAATTCCCTTCATCATGTTGTCGTAACCAGTGATGTGGGAACCGACAAAGCTAGGGGTATGAGCGTAGGGTACTGGAAAATCTTGAGGAACTGAACCTGCACTCTTAGCGTTGTTGATGAAAGCTTGTAAGTCATCACCGATTACTTCTGCCATACAGGTGGTGCAGACAGCGATCATCTTGGGCTTGTACAGTTGGTAAGAGTTCGCCAAGCCGTCGATCATGTTTTGCAGACCACCAAACACGGCTGCATCTTCAGTCATTGAAGAAGATACACCAGAGAATGGTTCTTTGTAGTGACGGGTTAAGTGGGTGCGGAAGTAAGCAACGCAACCTTGAGAACCTTGAACGAAAGGTAGAGTACCTTCAAAACCAACAGCAGCAAAGATTGCTCCTAGTGGTTGACAACCTTTAGCAGGGTTAACGGTTAAAGCTTCACGAGCGAAGTTCTTTTCACGATAATCCCAACCCTTTGTCCACTCTGCAACCCGTTGTACTTCTTCGGCTTCGTGACCGTTTTCAAACTGCTTTTTGTTTTCAAATAGCTGTTGGTACTCAGGCTGGTGGAATAACTCGACGTGATCTTGAATTTTTTCTGGATTCTGAGGCATTTTCGGATCTCCAAGCTTACTGAATTCTTTACTAATCGAGAAATGAAGATTTAAGGCGGAGTGGGAATATGATTCAAAATTCAAAATGCAAAAATCAAAATAAATTTTTAATCTTTCAATTTTGAATTTTGGATTCCCAACTCCCACCTGGGGTTTTAGCCCCAGGTTATCCTTACTTATCTCTCTCTCCCATTTCCCTAAACGGCAGCCTTAGCCTTAGCTTCAGCCTTCTTAGCCTTAGCTGCTTCATTCCAAGGAGCGCCAATTAATCCCCAGGTTGGGCTGTTGAGTGCCAAGTCCATATCGCGTGCGAAGATGGCGAAGCCGTCATAACCGTGATAAGGGCCGGAGTAATCCTTTTTGTGGTTTAATTTTTTTCAACAGCCTAATGTTTGCAATAAACAGTGTCAGCGATAAACATTGTTCGCTGATAACACATTTATTTTTAGGCTAAATATAGGCTAAAAATACAGCATAACTAGGTTCAGAACTCACGCATCATCTAAATGTTGTCCTGAACCAAGGCGATTAAAAAATCGCCTGTTTTTTTGCTCATCTCTGCAAGCACAGCAGCAAAAAGAACACATGAGAACGAAAGTACTACTAGAATTAGAGAAAGTTAATCTGCGTTTGAAGTCTGCAAAGGCAAAGGTGACAATTAGAGAATCGAATGGAAGTCTGCAATTACGGGCGACGTTGCCAATTAAACCGGGAGACAAGGACAGCAACGGTACTGGGAGAAAGCAATACAATCTCAGTTTGAATATTCCCGCTAACTTGGATGGACTCAAGACGGCTGAGGAAGAAGCATACGAATTAGGGAAGTTAATCGCTCGTAAAACTTTTGAGTGGAATGATAAATATTTAGGTAATGAGTCGATTAAAAAAGAATTTAAAACTATAGGAGAATTACTCGAACAATTTGAAGAAGAGTATTTTAAGACTCATAAACGAACTACTAAAAGTCAACATACTTTTTTTTATTATTTTTCCCGAACTAAACGATTTACGAATCCTAAAGATTTAGCGATCGCTGAAAATTTGATAAGTTCCATTGAACAAATCGATAAGGAGTGGGCTAAATATAATGCAGCTAGAGCTATATCGGCATTTTGTATGACATTTAAAATCGAAATCGATTTATCTAAATATTCAAAGATGCCTGAGAATAGTTCCCGCAACATTCCTACAGATGCGGAAATAGCTGATGGAATTCTCAAGTTTGAAGATTATTTGCATAACAGAGGTAATCAAGTAAATCAAAATGTTCAAGATAGCTGGCAACTTTGGCGCTGGACGTATGGAATGTTAGCAGTTTTTGGTTTACGTCCACGGGAACTTTTTATTAATCCTGATATTGATTGGTGGTTGAGTGCAGAAAATACAGATTTGACATGGAAAGTTGATAAAGATTGTAAGACTGGTGAGAGAGAAGCATTGCCATTATATATGCAATGGATTGATGATTTTGATTTGAGAAATCCGAAATATTTAGAGATGTTAAGGGGTGCGATCGCTAAAAAAGATAACACCAATCACGCAGAGATAACGGCGTTAACACAGCGAGTTAGCTGGTGGTTTCGCAAGATAGGATTAGATTTTAAACCTTATGATTTACGCCACGCTTGGGCAATTCGGGCGCATATTCTGGGAATACCAATTAAAGCGGCGGCGGATAATTTGGGGCATAGTGTGCAAGTTCATACCCAAACTTATCAGCGTTGGTTTTCGCTAGATATGCGGAAGTTGGCGATTAATCAGGCTTTGAGCAAGAGAAATGAAGTTGAGTTGATTAAGGAAGAGAATGTTAAGTTGAGGATGGAGAATGAGAAATTGAGGTTGGAGATTGAGAAGTTAAAGATAGAGTTAGTTTATAACCGGAGTTAAATTTTTTCATAAAAATAGATGTGGTACATTGTGCAAGTGATTAAAGTAGCCTAGCACCTACTAATTATCTTTCCCACCTTCAAGTTGATATCCTTTACTAGTGCCTAAAAGCTTTTGAGTTTTATAGTTTCCTGCTTGAAGTATTTCTCCATTCAGTTCAACTCCACGTTCGCCTACAAGTAAGCCATTGAGGTCTTCAGCTATAAGAATAGCTGACTTTTCAATACTTTCATTTAGCTCATCTACTTCAAGTCCTGCTTCCTGTAATTTTTCCCTCAATTTAAGAATTGATTCTATTGCTTCAGTCTTGCGAGGAATTGATTCAATCTTCCCTTCGGTAGTTGTGTTTCTATACAAAAAACCAATTGTATCTTTGATCAAATCGGAAATAATCTGTATAACTTTAGGTTCTCCAAATATTTTTACGAATAAACTTCCTGACTCTATTTTCGCAATTCTGAGTGGAAAATCACTTTCAGATATGTGTAGAAGAAAGCAAAGTTCTGAATAAATTTTTTGTAGAATTTCTAATTTCGTTATAAAATCATTATATGTATATTCTGAATGCAATAAAAGTGAAAAGCAACCTAAAGAACTATCGTGTTCATAATTATTTTTAAGATTTATTTCAATCAAATTAGTTACATCTTCAATACTTTTTAATGAGTGGAACATATTTGTTCCTGAGTTAACTAATTCCACAGTTGAAGAATATGAGTAATCTTGAATAAATTTCTGGTATACATCTTCAAATTCTGTAATTTGAGAATTAATATTATTAATAAAAACGTTTTCTTGATTTAAATTTTGTTGTAAAAAACTAAAAACTGTTTTTAACCTACCGATGGAGAGAAAAAATAACTTAGGTTGTATTAAGGCTTTTATATCTGATTTGCAAGTATTTATCTGATTTCTATAATTAGTTAAATTTTGACTATTAGCGTTTGCATCTATTTTAGTATCTAAGAGATTGACCATTGAATTATTCATTATAATTCTGCAATTGTCTAACATAGCTAAACAATCCATAAATACCTTGTTGTCTGCACTTTGTAAAACTTCACGTAAAGTCTCAAGCTATTCTATTATCTGAAAGGATTGCATATCAAGTCTTTATTTATAAGTTTGTCTACACAAGCAATTTAGTTGCCTATCCTACTATAATGCGATCGCATCCGTAGTGTAGCGTGCGTTGCCGCAAATCGCAATGCACCTTTATCGTATCAGCAGGCGATCGCACCCCTCCCAAAGCATACATCTTCACAAAGTTGATTTACTCAAAAACAACGCCGCGATAAATTTCTGCCATCGATAATGCGATCGCAACTGAATTTAAAGAAATAGATACCTCTAAGCTGCTAAAATCACTAAGCAACCAACCTTCAGCTTGTTTACTGTAGCGTTCCACAAAAGGTTCATCTTGCTCGACTAATAAATATTCGCTAAAACTCGGAATTGATCGGTACATCCGAAATTTACTTTGGCGATCGTAATCTGCGGTGGAAGGAGATAGAACTTCAACAATCAGCGTGGGATTTAAGACTTCATCTAAACGTTCAGCATTTAATTGCGGTTCACCGTCAAAAACCATTACATCTGGGTATACTCCGCGTCGATGTTCGGGAATCCACAGCCGTAAATCGCTGTTAATTGGCTCGAATTGAGTATCACGCATCACAGTACTAAAGTAGGTCAGAATGTTCCGACCAATGCGGCTGTGTTTAAGGGTTCCTCCAGGCATGGGTACAATTTCTCCATCTCGGTATTCGCTGCGTCCTTCGGCTTTTTCTTCGATCGCACGATATTCATCCAAGCTGTAGCGGCGCGAGATGGTAGAAATCATAGGTCGTAAGCGATCGCATTGGCTATCAAACAACAATATTATTTTGTCACAAATTTGATTGTGAGGGGATATCTTCTCTTTTCTACGAGATGCTGCGCGATCGCCTTCAAATTCTGCAAAGACGAATTTACACCTAATGCTGCTTGAGTGAGATCAACGATAGAATTTAGGCAAAGACTTTATCTTTCTGGTTAGCTATCTACGATGTCTGCAAGAGATAGGTTTCATGAACTGGTTAGAACTGCCCTTGAAAAGGAAGGGTGGATAATTACTCACGATCCATACCACATTGATTTGGGTTTTGTTGATTTTTATATCGATTTAGGTGCGGAACTGTTGCTAGCAGCGACAAAGGATGAAGAAAAGATTGCAGTTGAAATCAAAACATTTTTAGCAGCCTCAACAATTTCTGAGTTTCATACTGCAATTGGACAATTTATTAACTACCGCATTGCTTTGGAAGATGACGATCCAGAGCGGAGGTTATATTTGGCAGTTCCGCTCGACGTTTATAAGCGATTTTTCAGATATCCATTTATTCAAACGGTCATTGTCCGTAACAAAATTCCCCTTTTGGTGTATGACACAGAAAAACAGGAGATTGCAGAATGGATAAGCTAAATTTGTATCGTGAACTAATTCAGAAATTATTGACGGCGCGAGGAAAGTTGCGTTCTGAGAGTGATCCAATAGAAAGTCAAACCATTTTTGATACTACAAAAGACCACTATCAGCTTGTGCATGTGGGATGGAAGGATAGTAGTACCCGAATTTACGGCTGTGTGCTGCATGTAGATATTAAAGATGGAAAAATTTGGGTGCAGCATGATGGAACAGAGGATGCACTCGCAGATCAACTTGTGAGCGAGGGAGTGCCTAAGCAAGATATTGTGATAGCATATCATGCACCTCATGTACGGCAGTATACAGAGTTTGCTGTAGGCTAAACCTATTTAAAAAGCCTGTTTGCGATCGCTCCTCGCAAACAGACTTGACTTTTTCACCTTTCTAATTAAGCTTGTTCCCAAAGCTGACGTACATAATCAGGTAGCCAGCTAGCAATTTCCTGAATCCGTTCTTCGGAAAGTTCGTCTTTGGTGGCAGAAAACACTGCTTTAACCGCTTGCTCTCGCTCGACTGATCGCGGCATTCCACTTTCATTAGCAACTCGGAAGAGGAAGCGATCAGAATCGATCTTGAAGATGCCTGGGCCTTGCCAAGGTGGACGAACCCGGCTCAAAAATCTCACAAGTGGATTGCTATCTCTCCAGAGATCAGACACTTCAAACTGGAGTGCTTTTTCATCAGTAGGCACAGCCTCTGTATGCAGTTCTGCTTCTACGCGATCGCTAGCTTCTGTTGTCATTAAGTCGCGCATAACGCGAAACACAACTTCGGTAAAGTCTCTTGCATCATAGGGATCTGCAAATCCGGCTTTAACCTGGACTTTTTCTAAAAATGAGCGATGTTCGTCAGCGATCGCAGTTCGAGTATCTTCAATCTCTGTTGGATCAACTTCTGGAATATCTGTTCTAAAACTTTGATCTGGCATTGTTTTTTCTTCTAGTTATTAATTTTGAGTCTTTATGCTTACCTTATGTAAGGTCGCACAAATCAAAAACCCTTAGTATCATCCAGAAGTTTGAGATGGTATCTATTCTAAAGTTAGAAATTCATCTGATCTGTTCATAGCTGTAAAGTCATGGTTGAGGTGAGGAGAGCAATACTTCTGATGTTTGTACCCGTCTGTGTCGAAAACCAGTCAAAATAAATAAGTTGGTATAAAATCAGCCGAAACAAAGATGCTAGAAACAACAAACATCGAAATTAACACCTCCTATGTCAAAGTACCCAACGATGACTTAGAAATCGATGCTTACTTAGCTCAACCAGCACAAAACGGGACTTTTGGCGCGATTATAGTCTTTCCAGAAATTTTTGGAATCAATAGTAATATTCGAGATATTACAGAATTAATTGCCAAACAAGGATACGTGGCAATAGCTCCGACAATGTATCAACGTATTGCTCCCGGTTTTGAGGCTGATTTTAGCGCTGAAGATGTTGGGTTTAGCCCAGAAGCCTATCGCCTGGGCTTGGAATATTATCAACAAGTAAAATATCAAGAGATATTTAGCGATATTCAAGCTACCATTACCTACCTCAAAACTTTACCCAATGTAAAAAATAATGCAATTGGCGTCATTGGTTTCTGTTTTGGCGGTCATGTTGCTTATATGGCTGCAACTTTACCCGATATCAAAGCAACAGCTTCATTCTACGGTGGTGGGATTACTACTTCCAGTTATGGTGAAGAGACTCCAACTATTAATCGCACCTTGGAAATTAAAGGTACTATTTATGCATTTTTTGGTACAAGAGATGCATTAGTTTCGCAAGAGGAAAACGAGCAAATTGAGGCAGAATTAAATAAACAGAATATCAATCATCGTGTATTTCGATACGATGCAGGACACGGATTTTTTGCCGGATTCTTTAAAGACAAGTACCCATTTATAGAACAACACCCAAGTTACAATCCCGAAGCTGCTCCTGATGCTTGGCAACATGTTTTAGAACTGTTTCAGAATCACTTGTGAAACTGCGATCGCACTCTTGTTCAATAAGTGCGATCCTATTGCTTTTAAGCTTTTGAATTTTTCAGCAGCAATTGACAACCGCATAAAAACGGGTTTGGATTTTCTATGCGATTATCCGCAAGTACTTCAATAGTCAGCTTGCTGTGATAAATTAACTCGTCATAGTCCATCAATGCATTCCACTTGATTTTGCCAGTCGGGAAGCCTAACTGTGAACTAGCATCAAATATTAATTCTTGCCATTTCTGAAACTCTGGATCTTGCGATTTGCAGTAATCGAGAATGGCAATAAATGCACCAGGCTTGGTAACTCGTAGAATTTCCTTAAGAGCAAGAACTGGATCGTTAACGACACAGAAAGTAAATCCTGACGCTGCTGCATCAAAGCTATTATCAGGAAAATCAAGATTGCACATATCCGATACCTTAAAGGTGATGTTTGCGGATATGCGCTTTTTACGTGCTTCATCCATCATCTTCTCGGAAAGATCAACACCGACGACATGCACACCTTCAGGGTAGGCTGAAAGATTAAGACCTGTTCCTACCGCAGCATCTAGTACGGTTTGTCCTGGCTTAAGCTGCAAAGAAGCAATTAGAGGTTCGCGTTCAATGTGCCAGTAACGCTTCATAATTGCGTCATAATCCACTGCGCCTTGATCGTAGGTTTCGATCACCTGATTTATCTGCATAGGTTCCTGAACAAATATAACTACTGATTTTTAATTTCTTAATATACGTATAATAAAATACTTAAACTTGATTGACTACCGTAATAATAGCTAGATAATTTGGCAATTCCAAATTAGTATTAAGTTAAACTACTCCATGAACTTTTAGCTGGAGAGGAACTTGAATGATAAACTCGGTTCCTTCTCCAGGATTTGAAAAGCACTCCAGTTTGCCGCCATGTTTTTCTGTAATAATTTGGTAGCTGATAGACATACCCATTCCAGTTCCTTTGCCAATGGGTTTGGTAGTGAAAAAGGGATCGAATATTCGTTGCTGAAATTCTTTGGAAATACCGACTCCGTTATCAGCGATCGCTACTTCTACCCAGGTTAAGTTAACTACCGATGTGCGAATCCTAATTTGACTAGGATTGTCTTCAATCTCTTGATAAGTACGCTTGACATTGCTTTCTTCTAAAGCATCAATCGCATTTACTAAAATATTCATGAACACCTGATTGAGTTGTCCGGCATAGCATTCTATTAAAGGTACATTGCCATAGTCTTTGATCACTTCAATTTCAGGTTGTTCTGGTTTAGCTTTGAGACGGTGTTGCAAAATCATCAAGGTACTGTCGATGCCCTCATGAATATCGACCCTTTTAAATTCTGCTTCATCGGTGCGAGAGAAATTCCGCAGTGACAGTACAATTTGGCGAATCCGCTCAGTACCCACTTTCATAGAAGACAACATTTTTGGCAAGTCTGACTGCAAAAACTCCAGATCCATATCTTCAATAGCAATTTGAATTTCAGAAGCAGGATTAGAATCATATTGCTGATACAACTGCACAAGTGCTAATAAATCCTGAGTATATTCCTGCACATGGATAAGGTTGCCATGAATAAAGTTGACTGGGTTATTAATTTCGTGTGCAACTCCAGCAACTAGTTGTCCGAGACTAGACATCTTTTCACTTTGAATCACTTGAGATTGAGTGCGCTGCAATTCCCTTAATGCATTTTTGAGTTCAATAGTACGTTCTTCTACCCGATCTTCTAGTTCTTCCTTATTTTTCTCTAGGGCAGTAAACGATTCGTGTAATTGCCGTGCCATGTAGTTGAAAGAGTTAGACAAGATATTAAGTTCTTGAATGTTGCTAGTTTCTACTGTCTGATCTAAATTGCCAGATGCCATTGCCTCACTTGCCCAACTCAGGCGCAGAATCGGGCGTACAATCCAATGAGAGGTGAACACACCCATCATTGAGGCAATAACCAATGCGCCAAAACAAAGGGCGATCGTGGTTTGCGTGTTGGCATTAATTTGCGCCATAAATGCGTTTTCTGGCACACTAACGACTACCAGCCAATCCAAGCCAAACTTGTCACGCCAAGGTGCAACATCGACAAAATGCCGTTTTCCTTGCACCTCAAGCTGAAAATCTGTGTCTTTAGTGATGGACTTAAACCCGTTGAAGGTTTGGAGGTGTCTGGCGATGTTCTGTATCATTGGATTGGGGCTGTTAATCGCCCGCAATCTCTGCACTTTTTGATTAACGAGGGTAAATGGTTTCTCTGTACCAGAACTGGCAACTAATGTGCCATCGCGCTCTAAAAGGAATACTTGTCCAGACTTACTAACATCTAAACTGCGTAAAAAATCGCTGAGTTTCAACAGATGAATATCCGTAGCAATCATTCCCAGCAAGCGATTTTGCGAATCATAGATGGGACGACTAGCAGAGGCAGCAATGTAGGGGCCTGTTGGGAAATTTGCAGTATAAATCTTTGCCCAAATAGGTTTACCTGCGGCGATGGGTTGGGTATACCAAGATTCCTTAGAATTTTCCCAATCCCACCTAGCATTGACCTGAGTTCGATTACCTTGATTATCGGTAGCGTAGGTGTAAGTATTATTTGGAGGCTTGGCAGTCCAATCATCAATGGTAATTGTCTTGCCATCATAACGAGCAGCACCTAATCCCTCACCCGTAGTTAGTCCCATGCCAATATAAGTCAGGTCATACAGGCGGATCTGATCCCAGAAATACTTGCCAAGGGTTTTGCGATCGCGTATATCTAATATTCCCCTATGGATAGCATCTGCATTGATCTGATTAAGGGTTTGCGGAATGGAAAGATGAGACTTTAAATGCTCATCCACTACCTCGCTAGTACGATCTATCAACTGCTCTGCCAAGTGGTTAACTGCTCTTTGTCCATTTTTAAAGGACAAATAACCTACTAAACTTACTGCTGCAAAAATCTGAATAAGGAAGGGAACAACAAGAACAATCTGTAATGGAAACGCTTTACCTTTGCTAGAATAGTGAGATTTCATTGGCAACTAGAAGTTGAGTTTAATCTGATTTACTTCTATAGTTCCCAAGATGCCCACATACTCACCTTTGTTTAGATTTTTTTGTCAAGCTGTAGGGTGCATTGCGCTTTAGCGAATACTAACGGATAAATATTTTGATAAAACAGCGATGTCTACAACGAGCTATGACGCTCCTGCGTCGCTAACGCTACGCTATCGGCGTCGCAATTATTTAGGTTTGACAAAATTTTCAGTACTACGGCACATCTTAACTTGTCGCTACAGTTGTTTTTCCATTCTTGCCTTCCACACTAGCAACAAATGACGGTTGCTCCGCGTTAGGAGTTTGCGATTGGCCTCGCAGTCCCTTACGACGCTGGTTTTTAGGAACTCCTCCCGCCATGCCATACTCTACACTGTTTTTGCCATATCGAGTCCCAACTGCCATCAGCATGTATTCTGTCATATCTCCCAACTCGCTTTCTGTTTCCAGCATTTCCTGATACAACTTATCCAAGCTAGAAAGGGCACTATTGTAAGCATTTTCTTTAGATCGCATCTTCTCGATCAGGGTTGAAAAAGTAGGTAAGGTAAGTCCATTGCCTAAATCTAACCTCGGATCAATTGAGTTTATGCTAGCGGCACGGCGCACTGCTTTTTCTAACACTACGGAAGTTCTTTTTCTACGAGCCATAATCTACACCTTGGAATCTAGTATGGTTAATATTCTTTACCTTAAATAACTGACCTATAGATCAGCTTGAGAGAATTCCGGCAAATCTGCAATAGTTTTTGCTACATAGCGATCTTTGTCATGAATGCGCGAACTACTGAAATAAGAAAGTAAACTGGGGTTTGAGAAAGTAAGAGCTTCTTTTACTTGCGGAAAACACCATAATGAGAAAGTAAAAGCTTATTTTACTTGCAGAAAATACCTAAATGAATAAGTCATAAAGCATTTTGACTAAGTAAAAGTTTATTTTACTTGTAGAAAACGCAAAAATAAATAAGTCATAAGCCATTTTGAGAAAGTAAAAGCTCATTTTGTGTGTGACAAATACCTAAATGAATAAGTCATAAGGCATTTTGAGAAAGTAAAAGCTCATTTTGCTAACTAAAGAGAAATGCTAAGTAAGTATAAGTCTTTAATGTAGCTTGAGACCACGATTGAATTATTGCTGGGAAAAACTTCGTATGGCGACTGTTGCAATATATATTTTGTTGAGAATACTCAGCTATAGAACTACTCAATACTTCTCAAATCAAGTTTAGTGAAGGACAATAAGCTATGTCATCAACTATGCAAATCGACAGTGCTGCAATCAAAATTGATAGATAATAACGCGGCAGTATAACACTTTTTTGGATCAGTAATGCTGAGGCGTGGTTAACATTGATTTGAGTGAACAGCCAACTTATACTAATTTGCCTACATTTGACCAAAGCTCGGTTCACTTAGAACCGAGCTTTTATTGAGATTTTATTTGATAAGTGCTATGAAATTTAGAAGATGTTTTAAAAGACCCGAAAGGTATAATTTCGCAGTTCTGCCTGGGCTAAATAATACTGCACGCTTTGTGCATTTTCAACTCGGAATTGGGTTTTGGGTAAAGGTTAAAGATTTTTTCTTTTCCCTTTCCCATTCTTTTTTTCCCCTTAACCGACAAGTATTGTCTGGGCTAAGTACAACGCCAAATTAATTTTTTAGCTATGTACTAATATGCAATAATTTGCTAATTATGAGAGCGAAAAATCTTTTAAAACATCATCTTAAACAAATACAATTGCTTTTGGATTAAGACAAAGAAATTTTACTTGCGAGTTAGGTTAAGCAGTTCTTTGGGAGAAGCAAGTAAGTCAATAGCCACAAAGTAAATTTGACCTTGAGGATCGAGTAAAAATCGCCAAGCAATGTTCATCCCAACATTACCTCCGAACCAAGGAGTTTCGACTGTACCAGTAATTTTGTGCTGTGTGTAACCATCTTCTATCGTTTCCGAAACGCCTTTGGTTGGCTTCATCACTAACCCTTGTCCCTCATCTCTTAGGTAAGCAGTGATAGCTTCTCGGCCAACAATTGGTTTTTGGAAAGGTGGTTGCAACGCACCATTGTTAGCAAATAAAGCAACAGCAGCTTCAAAGTTATCTGCATTCATGGCTTCAATGTATTTCAGCACTGTGGGTTCTGTAACTCCCTCAATAGTAAATTGGGGACTTAGAGATGAACGTGGGAACTTAAAGTTTATGACTTCTGCCTGTTTATTATCAGCCAGAGACGGATCAAACCCCATATTTACTACAGTATTGCGTAGTACAGTAATTTGCTGACTCGAATCGATTTTTTGAACAGCTTCTAGCACTGCTTTAACTTGGGTTGACATTTGATAGCCAGCTGGCATAGGAGCGACTATACCCTGTTTCATCCACTCTCCTAACTGCCACCAGAATCCCAATTTGGCATTGACACCAAAGTATGCATAAGAACGGCTGATAGGAGTATCAGCATTACTTGCTAAATCTCTCATTAACTGTGTTTGTTGTTCATGAGACATCTGCTTAATTTCGTTGAATATACCTTCCATTAATTGGAGATTGGCTTTTCCAGGAGCAGCTGGAGTAATTGTACGACCTAGTTCAGCGTAGGCATACCAGAGAAATGCCAATTGATCGTCAACGTTGAGTTTAGCAAACATTGCCGTAGTGGCTGGAACAGCATCTGCCACTTGAGTGCTAGAAAAAATATTCCGTGCAGATTCGATAGTATAACTCATGCTTGTTACCTCAAATATTTATCTATTAAGTAGTTGTTTTCGGCTACATTTTGCAGTTTGAGGGATAAATCTAGGGCATTTTTCCTGGATGACACAATTATCCCTAGATATTCAAATTCCAATTATTATTCACTACTCTGGCATCATAGCTGGTAAACATTAACAAAAGACTAAGATTTATAAGAGATTTATCTGATGAATATCATTGAATGAAATGTATATCTACTGTTTTTTTCAATTTATGGTCTAACAAAGGTAATTTTTTCAAAAGTATATCCTTCGAAAGGAAGATATATAATTAGATAGCATCTATCTTTATAGATAAATATATCTATTTTTTGAGCTTTTTCGGCAATAAAAATAGAATTTGGTAATTGCTTAAATTAGTTATTTTAATTACTGTATGTGTTGGAGTAGATTTATGTTTAGCCGTAGGTTGGGCTAAATAAAGTGAAGTTTGTCTAATGTAAACCCTTGGTTCATTTATTAGTAAAATGCAAGTTACAAATTTTTTTGCGATCGCCATTTAGTTAGGGGATGACTTTGCATCAATCGGTGAAGCCAATTCTCTGGAGATTATGTGTAGGTCAATTGCTCAATCCTACCTGGACTGTATTAAATAATTGATTACACCTAAAATTATTATATGAGTCGGGTAGAACAAATAAAACCATCTAGCCCGTGAACCTTGTATCCCCTTGAATTGAAAAACAATGAATCCTGCAAAAATTGCCCAAATTTGAAATATATAATTTATAGATAGAATTACTATAATTAAGTGTAAGCTGCACCAGTAGAGCAACCATACTCTGGGATTGAGTTTGTCTATTAAAGACATCAATAAAATTACTGCAATCCCATATCCTCCATACTCAAATTTCAAAACCTCAGAAACTACTGCACACAATCCAATAATTATTAATTGCTGCCATAATTGTGGACAAAACCTTACTAAGCGCAACATTACAAGTCCAAGAAGAAGCGTGAAGAGAATATTAAATGAGAACTTTTGGAAAACAACAATATAGATTGGCTGAGATATAATTGCTGTAATTAATAGCCTGCTTCCATAACGGTACACATTTTGGGTGTGTTTTTCGCCTGTAGCCAGAAGCCATGCAAAGAGGGGAAAGCTCAATCGCCCAATAAAGTGCAATATTAAAAAGTCTGGCATTAACAAATAGCACACATGATCCATAACCATGAACACTGCTGCTAAGATTTTAATGCTGAAAGCTGAAAATTTAATCATAAGGTTGAGTTTTACCGTCAAAATTACTACATAGGTTATTAGCGATCGCTTACTAGTTCAAAAAACATCCTGACTGAAATCCTCCGCTTCTTGAGGGTTGTCCAAACCTTCGACGCCAGTCAAAAACTGGAGGATAACCTTAGCTTGCTGGGTTGACTACGGCTTTCTAACTTATCTATAGATTCATCAACCCGATGAATAAAAATCAAGATTTTTAATTTTTATTTGATAAAGGTAATAAAAGAGCGCTACTAAATACTAGCAATTTGATAACATTAACAAAGTTGATGATTGTTTACGACCCAAATTAGGCGATATCTACGACGGGCTAACGCCTACGCCCTCTTCAGCAGATTGGCAGAAATACTATGGCAAAGCGTAAAAAAAGCAATCTCCAGTGGATTAAAGAAACCCTTGAACTAAAGCCTGACCATCATTGGGAATCTCCATCAGGCTATAAAATATTTGTTGCGAATCGTGGAGCTGTTCGCTTCAATGTTCCCCAAGATTGGGTTTTTGAGCCACAAGAAAAATCTTTCAAGTTCCTTGATAAAAAACCCCCTAACGATGATTGTTGTCTAGAAGTATCTTTTAATCCTCTGCCACCCAACGATTGGAGCAAGTTTCCCCTAAAATCTACCTTGAAGAAAGTTCTGGAAAACGACAGCCGCAACATCATTGCTAAGGGAGAAATTATTACCGTCAAGCGCCAAACCGCCAAAATTGTCTGGACAGAGATGAAGTTCATTGACACTCAGGAAGAACCACGGGAAGCTTTTTCGCGGACTTGCATTGCTTTGGGGTCGAATATTCAGTGTTTAATTACATTCGATTATTGGGCAGATCAAGCAGAACAATTAATACCCGTTTGGGATGAAGCGATTCGTAGTCTCACACTAGGGTTGTATATTCGTGACCCAATGACTGGTTTAGCTTTCCCAGACTAAAATCAGCAATACTGTTACTTGCAACCGCTCAACTGTACTGTTATGCGGCTCAGACTTAGTGCGATCGCCAGAAAATCAACAAATTATGTTACGCTGTCAGGGTTATTTGCCAAATGATTAATAAATCTAAATTCCGAAAATTAAAACCACCTAATGCAGCTTTCTCTTTTTACTGATTCTATCCATCCGGCTCTTGCACCAACAAATCTTACAAGCTCACTTCATCCTATTCACAGGTGGGTAAATTTTATAGCTGGATATTCACCTGAGTTTGTCTCAGTATGTATCCGAGAAGCTGGTTTATCTTCGGGAGATATAATTTTAGATCCTTTCGGTGGCTTAGGAACTACACCAGTCCAGAGTTTACTTGATGGTTTCAGTTGCATTACCTGTGAAGCTAATCCTTACTTTGCTGATCTTGCAACAGCAAAGTGTCAAGCTGCGCTTGGCGCTATTAACCCTGATGAAGTTTTCTCTACTTTACATCAACTTTCTCCATATAAAGGAGAATTAGAAGATATCTATTCAGTTGATGCTTTAACGTTTCTGAAGAAACTAATTCCAGAAACCGAACTTAGAGTCCTTGTGAATGCAAGACTCAAAGGATTAGAAATTACTCCAGATAATAAGTTTTTTTATAGATTGGTAGTCTCTGTTATTCTTGAACTAACGAGCAAATCTCAAACTGATGGTATCTACAAAGCACCTACAACTAAGAAAAAATCAAATTCCTTTAAAGATGCTTTGTTACGGGTTGAGTCACAAATAATGGAAGACTTAGATTTAATAACAAAAAAACAGAATATAAGCTATGACCTTTTCTATCTTTGCCAAGCTTTTGATTTGCTCACTATTGGCGTTTTTGTACAGTATCTTCGCTATTGCACCAGAGTATT